>NZ_JBGQOO010000037.1:0-1124 GCF_052119685.1 Maribacter spongiicola | reverse complement strand
TCTTCCGATGCGTTCACGATATCGTCACCTTCGATAGGTGTCGTGATAGCTATAGTTGGAATCGAATTGTCCAATGTAATAGGATCATTGTCCGTTGCAGGGTTCAACGCTACATCGGTTACGTCCGCCGTTACCGTAATGGTTCCGTTATTTAATCCGGAGATATCCGCATCCGTTGCGGTCCATGTTCCTCCGCTTACCGTTGCCGTTGTTGTTACCGTAGTCGTGCCGTCCGAGAAGCTTACCGTTACCGTTTGGTTGTCCTCTACACCGGTAGTGGTACCAGAAATGGTAACATCGCCATCTTCCGATGCGTTTACGATATTGTCTCCTTCTATCGGAGTGGTGATATCGATAGTCGGGGTCGAGTTGTCCAATGTAATTGGGTCATTGTCCGTTGCCGGGTTCAACGCTACATCGGTCACGTTCGCCGTTACCGTGATCGTTCCGTTTGTAAGTCCCGAGATATCCGCATCCGTTGCGGTCCATGTTCCTCCGCTTACCGTTGCCGTTGTTGTTATGGTAGTTGTTCCGTCGCTCAACGTTACGGTAACCGTTTGATTGTCCTCTACTCCCGTGGTCGTTCCCGATATCGTTACATCGCCGTCTTCCGCCGCGTTTACGATATTGTCCCCTTCTACTGGAGTGGTGATATCTATAGTTGGGATCGAATTATCCAATGTAATAGGATCATTGTCCGTTGCCGGGTTCAATGCTACATCGGTTACGTTCGCCGTTACGGTGATCGTTCCGTTTGTAAGTCCCGAGATATCCGCATCGGTTGCGGTCCATGTTCCTCCGCTTACCGTTGCCGTTGTCGTTACCGTAGTTGTTCCATCTGAGAAGCTTACCGTTACCGTTTGGTTGTCCTCTACACCTGTCGTTGTTCCGGATATCGTTACATCGCCATCTTCCGATGCGTTCACGATATTGTCTCCTTCTATCGGAGTGGTGATATCGATAGTCGGGATCGAGTTGTCCAATGTAATAGGGTCATTGTCCGTTGCCGGGTTCAACGCTACATCGGTCACGTTCGCCGTTACCGTAATCGTACCATTGGTCAATGCTGAGATATCCGCATCCGTTGCCGTCCATGTTCCTCCGCTTACCGTTGCCGTTGTTGT
>NZ_JBGQOO010000036.1:0-1229 GCF_052119685.1 Maribacter spongiicola | reverse complement strand
TGTAGGCTTCCCAAAAAATAGGACAGTTCATAATTCGAATTTATTAACTTTAAATTCAAACTGTCACGATGAAAAACAGCAAATTTAGCGAGAGCCAGATTATTAAAGCTCTTAAGGAAAACGAACAAGGAAGATCTGTAGGTGATCTGTCCAGGGAATTAGGAATTGATAAAAGCACGTTCTACTATTGGCGCAAGAAGTACGGAGGTATGGAACAACAGCAGCTTAAACGTTTAAAAGAGCTTGAAGAAGAGAACAATAAGCTCAAACAGATGTATGCCGATGTGAGTCTTGACAATAAGATGCTTAAGGACGTATTGTCAAAAAAGTTCTAAAGCCTTCCGACAAGAGAGTTCGTGTAAAGTATCTTATCAAAACCTTTGTAGTACCTATCATCCGTGCCTGTAAAGTTGTAGGCCTGAGTAGATCGATGTGGTATTACCAAAGTAAGAAGGATGATAGCGAGGTTATCGATAAGCTAACAGCATTGGCGGAGTCGTACCCAACTAGAGGTTTTGATGAATATTATTACAAGATCCGTCGTGAAGGCTTAAAATGGAACAGAAAACGAGTGTTACGTGTGTACCGCGAGATGAAACTCGGTCTGCGCCGTAAACATAAAAAGCGTTTGGTCAAACGTATAAAACAACCTTTAGAAACACCTTTGACACTAAATGAGTGTTGGAGTATGGATTTTATGAGCGATGCGCTTACCGATGGCAGAAAGTTGCGTGTATTTAATGTTTTGGATGATTGTAACCGGGAAGCTCTGGCAATAGATGCAGGACTTTCATATCCGGCGAGAGCCGTAATCGAAACATTGGATCGTTTAAAGGATGAAATAGGAACACCTAAATACGTGAGGTGCGATAATGGTCCGGAGTTTACCTCTAAGACATTTATGAACTGGTGTAAAAAGAACTTTATAGAAATTAAATATACACAACCGGGAAAGCCGATGCAAAACGGATATATAGAACGATTTAATCGTTTTTTTAGAGAAGATATATTGGATGCCTATTATTTCAATGACATTTATCAGCTTCAAAAGATAAGCGATAACTGGCGGGAGGATTATAATTTCAACCATCCACATAAATCATTAGGCAATATATCACCCAAAGAATTCAAGCCCAGATTTGATGAAGAATTTAAATTCTTCATCAAATCTGACCTAAATAATAATTATTTATCGAATTTAGAGGTGTCCTAAAAAAGGGAAGCCTACA
>NZ_JBGQOO010000035.1:0-1275 GCF_052119685.1 Maribacter spongiicola | reverse complement strand
ACTTACACCCTCTAAATAAATCCTTATATTGCTATAAGGTAAAGATGCCCATACTGGGCACACACAATGTATAAAAATAATTGCTCAATTTTGGGCTTAACCAAAGGTCGTTGCAAGTTTACTACGTCTGATTTTCCTGCGGAAAATCCTCGCACGTAAACCCGCAACTATTCTTATACGAGACCGTTAGCACCAATTGAAAAAAAATAAAATGAATGATTGAAATATTTAAAGAACTTAGTGATTATAGTAAATATTTTGAAAATCAATTGAATTTATCTGGAACAATTTTAGGTTTATTAATTGCAACAAGTACATTTATTCTACAAAGCGGATTTACTTCTTTCAAATACAGCAGAAGTATGTTTCTTAAATACTATGTTGAGCAAAGTAAATTTATATTCTTGAGCTTAGCATATAACATCATATTTTCGTTAATTATATTATATCTCAATCTCAATTCTTACACTCTATTTTTGATTCATCTAATATTCGCTCTAACTTTTACAAAATACTTTTTGGACTTCTACTCGCATAAGGGCTATATAATGACAATCCATTCTAAAAAATATAATCCTCATAACACTCCAATATTGAAGTATTTCAGATATGTAACCAACTTAGGATTTATTCCAAATATATTAATTTATGGAACTATCTATTTGGTTTTTTTCTATCCATTACACTTTAATGCTCCTTTTCAACTGAATGAAATTCAAGTATATATGACAACTGTGAGTTGTTTTGCTTTTAGTATTTTAGTTGTAATTAGAATCATCCCTCAATTTTTTGAATTTTCTGAACAAGAATATAAGTCAAAAACTAAAAATGAGGTAATTGATAATTTGGACGTAGATGTTTCAAAAGAAAACAAAATATTAGAAGATATTTTAATCAAAAATGGACGAACTGAATTAAAAGAAAACATAAAAACGAAGGATTTTGAAAACTTGAATGCCTATATGGCTGACAATAAAAAGGAAGCTTTTTTTGTAATTAATATTGAGTTTAAAAATAAAACTGTTTACGAAATTGTCGAATCGTTGCAAGAGTATAGTTTTGATTTTTATAACGAGCTGTCAGATATATCTGTAGATGTTAACAGTTTTGTATTATCGTACTTTATAAAAGTAGATAACGACAAAAATAGAAGCTATTTTTTAAGAACAACAAGAATTGAAATAGATAGTTTGAAAACTGTAGGCTTCCCTTTTTTAGGACACCTCTAAATTCGATAAATAATTATTATTTAGGTCAGATTTGATGAAGAATTTA
>NZ_JBGQOO010000034.1:0-1313 GCF_052119685.1 Maribacter spongiicola | reverse complement strand
AATGAGATTCAGACAGTAGCATCTGGCGATGGTTCTGTAGCGGTAGTAAGAACGGATGATGATTTTGATTTATCGGTAACCTTTCCTGCGAACAACGATAACGATCCAAGAAACGAGATTACTACAGTTGTGGATAACGGTGATGGCACCTCGACTATTGAAGATATCGATGGTAACGCTGTTACTGTTGATAATGACGGAATTGATAATGTAGACGATGCAGATAACGATTTAAGAAATGAGATACAGACAGTGGCATCTGGAGATGGTTCTGTTGGAGTGGTAAGATCGGGAGATGATTTCGATTTATCGGTAACCTTTCCTGCGAACAACGATAACGATCCAAGAAACGAGATTACTACAGTTTTGGATAACGGTGATGGTACCTCGACTATTGAAGATATCGATGGTAATGCTGTTACTGTTGATAACGACGGAGTAGATAATGTTGATGATGCGGATAATTTTATCGGAAACGAATATAACACAGGAAGTGCAATTACAGACGGTAGTTTAGAGATTACCGATGGTGGCGGTACAGAATCGGTTAATCTTATCAGTACTAATGCTAATAACGATTTAGCCTTTGGTACAGATGGTGCATTGTATTTAAATGTAGCTTCTGTAACAATATCAGAAACTGTAACAACCCTTGCGGATAATGGCAATGGTAGCTTTACGTATACTAATGAAATCGGAGCACCGGTATCATTCCAAGCCTCAACAATAACAAATAACGGTGATGGAACATCAACAGTTGCATTAGCAGATGGAGGATCTATCATTTTAGATAATGATGGTGTAGATAATGTAGACGATGCAGATAACGATCCAAATAATGAAATAGAATTACCAACAGGTGGCACTAACGGACAAGTTTTGTCTACCGATGGTTCTGGAACATATACATGGGTTGACGCAGATACAGGTCCACAAGGAGATACTGGCGATACTGGAGCAACAGGTCCAAAAGGAGATACAGGCGATACAGGAGCGGTAGGTCCAAAAGGAGATACAGGTGATACAGGAGCGGTAGGTCCAAAAGGCGATACAGGTGATACTGGAGCGGCAGGGGCACCGGGAGCAACAGGTCCAAAAGGAGATACAGGCGATACTGGAGCGGTAGGTCCAAAAGGAGATACAGGTGATACAGGAGCGGTAGGTCCAAAAGGAGATACAGGCGATACTGGAGCGGTAGGTCCAAAAGGCGATACAGGTGATACTGGAGCGGCAGGGGCACCGGGAGCAACAGGTCCAAAAGGAGATACAGGCGATACAGGAGCGGTAGGTCCAAAAGGAGATACAGGCGATAC
>NZ_JBGQOO010000033.1:0-1606 GCF_052119685.1 Maribacter spongiicola | reverse complement strand
TGAATCTATGAGCCTAGAATAATATTGTCTCAGATTAAAGAAGAATTTGTTTGTTTTTTACCTCAGTTCTTTGTTGTGTGTAGTTATTTCTTTTTCCCCGTCCAATATGAAATGAATTTCCTTCCCTCGGAATACGAAATGCCGTAAATCATAGTACCTGAAAAATACCCGGAATGAAAGTAAGTGTTACTGCCGTCTTTAGTTGTAAAGGCAAAACGAATATTTCCCCATTCACTATTTATTAGACCATTAGAAAATGTAGAACCATAAAATTCTCCACTAAATTCTTTTCCTGATACTTCGGTAATGTAAAAATCTTTTAGATAAGGTTCGCTGTTTGGGCTTGGTCTTAAATCAATTTGCCAAGTTCCATTAATTTTCTCAATATTTGTATCAATAAAGCTATTTTGTAATTCGGTTGCGGGAATTTCGACCTCTTTCCCTATGCTCGCTAAATATAATTTTTCTGAAAGTTCATATAAATTAGTGGCGTTTGTATTGCTCAATACAATTATGGTTTTATCATTCTCCATCGTGTGAATCCAATTCGCATTAGAACCAAGAATTGCTCCTGTACGATAATAGAATGGTTCACTGAAATTTCCCCAGCCTGTTGAACCCCAAAGCCCATAAGCCGTATATCCAAGTTCAGGATGAATGGTTAATAATTTTTCGGTCGTTTCTTTGCTTAATACTTTGTTATTGAAAAGCGCTTGATCAAACTTTAGCAGGTCTTCAACTGTAGAATAAAGTGCACCTGCACCAAAGTAGAGTTCAGGGTAATAAGGAGCATCTCTAAAAAATATTCCTAGAGAATCTTGGTAAGTATAGCTGGGCAACAATCCTGGATTGATTTCGTTGGATTTCACCATTTGAGTGTTCTGCATTTCAAAAGGGTTCAATATAACTTTGGTCAGGTAGGTTTCGTAACTACTTTGAGATATCGTTTCAATTATTTTTTGAAGTAAAATGTACTCTGTATTGCCGTAATCGGATTTCTCTCCTGGAGTAAAGACTAGTTTTCCTGAGCAATAGGTTTCAATAAATTCATCCAGCGTTATATCTGTTTGGTAGGGTGCCATTCCAAGAGCATCCAGCTTGTTTTCAATCCCTGAAGAATAGGTTAACAATTGATGTATGATGACTTTATCTTTTCCTTCTCCTTGGTAATTGGGTAGGTATTTGCCTATTTTATCATCAAGGTTTAGCCTTTTTTCTTCAGCCAATTTCATAACGAGTACCGCAGTAAAAACCTTGGTCATGGAGGCAATTCTGAATTTTGACTTGGTGTTCAGTATCGAACTATTTTGTCTATTTCCAATACCTGCACTGCTCAAAAAATCAATTTCCCCTTTGGTGGCAACAAGAGCCACACCATTAAATTGCTTTTCAGTATTGTAATAATTTAGTAATTCTAAAAATTGCGGATTTTGAGCAAAGATTAATTGCGTCAAACAAATTCCAATTATTGTTAAATAGATTTTCATTCTTTTTTATTAGTCTGCGTTTTAATTACACACAACGGTTCGGCTCGTATGTTTGGTTCTTAGTTTGAAGATACTATATTTTGAATGATAAATTAGTTTAAAGGAAGGGTGATTACGTG
>NZ_JBGQOO010000032.1:0-1748 GCF_052119685.1 Maribacter spongiicola | reverse complement strand
GTAACGTCTGGAAGCATTAGTAAGTCGCAAGGGTGGTAACCGTGAGGTTACATCTGAAGAAAGCGAGACTACAAAACTCGGTACTGACGAACAGGAATCGTATACGGAGGCATAGTTACTTGGGTAAGCAAGCACATCATTGTAACGCCCAACGATTACCAAAAGGGTAGCTATGTAGATACGACAGGCATTGAGTGAAAGAAGATGTTCTTACCTGGGGAGGTCTCCAAAACTACGTGTAGTTATATGGAGAAGTCAGCAGAAGTCATAGTACTTGCAGGAAACGAGCTAGGGCAGAACCCTAGAGGTCTCACAAGTAAGGAAGGACAGAACGTCAGATCACGTCTAGATTCGTGTAGGAATCCGTTAATTGGATAGCCTATACTTAGAAGGACAAGAACAGTAAATTAAATGATAGCAAAAGTAGTAGCCGCTAGAAACCTGAGCGACGCCTGTAAAAAGGTAGTCCGCAATAAAGGTTCGGCAGGAGTAGATGGTATGGCCACACAAGAGTTGAAGGCATTTATGGATGCCCACCGCTCAAATGTGGTAAACCAACTTATTTCTAAAAGCTATATACCACAGGCTATCAAAGGGGTAGAGATACCCAAGCCGAACGGCAAGACCAGATTACTGGGAGTGCCCACGGTAGTGGATAGGTGGCTTCAACAAGCGGTAAGCCAACAATTGGTGATTCATTTCGAACTTGATTTCGAGATGGAGAGTTACGGTTTCCGCCCAAGGAAGAACCTTCAACAGGCAGTACTGAAAAGTCAAGGGTACATCAATGATGGCTACCAAGACATAGTAGATATAGACCTAAAGAGTTTCTTCGATGAAGTACAACACTATAAACTACTTCAGCTTATTTATAACAAGGTTAAATGTCCGACCACCTTATGGCTGATCCGAAAATGGTTACGCGCGCCCATTTTAAAGAATGGACGATTGCATAAGCGCAGAAAAGGATTGCCACAAGGCAGCCCATTAAGTCCATTAATGTCCAATATCATGTTGGACCAATTGGACAAACATTTAAGAACAAGAGGGTTCAGGTTTATCCGCTATGCCGATGATTTCAGTATTTATACAAAATCAAAAGCAGCTGCACGAGCAATAGGGAACGAGGTTTTTCTTTTCCTAAAAGAGAAACTGGATCTGCCTGTCAACCGGGCAAAGAGCGGTATCCGAAGACCCTCTACATTCAAGGTGTTGGGTTATAGGTTTACGCCGGTATATAAGAAAGGCGTAAAGGGTCATTATCAGTTAGTAGTAAGCGGACAGGCTTGGCAAACACTTAAACGCAAGCTCAGGTATCTTACCAAGAAAACGCTGCCATTGTCATTAGCGGAAAGGTTACAACGGCTAAAACCCATCTATAAAGGGTGGTTGAACAATTTCCGATTAGGGAATATACAGACCAAACTTAAAAAGCTGGATGAATGGTTACGTAACCGACTACGATACTGCATATGGCACGATTGGAAGAAACCAGAGCGCAAACGCAAGAATCTCATAGGTCTAGGTATAAAACAGGGACAAGCATATGCTTGGAGCAGGACAAGAATGGGAGGATGGGCAGTAGCCCAAAGTCCTATACTTAGAACTACTATTACTGAAAAACGCCTAGGCAAAAGAGGTTATCAAAGTATGCTAGCGTACTACCTTAGTGTAAAGTTCTGATATAACGAACCGCCGTGTACGAGACCCGTACGCACGGTGGTGTGAGAGGCGCACCGTGGGCTTTA
>NZ_JBGQOO010000030.1:0-1895 GCF_052119685.1 Maribacter spongiicola | reverse complement strand
CCATAGTGTGCCGAGCAAGCAACGAGCGGCAAAATACTTGTTGTGAACTGTAATTAAGATGGTGGAACCGACCCACCAATGTCGTTTTATAGGAGAAGGCGTTAAACCACCTAAAGGTGCTGTTGTAAAGAGCGATGGTACTGAGCGTTTAGGAAACGGCTAGTCAAGAACTGGTCAGGTATGGATAAAAGAGATGAACGAAAGTGAACCCCTTTCGAGGTGTCGAGAAGTAGGTACACCCTGTCAAAAGCTACGAAGTATGATACGGAGTTAAGGAGTATAGCGAAGACCTATTTATTGGCTATACGGCAGGCGTCATTCAGGGGGCATGAATTTTATCCGGGCTTAATTACGGAACTCGGGAACCTGACTATAAATGCTAAGGGAAATAAACAATAGGCTCAACCTAGAGGTAGAATACCAAAGTTATTTTCAGGGACGGACTAGCCCGTAGTAGCGTTGAAGTTTCTGTAATGGAAATGGAGCAAAGGGGTTAGGTTGTACAGTTGCATTACATTTAACAACTCACTATTCGAGGATGACTTTATGCGATGAAACAAAATCAATACCTATAAGCAAAGCCATGATATGGCAAGCTTACAAGAGAGTGCGAGCCAACAAAGGAAGCGCAGGTATAGACTTGGTCAGTATCGAACAATTCGAGACCGACCTGTCCGGAAACCTGTATAAGCTCTGGAACCGTATGGCATCGGGAAGCTATTTCCCCCCTCCGGTCAAAGAAGTGGAGATTCCCAAAAAGGACGGAAAAGTCCGAAAACTGGGAATACCTACCGTAAGTGACCGAATTGGACAAATGGTAATCAAGAGGTTTCTAGAACCTCGTTTGGAAAAGGAATTCAGTCAAAATTCATTTGGTTACAGACCTAAAAAGAGTGCGCATCAAGCACTTGAACAGGTCAGGAAAAACTGCTGGAAAACAGACTGGGTAATCGATCTGGACATTAAAGGGTTCTTTGATAACATTGACCACCACAAATTGATGCTTGCCGTAGAGAGACATGTACCCGAAAAATGGGTCAAACTCTATATAGCACGTTGGCTGGCATGCCCAGTAATGACCAAATCTGGAAAACTGCTCGTAAAACAAGGAAAAGGAACTCCGCAAGGCGGTGTTATAAGCCCCTTATTAGCGAATCTCTTTCTGCATTACGGATTTGACAGATGGTTAGAACAGACTGACAGAACAGTAAGTTACACACGTTATGCCGACGATGTAATCGTAAACTGTAAAAGTCAAAAACATGCCGAACAAACACTAAAGGCCATCCAAAACAGAATGCATCAAATTGGTTTGGAGTTACATCCAGAAAAGACCAAAATTGTGTACTGTAAGGACTATCGGAGAAAAGGAAATCATCACAACGTCAAGTTTGATTTTCTAGGCTATTCTTTTCAACCTAGAACTTCCAGATCTAAAAAGCGAAGTGGGCTATTTCTAGGCTTCGATTGTAGCATTAGTATAAGTTCGAGAAAACGTATTGCAGCTAAGTTAGCAGAACTTAAAGTGCATAGAATGACCTCCAATAGTATCGTAGGTATTGCCAAAATCCTCAATCCCATGATTAGGGGATGGATCAATTACTATGCGAAATTCAGGAAATCTATGCTCCACGGAGTTTTCAAACTATTGAACAATCGTTTAGTGAAATGGGCAAGAAAAAGGTATAAACGTTATAAGACCAGTATAAAACGTGCATACAAATGGTTCTTTAGAATACAGGAACAGTTTCCTGATCTATTTTACCATTGGAAAATGGGATATACAAAGTGAAAACGTTAATTTAGATTTGTATAACAAGAGCCGTATGATGGGAGACTATCACGTACGGTTCTGTGAGAGGCTTGGGGTGAAATTCCCCTTGTCTACTCGACGC
>NZ_JBGQOO010000029.1:0-2099 GCF_052119685.1 Maribacter spongiicola | reverse complement strand
CACGTAATCACCCTTCCTTTAAACTAATTTATCATTCAAAATATAGTATCTTCAAACTAAGAACCAAACATACGAGCTCAACCGTTGTCATTAATGATAAAAAAATATAATAACTAACCAGGACCTTCTATTATGAGTAAAATATCAATGAACTTAATTGTCGGAATTATAGCTTTAATAAATGTAATTTACACCTTCTTTGGCACGAATTCAACAGCTAGTATTTTAATGTTTGACGTAAACATATGGGTTTATAGATTATTCTGGACATTACTAGCAGCAGGCTGTTTTTATGCCCACTTCAAAAAAACCAATAAAGCTGTGGACTAGTTAAGATTTGAAAAAGCTGTTTCTAAAATGAACGAAGATGGATACTTTAGAAAGTTTGAGCGAATGGATCTTACTCAAACGCAACTGTTATGCAGATGGACTTTTTAGCTTGTGACGTATGAAATCAATCTGAACTCAGTAATTACGCAAGCAAAACGTTCCAAGCATCGCGAAAATCACTAATGACAACAAAACCTAAACGTAATGCGGACTTTAGGGCAAAACTGAAAGGTCTGTGTATATTTATGAGGTCGCTAAATCTTATGGATTTAGCTTTGGACAAGAAAAAATAAAACTAAACAATAAGCTTTAGCTTCGTGCGCAGACGGAAACGAAAAGTTTCCTTACTACCGCACTACGCTTAGCCGAGACGTTAGCATTAATAATACAAAAACCACATTGAATAAAAAATTAGACGTTTTCTACTCTGCTATAGTTGAATCCGCAGACGATAGTATTCTAGAATTAAACCCAATACTGAAACCGCTTGGTTATCATTTTGTCGGTTATGAATATGAAGATTTTATTAGTGAAAAGCTAGAGGAATTAAGTCCTTCTACCCACAAAAACTTATTCGCAGACGACACGTCAAATAACAGTTACATAATAGATGACAGACCTCAAAAAAGGCATCAAAGTGTATTAGAGCTTTTAAATCATTTGAATATTCAAGTCGATTTTAACAGAACATCTTTCAAGAATAAAGTCTTCTTTTTTGAAAGATCTGATAATAATGAAATAGAATCTAGTATGGAAGATGTTTATATGACATCTGGTTTTGAAATCGTCTGTAATCGATTAACAAAGTTATTTTCTGTTTTTCTAGAATATCCCCTCCAATTTGGAACAATTAATAAAACATCGACAGGTATTTCGTCGCGAATGCAATATCTAGAAAGAACAATATTCAAAGCTCCTAACAGTCGGATTTTTCAAAACAGGGACTTATCTGGTTTGAAAAGGACTGAAAATCCCCTTTTCATCAATCTTGTTCAAAAAATAATACAGGATGTCCACTCTCTAAAAATCCTTCCAATTCAATCTGACAGAGCCTTAAATGTTAAGGAACTTAATTTACATTTGACCGAATTCAGATACATAGATTTTGCTATTGAGTTATTCAACAATGCAGAAAATGTCCCAGTAAACAATTTAGATAACTTTATACACCTAAAAGTAAAACTAACTCTGCTAATTTCATGTCTGGAAAGCTTATTCAATAATGGAACAAATCCAATTTCACATACAATAGCTAGACATTATTCAATTTTATTTTGGAACCCTGGTTTGTTTGATAAAAATTATAAGCTTATTAAATATTATTATTCATTGAGAAGTAAATTTGTTCATGGAGCAATGGATGAATCACCCGTAAAAGTCAATAAGGAAATCAAAAAGAAGATTAAAACTATTGGTCTTGATTCACCTTCCGATTTATTGAGTTTGGTTGCGGATTTGCGATATAAAGTAAAAGTTGCAATTGAATTAGTGTTAATGGAGAATAAAGATAAAACAGAGCTATTTTCTCATTTGAACGCAAGAGGAATTGACCCAAATGAATATTATCCAGAATCGGGACTCAAACCTAAGCCATATTGAAAAATTACTAATGCTAACAAAACCTAAACTTAATGCGGACTTAAGGGCTAAATCGAAAGGTCTGTGTATATTTATGAAGTCGCTAAATCTTATGGATTTAGCTTTGGATAAGAAAAATAAAACTAAACAATAAGCTTTAGCTTCGTGCGCAGACGGAAACCAAAAGTTTC
>NZ_JBGQOO010000028.1:0-2125 GCF_052119685.1 Maribacter spongiicola | reverse complement strand
GTAAAGTTCTGATATAACGAACCGCCGTGTACGAGACCCGTACGCACGGTGGTGTGAGAGGCGCACCGTGGGCTTTAAAGCTCACGGCCGTCTACTCGATTGCCACACGTTTTTTATTCATGCTTGTTCAAATTAAAATTCATTATTGATATTTACTATTGATGTTTCTATTAGGCATTAGATATACGTGTTTGTTTTTAAAATCTAAAATAATACGAAACCGTTTTAATAAATCCCCTCCATAAAGAGCAGGAATATGAGATTCAACTTTTGTTTTTGCTATATCAGCAGGCATATTATATATTTCATAGCCTCCAATTTCGATTCTTGGAATTAAAACGTAATCAGATTTTGTAACAGTACCATCTGTACCAAAGCTAGTGGACTCACCAATAACTTGATATTCATTTAAAAGTTTATTTTTGATTGCAGTGCTGTAATACAAATCTAAAGTAGAGTTATAGCCCGTGTCGAGCATTGACCATATTTTTACTTTTTTCTTTCCTTTATACAAAATCGTTTTTGCATACGGAAGTCCGTTTATAAATTTCAATTTGTTTTTGCTAAATTTTTTGGAATACTTTGGTAGATGATCTGAAATTAAAAGTTCTTTACTTTCATAATCAATTTCCACTATTTTATCGTCAAAAAAATTCCAACCAATCAACCCATCTAATAATTCACTTTCAGGGTATGCTATTCCAAGCACCTCTTTTCCGGTGTAATCTAGCTTTCCTATTTTGACGAGATTGTTAAAACTTTTACTTTCCTTTGAAGCCCCATTTTTACCCCCATTGCTTACAATGGTATCAAATTTAATGTGGACATTTTTGGACTCCATTTTTATTTTATTTAAAACAGTAATATTTGCGCCTAGATCAAACACTAAATTTAGGGTGTCAGACTGATTAATGAGTCCTTTTAAATATATACGGTTGTCATCACCTAATTCAAATGGAATAACTTCTTGAGCATTTGAAATAGTAACTGAAAGAATGAACAGTAAGATTGAGATTTGTTTCATAATAGATTTATTTGAATTTTAAGCAAAGTTAGAACAAGCTTAATAAAGACAATTGTAAAATATTGCACTACTTGATAAGGAAAGAATTTTGAAAATCCAATGGATTGATACCTGTAAATCGTTTGAAATTTTTATAAAAGTGAGAAAGGTCGTAAAACCCACAATCAATTGCTGTATTAAATATAGGTTTTCCTTCTTTTAACATATTCTTGCTCTCTTGAATTCGAGATAACAGCACATAGTTATTTGGTGTTAAACCTGTTTCTTGCTTAAAAAGCCTAATGAATTTATACTTGTTCAACCCAAACTGACTTGCAGTTTTATTCAATGAAAAAGATTCAAAGTTTGTTTCAGTGATAAAAGATTGAAATAATTTACTTGTTGCGAATTTTATAGGTTGAACGGAAGTATAATTTTTAACAAGTAATTTTAATACTGCAATGAGTCGATTTTCAAAATCGATTTCATTATTTTTAAAATGCACTGACAAAAAATAAAGTTCATTAAAAACATATTGGTCATAGATAATTTTATCTTCAAAAAACACAGGTTCCCCATTATTAAAATCTTTAATAGCTTCTGGTGAAACATAAAATGTAAAAAAGGAGTTTCCTAAATCTTTGTCACAAGGTGTGGCGTGTACTTCATTTGGATGAACTATTGATAGAACCCCTTGTGGTACCATTATATCTTTATCTTCAAGCCTAATATTAAAAGTGTTTTCTAATATTAAAGCAATATTGAAGGTATTGTGTGTATGAAAAGGAAAATCTAAGGTATGTGATTTTGCATTTAGTAATTCTAATCCATCAAGAATTGGTAGTTGGTAGTATTCACTTATGTTTCTTTTACTCGTCAATTTCAATTTTTTCTTAAATTATAACTCGCTTTTTTTAATGTGTGGCAACGTTTAGTATATGAAAAGTAGGCGATTTCGAAGCACTGAACTTTCGGTTAAGTACAAGGTTTTATACGAGCTGAAACCTTTAATTTTATTACTATTTCGCCTATTTTTTATATACACTGTGTGTGCCCAGTATGGGCATCTTTACCTTATAGCAATATAAGGATTTATTTAGAGGGTGTAAGTCCCTTATGCGC
>NZ_JBGQOO010000027.1:0-3337 GCF_052119685.1 Maribacter spongiicola | reverse complement strand
TATATATTCAAGAAGCAGATATTACTGCAACAGTTACAGAAATTGATGGAATTATCGGTAATGAGGTTACAGCTGCAACGGATGCAACTCTAGAACTTTCAGGAACAGGAACAACAGCAGACCCTTTGACATTGGACGTTGCCCCATTAGGAATCGATACAGCTGAACTCGCGGCAGAAGCCGTTACTCCAGCGAAAATAGAACCGAGTATAACTACAGGTCAATTTCTTGCTACTAATGGAACAATTGTAGAATGGCAAAACCTTACAAACCCTGTAAATACAGGTTCACTTTTATTTTCTGATGGCAACGGTGGTATAGCTGAAAATAACAATCAACTCTTATGGGATGAAACCAACAATCGATTAGCAATAGGAAATTTACCCGGGGCTCCCCAAAGCAAACTTGATGTTGATGGTCAAATTCAAGCAAGAGGTGGATTCGCTTCTACATCAGGTAGTGCTGGTAATCCTGGTTATGGATTTTATACGAATGATGATACCAACATGGGAATGTATAGAATTGGTATTGATCAATTAGGTTTTTCGACTAATGGATTTGAAGCTATGAGAATAAATGAAATAGGCGATATAGGTATCGGGATAGATCCAGATCCTATCACCAAACTTCATGTCAACGGAAACATTAGAGCAGAAGGTACAATTTCAGCGACAGCTTATATCACCGTACCAGATTACGTTTTCCAAAAATATTTCTTAGGCAATTCTATTTTGAATCCAAATTATAAATTTTCCAACTTGTCTGAAATTGAAAAATTTGTAAAAGAAAACAATCACTTACCGGGCATCAAATCTGCAGCAGCAATTAAAGAGCAAGGTTATTGGGATTTAGGTGAAGCATCTAGAGTCAACCTAGAAAAAGTAGAAGAACTATTTTTGCATACGATCGAGCAAGAAAAGAAAATTAAAGAATTGCAGAGTGCCAATACTAACATGAGTACAGAATTAGAGGCTTTAAAAGCTCAAATGGCAGAGATTAAAACCATGTTATTAGATAAGCAAAACAACTAATGAAAAAATACACACACATACTTTTCTTTCTGTTTGCGGCAAGTATTTCTGCCCAAACGGCACTATATAACAACGGCAACTTACGTATTCACGAAGGTGGGCAAATTGGTTTTCATACCAACCTCATCAATGAATCGCCTTTAGATAATAATCTAGGTCTTGCTGGTTTTTATGGGTCGGAGCTTTTGACCGTTTCGGGTAATGTTACTCCGCAGTTCTATGATATGGAAATTGCCCTAGAGAATAACATGCAGTTAAATCTAGGTATGGACAATACCAATAACACCAACTTCATATTCGGTAGTATTCTTACTCCCCTATCGCAACCAGACATTTTCTATAATTTTGTAGATAATTCATTTTACAGTGGCGAGAACGATTTTAGCAAAATAGAAGGTTATGCAGCAATAACCAATCAACAAAATTTTGGTTTCCCCGTAGGTGATGTGCAGTACTTAAGACCTTTGATCATAAATTCTGAGAGCGTTAATTTATTTGCAAAATGTTCCTATTTTTTTGAAAATCCGAATAACGCACCAGCGCCTTTAGGTTCTTATAATACGGGTACAACAGCACTTGATGTTGAATTGGTAAATACATTTGAATTCTGGAGATTAGAAGGTACTGTACCATCTACGGTAACCTTAAGTTGGAATGACCGCAGTACTATAGGGAGTTTAACCGAAAACGTTGATGAAGTTATCCCCGTAGGATGGAGCAAAAATTCCCAACAATGGGTAAATCTAGTTGGTAGTGTGCCTGTAGGTACATTAACCGAAGGGTTTGTAACAACAGAATCATTTATACCAGATGATTATGAAGTTATAACGCTGGGCTCATCTAAAAGTCCGTTCGAACCTTTATCTAAAGACGTACTATTCATAGATAATTTCTTTATTTCTGTAAATGGTGACGGAATCAATGACAGTTTTTACATAGAAGAATTAGAAGATTTTGACAGTAACTTTCTTCAAATCTATGATCGCTACGGACTAAAAGTGTTCGAAAAAACAGATTACGTTGATGATTTTGTCGGATTTTCTAATCTGAACAATGTCCCTTTCGGTGAAGAAAAAGGATTGCCTACTGGCGTCTATTTTTATACGATTTACATTCCTGAAGGCGACTTAAATTATCAGGGTTTTTTATATCTATCTAGATAAATAATTCAGCTAATTTCTTTCCGCATCGAATACTTGTGAAAGAAATATCCTATCATAAAAATAAATTCCTACATATTTAAATTCTTTTACTACTAGATTAAACGCATATTTCAACTTTGTACTGAAAGGTTTATCGGGTTTCCCAACATATATCCATAGGTTCACAACATATTATATTTTTCCTACATAGACGGCTTTATTTTTATAGATGATAACATATTCCCCAATATTTAGATGTCTACAAAAATTAAATTTCTACTACTCTTCGTTTTTATATCATTCTGTGCAAATGCACAAGTAAAAATAGGTCAGAACCCTAATACCATAAATGCTGCTTCTATTGTCGAATTAGAAAGTACAGACAAAGCACTTGTGCTTACCAGACTTACTACGGCACAAATGGAAGCAATTTCTCCACTGAACGGAGCCGTAGTCTATAATACCGACACGCAATGTGTGCATTATTATAACGGATTGATATGGATAAACCTTTGCGATGGCAATTCTTCATCATCATTTACATTTACTGATAATGGAAATGGCACCATTACACTTTCTGACGGAAACGGAAATAACGTAACTTTTAATGGAGCACCACAAACCATATCTACACTTGCAGATAACGGCGATGGCACGTATACCTATACCAATGAAAACGGAATAGAAACGGTTATATCAATCGTTGTTACTGACAATCAAAATTTACAGACCGACAATACACCTGGGAATATTAGTATTGATAACGGTAATGCTATTGCAATCAATGTAGATGATGCGGATGCAGATGACCAAAATGAAATTCAGACATTAAATTATACTTTGGGCGTACTAACCTTATCTAATGACCCAAATGCAACAACTGTCGATTTATCAGGATTTGATGATAATGCTGCTGATGATTTCGATGGAGAATGGACTAGTCTTGCAAACAGACCTGCAGGATTAGATGATGGCGATGACGATACGCAACTTTCTGAAGCCGAAGTGGATGCTTTTGTTGCCAACAACAATTATAGTACAGGTGCGCATATCACCGATGCAGCGGATTTAACTTCGGGTGTGCTCACAGATGCAAGAGTTCAAGAATCAAATGTTACTCAACATGAAACTGCATTGACCATCACCGAATCGCAAATAAGTGAT
>NZ_JBGQOO010000026.1:0-3573 GCF_052119685.1 Maribacter spongiicola | reverse complement strand
GAATCTATGAGCCTAGAATAATATTGTCTCAGATTAAAGAAGAATTTGTTTGTTTTTTACCTCAGTTCTTTGTTGTAAAACATTTATAAAGCAAGAATGGAGCATATAAAAATATTAGATGAATTATTAATATTCTTATCAAAAACAAATGAAAATCAATTTCCATATATAAAAAACGAGCTAGAAAAAGAATCTGATTTTTTAAAAAACATAGAAAATTCATTACTACATGCTGCTTTGCTAAAATTAGTGAAAGATGGATATGTAAATGAAGAGTCAGAGGAATATACCGACCCTTTGTTTAAAACACCAAAAATTAATTATTTTTACAAAATATCTTTTGAGGGGTTAGTTTTTATGAATCATGGCGGTTACGAAAATCTAATCCGTAAAAACCAAACATTAGAAAATTTAAGGAACGAGATGACCGAACGGCAGAACGCTCTTGAAGAGAAGCAAGTTCGTTTTCAAGGTCAGATTGTTTTTTTGACTTGGGCAATAGCACTTGGGACTCTAATTGCCGCTGTGTATTACTTTCTTGAGATTCTAAAGTTTTACGGAACTTGCTCCTGTGAGTAAAAAAACGTTTTACAACAAAACCTATACTTAATAAGGGCTTTAGTAATTTATTCATGGTAATTGTATATTTATATTGTCGCAAAATCTTTAGGATTTTGCATTGTTAAAATTTAATTCAAAACATAAAAATTTCGCTTAGTGCTATATCGATGGTAAGTTCTTGTTAAGCCCTTACTAAGCATAGCTCAAGCGTTGTAATCAATTATGAAAAACATTTTTCCCTTATTCATTCTTATTGTTTTTTTTGGTTGCTCGACTCAAAAAATGAATAACAGAAAAAGAGCTTCGGAAAATATAATATCTGAAAATGATTCTCTAATAAATGATTTTATTGAAAACACTAAATTGGAGTTAATTTCTATTCTTCCTAAATGTTATACAAGAGGTTATCCAGTATTTTCAGAAGACGAAACAGAAAGAATTGGACGTAAAACAGTTGAAAATTGCGATTATGAATCAATAATCATTAAAAACGAAGAAGGATTTAAAAATGATATTGTGAACATAAGAAACGAATATGTTGGACAAAAAGTTAAACTCAAAAAATCGGATTATAAAAAAGTACTAAGAATTCCAGATAAAAAACTGTCAGAAACTTCAGAAACTATTGTTGTTGTAGCTGACTGTTACATACCACGTCACGGACTAAATTTTTATGATTCTAGTGGAAGGCTAACAGGTTTTTTGGAGATTTGTTTTGAATGTAATCGCTATAAAACCGCAGGTGATGTTCCATTAGACATGATTGTTTTAGGAGAAGAATTGAGTTCCATAAAAAAGGTGTTTAATGAATACAACTTACTAGTGAATAACTGATTACAACAAAACCTAAACGTAATGCGGACTTTAGGCAAAACCGAAAGGTCTGTGTATATTTATGAAGTCGCTAAATCTTATGGATTTAGCTTTGGACAAGAAAAAATAAAACTAAACAATAAGCTTTAGCTTCGTGCGCAGACGGAAACGAAAAGTTTCCTTACTTCCGCACTACGCTTAGCTCAAGCGTTAGCATTTATTTAAGCACCTTATTTTATCTCGAAAACTGTAACGAATAGATTCTTTTGTATACCAATAAGAAGTAAAATTATACTCTTCTATGAAAATTGGAAAAATCTTTAAAAATATTGGATACGTATTTTTCGGAATTGGAGTGCTCGCAAGAATAGGCTCCCGCCTTACTGATGGAGAAATATCTGAAGTTCTGTCGGATTATCAATTTCTAAAATTCATTGGATTTATATTTTGGGTAATTGGATTCGCCATAAACGAAATCCTAAAAAAAAGGACTAATAATAACGTTGGGAAAAGTAAATTGGACAACCCTTCAATAAAAAATAAGCAATGAGCAAAAAAGTAAGTTCTATAACCACATTTATAATAGGAGTTATAAGTTTATTAATTACGGCTGCATTGTTATTCAACGGTCGGATGCTTATTGGCATATTTGCAGGAATTACGAGTATTCAACTTCTAAAACAAGCATTACGTAAAAAAACAAATGCTAACAAAACCTAAACGTAATGCGGACTTAAGGGCAAAACCGAAAGGTCTGTGTATATTTATAAAGTCGCTAAATCTTATGGATTTAGCTTTGGACAAGAAAAATTAAAACTAAACCAAAAGCTTTAGCTTAGTGCGCAGACGGAAACGAAAAGTTTCCTTGCCTCCGCACTACGCTTAGCCGAGCCGTTGTTACACATTTAAAAAAAATCCAAATTGAGATATTTATTCTTCATATCTACTCTTCTTTTACTTGTTAGTTGCAAGAATAATAGACTTGAATTTGATTCTAAAGAGTGGAAATCTGATAAAATTGGACACAATAATGTTAGAACGAATATGACGGAGGATTTGATTGACTCAAAATTACTAATTGGAATCAAAATGGATTCGGTTGTTAATTTACTTGGAGTTGAATATTATCCAATGAAATCTGACTTCAACAGAAAAGTACTTTTTACGATTAAAGAAAGTTATGGATTTGATATAGACCCATTGTATTCTTCTTACTTAATTGTTGAAACTGATACAATTACCAAAACAGTTCTAAACGTTGAATTTATGGAAACAGAAGATAAACGGAATTTAATAGAAAAGATGTTTACTGAATAAAAAACGTGTTACAACAATGCCTAAACGTAATGCGGAATTTTGGGCTAAATCGAAAGGTCTGTGTATATTTATAAAGTCGCAAAATCTTATGGATTTAGCTTTGGAACAAAAAAGAAAAAGCAAAACAATAAGCTTTAGCTACGTCGGCAGACGGAAACGAAAAGTTTCCTTGCCCCGCACTACGCTTAGCCGAGACCGTTGTAGCAAATATGAAAAAACTAGATTTCGATTTTATACCATTAGGAATTTCCATAATACTCATTCTAGTTTCATTAGTAGTAATTTCTACCTCCAATTATGCTCTAAGCTTAAAACATTACATCGGAATTGGATGCGTGGTGATTTCAATCTTTTTCTACTTTAAAAATAGAATGACTTACTATGTTGTTTATGGACTAACTCTTCTGGTTGGGATTTTCGGGCTTCTGGACTTTTACTATTCAACTTTCAAAGTTGGATTTGGAAGCTTCGGAATTAACCCGATTTCGGCTGGTCTTTTAATATTACATATTGCGCTAGTATTTCAAATTGTGGATAAATTGGATTCAAATAAATAATCCTTTTTAACTCTTAAATTCTCAAATTTGCGCAAAAGAAATACTTGCTACAACACAACCTAAACGTAATGCGGACTTTAGGGTTAAATCGAATGGTCTGTGTATATTTATAAAGTCGCTAAATCTTTAGGATTTAGCTTTGGATAAGAAAAATAAAACTAAACAATAAGCTTTAGCTTCGTGCGCAGACGGAAACCAAAAGTTTCCTTACTACCGCACTACGCTTAGGTACTGTGTTGAAAAACAAGTTTTTCTTTAATAATTTAGGAAACAGGTTGATTTATCAAACTGTTATCCCGCGCAGCAAGAGCTTCATGCTTTTGCT
>NZ_JBGQOO010000025.1:0-3726 GCF_052119685.1 Maribacter spongiicola | reverse complement strand
CATAGCTGGGGAAACCTTGGTCTTTCGGCGTGCGGGTTTCTCGCCCGCATTATCGTTACTTATGCCTACATTTTCGTTTGTAACCGCTCCAGCATCCCTCGCAGGTACACCTTCGACGCAGTTACAATGCTCCCCTACCCCTCATATTAATATGAAGTCACAGCTTCGGTGATATACTTATGCCCGATTATTATCCATGCGGAACCGCTCGACCAGTGAGCTGTTACGCACTCTTTAAATGAATGGCTGCTTCCAAGCCAACATCCTGGCTGTCAATGCAGTTCCACCGCGTTATATCAACTTAGTATATACTTTGGGACCTTAGCCGGTGATCTGGGTTCTTTCCCTCTCGGACATGGACCTTAGCACCCATGCCCTCACTGCGCAGAAACATTTTATAGCATTCGGAGTTTGTCAGGAATTGGTAGGCGGTGAAGCCCCCGCATCCAATCAGTAGCTCTACCTCTATAAAACTATCTACACGCTGCACCTAAATGCATTTCGGGGAGTACGAGCTATTTCCGAGCTTGATTGGCCTTTCACCCCTACCCACAGGTCATCCCAAGACTTTTCAACGTCAACGGGTTCGGTCCTCCACTATGTGTTACCACAGCTTCAACCTGCCCATGGGTAGATCGCACGGTTTCGCGTCTACTACTACTAACTATGGCGCCCTGTTCAGACTCGCTTTCGCTACGGCTCCGGACCTGAAGTCCTTAACCTTGCTAGTAAAAGTAACTCGTAGGCTCATTATGCAAAAGGCACGCCGTCACCCATATGGGCTCCGACCGCTTGTAAGCGTATGGTTTCAGGATCTATTTCACTCCGTTATTCACGGTTCTTTTCACCTTTCCCTCACGGTACTGGTTCACTATCGGTCTCTCAGGAGTATTTAGTCTTGGCGGATGGTCCCGCCGGATTCATACAGGGTTTCACGTGCCCCGCACTACTCAGGATACCACTATCTAAATGCTCTTTGCCTATACGGGACTATCACCCTCTATGGTCGCTATTTCCAAAGCGTTCTAGTTCATTACATGTCGAATATCGTGGTCCTACAACCCCGCACATGCCGGAACATGTACGGTTTGGACTAATCCGATTTCGCTCGCCGCTACTATCGGAATCACTTTTGTTTTCTCCTCCTCCGGGTACTTAGATGTTTCAGTTCCCCGGGTTTGCTTGGCTTGCGCCATGACATATCTTCAATATGCCGGGTTGCCCCATTCGGATATCTACGGATCATATCGTGTGTGCCGATCCCCGTAGCTTTTCGCAGCTTATCACGTCCTTCTTCGCCTCTGAGAGCCTAGGCATTCCCCATACGCCCTTTTCCAGCTTGTCGCCAGATCTTTAATCTATTCTATCTTATTCGTACTCTTTACTTAATAAAGATTCGTGTTTCTTTCTTTTTTAGTCGGTAAAACATTAAAAATGTCTTACCTCCTGTTCCAATATGTCAATGAACGTTGTCGTGAGCCACGATAGGCATTAAATACCTATCTATCTCATCTACGATACTTCGGGAATAAACTAAATTATCCCTAGGCATCGCCCAGTGGAGAATATCGGAGTCGAACCGATGACCTCCTGCGTGCAAGGCAGGCGCTCTAGCCAGCTGAGCTAATCCCCCATTATTAGTCGTCAGTATCAGTTAACAGTTATCAGTTAATTGATGACTATACGTCAACTTGGGATACCCAACTTCTAAAATTTCCTTCAATACTTAATGAACATCCCGCTTAATGAAAAACGGTTTTCTTGTTTGTAGTCCCAGGCAGACTCGAACTGCCGACCTCTACATTATCAGTGTAGCGCTCTAACCAGCTGAGCTATGGGACTGTCCCTACTCTTTCCTCTCGGCAATAAATACCTCGCGAAAAAAGCAATTACTTATATATCATAATTATGGAGATGTAACAATTGAACAATTACTAAAGAAACTATTATTAAATCAAAAGACCGGGACCGTAGTTCCATCTTCACTTCGTCAGGGACTGTCATTAAATGACAATCTCTAGAAAGGAGGTGTTCCAGCCGCACCTTCCGGTACGGCTACCTTGTTACGACTTAGCCCTAGTTACCGATCTTGCCCTAGGCCGCTCCTTACGGTGACGGACTTCAGGCACTCCCGGCTTCCATGGCTTGACGGGCGGTGTGTACAAGGCCCGGGAACGTATTCACCGGATCATGGCTGATATCCGATTACTAGCGATTCCAGCTTCACGGGGTCGAGTTGCAGACCCCGATCCGAACTGTGACAGGTTTTATAGATTCGCTCTGCCTTGCGACATGGCTGCTCTCTGTACCTGCCATTGTAGCACGTGTGTGGCCCAGGACGTAAGGGCCGTGATGATTTGACGTCATCCCCACCTTCCTCACGGTTTGCACCGGCAGTCCCGTTAGAGTCCCCATCATGACATGCTGGCAACTAACGGTAGGGGTTGCGCTCGTTATAGGACTTAACCTGACACCTCACGGCACGAGCTGACGACAACCATGCAGCACCTTGCAAATTGCCCGAAGGAAAATCTATCTCTAGACCTGTCAATATGCATTTAAGCCCTGGTAAGGTTCCTCGCGTATCATCGAATTAAACCACATGCTCCACCGCTTGTGCGGGCCCCCGTCAATTCCTTTGAGTTTCATTCTTGCGAACGTACTCCCCAGGTGGGATACTTATCACTTTCGCTTGGCCGCCCAGGACTCAAGGCCCCGGACAGCTAGTATCCATCGTTTACGGCGTGGACTACCAGGGTATCTAATCCTGTTCGCTCCCCACGCTTTCGTCCATCAGCGTCAGTATATAGTTAGTCACCTGCCTTCGCAATCGGTGTTCTATGTAATATCTATGCATTTCACCGCTACACTACATATTCCGGCAACTTCACTATAACTCAAGACCAACAGTATCAAAGGCAATTTTACAGTTGAGCTGCAAACTTTCACCCCTGACTTATCGGCCCGCCTACGGACCCTTTAAACCCAATAATTCCGGATAACGCTCGGACCCTCCGTATTACCGCGGCTGCTGGCACGGAGTTAGCCGGTCCTTATTCTTACAGTACCGTCAGTAAGCTACACGTAGCTCTTTTTCTTCCTGTATAAAAGCAGTTTACTACCCATAGGGCATTCTTCCTGCACGCGGCATGGCTGGATCAGAGTCTCCTCCATTGTCCAATATTCCTCACTGCTGCCTCCCGTAGGAGTCTGGTCCGTGTCTCAGTACCAGTGTGGGGGATCCCCCTCTCAGGGCCCCTACCCATCGTAGCCTTGGTAAGCCGTTACCTTACCAACAAGCTAATGGGACGCATGGCCATCTTGTACCGCCCGAAGGCTTTAACCACATCCCGATGCCGGGGCGTGGTACCACGGGGCATTAATCTTCGTTTCCAAAGGCTATTCCCCTGTACAAGGTAGGTTCCATACGCGGTGCGCACCCGTGCGCCGGTCGTCAGCGGAGCAAGCTCCCTGTTACCCCTCGACTTGCATGTGTTAGGCCTGCCGCTAGCGTTCATCCTGAGCCAGGATCAAACTCTTCATCGTTGTTTTGTAAATATTCGTCCCAACGAAGTCTTGATTTCTCCCGGCCCCGACTCTCGATTCAATTCCTTATATATACCTTACGATATACTAAATTGTATGTTTCCTTAATTCTTGTTCCTCTCGTTCAGGTCTTCACCCGAACTCGATTCTTATCTCCACAATATTTCAATGAACTTCTAT
>NZ_JBGQOO010000024.1:0-4065 GCF_052119685.1 Maribacter spongiicola | reverse complement strand
AGGGTAGGTGCTATGTGGTTATCTAGGGTAGGCAATCGGGTAGGCTTTAATGATAACAGGGTAGGTGCTATGTGGTTATCTAGGGTAGGCAGTCGGTTAGGCATTAATGCTAACAAGGTAGTTGCTATGTGGTTATCTAGGGTAGGCAATCGGGTAGGCTTTAATGATAACAGGGTAGGTGCTATGTGGTTATCTAGGGTAGGCAGTCGGTTAGGCATTAATGCTAACAAGGTAGTTGCTATGTGTTTATCTAGGGTAGGCATTATTTATAATCGGGTAGGTGCTATGTGGTTATCTAGGGTAGGCAGTCGGTTAGGCATTAATGCTAACAGGGTAGGTGCTGAGTGGTTATCTAGGGTAGGCGATATAGGTAATAGGGTAGGTGTAATGTGGTTAACTAGGGTAGGCAGTCGAGTATGCGATATTGGTAATAGGGTAGGAAATCAGTTAGGTGTAATTTGTAATTGGGAAGTTGCTATGTGGTTAACTAGGTTAGGCGGTCGGTTAGGCATTATTCGTAATAGGGTAGCATATCGGACAGTCTTAACTAAATATTTGGTATGCATCGGGTAGGCTAATATAAAAAATAAACCATCCTTTTTTTGAACTGTGCTGTCATATACTATTCGCCACTTTTCAACAAATGGAAAAATTACAAATCACAAACCTACCTATAAAATTTACTTTACTTGATAATTGATTCAAGAATTAGTCTTCCCATTTTCTCCAATTCTTTATCTGATGAGGAACAAAAACCTATATCAGTTTCTAAGTAAATACCAAGATTATTCTTCCTTAAGCTTAATCTCTTTAGATTCGGATTACTTAAATGACCTTCATTTATTACCGCATAATCGCCCAGTTTCTCTATGTTTTTGGATTTCTTGAATTCCATTTTATTGGTAAGCAAAAACGCCTCTTTTTCAGCAGCGTTTCTCATCTTAATTTCATCCGGACTGTTCCCAGAATAATCCTTAAATATAATAGAAAGTTCAATTTTACCGTCCGCTAGTGTAATTTGGCATCTATTTTCAGAAAAAGACATATCTCCAGTTCTATACGACGGATTTTTTTCTTGAGTAAAACAAAAGGATGAGAAATCTATACCACTCAACAAAGCGTCACAATCCTTGGTTAGACCATACAATTCTAAGTCTTTTGAATCTTCATTTTCCGCTTTTAAAAATCCTGATTCCATGTCACCTTTAACCGATTTTTTGTCTTCATTGTTTTTACAAGACGCAAAAACTACAAGAAAAATACATAAAACGGATATTGATTTTGATAATTTCTTAATCATTATAGCTTAAAATTAAAATTTTATATTTTTTTGATAAAAGTAAGCTGTTATAAGCTAATAAAATAACTGGGAATCCTTTATTTATACTCAACGAATTACGAGATGGTGTCTTAACTCATCGTTTATTTAGACTTTATCATTTAGTGCAAGTAAATTTGAAACTATATCTAAGACCGTATTGGCTTTCTCAGCTAACCCAAAGAAATCAACCATTTTAGGAGCCAATTTGGTATTAAGTTTTTCTCGTTCTTCTTCTGAAAGACTTTCGAAATTTCTTATCCAATTTTCAAAATAATTTCTTCCCATAAGACTTAATCCCATAAACATATCTTCCACATATCCTGATGTTATCAAATATTCCTCTGAAGCCGAGTAAATATCTTTAGAAAAACTAGTTCCAAAAAGAGCCTTTACTTCTTGTCTAAGATTACCGATGGGCGGCATTTTAATCTTGCCATTATGGGAGATATAAATCTTAAATAAGATAATATGTACATATAGGCTTCTTTCTTCTAATAACTTTAAAATTGAATTCATATAATCTTTTATTTGAACTTTATCATACTAGTAATAATATTTTGAATCTTCTAATTTTCTCTCCTTCTTCTTGCGTTGGCTTTCAACCGAATTACAAGTTCTTTTTCTTTCATTTTTCTATCGTCCTTCCATTGAAACAAAAGTTCCTTATCCTCTTCTGGTATACTTTTTAGTTCAAGACTTCTAATTCCATGTCCTTCACCTTCAACATACGAACTGTTTCTTACAAACATCTCAACTTCATCAATCAGAGAAGGTATTTTTTTTAATTCTTGCGACTTTATATTCATATAGTTATCAACCATATAGTAAGAATGAATATATGAACTCAATTTGTTTTAAAGACTTTTAGACTCTTTAAAGTCATAAAAATTACTCTTCATTTCAAGAGCTTCGAAAACACTAATTATAAAAATCTGATAACGTTCTTTTAATGCGCCAACTTTTCTGCCCTGTTTTTCAATACCATTTTTTGGTTTGCAATCATCGAGTATTTTCATTCTTTCTTCTGGTGATACAGATGCTAAAACTATATTTAAATCAAAACTCTCCAAAGCTAATCTTGCCTCAAAACAAGCGTAAAAAAGCAAGGAAGGTATCCGACTTCTCAAGCCTTGTTTCACTAAATTTTGGGCCTGAATAATTAGCCAATCTGTTCGATGTAATCTTAATTCCTCGTTCATACTAATTAAACTAAAAGGTTACATCCTTTATTTGATGTCACGTCCTAAAATACGGCTACAGATTAATATTAGTTTTAAGCGGCATATTGATGCACGTAATTAGGTGTTTTATAATTTAAAGATAAATGCAATCTTTTAGAGTTGTATAGTTTGATTGCATTTTTGGCTGCTTTTTTAGCATGTACCACGCTGGTAAAGGTTTGGTCAAGATAAAATTCATCTTTTAGAATACCGTTTACCCTTTCGGCTAGGGCGTTTTCATAGCAATGGTTTTCTTCAGTCATACTGATTTTAACTTTCTTTCTTTTTAATATTTGGGTATAGACATTACTGCAATATTGAATACCTCTGTCCGAGTGATGAATAAGGTGGTCAATGTTCTTGGCATTGTAAATAGCCTTATTTAAAGCTCTGACACAACCTTTTAGTTCTAGGCTATCACTTAGGTCAAATCCAACGATTTTACGGGAGTACATGTCCGTAATCAATGCTAGGTAACAGAATCCTTTAATGGTTCTGATATAGGTTATATCGGAAGCCCAGACTTGATTAGGTCTATTGATTTTTAAGTCTTTTATAATATTGCCATACTTGTAAAACCGGTGATATGAATTGGTGGTTCTAGAGGAGTACTTCTTTCTTCTGATGAGCAATCGATTTTCTCTTAAGATACGGAACAGCTGGTCTCTACCTACTTTAAGGTCGTACTTATGAAACTCATCTTTTAATGATCTCATGAGTTTTCTGGTACCTTCTCGAGGTAGTGTTCTTCTACTTTCCTGAACAAGTTCGATTATATCCTGTTCTATCTGTTTTTTGATAACAAAACGTTTTTGGAATTTGTAATAGGCATCTCTTTTCAGATCAAAGGCATTACAGATAGTACCAATTGAATACAGCCTTTCATTACGGTTTATCGGTGCTACTTTCATCAAGGCTTTATGTTTAAGTTTTTTTTTAATTCTTCAACATCTCTATAGCCCAGGTTTTCGGCGGCTACCTCAAGATAGCTGTCGGTCACCAGTTTGTCCAGGTCCTTTTTGATAAGAAGGTCCTTAAGTTGTTTCAGCTCTTTTTGAAGGGCTTTGATACGGGAAAGTTCGTCGTCTGTTTGCACGGTTACACGGGTATTCATTAAATCTTTACGATCATACTTTTTGATCCATACGTTTATAGTACTGGATTGTATACCGTAAGTTAATGCAATTTGTCTTTTGGAATGGTTTCCCTTGGTAAGTTCTGCCAAGATTTTGAGCTTGAAGCTCTCACTATAGCGTTTTACATATCCATCATTTTTATACATATACTTGAAGTGTTTTGTATACATATTTCAGGACGGGTCATAATTACCTACAACGGTCTCGTATAACCGTCAGATACGGGTTAAATTAGCGTTTATTTTCGATTTAGAACTGACTTTAGCAATTCCGAGTGGATTCGGAAGTAGTCGAATCCGCCGTAATTGCGGTTATACATTGTGTGTGCCCAGTATGGGCATCTTTACCTTATAGCAATATAAGGATTTATTTAGAGGGTGTAAGTCCC
>NZ_JBGQOO010000023.1:0-8632 GCF_052119685.1 Maribacter spongiicola | reverse complement strand
TCTTCGTCCGTATAATCGATATTCGTATCATCCGCATTTAAAGCGATAGTCGTTAAGGTCTCCAGATCCGTAACATCGATAATTGTATCTATTCCATCTTCATCAGTATACGTGAACGTACCGTCGGTGTTGGAAATAATAGTAGTTAAGGTTTCCACTAGATTAAGACTCGATAAATCTGCAGTTACTACATTACCATTTTCAATTTCTAGAGATAAGATATTCGTCAAGGCATCAAAAGTGAAATTTTGCAATTGCTGATCATCAGTAGCTGTCAATTCCCATGAATCTCCATCCCAAAAATATATAGTTCCTGTATCTGTATTTACATACAAATCTCCTAAATCTGCACCTGCTGGCGTTGCGACTCCCGGTGCTGATACATCTGTACCTTGGAGTACCTCACAATTACATTGATCTTCTAAGGTCACAGTGGTCTGTGCCATAGAGATACCTGATATTAGTAAAGTAAATAGTACCATTATAAATTTAATGGTATTACCTAAGGTTGTAGTAGTTTGACTCTTCATACTTTTATTATTCAATTCCACCTTCAATAATTCGTTGGTCATATAGGTTTTTCAAAATGTGCTTTCCAGAATCATCCATTCCTTTTTTTATGACAAGGCGGATCATTGGTATTCACACTATACAAATATTGACTATATGTATTGCTCCTTAAAATAAATGTTGTGTAAGCCAATATTTACGCTATATACCTCTATAAAGGTGAGGTTTGGGATTGTTAAATGTTTATGATTTTTGATTGTTGTTCGTCGAAGATGTGCTGCTATTCGGGTAGTTATCGTTACTGAGGAAAACTAAAAAATTTTCGATTTCCTTATTCAAACGACTAAAAAATTTGAATAAAAAGAAGGTGTGAAAAGGTTGATTTTAATTCGAAAATTGATTTTTCCCAACCATTTTCTTTAGGTAGACACCCTTATTTTTATCATTACTAATACACGAAAAAAATGAAATGTAATTAGTTGGGCTTTATGCGGTAAGTTAATTCGCTTGTTTGTTATTACCGTTCTAACTTTTACAAAAAGTCAGAATTCATAAATTCAACAACTGATCTAATTGTATTTCCACACTCTACCAATGGCAAATGCGACTTATCTTGTTATAGTTTTACAACGTTAGTATGAACAGGTTTAAAGTAAGAGTTACACTGTCCTTTATCATACCTATTATAACTTAATACGTATTATACTTAGTGAAAGTCAAGATAGTGTTGCTCCAATTTTTGGACATAACAAAGTGTGCTTTACCACTTGAAATTAAGTAGTAAAGCACACTTTAATTTATTTGAAAGAAAATTAATTTTTCTTAATCCTGTATGTTATTCTTCTGTTTGTAATTACCGTATAGCTTTCAATCATGCTAAAAGGTGAAAATTCTGATGTTGAATTAGATAATGTAGCCGTTGATGTTATGTAATTACCCACATTTATAGGTATTGACATGGGTATTGAAAACTTAAACTTATTTGTATTATCAGTGTTGTTATCCAAATCAGTATATGGTGTTACCATTGAAAACAAATCTGCTGCACTACCTTCGGTAACTGTACCAATATACACCTGACCTTCACCATAATCTGTAGATAAGCCCAATTGATTATCCCCTTCGGTCGCCGTACCTTGATTTACATCGGTTAAGAATATTTCTATGGTAGCGCCTGGGCGTGACCAACCTTCTACCACTAAATTACCTCCTGACATAAATGCTCCTGATATTATAGGAAAGTTTAATAATCCGTTAGGACCTGAATCTGAATCACCTGAATCATTTAAGGTGACTCCATCTCCCAGAGCATCTGATTGATCCAAATCAATACCTAAAGCTGGACTTGAAGTTCCATTGGCGTAAATTGAATTTTGGGAAATTAAATTTCCGCTAGTAGTACCACCAGAAACAACAATTCCTGAGCCACCATTAGATGCTATTATATTTTTTGAAATGGTTGAATTATTACCGTCAAGTTTGATACCTGCATTTGCAACGAAACCAGCACAAAGACCTCCGTTTTGTCCTGAAGTTAAAATGGTATTTTCATTAATCATTAAATTACCTGCATAGCCATCAGCATCAATACCAATTGCGCCTGCTTTTTCGATTAAATTGCCCGCAATAGTAATACCTGAACCATTTTGAATTTTAATATTATCAAAGCAAGCCGCAGTACCATTTTCTGTTATATGATTACCTTGAATCAGTGTACCTGTACCGCCATTAATTAAAATACCCGCATCTGAAGTTGTAGCAATATAGTTATCGCTTATTACTATTTCACCACCAACAACTTCAACGCCAAAATCAATATTTCCAGAATTATTACCTAGTGCATTTACACCAATAAGGTTATTTGTGACTAAAGCGCTACCAGAATTCAAACGAATACCTGCATTGTTATTTGCATAAACCGATACATTTCTAATTGTGGTATTTTGGGCTGCAATTCTTATGACGTCGCCTGCATTTCTATGAATCTGAATTTCCGGATTATCGTAATTAGGTAATGTAATTGCCGAAACCCCAACTGTAGAGCCTCCAAGACCTGTCGTGCCAGTATTTGTATTTCCAGAATACGCTGTTTGTGTTCGTCCATCAATACTTGTAGCATCATCTGTAATTATTGGTAACGTAGAAGTATTGAGTATAAATATATCAAAACGACCAGATGCATAATTTGTATCAGCAACCCTACCCTGAGCATCACCTGCAGGCGGTATCATAAAAATAGAAATATCTTCACCTGCTATTGGGTCAAATATTGAATTCGCCTCAATATCCAAACCTGTATTTCCTAGCGCATTCGAGTTGACTATAAATTGTTGTAATGACCCTTGCCCCTCATCATTTGTATTAACAATGGTATTAAAGTTAAAGCCAAAATTTAAACCAACGATACCTTCATTGGCTATTGCTACGTTAACAACTGTATTTGAATTGGTAAGAGACCCTACCGCAGCATCTGGAATAGAAGGATTCGATCCACCTACTTCATTTACAGGCGAAAAACCTGTTAAAGCACCATAATTAGTTCTATATGTTGAAATTCCTAAACATTCACTACAGGTTGCTCCATTATCTCTCGTTGATTTTACAGTAGCATCCACCACCCTAACCTGATAATTTCCATTAGCCATACCTCCAAAAACATATTGCCCTTGATCATCTGTAATTGAAGTTCTTATTAATGTATTACTAGCATCATACAATTCTACAGTTGCTCCTTCTACTATTTCCCCAGATGATGCAACTAAAGATCTACCATCGCCACCACCATAGTTAACATCTTCAAAAACGTGCCCTGTAATAATGTTAGAAGGCACCTTTAACAATACCGCATTCATAATCACATAATCTTGCCCGACATTAACCGTAGTTGTAGCTGAAGTCTCAGCCACACCAATATAGGCAGATACATCAAAAGTATCGAGATCAAGACCGTAAGATGTCGTGTTGTTAACTACTGGTAAAACCGTATTATCATAAATTGTTGAATTAAAGGGATTGTTCTTTGTAATACCGTCATTATCCCCATCACCATTCAAGATGTTATTTGGAGAACTTGGAGTACTAAACACAAGTGATTCATTATTGGCTAAAGTATCATCACCTTCCCAAGATAAAATAGTTGTTTTAGCCCCTAAAGAACCAATAGAATAAAAGCCGCTTAATGTGAACGAACTTGTAGCCATACCTGACGGGTAGTTTGCGCCACTATCGCCATTGTACCCTTCATATAAATTAATAGTTACCGCAGGCAATGAAGGTTCTTGGTAAAACACCATCAATGACCACCCCCCTAATACCGTAGATGTTGTACAATAAGCCCCGCCATTATCAATACTTAAACCTGAAAAATCAAATACATTTGTTGAAGGTGATGATATACTTGTAACAATTGATGTTACATCTGCTACATACCCAAAAAACTGTAAATTATTTCCATTAAAACTTAAAGCAGATCCATATATTTTCGATGCCTTTACATTAGCTCCTTCAAAAACTACATTGTCATCTGGCACTTGACTTGAGTGTGACCAATATAAATACGCTTTATCTATTACAGCCCCTGCCGGTATTGGCGAAAGTAACGTGTTAGAGGATGTTGTTGTTATGCTACACGGATCAATATCATTTGTATTAGACCTAAGAGAACCACCTGTTGTGGAATAATCGTAATACCCGTTAAATTCATCTGTTAATACTAATGGTGCATTATTAGGTATAGGTACATCTGTATCTGTTATAGCAATACTAGTTGATACTGGATTTACCGTATAACCTACAGATACATTTGAAAAGTTAATAACAAAGTTCTCTGTACTTTCACCATAATCATCATTAATTATAGTTACTGTGATTTGACGTGTCTGTCCAGATACCCCTGAAAATGACAAAGTACCAGAGGTGTTCGTATAATCAAGGCCATTAATAGCAGAACCATCTGCAGTAGCATAATTTACTGTGAAAGGTGAGGTATTTCCTCCGCCATACGTCACATCTACAACTGCATTACCTACTTCTTCAGCTACAGTGGTATTACCAATATTTAAATTAAGTGAGCAGTAACTTATAGCATCTACACTAAAAGTATTTCCATTACCTGAATTACCTCTAATTAAAATATATTCAATTGTACGACTTGCTGTATATGTTACATCTACAGTTGTCCCTTGTGGCGTATTTGTTGAATTAAATTGAACGAGATTATTATATCCAGTGGTTTGTTGGTCCGAGCTATATATTAAAAGACCCGCATTATTTGAATCTCTTCTTAATCTAATCGTTATTTGTGTACCCGCCAAAACCGGATTATCTAACTGCACCACCAATTGCGAATTGGGACCAAAAACAGTATAAATATTATTTGGAGCACCTAAAACCTGATTTGTATTGTTAATATTTGCGGGAAAACTTGTAGCTATAGCATATTCACTACTTGGGCATTGCGCCTGCACCAAATGTACCGCAGAAAATAGGAATAGAAACGCTAATAATATTTTGTTGATCAAAATCTAAACTTTGGTTAGAGTTAAAACTTAATTATTTAACACTCAAAAATAACTTTACACATGTTTAAATGAAAAATTTTGTTGTGTAGAGGCAAAAAGCTAGAGTGAATGCCCATTAAACCAATGTACTAGTACTCTAATTGACTGATAAAATTGACTATTATCGTATAAAAAAAAGCAGCTACCTCTAAGTAACTGCTTTATATTTATTAGGATTAAGTGTGTTTTATTCCAAAATAATAAACTCTGATCTTCTATTGATATCATGTTTAGCAGCAGAACACTTGACCCCATCTGAACACTCGTTTAGTAATTTAGTTTCACCATAACCTTCACTTACCAATCTGTCTTTCGATATGCCTTTTTTGATCATATAATTTACAGTTGACTCAGCTCTTTTTTGAGATAACCAAAGATTATAAGCTGCGGGTCCTCTGCTATCTGTATGTGAATTAACTTTTAATCTCAAACTTGGATATTTTTCCATAGCAGCAACAACTTTTTCTATCTCTACCTCTGAATCTTTTCGAATATCATATTTATCAAAATCAAAATAAATAGTACTTAACTGAAGTAATTTGGCTAAATCATCACCAAAACCAGCCGTAATTTGATCTCTTTCTAAATAAAAATCTATAATTTTAGGCTTGCCATCAGAAACTCCAATATATTCTTCAGAAGGCACATAACCTTCCATTAACGCTCTTACAAAATTACCCTTATTACAATCTAGTTCTAAATTGTAGTTTCCGTCAGAGTCTGTAATCGTTGATAAAACCTCTTCGTTGTTTTCGTCAATAACCTTAATAGTTGCACCTACTAAAACCTCATTAGAAATTTTATCTCTTACGGTACCGGTAATTTTTTGAATACAGTCAAATTCTAAAGGTCTTGTTTCTGTAAAACTGTAAATATCATCATAACCTAAACCTTCTTCTCGATTTGATGCTACGTAGCCAGTTCTTAATTCTTCATTAAAAATAAACGTGAAATCGTCGCTATTACTATTTACAGGCTCACCAACATTTAACACTTTACCGGTAAAATCTTGTCCTTTAATTTTTGTCGCGAAAATATCTAAACCCCCAAGCCCTGGATGACCGTCTGATGAAAAATATAATATTTCTTCACTTGTAATGTAAGGGAAAGTTTCTCTTGCTTCTGTATTAATATTAGGTCCTAAATTTTGAGGCGCACCAAATGAACGATCTTCATTAATAGCAACCATATACAAATCGGATTCGCCCAATGTACCTGGCATGTCTGAGGCAAAATATAATGTCTTTTCATCAGGACTCAAAGCCGGGTTTGCAACAGAATAAGAGTCACTATTAAAAGGTAGCTCTTCAACTTCTCCCCAAATACCCTCATCTGTTAATACAGCTCTTAAAACCTTTAGTCTAACTATACCTTTATCGTCTTTTACAGTTTTTCTCTTTTCAGAGTTGTTTCGTGTAAAGTACATGGTCTGACCGTCTTTAGTAACTACAGATGTAGACTCGTGATAGCGTGTATTTACATTTTCGCCTAATTTTTTTACATGATTTATAGATGAGCTATCCGCATTTACTTCATATAAATCTAAAAAGTCTTTTGCATTCCAAGTATGGCGATATCTCGCAAAATTACCTGTGTCTCTATCAGAAGAAAATATTAATCCTTCTTTATAAAATGAAGGTGCAAAATCTGAATATGGAGAGTTATATTCAAAAGGACCTAAATTATATCTGCCAGAATTTTTCTCAATTTCTGACATAAAATCACGGTCGGCATTAAATGCATTCGCACGACCATCACTTTTAGTGATTTCCATAAATTTATTCATGACATCACTTGAAGTATTATAATCGCCTAAAGTTTTAAGAGACTGGGCGTATTTAAAATAATCTTCTGCAGTTACTTCTGCCGAATAATCTGATACCAACTGCTTATAAGTTTCAGCAGCATCTTTATAATCGGCGTTATAATAGTATGAATTACCTAATTTTCTTAGCAAATCTGCCGATACAAATCCTTTATCTAATACCTTTTTATAAATATCTATTGCCGGACTAAAAGAATACGAATCGAACTTTTCGTTTCCTTTTTGAATAAGACGTTCTTGAGCTTTAGTTAATCCATGAAAGAATAACAACAATACTAAAATAAACTTGAATTTATGTTTCATATATAAGTTTGCCATTTAGAAAAAACGAGGTGAAACCAATCTTTGAAATGATTTTACCAATTCATATCTTAAGAGAACTTCAAATGAACCATCGTTGAATTGAGTACCTCCCAAATCTGTTGTTTCTCTATCATATGCTAAACCAATCATAAATTGATCTGAAATTTGGAAACCAGCCATTGCACTAACTGCTGCATCCCATCTATATGCTGCCCCGAAAGTAAATTTCTCATTAAACATAAAATTTGCAGAAAAATCAACCTGTAATGGTGCTCCCCCAACAACTTTAGTAAGTAAAGCTGGCTTAAATTTTAAATTACCATTTAAATCAAAAACATACCCGGTAATTAAGTAGAAATTAATTCTCTCTTTTGATAAAAACTGTACACTATTCGCATCTCTTTGAGAATTATCAAAATGTTCCGTTTGAAATAAATTCGGAGCTGAAAGTCCCGCATAAAAAGCATTGGAATGATAATAAAGACCTACACCAACATTTGGTGAAAATCTATTCTCTATATTATCAGAATCTACAGGTTCAGAATCAAAATTACGAAGTTGGTTAAAATCTAAATTTAATAAGTTACCTCCCGCTTTTAATCCAAAAGACAATTTACCTTCTGCAGAGACGTCAATGGTATAGGACACCACAGCATCAAAATATGTTTCTTGAACTACGCCATTCCCTATCTCATCATTAACAATCGAAACACCATAACCAAGTTTACTATTTCTAATAGGTGACTGAATATTTAATGTTTGGGTTTTTGGTGCTCCTTCGAGACCTACCCATTGAGATCTATATAACCCTGTAATGCTTAACTGACCTCTAGAGCCAGCGTATGCCGGATTGACACTCATTGTATTGAACATATACTGAGTATACTGTGCATCTTGCTGGGCAACGGCGCTACTAAACATTAGCAACAAACCTCCAAACAGGATTAAAAACTTATTTTTAATATTCATATTTTATAAACTATTATCTACTAATATACAGATATTCACTATCTACTTTATTTACTCCTTCAAAGGTAGTATAATCAAATATATAGAAATATATTCCGGCTGGAAGATAATCATCTGTACTTAACGTAGACCTACCTCTTGATCTACCATCAAATACATTATTTTGATTATTGTAATTTTCACCTTCGTAAACAGCAACTCCCCATCTATTAAATATCTTTAAAGTGCTGTTGCGAATCTTATCTACACCTCTAATGAATAAGAACTCATTTCTACCATCTCCATTTGGCGTTACCATTTGATTTACTTCAATTGGGTCGTCGTCTGTTTCTGTAGGATTATTATCAACAACTATAATTTCTACCGTAGCCGTGTCACAGTTTCCTTCAGCATCACATACCGTATATTCTATAACATCGGTTCCTTCAAAACCATCATTTGGTGTATACGTAATGGTATCATCAGA
>NZ_JBGQOO010000022.1:0-14807 GCF_052119685.1 Maribacter spongiicola | reverse complement strand
AAGAAATACATTCTTTTCAAGTTTTAAGAATAGTAAAAGAGTACAATGGGCTGCGAGTAGAAATCATACTCATTAATCATTATTAAGTACTGGGCGCCTTTCTTAAATTAAGTAAAACATAGAAAGAATAGAAATTTTAAACTTATTTCTCTGAATTAGCAAAAAAAAGGATAAGATCAAACAATCTTATCCTTTCTAATTTTATTAATATTTGAAAATTTAATCTTCTAAAGTAATTTCCTCTTCAACACCATTAGGATATGTAAGCATAGCAACATTATCACAAGTAGTATCTCCAAAGTCTACGTTTACCGAAAGTCCGTTTTTAGAAACATCCATATCACCACTTGATACATAGGTACAGGTTATTTCACTTGTTAAAGGATTATTTACTGTAACATTATACGTATTTCCCTCAAAAATTACAGTCCAGCTGCCTTCTACACTATACGTTGCAGTTTCATTAAAAGCAATAGTTGTAGATTTAGTGCCACTGTCAGAAATAATAGAACCATCTTCCATTTCAACTGTCATTTCACTAGTAACCTGAAAAGTTATAGCGTTTTCATTAGAACTGGTATTGAACGAAAATGATCTAGTTCCATTAATTTTTGTTTCTCCCACATAAAAATCTACATAACTAGCGGTAAAAGAACCTGTTTCTCCTTGCTGGTCATAGGTTACAGCTAATGTGCCATTCACATTTTCAGTTCCATTTAACACACAATTATTAAAAGTGGCGACATAACCGGTGTCAGAGTAAACGGCGCTATAACATTCACTACTTAGGGTTTTTCCTGTGGAACCATTATTGGATGATAACTCATATAAAGCTAGATCAATACCACCTGTTATGTCGTCGGTCTCTAGAACTGCTTTAAGCTCTGTTTGGGTCAAAGTGACTTCCTCTGTTGTGGTGTCATCATCACTACAGCTGTATGCCATAAATAATACACTTGAAAGTAATAATCCTTTTACTAAATTAGATGTTAGATTTTTCATATTGAATTGTTTGTAGGGTTGTTACTTTAAAACGATAAAAATGCAGTCCTAGTATTGATATTTAACAGATTAACAAACTACATTTAGCACCATTCATAATAAAGCGCCATATAAAACCGATATAATCGTATACGATATATTATATTTGATGTATGTTGGTTAAAATGAATTTAAGAGATCAAGTACGCGATTATCTGTTATCAGAAATGATTACCGGTAATCTTAAAACAGGTAAAACTATTAATTTAGCTGCCCTTGCGCGTCATTTGAATGTAAGTGTAACACCTATAAGAGAGGCCCTGACTCAGCTGCAGCAAGCTCATATTATAAAGGCAGTACCAAACCGAGGGTTTATTATCGCTGAATTAGATGTAAAAGAAGCTGAAGATCTTTATGAACTGGTTGCCAATTTGGAAGTCATGGCAATTGAAAATTCAGAATTCAGTCAAGAAGACATCATCAATCTTAAAAATCAGCAGGAAGCATTTGAAAATGCCACCAACGCTATTTCAAGAATACAAGCTGATTTAGAATTTCATAGATTATTGACCCAAGGTTATAAAAACAAATTGGCACTTAAAATTCTTCATGATTTAAAGAAACGCATCTTTTTTTATGAACGTGCCTTTACAAATGATGATTCTTTCTACAACAAATCTGATAATCAGCATGATTCAATTATTTCAGCAATTGCCGATGACAATGTGCCGACAGCTTCCCTCCTGTTAAAAATGAATTGGATGCTAATATTAAATTACGTTCAAAAGAAACTTACTGAATAGAGAAATTACTCTAATTCTTGAATCAACTCTTGGGCTGATTGGGTTACTTTAACGTACCCCTTATATGCCCATCTACAGAAAAACACCATTACTATTAATGTTAAAGCAAATATTACGTATTGCTCTGTTTTCAAGTTGGTTAAAAATACATTCTTGTTCGAGATAATTTTAGAGGTTACCGGTACTATAAATAATAGTCCAATAAAACCAACTGCTATACCAATTTGTTGTAATCTTAAAAGTCTATTCTTAGTCTTCAAGTAAAACTTTAAATTTTCTTTATAAGAACCGTTTAAAATATCTATGTTTTTTATTCTTTTTAAAGTTGTAAGAACCATTGCAGGTAAGATTATTAGAAATGAAAGGGTGAGTACTCCGCAAATCTGTAAGTACCAGGTATCTAATTCACCAAAGTTTAGCAGCACAAATAATGCTATAGCAAAACAAACTACGGCACCAAAGGTTTCGTATTTGGTAATGGTTGAGAACTTATTTTGATATTTCTGCTTTGTCATATCTAATATTATTTGGTTCGTTAATTTTTTTTGATGATTTAGTTCATCGCTCATTTGTGTCCATGAAGACTGTAGTTCTTCTAGTTCCATGATTAATATTTTGTCATGTTAGTTTTTAATTTTTTCTTTATTCGAGATATTTTGGTACCTACATTACTATCGTTTAGTCCTGTAATTTGTGCTATCTCTTTATAGCTTTTTCCTTCAAGTAAAAGAAAAATGAGTCCTTTTTCTAAGGTATTTAGATGTTTTAGATGCTGATATAGTAATCGTAATCGCTCTTCGTAGGCATCATTATTAATATCTGATTCCTTGATAAAAATATCTGCAATGGGAACGGAATCTGGTCTTCTCTTTTTTTTCTTGATAAATGTGATCGATGTATTCATCGCTACACGATACATCCAAGTTGTTATTTTCGATTCGTTACGAAACGAGTCAAAATACTTCCACAACTGATATACAACTTCTTGAAATAAGTCTTCTTGATCTTCTTTGTTATCGGTGTAAACGGTAGTCACTTTATATAACAGCGCCTGATGCTCTCGTATTAAATCAGTAAAGACTGCTTCTTTTTGCATTTATAAAAACCTATTTACCCATTAGTATGGGTTTTATGTAGTTTATCACATTTCAATGTAAAATCTTTTTTAAATTAGAGTAAAATAATCCTAAATCGTACAACATGAGGTGTATATGTACGTTTGATTAAAAAAAATATTCTGATATGCAGTATTTAAATCCGCAAATTGAGGCTTTGACAAAAAGAAAAAATACCCCAGCACTAGCTAAAAAGCAAGTATCATGCGGTATTTTTCAAGATGTTAAAGATATTCCCGTTAACGCGAGAACTGTAGTACTAAAAAAAGTATAATCTACTTTTCAAATAACAATGTATCTAAACCAGGAATAAGGTTTAGCGCATTCTTGTAATACAATTTTCTCAACACATCGTCAGGTAAGTTCAATCCGTACATTGCCCAAAATGCATGGTATTTCTTGTAGTACGGAAAATACTCATCATTGCTTTCCAAAACCCTAAAATAAGTTGGGAATTCTTCAGGTTTCCAACTATCCTTTCCGAATAAAACTCTGTCTTGATATTTAATAAAGAACGCTCTAGCATTCTGCGGTTGTCTACCAAGCTCAGCGATGACAGCCGATATACCCACATTCATATTTGGCATTTTATCTAATAGCTCTCCTAATTTTTCTAGATTGTTCGCATGCCAGCCCATGTGTGCATTTATAAACTTTGTATTTGGGTGTTTTTTGAACACATTATGTTGCTCTTGAATTATTTGTTCGAATGGTGCAGGATCTGTTGCGGTACGCTTTCTTCTAGGGTGGGTCTTTAATTCTAACCAACGTTCGTTATCGGCATCCATATTATCCCAGAAAGATTCTGGATCTGCAGCATGAATTAATACGGGTACGCCCATTTCGGCACATTTTGCCCAAATAGGATCTAGTCGTGGATCGTCTATCGCCAAACGATTACCATTAGCATCTTTATTGCGCAAGCCTAAACTTTTAAAAATCTTCAAACCTTTAGCACCGTTCTTTATGTCTTGTTCTAATTGCGAGGCAGCTTTTTCTCCCCATTCCATATCTTTTGCTCCTTCAAAATCTACATTGGCAAAAACCACAAACCGGTTCGGGTAACTCTTGTTTATATTGTCAATTTTCTCCTTTAAACTTTCTCCTGAGCGTCCACTTAAATTCACCATAATTGCTTCGTTCATAGCATCCATATGGCTTACTAAACCCTTTAAAGCCTCTACAGACATGTCGTTTTGGTGACTATGCACATCTATAAAAGGGAATTTTGCTTTGGTGATTTCCGCTCCTGGTACCACCAAAGTAGATGTCGGATTATACTCTTCAAATCCCATTTCTTGGGCTAGTATAGGAGAGGACAATAAGGAAATAAGTACGACAAGAACTGTATATTTTAAGTTGATCATGTTATGTGTTAAGCGCGTTATTTGTTCGGTTTATTAGATTCTGGTATTCTAAATTTGTGTCTACATCGACAATTTGATCTGCACCGTCTAATGGAATGATAGCATTGCTTTTATTGTTCAAAATTTCTTTTGCGCCGAAATCTCCTTTTAACGTACACAACTCTTCAAACAGCAATTTAGGAAACAATGCGGGCACACCTACCTTTTTACCATAGTTTGTTGCTATGATTTTTGATGGATGTTTTACAAACTCTACTACTAAGGAATTTAAGTATTCAAAACTCAATAAAGGCTGGTCAGAAAGGCAAACTAAGATTCCGTCTAAGGTTGGTCTTTGTATAAGTAACACTTTAACTCCGTGTGCAATGCTATCACCCAAGCCGTTTTCCCAATTTGAATTAATGATAACATTTATATTTTTTTCTTTTAAGCTACACTGATTATCAATGTATTCTGCGTTTGAGCCTAAGACAACATACAATGATTTTGCCTTTGTATTTTGAACAGTTTTAATTGTTTCTAATAAGAAATTAGAATTTTTCCAAGGCATTAACTGCTTGATGCCATCCATTCTTCTAGAGGCGCCAGCTGCCATAATTAGTACTGCTATATCTAATTCTGTTTTCAATTATGAATCGATTTCAATCTGTCTTTCAACATTACGGGTTTTGTTTTACGAATAACGGTTAAAATTTCAGCCAATATAGAAATGGCTATTTCTTGAGGGGTTTCAGCTCCGATATTTAGTCCTGCTGGGCCATGAACACCTTCTATAAAATCTAAATCAATATCCATATCATGTTCTACCAATTCAGACAGTAATTTCTCTCTGCGTTTTATAGGTCCTAATACTCCCAAATAGGTCGGACTACTATTTTTAAGCATCATTAAATACTTCAAATCTTTAACATAGCTATGCGTCATTAAAAGAATGGCTGTATTCTTGTCTATTATTTCAACAGGAAAATCTTCTGGTTCACAGTCTAGTAAAGCATCTATACCAGGAAAATCTGATATTGATTTATTCTCTTTCGGAGTTACGGCAACATTCACTTCCCACCCCATACTCAATCCGAAATGTGCTAATTGAACAGCATCATGCTCTCCTCCTATTAATAATAGGCGTTGACAAGGTTGCATTAATTGGGTAAAAACTAAAGCTTTTGACTGTTCTTTGGTGTTCTTATTAAAAGCATAGGGTCTAGAGTTAAGCTTTATAAAGCTACCATATCCGTCCAAAATACCATATTCCATTTTATATGAGGTGCGGAGCTCAAAAGATTCACGATTTTCAATGACAGAGTTAAAATCTTCTATCAGCACTTCGCTTGGTGAAAAAGATTCTAGCAAAATGTATAATATACCTTCACAGCCTAATCTAAATCGACCATCATAGGTCATCAGTTTTGCGGTTTGATTTTTAAAAACAGATTGTGCCTGAAACAATACTTCTTTCTCAACACAGCCACCACTGACCGCACCGATCATAACATCATCTTCACGAATAAGCATACGCACACCAGGCTTGCGATACGAAGAACCATCTAAATCGACAACAGTTGCCAAAACGCATTTTAGGTTTGCAGAAGTAGCAATGCTATACTCTTTAATAATCTTCTTGAATTCATGGGTCATAGATACTAGTTTTTACAACTTCTAATGTAATAAAATTAAGGCTAATATTTCTAAAGTGTATTTGTCTTAAACCTAAGGAAATATAGGACTTTTAAGAACTTTAGATAAGGAACAGCTTCCGCTTTAACAATCTTTAACATTTATTTTATTATTCCCCATAATTTAAATAAACTTTGTCCGTTCTGCTAGTTGAACCTATAATTAATTAATATGAAAAATTTTTTGAAGTCCTTTAGTGTGTTATTTATCTTAACACTACTTGTTTCTTGTGGCAATGCAGATGATGATGTAAACTTAGATTTAATTACAGGCGACGGCTTAGGAAAAGGAACTGAAGTTGATGATTGTTTAGGACTTGAAGAAGGAGAATTGGTTTTATCTATACAAGAACAATATACCACCCTACCAGGTAAAGTATCTATTTTCTTTAGAGTATCTGATACAGGCGGTAATCCGGTTCCGGGTTTAACAGCAAATCAATTCACTATTTACGAGCAAGGCAGAAACGACGATTGTTTTAAAACAATATCTACGTCAGAATCTTCGGCACGTATTTCTCCGAACTCGCAGATATTTTCTAACAATACCTTATTGGTATTAGATTTAAGTAACAGTGTATTAAGCAGTAGCTTAGATGAGTTGAAGTTAGCTTCAACAAGTTTTATAGATGCAGTTATGCCATCTACCCCACAAGAGTCTGTAAAAATGGCTATTTATTGGTTTGATGGAGAAGACGAGTTACATTTATTAAATGCATTGACAACTTCAAGAGCAGAGCTTAAAGATGCTGTTGATGGTATTACCAATGATATCAGTAATGACCCATCGACCGATTTATATGGTGCGGTTATTAAATCTACCGATATTGCTTCAGACTTAGTTAAGGTTTCTACCGCTGGTGGTAAAATTGGTGCGGCATCTGTAGTTATATTTACCGATGGTACCGATCAAGCTTCTAGATTTACAGAAGACGCTGCTTTGAAAAAAGTTAAAGAGGCGAACGCGAACATATCATTCTTTAGCATCGGTTTAGGTGCAGAAATAGATACCGAAGTATTATCTGCTATTGGTAAAACGGCAAGTGTATTCGCACAGAATAAAGATGAACTGGAAAGAACATTTAGAGATATTTCTGAAAAAGTTTCTGAAAGAGCGAACAGCTTTTATTTATTCGAATACTGTAGCCCTAAAAGAGATGGTAGTGGCGAAAACAATTTAGCGATCGAAATCAACACAGGTTCTAGACAAGGAGCAGTACAGACCAAGTTCAGTGCAAACGGATTCACAGGTGGTTGCGAATAGGTAATTACCGATGAAAATATAGAAAGAAGCATGAAAATGCTTCTTTTTTTTTGGCCTAAAGTGAAAACAACAACCTATTGATAATCATTTTGTTGAGCAATAACGTTTCAGCGCGAAGGGTATTTGCGTAAAGGTTTAAACATCCGTTTATCGATTTGTGCCGTATATAAAACCGATTACACTAATATTAATTAAAAGAGAACAAAATGAAAAGAGTATCCTTAGTTACTATTTTATCGATAGCACTTTTAACTTCATGTGTTTCTAAAAAGAAATATGTTGCTTTAGAAGATAACTTATCTCAAACACAAAGTGCATTACAAAAGACCCAGGTTGAGAAAGAAGAGCTACAAGGTCAAATGACCAGAATTGAAGCTCGTGTTGAAGAGTACAATTCAAAAATCAACTCATTAAAAGAGATGAACGATAGTCAGTTCACTAGTGTTGATGATGTTACGGTTATGAGCAATAATACAAAAGCTAAGATGAGAAATACATTGAAAAATGTAGATCCAGCAAAATTAGCAGGTGCTAAGACGTTACAAGATTCTATGAACTTGGCTGTTTCTTACAAATTGAAGCAATCAATTTCTGATGAAGGTGAAGATATCGATGTAAGTATTGATAAAACTGTAGTTATGATCAATATCTCAGATGAGTTATTATTCAACACAGCAAGTTATAATGTAAGTAACAAAGCTGATAAAATATTGAAAAAATTGGCAGATGTAATTAAGTCAGAGCCAAGTATGGAAGTAATGGTTGAAGGTCATACAGATTCTAGAACTATTAACACTCCAATGGTTACAGATAACTGGGATTTAAGTGTAAAACGTGCAACTTCGATCGTACGTAAATTACAGAAAGAATATGATGTTGATCCTTCTCAACTTATCGCTTCTGGTAGAAGTAGCTACTTACCTTTGGTAGAAAACGATACTAAAGAAAACATGGCGATGAATAGAAGAACTAAAATTATCATTTTGCCTAACTTAGATAAGTTCTTTGCACTTTTAGATGCAGAAGATAGCTTATAATCATTAGGATTAAATACTATTAAAAAGGGAAGCTATTGCTTCCCTTTTTTTATGCTTAAAATCTAAACTTGTTATCTAAAGATCATTCCGTTTGGTACATGAATATCTTGTTTTTTTAAATCAACTAAAAATCCGTTAATCACAGCATATTCTGTAACACCGTCTTTTTCTAAAAAGAAGGTCGGGTTGATACCTGGAGTTAAATTTAATTCAGGAATTATAAATTTTGTACTTAATATATGAACAGGGAAAGGTGAATTGATATTCTTTAAAGGAATTGATGATACACGTACATAACCATACCCTTTTTTCAAAACATCTTTAAAATTCAACGCTTTTACTTCATCAAAATTCGTTAAGTTCTTCGGATAAACTTTTGCTTGTTTAATAGTATAACCAGTAGCTTCTAATGTCTCATAACCGTAATAAGTAGACAAATCTCCTTGATCAAAAACACGGCTACTGTACCAAAAAGAGTTGTGATCTGGGTAATCAACTTCTACCTGATGAATGCCTAAATCAATTGTGTACGTATTATCCATAAGTTCATAACTCGCATTAACTATTTTCAAATCGAACAGTTTTCTATCGTTCTCCGGAATTTTCTCGTATTCTTCAATTCCGATAGCCTCATAAGATTTTTGGGCAATAGTATAAATTGCAGATAAGATAGAAGTATAATTTAGTTTTCTGATTTCCTGTTTTTCTACATCTTCAGCATAACCACCAGATTCAATTAAAATAGTGCTTGTACCCCATTTTTGAATATTATCTCCGAAAGCTCTTGGCTCAAAATCATCATTATATCTACCAACTTGTCCCGGTGCATATTTTTGCAGAATATCATTCATAAATACAATGATTTTCATGGCGTTGCCACGAGTTTCATTGATATCTTTCTCATAATTATAAGCCGGAGCCAAATAAGATATCGTAGCAGGTTTTTCGGTACGTTCCGCATTATAATACGTGCTTTGATCATGAAGATTGAATCCGAAATCGGCATCAAGACTATCACGTACACGTTTTAAAGTTTGCGATTCAGGAGACTGCAAACGCAATGCATCTCTATTAATATCTATACCCAATAAATTTCTACGCTGATAAAGCTCTGCACCATCAGGATTCAACATTGGTAAAAAGTGAACCGTTAAATTGGCTAGAATTGACTCTTTTTCCTCTTTAAAATCTTCACTATCAAAGAAATTAAGAATATCAAAAATAGCTTGTGTAGCCGTTGGTTCATCGCCATGCATTTGAGACCAGAGAAAGACATTGGTTTCCCCTGTTCCAATACTAATAAGACTTAAATCTTTGCCACCAATAGATTTACCAACCGTATGCACTTTAAACTTGCTGTTAGCAGAAAGCTTGTCGATAAGTGGTTGAATATCGGTTCTTTTAATACGTCGTTTACCTATAGAACCTTCTTTATAATTCTCGTAGGTATCATATAATTGGGTGGTTATATTATCTGATTGCCCTATTACCGAGAGCGAGCATAAGCTTAATATTGATAGAAATATGTTTTTCATTTACTGTTGTTCTTTAGATAGTTTTCTATTGTTTGTTGGGAAGTTCTTTAAAGTTCAAATTTTTCACTGCCTTTCTAACATTCTCTATAAATTCAGGTCCTGGATCTGTTTTTACAGTTCTGTAGCCCTCATCGGTCTCTAACCATAAAGGGTGATTTTCAAAAAGGGTGTATTCATAATGCCCGATTAAGTATTCGATATCATATTTATCTTTTAAATACTTAACCAACCAAATATTAGATTTCAATTGTGCTTTTGTTAATGGCAATTCTTCTGTACCACCAACATTCTCCACTCCGATTGCGCAATGATTTAAACCAATGACATGTCGCGCCATAGTAGTTTCTGGTAATAATTGATAAATAGTACCATCTCTATCGACCATAAATTGAGAAGAGACATTTAGTCCACTTACATTTTTAATATCTGGTCGCCAATTGGGTAACGTAACCGGATCAAAAGCTTCAAACGATTTTTGAAATGTTGGAATGACCGTCCAATGTAAAACAATCATTTTAGGCTCAATTTTAGGGGAATCTTGATCTAATCCGTATCTATTCTGCAAATATTCTAGTGTCAGTATTTTTCGTTCTTCATTAAAGGTAATTGGGTGTTCTACAATTGTTTTGGTAGATGAACACGATATTAATACCAGACACAGAATAAAATAAAGTACACGTTTTTTCATCATTCAACAATTTGTAAACTATCTTTTTCAACGGCATATGAAATGGTGATTTTTTTTCTTCCCCATTCTTTCGCTTGGTTAATATTCTCACCCATATAAATATCTATACGGTTGCGCCAACGCGAATGCATTTTATCTTTTACGATATAGATACCTTCAAAAGTGTCGATTTTTACTAAGGTATTATATGCAAGGCCTTTTTTTAATAGGTCTCTGGATACCGCAATCCATTTTTGACCCGGTTTAATAGAATCTCCCCAAGCAGTAATTGCAGGATGCTCGTATGATGTTTGGTTGGGAACCGAATTATATGCAGTTGCAGTTACTTGTAAAGGAACCCACTTATATTTTTTATCCAAAGATTTATCTGAACAGCCAAAAGCTATTAGTAGCAGAAAAAAAATGGACACCCTTTTTATCATAACTACTAATGTAGTTTATTTTCTAAAATTAAAAGGTCGGTATAACTTTCGTCCCAAGCTTTTTTGATGTCTTTAGGCACCTTAGTAAAAGAATAATTTAAAGCACTAAGCACAATATCTTTATCGCCATCACCGTCAATATCGGCAGCATCCATCAAAAACCATCTGCCCATATTAATATCTGAAAAATGCTCAGATTTAAAAGAATAATTGTCACTATCCTCGTTCTTTAAATAAACAAAATTATAATCTGGGTGCTTTTCATAATCAGGAAAAGACGCTAACAGCGCAATATCTATATCACCGTCTTCATCAAAATCATTGGCAATAACTCTGGTAGCACCGTTTAATGGGAAGAAAAATGTTTCTGTAAATTTATTGTTACCATCATTTATATGAATTCGCATGCCGTGGTAAGGTTTATGAAATATAGATTTATCTGCATTATCACCGTTGACAGTTATAATATCGTCGAAACCATCGCCATTATAGTCCACCAGCTCAAACCAACTAGAGCCGTATACGGGACTAAAGCGAATCACTTTTTCAACCTCAAAAGTCAAATTTTCTTTTTGGTATAATATATACATCGCTTCATCGCCCTGTGCTGCCATAACCACTAAATCTTCTTGACCATCTGCATTCATATCCTTAGCGATAACTCTTATGGTACCAGATACATTAAGTAATGTTGTGTTTTTATAGAATCCGTATTTGTCTTTTTCAAGTAGTGTAAGTTTACCTTTAAGGTTACCGAATTCGCTTATAATAATTTCTTCTTTTCCGTTATTATTTAAATCGATATACAAGGTATGTACAGGTCTATGTAACGAATCTTGTAGAACAGCGGTTGCACTTCCACTTTTGAGAATGGTTTTTCCCCTTGGTATTTCAAAAGGATCCATTAAACCCATAGTCGTAACAAAAATACTATCGCCAATTAGTCGTGCATCGGTAATAGCTAAATCAGTATTACCCAAATACCTATTTTCGCCAGTATTTAAATCGTAGCTACTTAAAACCCCTCTCCTGTTTCCTGTAAGTACTTGATTAAGAGTCGTATCGATCTTTAAAAAGGTATACAAATTACCCTTAATACTATCTAAAGCTACTGGTTTGGTATTAAATTGTGAAAGCTTATCGTTTTCAATTTTCAGCGGATTGTTGACTACGCTATCTGGCGCCAAACTAATAATGTAATCGACCAATAGTTGCCAGTCTTGTTCATTAATTAATGGTTTACCTGGGTATATTCCAGATTTTATAATAGCTGCCTGTTCATCGAAAGAAAGCTTATAATAGGGGTGTTTATCTGGTGTAATAATTCCTAATCGAGCACCCATATCTGGTAGTATATTATCTCGCCATATATCTTTTGGTAAATCATTGATATTCGGTGCCATGTGGCAGCTGGCACAATAATTTTCATAAAGCACCACTTCTTTTGAACGTTTTTCTGTGTTACACGATACAATGGCACATAATAGTAGGGAGTAGAAGACAGATTTAAAAGCCATTAGAATTAGGATGTTTTGTTGAATTCGGAATTGAAAAATGGAAGATACCTATACCCCTATAATCTTGCAAGTGATAAATGCAGGCTTTTCTTTAAATTTGTATCGCTATGAAAAAAGAAAAAAAACCAGATAATGTAGTTTTCAATGAAGATACCCAAGAGTATCACGGAAAACTATCCCCTTTTGCAACCGGAGTATCAGCACCAAAAATTACTCCGCCAGACGTAACTTCTTGGAAGAACACACATATTGTAAGTGCTAATAATCAGTTTAAGGCAGAATATGAAGCACTTCAAGAAACGTACAAGAAACTGATGGCAAATTTTGAATACAACAATTTGGTATACAGCGCAAAATTCAATTTTGAACCCATTGTAGGTAAGGTATATCATTTGTATAAAGCTAAAGATGAAAGCACGTTCTTATCGCTTATACTTCCTCAAGAATGCAATTTTAATCATGTAGGAAGCTTTAAGCTTACCTCGGATAAAACGTGGGAGAAAGTGAACTAATTACGGCAAAAAAGAAATCTATCTTAACTTAAGATATCAACACATTTTAATCTTATCAAGAACACATTAAGAATGAAGAAAACAAAACTGCTTTTAGGCATTGCCTTAGTAGGTATCATTGCCGCGGCATATTTCAACTATCCTAAACTTAATCTAATATCTGGTTATGCTTCTAAAAACATGGCTTCTACGGTATTTATTGCTGATAGAGATGCTATAAATATTACATTGAATGATAATGAGATGCCATTGATCAACTTGGCAGATTCTGAAGTGTCGAAAGATAGTAAATCCGCTACGGCAATCGTTTATGGACTTATGCCAAGAACAGCGGTTTATAAAGAAGGACTTGGAGCCGTACTTACTAACAAAGAATTTTCTAAACACAATTTCGACATTGTCCCCAATAGATTTAAAGTGCAAGATTCATTGCCTTTTCCTTATGGAAATAACGGTGTTGTCGATACGGTACTAGAAAATGTAGCCTATGATAAATTAGAAGTAGCATTTGAAAATGCTTTTAAAGACCCTGAACAAAAAACAAGATCTCTTTTGGTGGTTCATAAAAATCAAATTATTGGGGAACGTTACATACGCGGATTTTCGAAGGATACAAAAATTCTTGGGTGGTCAATGACCAAAAGTATCTTGGCTACGCTTTATGGTATTTTGGAGTACCAAGATGAAATCGATATGGAATTTAAGCCATTTGCTAAGGAAATGAGCATGAAGAACCACAAGCTCGATATTACCCTTAATAACCTATTACGTATGCAAAGCGGATTGGAATGGGACGAGAACTATTTTAAAATATCTGATGTTACCCAAATGCTATTTTTAGATTCTGATATGACTTTAGCGCAGCGATTTAAAAAGGTAATAGCCGAACCTACAGAAGTGTGGAATTATTCTTCTGGCACCACTAACCTGCTTTCTGGAATTCTAAGAGAGCAGTTCGCTACACATCAAGAATATTTAGATTTTCCCTACAAAGAATTGATCGATAAGATTGGAATGAATTCGATGTTATTAGAAACCGATTTATCTGGCAACTATATTCTATCATCTTATGGTTGGGCAACAACGAGAGATTGGGCTAAATTCGGATTGTTATACTTGAATAAGGGAGATTGGAATGGTGAACGCATCTTTTCAGAATCTTGGTCAGATTATGTAGCAAAACCTACAATCAATTCTAACGGAACCTACGGCGCACATTTTTGGTTAAATGCGGAAGGTAAATATGAAGACATTCCTACCGACTTATATTCTGTAAACGGATTTCAAGGACAACGTATCTTTATAATACCTTCAAAAGATCTTGTGGTAGTCAGAACCGGATTAAAAGAACAGACCGACGAGCAATTCAACACACTGTTGAAAGAAATAATAGCTTCTATTCGATAAAAAGGGCGAAATTTTAACCTTTTAAATACAATACCACATTTTTTAAGCAGTTCACCACAAAATTCTCTAGTGTGGCAACAATAGTTTCAAAGAACCCTGAATGATATATATATTTACAGTGTTATTAAAAACGAATTAAAAATTTTCATTTTCATATAGTGTTCTCGTAAAAGAGTCTGATCTTCACTGACCGGACTCTTTTTAGTTACAGTCATTTTAGTTTTCAGTTGGCAGTGTTACAGTAGCAGTTTTCAGTGTTCAGTTTTTAGATAAAAAAGTATTAAGTAAAATGTATTAAGTATTAAGTACTGCTTAATTGATTCGGAAACGCTTCGCGTTCCAACAATCTTCTTTAGCCTTTAGCCTAAAAAAGTTCGTTTTTTCTAAAGAAAAAATGAACTTTTTTAATACAACCATCAACGAACAACCATCAACGAACAACCATCAACGAACAACCATCAACGAACAACCATCAACGAACAACCA
>NZ_JBGQOO010000021.1:0-28079 GCF_052119685.1 Maribacter spongiicola | reverse complement strand
CGTTTGCGGGGTGCAAATGTACACACTATTCTTAACTACACAACACTTTTTTAAATAAAATAAACAAAGTTTTTTAATGTATTTCCGCAACATTCTATTCCATAACCAATTAGCTGTAAAATAAAAAAAATACCTCATAGCATTTAACAAGAAAATAAATACAACAATAGTTGATGACGCTAAACACTTACCGTCTAATCAATACAGAATACAGCCAATTCCCTATAAAAGCATTGAACTAAACAGAGTACATTATACTAACTATTAAACATCTGATCAAAACATAACATCATTATATTGTAGAGGTGAATAGTTCATATTATCTTTGCTACCCTATAATATGAATAGCAAATGATTAAAATTACACTTCCCGATGGATCGGTTAAGGAATTTGAAAAAGGAACAACCCCTATGGAGGTTGCAAAAAGCATAAGCGAGGGTTTAGCTCGTAATGTTATTTCAGCAAAATTCAACAGCACTATTGTTGAAACCGTAACTTCACTAGAAACCGATGGTAGCTTAGTGTTGTACACGTGGAATGATAAGGAAGGTAAAACCGCTTTTTGGCATTCTACTTCACATATTGTAGCTCAAGCTATAGAAGAATTATACCCAGGGGTAAAACTAACTATTGGTCCGGCTATTGATAATGGATTCTATTATGACGTAGAACTTCCTACAGGTTCTATTTCTGATAAAGATTTTCCATCCATCGAAAAGAAAGCTTTAGAAATTGCAAGAGGTAAGCATGATTATAAAATGAGAGATGTTTCAAAAGCTGATGCTCTTACATTTTATAAAAATCAAGGCAATGAGTACAAGGTAGAATTGATAGAAAATCTTGAAGATGGAACGATTACTTTTTGTGATCATGATTCTTTTACAGATTTATGTCGCGGTGGGCATATACCAAATACCGGTATTGTTAAAGCAATTAAGATATTAAGTGTTGCCGGAGCATACTGGAGAGGAAACGAAAATAATACCCAACTTACACGTATATATGGTATATCATTTCCGAAGCAAAAAGAACTGACCGAATATTTAGAGCTTTTAGAAGAAGCTAAAAAACGCGACCATAGAAAATTAGGCAAAGAATTAGAGTTATTTACTTTCTCTCAAAAGGTAGGGCAAGGTTTACCGTTATGGCTACCTAAAGGTGCCGCTCTAAGAGAACGTTTAGAGCAATTCTTAAAAAAGGCACAAAAGAAAGCTGGTTATGAAATGGTGGTTACACCTCATATTGGTCAAAAGGAACTATATGTTACCTCTGGTCATTATGAAAAATATGGAGCAGACAGCTTTCAACCAATTCGTACGCCAAAAGAAGATGAGGAATTTTTGCTGAAACCAATGAACTGCCCACATCACTGTGAAATTTACAACGCCAAACCATTTAGCTATAAAGAATTACCTAAAAGATTTGCCGAATTTGGTACCGTATATAGATATGAGCAAAGTGGTGAGTTGCACGGACTAACCAGGGTTAGAGGATTTACTCAAGATGACGCACATATTTTTTGTACACCAGAACAATTAGACGAGGAGTTCAAAGAAGTGATAGATCTATCATTATATGTACTTGGGTCTTTAGGATTTGAAGATTTCACAGCTCAAGTATCGGTACGTGATTTAGATACTCCAGAAAAATATATTGGATCGGTAGAAAACTGGGAAAAGGCAGAGCAAGCAATTATTAATGCTGCCAAAGAAAAAGGACTTAATTATGTTATAGAAAGTGGTGAAGCTGCTTTTTATGGCCCTAAGTTAGATTTCATGGTGAAAGATGCCTTGGGTAGACAATGGCAATTGGGTACGATTCAGGTAGATTACAACCTACCAGAAAGGTTCGAATTAACCTATAAAGGTAGTGACAATGAGCTTCACAGACCTGTTATGATACACCGCGCACCATTTGGTAGTATGGAACGGTTTATAGCATTATTAATAGAACACACGGGTGGCAATTTCCCATTATGGTTGACCCCTGAACAAGCTATTATTCTTCCTGTTAGCGAAAAACATGAAAAATATGCTGAAAAAGTTTTAAAATCCCTAGAAAATAACGAAATTCGCGCTCTTATCGATAGTAGAAACGAGACTATAGGTAAGAAAATACGTGAAGCAGAAATGAGTAAAGTACCATTTATGCTAATCGTAGGGGACAATGATGAAGTTGCAAACACTATTTCTGTGCGTAAACATGGAGGTGAAGACTTAGGAGCGATAGACGTTACTATGTTTACAGACTTGGTCAACAAAGAAATAAAGAGTACCTTAAAGACGTTTAAAGAATAAAAGTTTAATTAAAATTATTTAGTCATAGCAATACGTAAAAGATTTCGACCACAACCTAGAAGGGAAAATAAGAATCCCCACAATATCAATGAAAAGATAACGGCCCCAAATGTTAGGTTGGTAGGTGACAATGTAGAAGTAGGTGTATATCCTTTTCCTCAGGCTCTTGAGAAAGCAGAAGAATTAGGTTTGGATTTGGTGGAGATATCCCCAAAAGCAGACCCTCCTGTTTGTAAAATAATGGAGTATAAAAAGTTTTTATACGAGCAGAAGAAGAGAGACAAGGCCATGAAAGCGAAAGCTTCTAAGGTTGTTGTCAAAGAAATAAGATTTGGACCTCAGACAGATGACCATGATTATGACTTTAAAAAGAAACATGCTGAAAAGTTCCTTCAAGAAGGTGCTAAATTAAAGGCATACGTATTTTTTAAAGGTCGTTCTATCGTCTACAAAGATCAAGGTGAAATTTTATTATTAAAATTAGCCTCTGAGTTAGAAGAATTAGGAAAGGTAGAACAAATGCCTAAGCTAGAAGGAAAGCGTATGACTATGTTCATCGCCCCTAAGACTAAGAGTAAATAAAATAATACATCGGCTTCGCTCAGCGACCGAATGCATTTATAAAATACTAAACGCTGCCTACATTTGTGAGCAGCGTTTAGCATGAAAAGTGAGATTAATATATATAAACTAGGAGAAAATGCCTAAACAAAAAACAAAATCCAGTGCTAAGAAGCGTTTTAAGCTTACAGGTACAGGTAAAATTAAAAGAAAGCACGCTTTTAAGAGTCACATTCTTACAAAGAAGTCTAAAAAGCGTAAGCTTAAGTTAACACATGATGGTTTAGTTCATCAAGCAGATGTTAACAGCATTAAAGAACAATTACGTTTAAAGTAATTCAAGTTCTTTAGAAGGTAAAATTATTAACCATGGAGTTAGGCTTTAAAAGTTTCTTAAATTAAAAGGACGCCTACTACAAAAAAATTAGAAAAAAATGCCAAGATCAGTAAATGCAGTAGCTTCAAGAGCCAGAAGAAAAAAGGTAATGAAGCAAGCCAAAGGTTACTTTGGAAGACGTAAAAACGTTTGGACAGTAGCCAAGAATGCGGTTGAAAAAGCAATGTTATATGCTTACAGAGACCGTAGAAACAAGAAAAGAACTTTTCGTTCATTATGGATTACCCGTATTAATGCAGGTGCCAGACAACACGGAATGTCCTACTCTCAATTTATGGGAAAAGTAAAAGCTGGAAATATAGAACTTAACAGAAAAGTTCTTGCAGATTTAGCGATGAACCACCCAGATGCCTTCAAGGCAGTTGTAGATCAGGTAAAATAAATTAATAACAATCTCACTTTTTGAAAAATCCGATTCTCACGAATCGGATTTTTTAATTTTAGCTATAGCCGCCTTAAATTCTACCCAATCTATTAGTTCATCGTTATTCTTATCATAACCCTCTATAAGCTTTGATCCCACAAGACCTCTTATAAATCCGCTTATTTCAGCCTGCTTCAAGAGCTTGACTATCTCTCCTTTTGTAAGTTTCTGGTCATTATCCTCATCAAAAAAATTAAATGCCATTTCAGGAGTTTCGAAATGATTGGTAATAAGGATTTGGATTTTATTTAAAATAGTTTCTTCTGTCGTCATATTATTTTGCTTTAATTCAATTTAGTGATAATTCAATTTCCCCACAACGTCAAAACTATATTTCTACCCGTTGCATAATTTCTATGCTCACATAGATAAATACCCTGCCATATACCCATATTCAATTTGCCTTTGGTAACAGGTACTTGTACTGAAGCCCCCATTAAAGATGCCTTAATATGCGCAGGCATATCATCTGAACCTTCATAGTCATGTCTATAATAAGGTGCATTCTCAGGAACTAGAATATTCATATGAGACTCAAAGTCATCTCTAACTGTTGGGTCCGCATTTTCATTTATGGTTAAACTGGCAGAAGTATGTTTAATAAACACTTGCAGAAAACCTTGCTCAATTTCTTTGATTTCTGGTAATCTCGCAAGTAAGTCATCAGTAATAATATGAAAACCTCTTGAATACGCCCTTAAGCTAACTTCTTTTTGATATAATTTCATTTGCCAAATATTATTAAATAAAGGTAAAACTTTGCTCTTTAGCTACGTTGCTAAACTTCGTTGAAATATCTTTACAGAAAAATAGTAATACATGGATTTATCGAAGATTAAAATGGTTGTTTCTGATATGGACGGCACCTTGTTAAACTCTAACCACCAGGTCAGCGATCAATTCTTTGAACTTTTTAAAGGGTTAAAATCTCAAGGTATCACTTTTGTTGCTGCGAGCGGTAGACAGTACAATAGTATTATAGACAAATTAGATTCCATCAAAGATGATATCATTGTAATTGCAGAAAACGGTGGTTTTGCTATGAAGCAGAATATTGAAATTCTGGCTACTCCCCTTGATAAAAATCATGTACAAGAAATTCTTAATACTTTAAACCAAATACCGAATATACACCCCGTACTTTGTGGTAAACATAAAGCTTATTTAACTGGAAAATCTAATGAGTTTGTAAACAAGCTTGGCGAGTATTATACCCAGTTTGAAATAATTGAAAATCTTTCAGCTTTTAATTCTGAAGTCATCAAAATTGCTATTTATCATTTCGAAAGTAGTGAGCAATATATCTATCCGTTTGTGAAACATTTTGAAAGTGTATTAAAGGTAAAAGTATCTGGAGAAAATTGGCTGGATATTTCTAACATGAATGCACATAAAGGATACGCCTTAACCAAAGTTATGGAAAGCTATAACTTAAAGCCTGATGAAGTAATGGTCTTTGGCGACTATAATAATGACCTTGAAATGCTGGCATTATCAGATTTCGGATTCGCTATGGAAAATGCCCATCCCAATGTAAAAGAAGTAGCTACATATAGCACAACAAGTAACGATAATTTAGGTGTTGAACGTATTTTAAAAGAGCTCATAAAATCTCAAATTAAATTGTAAAAAATTTTTGATTATAACACAGTTCTAAAAACTAACTATGTATACAGTATTATTGACACGTTGTATTCAAAACAGCTTTATACCCCATACTTAAATCAATTAACTACTATTATAATTTTTCAATTTGTACCGAGACATACCCACAACCAAAGAATAATAGGCATGATTTCAAAAATATATTTAATAGCTAGTCTAGAAACAATTGTAACTTTAAAGAAAATTAAATAGTTAACTATGGATTTTACTGATGACACAAAACTAGATAGCGTAATGGGAGCACTATTTACTCCCTACAAACAATCTGTTACAGATGTTCAAAAAGTGATAGATGCGTTACTGTTACATGCAATTATAAGTTCAGAAGATGAAATAGTAAACGACCATATTGCTTTTAGAACTCTTGGAGTTCCAAATTTAGGTATAACCTCTTTCGAAAAGCTTTTTTTACATTATGGTTATGTAAAAAAAGACTATTATTATTTTAAAGAAAAAAAGTTGAATGCCTATTGGTACGCACCCCCATCACCTAAATATCCACGCATTTTTATAAGTGAATTAAGGGTAAATGATTTACCTGAAAAAGCAAAAACTATATTAAATAAATATACTAAAGACATTCTCCAAGACCCCGTAGATAGCATTGATTTAAACAATGTAGAGTCTGTTGGAAACTTTTTTTATAAGCCACTCTGGGACCTCCCTACAATTACCGATTATCAAGAGCTTCAAAAAATTAGTGAGTATGCTGCTTGGGTATTGTACAATAGATATTATTTAAACCATTACACTATAAGCGTCCACGATTTAAAACAGCCATATAATTCACTAGAAAGCTTTAATAAGTTTTTGGCAAAAATTGGTATCTCCTTAAATACGGCTGGCGGAATCATTAAAACAAGTGCTGATGGTTTACTAAAACAAACGAGTTCGGTAGCTAAAATGATAGATGCAATTTTTAAAGATGGTGAACACTTAGAAATATCTGGTAGTTATGTGGAGTTTGCCGAACGATTACCGTATCCAAAATCTACAAATGAAAACGAGCCTACTAGAAGGAGGGATGGTTTTGAATCTGCAAATGCGGATAAGATATTTGAAAGTACCTACAGTTCTCAAACAGACAACAAAACAGACTAAGTATTCTGTTTCTTTTTTCTAGGCAGGAAATAAAATATTGTTTAATATTTTATGATTTCCTGGATACGTTGGCATTATCAAATTTCGGATTCGCTATGAAAAACGCCCAACCCAATGTAAAAAAAGTTGCTAAATACAGTACGTTAAGTAATGACGAAAATGGAGTCGAGCACATATTAAAAATGCTGATTAAATAATGTAATTATCCCCAATTATTGTACTGCAGGTTTTAACTCACTTGGCACATACCCCATAGTTCTTTTAAAAGCAGTGGTAAAATGCTGCGGATTTGCATAACCTACTTCATATGCCGCATATGCAATGGTTGCCCCATCTTGGGTTATTAAACTCTTAGCAAGCTCCATACGTATTGCTGTAATATATTTAAACAGCGTTACCCCATATATTTTTTTAAAATCTCTTTTCAACTTGGTGGCATTAAAACCTGCTACGTTCGCTAAATCTAAAATTTTCAATGGCTCCTTTAAGTTATTTCTAATGTGAGCTTCTACCCTTACAATTGCCAAATAATCTGAATTCAATAATTTTATATTAGTCTTAGAAAGCTTAGAAGTTTGTCTACCTAACAGAAAATCTATCATTAAAACCGTCAATTTACTTTCTAAATATGTTTTTCTAATCTCTCCTTTATAAGGGCATTGAATTATCTCATTTATTTTACTCCGAATTTGAGGAGGGATAAATTTACTTTTATCCCATAATACAAAAGAATTTGAGTTAGATATTGCTGCTTTTAATTTTTCAAAAGAACTTTCAAATTCAGTTCCCAGTAGGCTTTGAAGCAAACTAGGTTTAACATAAATCTCAAATAACTTAGCATTTCCTTTAAAAAATATATCTCTACCCTCAGTTGTTGGGTAGTAAAACATATTACAGTGATTTTCTGGAATTTGAACTAAATATTTAATATGTCTAAGTGGTTGATAACAATAAGTTCCCTCTAGAGAAAAATGAAGTTTTATTAAATGTTTGTCGCTTGTTACACAAATTTCTGAATTGAACTGATGAATTAGGTCCAGATTAGAAAAGTCTGCACCTCTAATAAAAGAGTTATTATCCTTAGTGGTCACTTCTACTTCATTGAACTGAACTGAGTTATTAATGAATCCGTTTTTAAACAGCTCACCTACTCGCAATTCTTTTCGTAACAACTCGGTATTTATATACTTTTCCTCTCCCAATTCAATACTTCCTTTTGCGTATGTTTAAATTCCTTTCTCGGTACTTGCCTTCTCATTCCTGCTTTAGATTTGCAAAACTAATTTATTTAGACTTAATCTTAATAAAGATTAGTAGCTATTTTAAATCAAATGAAAAAAATCTTCACTGCTGTACTTTTCTTCATGTTCTTATTTGTTCAAGGACAGCAAATTTCAGGAACAGTTTCGGGTACCGTAAAAGATACATCTGGCGATTCTTTACCATTTGCAAGTGTATTGGTTGAGGGACTAAAACTTGGCGTTCTTACTAATGATAATGGCTTCTACACTATCAAAAATGTTCCAAAAGGAAAATACAACCTGATAGTTTCATTCGTTGGTTATGGAACTCGTTCAATACCTTTTGAAATATCGGAAAGTAACAATAAAGTCAATCTTGATTTTACCCTACAAGAATCTACAGAGAATTTAGATGAAGTTACCATCAACGGTAAATCGCATGAAACAAAACTAGAAACAAAAGGTTTTGCTGTCAGCGCAATAAAAACAGAAGAAGCTAGCCTTAGAAATATACAAACCAACGAACTACTGAATACTACTGTTGGGGTAAAAATTCGTCAAAATGGCGGTTTAGGTTCAGAGGTAACCTATAGTTTAAACGGATTATCTGGTAACTCGGTACGTATATTTATAGATGGAATTCCCATTTCAACTTACGGTAATTCATTCAATCTAAATAGTATACCACCTTCAATGATTAAAAACATTGAAGTTTATAAAGGCGTGGTACCTGGTTATTTAGCCGACGATGCGTTGGGTGGAGCTATTAATATAGTACTCCACAATGATGCAAAAACGAATTTTAATGCGTCGGTATCCTACGGATCATTCAATACGACTCAAGCCAGTGTAAATGGCTTGTATCGTTCTGATAAATCAGGGTTAACGGTTAAAGCATCTCTTTTTCACAACTACTCTGATAATGATTATAAGGTATCGGGAAGAAGTGTTGTTATTACCGGCTTAGGCGGGGTACAAACTCCTATAACCGCAAGAAGATTCAATGATGCTTACAGATCTACTGGTGGTAGAGCAGAAATAGGTTTTACCGATGTAAAATGGGCTGACCAATTTTTTATTGGTGTCACTGGATCAGATGATTATAAAGAAGTACAGCATGGAGCTTTTATGACCATAACCCCATATAAGGATAGGTTTTTAGAATCTGATGCTTTATTAGGAAGTATCAACTATCAAAAGAAAGATCTTTTCACAAAAGGGCTTGATGTGAACATAAATGGTCTATACGGAAAAAGAAACCGTGCGGTAAATGACACTGTTTCTTGGGCATATAGTTGGAACGGAGAAAGAGCAGTTGATTTTAGGGGAAATGAATACCAATATACCTGGAGGTCTCAACAAGAAGGAGGACCTACACTTGCTAAAATAAAAAGAAATGTAGCCTCTATAAGAAGTGGTGTTTCTTATGCCATAAACGACCATCATAGTGTATCGATAAATCATGTGTATAGCGGAATCGACCGAGAAGATAGCGATGCCTTAAGATCTGTATTAGAAAACACTTTTTTAGGCACAAGAGAATTGAAAAAGAACATATATTCCTTAACCTACGAGTTAACCGCTTTTGATGAAAAATTAAAGGCAAGTTTATTTGGCAAACATTACCAACAGAAATCTACTAGTATTGATCCTGCTATTGAATCTGACGCTGACGGAAATGATGTGGTAGTAGATGAAGTAGTCAGCAGCAATAAAAATTATGATGGCTATGGTTTTGCTGCTTCTTACGAAATTGTACCTAGTATCACCTTATTAGCATCCGCAGAAAAAGCAATTAGATTACCAGACGAAACTGAGATTTTCGGTAATGATGGAGATAACGTGGTAGCCAATTCAAGTATTGATCCAGAAAGCAGTGAGAACTTCAACTTAGGATTCAGATTTGGAAATTTCAATATTAAAAAACATGCTTTTACGATATCTACCAATGTTTTCACCCGTAACATAAAAGACAGAATTGGTCTACCTATTGAAACATCTTTGAATGTTGATGATGAATTAATTGTATATGTAAACCAAGGTAGTGGTACATCTAAAGGTTTTGATGCGCAACTAAATTACTCTTACGACAACAATTTTGGCTTGAATTTCAATATTTCTCGATTTGATTTAAAAATTGAAAATCAAGGAATAGAAATCGATGTGCCTAATACGCCGTTTTTTACCATGAATGGCGGTTTACGCTATTCTTTCAAAGATTTAATACAGAAAAAGTCTAGACTTAATGCATTTTACAATGTGTACTTCACCGATGAATTTTCTTTCCTAACTGCTCAAGGCAGCAACACCGTTGGTAATGAGTTTTTTGCCGTTCCCCAACAAATATCACAAGATTTCGGACTTAGCTATGCATTTCCAAATAACAGAGTTACAGTAAGTTTTGATATTAAAAATATATTCGACGAACCCGTTTACGATAATCTTTCTGTTCAAAAACCAGGAAGAGCTTTTTACCTAAAACTGAATTACGCAATAAATAAATTTTAATCTTTTAATTAATACTAAAAATGAAAAGAACGTTTCTAAATCTAAAAACCTTTGCTGCAATTATATTTACCGCTGGTCTTATGACCGCCTGCAGTAATGAAGACGATACTGTAGTAGTACCAGAAACAGATACAGAAGAACCAGATACTGTTGAACCGGAAGAGCCTAGATGGATTACTGTTGCGGGAGCTAAAATGGGAGAAGATCCAGGTGATGGTAATGGTGGAACTTTAATTTACGCAGTAACTAGTGTTGATGCTAAAGACCCTACTGTTTCTATTGAGCCTTTTAAAAATGGTTTTATTGCACCGTCTAACAGAACAGCAAGATTACAATCTTCTGAAGATGGTAATACTATTTTCAATATTAGCTACGCTGGTGATACTGGTGGTAATTATACTAAGTATACCGTTGAAGGCGGACAAACTTTTACACCATCTGGATCAGAAGTTAGTATAGCCCCATATGTAGGTACAGCCCCACGATGGATAAAATTATTCGACGGAGATAAAACCGGTGCTGCCGTTTATGTAAACAATGAAAATGAATTTGACGAGAATGATACCTACACTCGTACCGAGGCTACTATTGGTGTGGTAACTTTAGATTTGGTAAATTCTTCAATTAAAGAATTTCAAGAGCATAGTGTACCTTTAAGCACAGAGGAAGAAGCGGCCGGTTATTATATCTCTAGAATTGATATGCCAACTTTAAATGCTGCAGGAAACAAATTATATATTGGTGCTCGTTTAAGCAAAGTTGATCCTTCTACCGCTGAAAGTGATAGCGATTTTGAGATTTTAGGTTCTAAAACCATTGTTTTAGACTACCCTTCTCTACTTAATCCTTCAGTAATTACATCTACAGTTGGTCATGGAAATACGAACGGCTACCGAAGTATTAATTCTTTCGAATACAACGGTAGTGTTTATCAAGCAAACCAAAGTGACCCAGAAGGTTCTCATATTTTAAAAATTGATTCAGATAATGAATATGATAATACTTACGATTTCAATTTAGACGATGCTTTAGGTGTAGAAGGTGCATATATTTTAGCATGGAGACCAACTGCAAATGGCAAAGGGGTATTAGCTTATCGTCATGACGGTTCTGCTGATGGTGTTGCTGGTGCACAAGGTTTTTTCGCCTTAGTAGATTTAAATGCCAAGACTGCAGTTAAAATTAATGACATTCCTTATGATCCAGATTTCTACCTATTTCAATACCAAGGCTTTGTTGTTGAAGGAACCGAAATTTACCTTACTCAAGGTGCTGTTGGTCAAAACGGAAATATCTATGTTGTAGCAACAGAAACAGGTGCAGTAACTAAAGGTGCGGAATTAGTAAATGTTGCAGGTAGTCACTTTATTGGAGTATTCTAGACCCAAAAAAGAAACCTTATAGAAAAAAACCGTAATCAATACTTTCATATTAATTACGGTTTTTTTTATTTCAATTGAAAAAAGAATAAAAATCAGGTCTTTTGCTTCTTCTTTCTGGCTGCCGGAAATAAAACATTATTAAGTATCAAACGATACCCTGGTGAAGTTGGGTGCAACTCTAATTCGGTTTTTGGGTCCCCTACTCTATGTTGGTAATCTTCAGGATCATGACCACCGTAAAATGTAAAGAAGCCTTTTCCTTTTATACCGTGAATGTATCTTGCTTCTTCGTTTAATTTATTTTCGCCCAAGATTAAAACAGTTGGTTTTATCTCTGAACGCGTAAAAGCAGTTGTTTGTCCCATAAAACCTTTTACCAAAGAAGTATGATTTTGACATAACATGGTAGGCACCGGATCCCATTTAGCAGAGAAATCCATTAACGAAAAGTAATCTGATTCCTTCGCTACATTTCCTCTTTTATTCGTCATATCGATAGAAGAGAATTCATATTTCAGCGGACTTCTCTCTAATATAAAGTCTGTAAAAGCAAAAGTTTTACCATAATCTAAACTTGCTTGGTAATTTGGATCTGAAGCATCACCATCGAACATAGGTTCTACAATATCAATACCGTCAGCAGCTAAAGCAATATCAAAACTATCGGTTGCAGAACACATAGCAAACATGAATCCGCCACCAATAACATAGTTTCTTATTTTTAACGCTACTGCTCCTTTTTCTTCAGACACCTTATCAAATCCTAATTTCTTTGCTAACTTTTCAGAATTCTTTTTCCCTTCAATATACCAAGGCGTTGCTCTATATGCCCCATAAAACTTACCATATTGCCCCGTAAAATCTTCGTGATGTAAGTGAAGCCAATCATACAATGCTAACTTATCTCCCAATACTTCTTCATCATAAATAGTGGTATACGGAATTTCAGCATACGTCAATGCCATAGTTACGGCATCATCCCAAGGTTGTTTATCTTGTGGAGAATACACTGCAATTCGCGGAGCTTTTTCTAGTATTACAGCATCTTGATTCACAGAAGGACTACTTATTTCATCTAAAATTCCGTTTGCTTGTGCATCAGATAAAATTTCAAAACTTACTCCCCTAATTTGACATTCTTTTCTAATGCTTTCCCCATCCGGAAGTAAAAAAGATCCTCCCCTATAATTCAATAGCCATTGTACTTTTTGCTGCTTTGCCAAAACCCAATACGTAATACCGTATGCTTTTAAATGATTTTTTTGAGTATCGGCATCCATCGGAATCAAAATCGATGATGCGAAAAGTTGTACCGAAAGTAGAAGAAAGAAGACTGATGTTATTAATTTGGACATAAAGTATTATCAATGTATTCACCCAAAGATATAGTAAATTCTTTGGAGCAATATTTATGGTGCCGTTAAAGCTATTGTAATTATGATAATTGTATTTACCGAAAACCAATTGGTTTTAAAACAAAAAAGCCCCCCAAATGGGAGACTTTCAAAGTTACAATTATGTTTTACTTTAGAATGGAACATCATTATCCTCATCTAAATCAGGACTACTATTCATACTACTACCAAAAGCATCATCTGCACTTGGTAAGTTTTTGGTGGCAAACGGATTCTCTTCATTTGCATTCATTTTAGACTGGAATTCGAACGGAGAGTCAAAATCATCGAGGTTATCGAACTTACCTTGGTTACCGATAAACTTCAATCTAATATTTTCTAGACCACCATTACGGTGTTTTGCTACAATAAATTCTGCTTGACCTTGAGTCGGAGTACGTTCTTCATCATCCCATTCCTCAATTTTATAATACTCAGGTCTATAAATGAACGATACAATATCGGCATCTTGCTCGATCGCTCCAGATTCCCTCAAATCCGAAAGAATTGGTCTTTTACTTCCACCACGTGTTTCAACCGCACGCGAAAGCTGAGATAATGCAATTACAGGCACACTTAATTCTTTTGCTAGTGCTTTTAAGTTTCTAGAAATTGTAGAAATCTCCTGTTCCCTGTTTCCTCCTTTTTGACTACCACCAGCCGTCATCAATTGCAAGTAATCGATCATAATCATTTTTATACCATGTTGCGAAGCTAGACGTCTTGCCTTTGCACGTAAATCGAAAATTGAAAGAGACGGTGTATCATCTATAAATAAAGGCGCTTTCTCTAAAGCTTTCACTTTTACGTTCAGTTGCTCCCACTCATGCTTTTCAAGCTTTCCGGTTCTTAATTTTTCTGAAGACAAACCTGTTTCAGAAGAAATCAATCTTGTAATTAACTGCACTGAAGACATCTCTAAAGAAAAGAACGCTACTGGTGTATTTGTATTTACGGCCATGTTTCTAGCCATAGATAATGTCAAAGCGGTTTTACCCATACCAGGTCGTGCAGCAACAATAATTAAATCACTCGGCTGCCAACCAGAAGTAAGCTTGTCTAATTTATCAAATCCGGATGGTATACCACTCATACCCTCTTTACCGGCAATTTCTTCAATTCGCTTTTTTGCCTGAATAACCAAGTCTTGTGCTGTTTCTGCAGAACGTTTTAAGTTACCTTGGGTAACATCATAAAGTTTAGCCTCCGCAGCATCCAATAAATCGAATACATCGGTAGATTCATCATAAGCCTCTTCAATAATTTCACCTGAAATTTTTATTAAGCTACGTTGAATATATTTTTGAAGAATAATACGTGCATGAAACTCAATATGAGCAGATGACGCTACTTTTTGGGTCAATTTTATCAGATAAAAATCACCACCGCTAACCTCTAATTTACCTACTTTTTTAAGTTGTGACGAAACGGTTAATAAATCGACTGGTTGCGACTCTTCGAAGAGTACAAAGATGGCTTCATAAATAAATCTATGCGCGTCTTTATAGAACACATCAGGGTGTAAAATATCGATTACTTCATCGACACCTTTTTTATCTATCATCATAGCCCCCAACACAACCTCCTCTAAATCAACAGCTTGTGGCGGAATTTTACCTCTTTCAAGGTTAATAATAGTAGATTTATCGATCTTACGACCAACAAAAGGTTTCGTGTTCTCCATAGTGCGAAAGTATGCAATTAACCTTTAGTTAACGTGTTAAACATCGGTTGTGATGTTCACAGTTCACTAACAATTGATTGTTAATAAGTTACGATTTTCTGTTAATAACATAAAAAAACCGAGGAATAAAATCCTCGGTATATTTTAAAGAAGCCTAAAATGTAGATTAGCCGTTGAAAACACCCATTTGAGCATATTTATCCATACGCTGATTTACTAATTCTTTTGGTGATAACTTTTGTAAATCCTCAAAATGAGAAGAAATTTTATTTTTAACGATTTCGAAAGTTTTTTCTCTATTAGCATGAGCACCACCTGCAGGTTCGCGAATAATTTCATCTATTAGTTTCAACTTTTTCATATCGGTAGCAGTTAATTTTAAAGCCTCTGCAGCTATTTCTTTATACTCCCAACTTCTCCATAAAATTGAAGAACAAGATTCTGGCGAAATAACTGAATACCAAGTATTCTCAAGCATTAAAACTTTGTCACCTACACCTATACCCAAAGCACCACCAGATGCACCTTCACCAATAATTACAACAATTATAGGCACTTTTAGGCGGGTCATTTCAATAATGTTTCTTGCAATAGCTTCTCCTTGTCCGCGTTCTTCTGCTTCAATACCTGGGTAAGCACCCGGTGTATCTATTAAGCAAACAACAGGTACTTGAAATTTTTCTGCAGATTTCATTAAACGTAAAGCCTTTCTATACCCCTCTGGGTTGGCCATACCAAAATTTCTATACTGGCGTGTTTTTGTATTGTATCCTTTTTGTTGACCAATGAACATATAACTCTGATCACCGATTTTACCTAAACCACCGATCATAGCCTTATCATCTTTTACGGTACGATCACCATGTAATTCTAAGAAAGTATCACCACAAATAGCTTTAATATAATCTAATGTATAAGGTCTATTTGGATGTCTAGATAACTGTACGCGTTGCCAAGCAGTTAGATTTTTATAAATATCTTTTCTGGTCTCGGTAAGTTTCTTTTCAATTTGCTTACAAGTTTCTGATACATCGACATCACTTTCCTCGCCAATAATCATGCACTTGTCCAATTGCTCTTCCAGTTCTTTAATAGGAAGTTCAAAATCCAAATATTCCATATTTCTATAAAGTTTCTTTAGTTGCGGCTCAAAGATAAAACTTTAATACCTAAATCTTGGGTACCCTTTTTTTAATATTCGCTCTTTGCTTTAAAATACCGTTGGCAATTACCGTACTGAGTATAATTAGGGCTCCCACATAAAACATAGGTTTCATCTTTTCTTCAGAGCCAAAAATAAGCCAAGCTAACAAAATACCATATACAGGTTCGAGATTTGTAGTAAGCATTACTGTATATGGTGTTAGTACACGCATTATTTTCACCGATGCAATAAATGCATATGCAGTACAAATAAGCGCTAATACAATTAGGTAGGACCAGTCCATTTGAGGTAGTGTAATCAATGACATATTAAAATCACCTTTAACCAGCAATAATACAGATAAGAAAACCATGCCCACGCCTAACTCATAAAAAGAAATGACCGATGGTTTGTGGTTTTGTACCAACTTACCATTTATCAATGAAAAAACAGCAGCTAAAAAAGCTGATATCAATGCGATTACCATACCATAGATATACTCAGTTTCTACTTTAAAAATGAGATATAGCCCTGCAACGACCATCAAGCCAAAAACAATCTCATACCCTATAATTTTACGTTTATACCAAAATGGCTCCATTAATGCTGTAAAAAAGGCGCCAGTAGACATCATAGCCAATGCTACCGATACCGTAGATACTTTTATGGCGAGAAAGAAGGTTACCCAATGTAATGCTACCACAATACCACCGCCAACCAGCCAATAAAATGTTTTTCTAGAAACTTTTAAGCTGAATTTTGCAAAAAGTATATAAATCGCAATAAACAACGTCGCCAACCCCATTCTGATCCATACCAACGGTAATGAATCTATGGTAATCAATTTGCCTAAAATGGCTGTAAAGCCCCATATAAAAACAATGAAATGTAAATGGAGAAGATTATGAATTCTATCTTTTTGCATTTTGTAGTAGATAAAAGGCCAGACATCCAAAAACTACATTGGGTATAATTACGGCAAGCAAAGGCGAAAAGCCCGATTGCTCGGCGAGTACACCGAATACTTTATCAAAAAATATAAAAATAAATGCGATTAAAATACCGAAAGCCAAATTAGCTCCCATACCACCACGTCTCTTCACAGAAGAAACCGAAACAGCAATAATGGTCAAAATAAATGCAGTTAATGGCAAGGCCCAACGCTTGTACTTTACCAATACATAGGTATTAATATTAGAGGCACCCTTTCTTCTTTGATCTTTAATGAAAGTATCTAATTCAAAAAGGTTCTTTGTCTCGGCAACGTATGAAACGGGAGTTAAGTCGCCAATATCAAAAGCAAAAATGGTATCTAGCCGGCGTTTACTTTCAATAATTGCCGTATCACCTAGTACAGTTCTTTTTTTATAAGATGTCAATCGATAACTAGAATCTTTCTCTACCCAACGAATATTAGCAGCCGAAATCTTAAAATCTAGCTCGTTGTTTTCATTAAAACGTTCAAAGGTAAAGTTATGACCTAACTGCCTGGCGGGATCAAAACTACTTACGTATATAAAATCTGTTTCGTTGAGTTGATTGAATATGTTATTGGTAACCCGATCTTGTTTTCCTTTTTTAAGGTATTTGTACTTAAATTCATTGAAGCCCACACTAGCGTTAGGTACAATAAACATGGTCATAAAGAACATTAAAATCGCAATCATAGAAGCCCCTATCACATAAGGTCTTAGAAATCGACCATAAGAAACTCCAGAGCTTAAAATGGCAACGATTTCGGTATTGTTCGCCAACTTAGAGGTAAAGAATATGACGGAGAGGAATAGAAAAATAGGAAATAATAGATTACCGATATATATAGTGAAATTCACATAATACATTACAATCTCATTTAATGGTGCTTCGTTGTCGATCATTTTACCGATCTGCTCTGCCAAATTCACCATTATACCAATGGGAATGAATAGCAAAAGCATCAACGAAAAAGTCGCTAAATACCGTTTTAGAATGTATTTATCTATTATTGATAGCATTATAGCCTTTTATCCATTTGTTTTACCATAATATCTTTCCAAGCTCTAAAATCACCTGCAATAATATGCTTACGAGCTTCTCGCACGAGCCACATATAAAAGCCTAAGTTATGAATTGTTGCTATTTGTTTTCCTAAATATTCATTGGCAGCGAACAAATGTCTTAAATAAGCTTTTGAATACTCTCTATCAACAAATGTGGTTCCCATTTCATCAATAGGTGAAAAATCATCTTCCCACTTCTTGTTCTTTATATTTATAGTGCCGTGTGCTGTAAATAACATACCGTTTCTTGCATTTCTGGTAGGCATTACACAATCGAACATATCTATACCTAAGGCAATATTTTCTAGAATATTAATAGGTGTACCAACACCCATTAAATATCGTGGCTTATCTTCAGGCAATATTTCACATACTACCTCGGTCATGCCATACATTTCTTCTGCCGGCTCACCAACAGATAGCCCGCCAATTGCATTGCCTTCTGCACCCGCGTTTGCAATATATTCTGCAGATTGTCTTCTTAAGTCTTTATAGGTAGATCCCTGTACTATCGGAAAAAACGTTTGTTCATAATCATATTCAAAAGGTGTTTTTTCTAAATGATTAATACACCTGTCTAACCACCTATGTGTCATATGCATTGATCGTTTTGCATAATTATAATCGCAAGGGTAAGGTGTGCATTCATCAAAAGCCATAATAATATCAGCTCCAATGACACGTTGAATTTCCATTACATTCTCTGGTGTAAATAAATGGGTAGAGCCATCTATGTGAGATTTAAATTTTACCCCTTCTTCTTTTATCTTTCTATTCGCTGATAAAGAATACACTTGATACCCACCACTATCGGTAAGTATGTTTCTATCCCATCCCATAAATTTATGGAGTCCGCCTGCTTTCTTTAAAATTTCTGTTTTTGGGCGAAGGAACAAATGATAGGTATTACCAAGGATAATATCAGGATTTACTTCTTCTCTTAATTCTTTTTGGTGTACCCCTTTTACAGAAGCAACCGTGCCAACAGGCATAAAAATTGGAGTTTCAATAGTACCATGGTCAGTTACCATAGTTCCTGCCCTAGCTTTTGATTGAGTATCGGTATTGTGTAGTGTAAATTTCAAAATTTCTAAATCTAGCTGCAAATATAATGAACTGAGTTTGGGAAAAACTTAATAAAAAGCAAAGATGTTTATGAAACAGTTAAAGCAACGTGTTCAAAATTGTAACTTAATAAAATTGAGATTGACCCAAAAACAATGATAAACAATAAAGATATTTTACCTCCGTTCTGATGGTATAACGAGAAATGGAACATTTGGTATCGTATTTGCTACTTGTTCCACCTAAACAACAATGAATATGAAAAAAACAATTTTAGTTGCCTTTATGGCACTCTCTGGGTTTTATGGGGTAGCGCAGAGCGATTCGGGATTCGGAATTAAAGGAGGATTAAACTACAACGCCAACGGAGATTATTTTGAATCGGTAGGTGATGCAGCAAAAAATCCGGATAGAAACGTAGGATATCATGTAGGTGTCTTCGGAAAATTCGGAGCCTCTAAAGTCTATGTGAGACCAGAGTTGGTATACACCAAAACTAAATCTGATTATGACGGAGCAGATTTTGATATGAGCAAATTAGATGTACCTGTACTATTAGGTATTAACCTAATTGGTCCGTTACACGTTTTTGCCGGTCCTAGTTTTCAATATATTTTAGACACCGAATTTGATGGTGTTACTATTGATGATGTAGAAAATGATTTTTCCGTTGGGATGAATATTGGCGCCGGAGTTAACCTTGGTAAATTAGGTATAGATTTACGTTACGAAAGAGGATTTAGCGATAACGAAGCTACTTTCGTCAATACGAACATCACAAATTTAGGTCCGAGTAGAATAGATACAAGACCAGACCAATTGATTTTAAGTTTGTCTTTGGCACTGTAAACGAAAACAGAATAAATAAAAAAACCTCTTAAGGGTACTTAAGAGGTTTTTTTATATTTTAAAATGATTTACTATAAGTCATTATCAAGATAATCAGGGGTACCGTCACCATCTGTATCAGGAAAAATTATATTTCCTTCTTCATCTTTTTTAATTACTCCATCAGTTTTAATCTCGTCAATTGTTAAAATACCATCACCGTCATCATCTGGATCAGTATAATTGGCAACATAAACCCTCGCTGAGGCTTCTTGTTCTTCATTTGTATTGTCATTATTTAAATTTCCATCATTATTTAAATCTTCTAGAATCGAAGGTATACCGTCTTCATCGAAATCAGTATCGACCTCATAACTAAAAGCATCAATCTTAAATATTAATGGTGAATAAGTAGGGATACTACCACTAGCTGAGCTAGAATCAAAATAACCAAGACCTGATGGCATAAAAATAGCTCCTATTCCATATCCTTCATAACTAATAGTACCATCTCCGTTTTCAATTGGACCGTTACCAGTTTGAAAGTTTTTCATACCATTACCAAAGCCTCGTACAACACCAGATAAATTAAGAGGTATTGGTTGATTGGATGAAGCATCAAACAAACTACCGTCTAAAAATGAACCTTCATATCTCAAAATAACATTATCGCCAATAGTAGGTTTTCCTGCTACCACACCCTGTCTTACAACTAAAGTGTATAATTTTTGATCGATTGTCTCATCGTCATCTGCTCGTCCTAAAGATTCAGAATCAACAGAAATTGTTTGGGTAATTAAATTCGGACTATCAAATAGAGATGGTTGAGTGCTGTTTACACCAGCAATCGTATCAAATTTAATTTTGAAATCGAAACCTTCTGGTGGTGTATCGAAATCTTCTTTATTATAGAAATGTGTCTTTAAAAACTCTATGATTTCAGCATCATCCTCTACAGTAACTTCACTTAATAACCTTGGCGGTATCACTTCACCTATAGCATCGTCATCATTCTTACAAGAACTTATTATTAGTAAACCTGCTATTAGCAAATAGGCATTTTTCAATTTCATCAATAATTTATTTTGAACGCGCAAGATACAATTTTCCCCTATTTTTGTTTGGAAGTTAACAAAGAAATGCAACCTATAATGCGCATAGATAAATTCTTGTGGAGTCTACGATATTTTAAAACACGAAACATTGCTACCACCGCCTGTAAAAAAGGGCATGCAAAAATAAATGGTATCGCCGCTAAACCAGGTAGAGAAGTTTACCCAATGGATGAAATCGTGGTACGTAAAAATCAAATTGACTATAAATTTACGGTTCTTGACATACCGCCAAGTCGCGTTGGCGCTAAACTCGTAGACATTTATAGAAAAGATACCACACCTAAAGAAGCCTTTGAGCATAACGAACTTTTACAATACTCTAAAGATTATTATCGTAAAAAAGGTGTTGGTAGACCTACCAAAAAAGACAGAAGAGATATTGATGATTATTTAGATAGCGATATCAAAAACGACGAAGCAGACACCACAGAAGTTGATAATAAAAGTAAAGAAGTTGAAGATTAGCCTAAACTTTTAAAAACATACCTATCTTTATTATTTTAAGAACAACACATGCAACATACCATACTTTCGCACCAGCAGATTCAACATAAAATTGAACGTATAGCCTACCAAATCTATGAGGCAAATGTTTCTGAAGAAGAAATCATTATTGCAGGAATAGAGGGCGGCGGACTCGATTTTGCGAAGAAAATAGTCGCTAAGCTTAAAAAAATAACTGGCGCTAAAATTGTGCTGTGCAAATTGTCTATGGATAAGAAAGATCCATTGTCAAGCGGAGTAACAACATCATTGCCCGATGCAGATTTTATTAATAAATCAGTTGTTATCGTGGATGATGTTTTAAACTCTGGCACTACATTAATATATGGTGTGCATCATTTTCTAAAAACGCCATTAAAGCAACTTAAAACTGCTGTTTTGGTGAACAGAAACCATAAGAAGTATCCTGTTAAAGCAGATTATAAAGGTATTTCATTATCTACCTCGCTACAAGAGCATGTAAATGTTCATTTTGAATCCAAAAACGATAGAGTCTATTTAGACTAGTTTGTTCACTATCATTTCAGCAATCTCGGTAGGGGTATTATTATTGCTTTTCACTTTTTGATGTGCTTTATTATAGAAGTAGCTTCTTTCGAATAAATGTTTACCAATGAACTCTGTCAGTTCAACATCTTGTAAATGAGAAATCATTGGGCGATGGCTTTTTTCTTTAATTAAGCGATCAAAGAGTTCATTTATACCCACATTCAAATAGAAAGAATTGGCGGTTTTCTCATTTATGAAGTCCATATTAGTGCCAATACAAGGTGTACCACCACCTAAAGAGAGTACAAAATTGTTTTTATTTAAAAATATTTCATTGAGATATTCTATTTCCTTTTTTCTAAAATAGATTTCTCCTTTGGTCTCAAAAATGGAAGCAATAGACATCGATTCACCTTCTTCAATATATTCATCTAAATCTAAAAAATTAATATTCAAATGGTTAGCTACAATTCTACCGACGGTAGATTTACCACTACCCATATACCCTAGCAATACTATTTTCATTTTTTTCATTTGTACAAAATTGGACTAATTAATATGCTTTTCAAAAAAAAATAAATTTATCTTGAAAAGGGTTTGGAAAATAAAGTAATCGACTTATATTTGCACCCGCATTGAGGGAATTATTTTCCAAATTTGCTTTTGACCTGGTAGCTCAGTTGGTAGAGCATCTCCCTTTTAAGGAGAGGGTCCCGGGTTCGAGCCCCGGCCCGGTCACAAATAAAATAGCCTCTTAAAAAAAAGAGGCTATTTTATTTAAATGTCTGATCCAGCTTTTATAAGTGGTAAGCGCTTAAGTTCTTTAAATTATTGACCTGGTAGCTCAGTTGGTAGAGCATCTCCCTTTTAAGGAGAGGGTCCCGGGTTCGAGCCCCGGCCCGGTCACTTTTAAACCTTCAAATATCTATTATTTGGAGGTTTTTTTGGTTTTAGGTAATAATCAAAGACCGATTTATAATCATGTAGAATAACGGTACATCTTATTCATTAGCCTATAAAGCTCAGGGTGTTTTCCTTGAAATTTCTCAGGATTATTAAAAAAATATTCACTGGCGACACTTAGAAATTCTATTTCGCTGGTTGCACCATACGGATTAATGTCAGATTTATTTTCTTTGATACTTTCAATTTCTTTGTGCATCAATTTTAACCAAGGGGCTACGTATTGTTTTTGCATAAGACTTTCAGGAATACCATCAACCAAACCATCTGCCATATCTATTAAATGCACAAATTCATGTATACCGACGTTACTAGATGAATTCTCTTTTTTGAATCCTGCACGTAAAGCGGGCAACGATAAAATCATTAAACGATTCATATCGCCTTTACCTACTTTTCCTAAAATATTACGTTCATCACCTTCTGTCTGATGGTCATTATTAAAACTACCTTGATAAAGTAACACCTCATTAATATTACGGTAACGTAATTCTGGAAATCCAAATAATGGTATTACTGCACTTGAACCTACTAATAAGCGGTCTGTATCATCTATAAGAGTCCTTACCCCTGTTATAGTTACATCATCAAAAAAATATAATAGTTCTTTTTCAAAACGGAGTTTGTCGGTTACAGACAGTTCTTCATAAAACGAAACCTCTTTATTAAGAATATCTCGCCATTCTGAGTTAAAATCATTAGGATCAATGGTTTTCTTATAAAACCATAACCTCCAAATTATTAAAACAATAAAAAGTAATAAAGGAAGAAAATAAACAAAAATAGTAGACATATTTAAAGTTAAGAAGTTTAAAAAAACAATAACGAAGAACTTAATATCTATTTGATATACTTTCTCTTTACTTTGTTAATTGTACAATTATTTATGTATTTTACATATTATCTAAATGATTTTTCGACAATAATACATAAATATGACTTTTGTCAACAACAAAAAAGTGGATAGAAGCATTGCTTCTATCCACTTTTAATGAAATTAATATTTGTAGTTTATTCTACCACGATAAACTCTGATCGTCTATTAAGTTGATGTTTACTTTCGTTACAGGGAACATTGTTGTTACAACCATTGGTAAGCTCGGTTTCTCCATAACCTTCGTATGAAATCCTGTCGCTCGGGATGCCTGCCGCTATTAGGTAATCGGCGGTTGCCTTTGCCCTGTTCGCCGATAATCGCATGTTGTACGCATCGTTCGCACGTGAATCGGTATGTGAGCGTACCTGTACGTTTACTTTCGGGTATTCGTTCAAATATGCCAATACCTTTTCGATACTGATCCTTGCATCTTCCCTGATGAAATATTTATCAAAATCGAAGTAGATCGGTTCTATGTTCAGATATTTCGCAAGGTCGGTACCTATCGGTGCCGATGGGTCTACCTGTGCCAGTACGATCTCTATGCCCATGGCATCCTCCGCTTTGACGGTCATGAAGGTCTTGTTGCCTTCCTCGTAATCGGTCTTAGTCGCTACTACCTTGTAACTTCCTTCTGCACAATTACCTTCCATTTCGAACGCTCCGTTCTCGTCCGTGCTCGAGCTAGATACCACTTTGTTATCCTTGTCGTATACCGTTACCGATGCATCCGTTAACAGTGCATTGGTTTTTTGGTCCTTTACGATTCCTGCTATATTTGTATGGCAGGTGAAATCGAGCGGGGTCATTTCTACAAAACTGTAGATATCGTCGTTGCCCTGTCCTCCTTTGCGGTTCGATGCGAAAAAGCCTTTCTTCGTCTCTTCGTTGATGATATATGAAAAGTCGTCTTCCTCTCCGTTCAAAGGTCGTCCTACGTTGTAAATCTCACCCGTTTCATTGTTCAGGTCGGTTGCGAAGACATCAAGCCCTCCAAGTCCCGGGTGGCCATCGGATGAAAAATATAATTTATCGGATTCCGTTACGAACGGAAAAGTTTCCCTTGCCTCGGTATTGATTCTATTGCCTAGATTCTTCGGTGTACCGAAACTGCCGTCCTTGTTGATATCCACAACGTAGATATCCGATTCCCCTTTTGTGCCGGGCATATCCGAGGCGAAGTATAATTTCGTCTCGTCGTTGTTCAGCGTCGGGTGTGCTACCGAGTAGCTGTCACCATTAAAGGGCAGTTCTTCTATATTTTTCCATTCGCCGTTTTCTTTGGTAGCCCTGTATATCTTCAATCTACTTACCCCTTCTTCGTCCCTTTCGAACTTCCCGTCGTCGGAGTTGTTTCGGGTAAAGTACATCGTAGTGCCATCTTTGGTAAATGCCGTTGACGATTCATGGGTCTTCTTGTTCAATCTTTTACTGAGCTTGTCCAAATAGGTAAAATTACCTTGATCATCCTGTGCCGCTTTATATAGATTTAAAAAGGAACCGTTGTTCCATTTATGGATGTTCTTAGATAGCAATCCGCTGTCCCTTGCCGTAGAGAACACCAGTCCGTCTTCATAGAAAGAGGGCGCAAAGTCCGATACCTTCGAGTTAAGTCCGATGTTCTTGAGTTCGTACCTCCCCGAGCGCTCCTCGATTTGTTCAAGATAATCTCGGTTCTCATCGAATACCAACGCACGTTGATCGTTCTCTCTTGCACTCTTGAATTTGTTCATCCACGTGTCAGATTCTTTATAGTTTTCAAGTGACTTTAAGGTCTGTGCGTAGCGGTACATATATTCAGGGTCGATATTCGCTCCTTTAAGCGAGAACAGCTTGCCGTACCAGCTAGATGCCTCTTCGTAGTTCGCATTCAGATAGTTCGCGTTGCCAAGATTCTTGTACACCTCTTCTTCGGTATAACCGTCCTTTACCAATTGTTCGTACGATTGTATCGCCGAGGCATAGGCGTAGTTCGTAAATTTTGTATCCGCTTTCTGAATCTTCTTGTCCTGTGCGCTTGCCATCATAGCCATTACCGCCAAGCCACAAAAAATATATCCTCTTTTTTTCATGTCGTTTTTTTAAAAGAATCTTGGGGTGATCACTCGTTTGTACTTGTTCAAAAATTCATATCTGAGCATGATCTCGAAAGAGCCGTCGTTGAACCTTGTAGCTCCTAGATCGGTCGTTTCCTTATCATAGGCAAGCCCCAGCATCAACTGATCGTTCAACTGGAAACCGAACAGTGCGCTCAATGCGGCGTCCCATCTGTAGGCCGCCCCCAAAGAGAACTTGTCGTTGAAAAGGAAGTTAGCACTAAGATCTATCTGTAAAGGTGCTCCTTTTACAGCTTTGATAAGTGCCGCAGGCTTGAACTTTACGTCGTTCCTTAGTTCGAACACATAGCCCGTGATCAAATAGAAGTTCATACGTTCTTGTGCGATGAGGCTAGAACTGTTCGAATCGGAACTGTCGAAATGCTCGGTCTGTAAAAAGTTGGGTACCGATAGCCCTGCATAAAACTGGTCCGTATGGTAATAGATACCCGCACCGAAGTTCGGTGAGAACTTGTTATCTATATTCGGCAGGTTGCTCTCCGCTCCGTAGTTTCTTAGCTTCGTGAAGTCCACGTTGAACAGGTGTCCGCCGGCTTTTAGTCCGAACGACAGCTTCCCCTCCTCCGAGGTGTTCACCGTGTAGCTGAACGCCGCGTCGATATACGTATCCTGGTTGGTACCGTTACCGATCTCGTCGTTCACCACCGATAGCCCAAGACCTACATGGTCTGATACCGGCGTATGGAAGTTAAGCGTCTGCGTTGTAGGTGCGCCGTCAAGCCCCACCCACTGCGAACGGTGAAGTGCAACAATGCTCAACACTCCTCGGGAACCCGCGTACGCAGGGTTCACCGATATGGTATTGTACATATACTGTGTATACTGGGCATCTTGCTGGGAATAGCCCATAAAGAGTCCTGCTACGGTAATTATAATGGTTAGAAAATATTTGTTCATCGTGTTGGTTTTTAGGGGAATTTTTTATCTGTTTATGTATAGGTAACCTGACTTGTTAAGGCTGTTACCGTCGTTATCATATTTAATTACATAGAAGTACACGCCTACAGGTAACTCCGAATCTTGGCTTATCGTAGCCCTACCGTCGGATGACCCAACGAAAACATTGGTGTTGTTATCGTAACCCGACATTTCGTACACCACTATACCCCAACGGTTATATATCTGCACCGTGTTGTTAGGGAAAGACTCGATATTCTCAATCCTGAAAAAGTCGTTCGTGCCATCTCCATCTGGTGTTATAACCTCATTAGCAACCGCTATTCCAGAATCTACGACCTCTTGGTTACATCCTGCTTCCTTACTTGGAACTCCTCCTATAGAATCACAAGGATCTAAAGGATCCGTACCGTCCTCGATCTCTTGACCATCCGGTATAGTATCACCATCTGTATCTGAATTATTAGGATCTGTACCGATTGTATCTTCCTGTGCTGTGGTTAATCCATCTTCATCACAATCACTAATTGGTAAAGCTATACCATTCACATGGTCGCAATCGTCTAGAGGATTCGTATTATCCAATACTTCTTGACCATCTAAAATAGTATCCCCATCCGTATCTTGATTTGTTGGGTCAGTACCTAAAGTTACTTCTTCACCATCGGTTAAACCGTCATTATCTGAATCCGGATTGTTTGGATCTGTACCTAAGGCTATCTCTTCATCTGTAGTTAATCCGTCTTCATCACAATCACTTGTTCCTAATGGACTTCCTCCAACTGAATCGCAATCATCTAACGGATTTGTATTATCAACATTAACTTCTTGACCGTCGTTAATACCATCTCCATCGGTATCTGGATTGTTAGGATTGGTTCCTAAAGTTATTTCTTCGTTATCGTTAAGTCCGTCGCCATCGGTATCAACAGAAATAGTTATGATTCCTGTACCCGTATTACCTGAAGGATCGGTCACTGTGATATTAATGGTGTCTTCATCTACTAATACAGGTAAACTTCCTGAATCTGGAGTTGCTGTTTCAGTATCAATGCTCCAAATTCCGTTAATATCAGTGATAACTGTGTAAGTCACATCAGGTACATTATCTCCGTCAATATCTAATTCAACAACAAGTGTTTCATTAGGGTCTGCTTGACCTGTTATTATTGGCGTAGTATCAATTGTACTAAAACTGTCTGCTATAGGACTTGTATTATCTAATGTGATCGGGTCATTGTCCGTTGCCGGGTTCAATGCTACATCGGTCACGTTCGCCGTTACCGTGATTGGTCCGTTTGTAAGTCCCGAGATATCCGCATCCGTTGCCGTCCATGTTCCTCCGCTTACCGTTGCCGTTGTCGTTACGGTAGTCGTTCCGTCCGA
>NZ_JBGQOO010000020.1:0-30195 GCF_052119685.1 Maribacter spongiicola | reverse complement strand
GTTTTGTAGTCTCGCTTTCTTCAGATGTAACCTCACGGTTACCACCCTTGCGACTTACTAATGCTTCCAGACGTTACCCCAGCGCATAAGGGACTTACACCCTCTAAATAAATCCTTATATTGCTATAAGGTAAAGATGCCCATACTGGGCACACACAATGTATAAAAAAAATAGGGCAAAAAGTGCTTAACTGAAAGGTCTATATGTATTTGCCAAGTCGCCAAATTTTTAAATTTGGTATATTTTAAACAAGGAATAATAAATAACAAAATTTAAAAATTCGGCTTTAGTTTAATCCGAAAAGTATTGCTTACAACTGCCCTACTTTTCTTATACTAGACCGTTAGCCACAAGCTGAAAAAACTATGCCGATAAAAGATTTAAGAAAAGAAATTAATCAATCTGAACACGTTGACTTTTTTAAAAGTTGTACTGTTAATATCAATTATCCTCATTTAGATTTCACAACTGATTTAAAAGGAATAGATGCCATTTATGGATTCATTTTAAGACAAAATAAAGGTTGGGATAACACAGAACTTCCTTCTTACCTTAACAATTCGAAAGAACACTTTAAAAGATTAAAATCTCAAATACTTGATTTAGTAAATGGAGGTCATTATAATGTTGAAAACAAATGGCAACAAATAAAAGCTCAAATACAAAATCCAGACACTAATAATCGAACAAAAGTTTTTACACCTAACTCAAGTATAACAAAGTTTCTCGAAGAGCTTCATAAAGAAAATCCGAATTTTGTTAGAGGAGCATATAACTTTCTGACTGGACAAAACGAAACTATAAATTCAAATGATTTACTTACAGGTTTAATTAGAGCATATGAATTTAAAAACCAAGGTAGAACTGATATCGCTAAGAGACGTTCTAATGAAAGAGCTTCTATATCAACAATAAGAAACTCTTTTGAAAATTATATTTCCGATACGCAAGGAGAAATTAATGAAGTTCTTGACGATTCCAAAGAGAAATTAATTGGTCAAACAAAAGAAATAGACGGCTTATTAGAATCTAAAAAAACGGAATTTGATGATTGGATGAATACATCCAAAACTGGATTTATTGAATTTGACGATGATTCTAAGAAAAAAATAACCGATTTAGAAGATACCTACAGGAAAAAACTACAATTAGAAGCACCTGCTCGATATTGGAGAAGTAAATCAACCAAATACAGAAAGGATGCAATTAAAGCGAGAAATATATTATTAGCAATGGTAATTTTTTCAGCAATATTTTTTTCAGTAATTCTTATAAGTTCACCAGATTGGATTTTTAAAAATGTATTTAAAGGTAATACTACTGCAATTGTAAGATGGTCAATTGTATTTATAGCATTGATTTCACTTTTAGCATTTGCTATTAGAGCAATAACCAAAGTTATGTTCAGCTCATTTCATTTGGCAAGAGATGCTGAAGAAAGACATACACTAACTTTTTTCTATTTAGCATTATTAAAAGACACTGAAATAAACCCTGAAGACAGAAAACTGATTTTACAATCGTTATTTAGTAGAGCCGAAACTGGATTATTGAAAGATGATTCTGGACCAACTATGCCGAATGATATTGTTGGAAAAATATTAAGAAATTAAACAAAGCCAGTGGCTAATCGAGTGGATGGCTCCGCCATCAGATGACGGAGTGCACCCCTCACACCACCGTACGTACGGGTCGCGTATACGGCGGTTCGTTATATCAGAACTTTACAACGTGGTAGTACTTTAGCATACTTTCATAACCTCTTTTTCTTAAGCGCTTTTCAGTAATAGTAGTTCTAAGTATAGGGCTTTGAGCTACTGCCCAGCCTCCCATTCTTGTTCTACTCCAAGCATACGCTTGGTCCTGTTTTATACCTAAGCCAATGAGGTTCTTGCGTTTGCGCTCTGGTTTCTTCCAATCGTGCCATATGCAGTAGCGTAGTCGGTTACGTAACCATTCATCCAGCTTTTTAAGTTTGGTCTCTATATTTCCTAATCGGAAATTGTTCAACCACCCTCTATAGATGAGTTTTAAGCGTTGTAGCCTTTCTGCCAATGACAATGGTAGCGTTTTCTTGGTAAGGTACCTAAGCTTGCGTTTGAGTGTTCGCCAAGCCGATTCACTTACTATTAACTGATACCTCCCCTTTACGCCTTTCTTATAGACTGGCGTAAACCTATAACCCAAAACCTTGAAAGTAGAAGGTCTGCGTATACCGCTCTTTGCTCGGTTGACAGGTAAATCCAGTTTCTCCTTTAAAAACAGATAAACCTCGTTCCCTATCGCTCGTGCCGCTGCTTTTGATTTTGTGTAAATACTGAAATCATCGGCATAGCGAATGAACCTGAACCCTCGTACTTTTAGATGTTTGTCCAATTGGTCTAACATAATGTTGGACAATAACGGACTTAATGGGCTGCCTTGTGGTAATCCTTTTCTACGTTTACATAATCGCCCATTCTTTAAAATAGGTGCTCGTAACCATTTTCGAATTAACCATAAGGTGGTTTGACACTTTACCTTGTTATAAATAAGTTGCAGTAGTTTATAGTGCTGTACTTCATCGAAGAAACTTGTAAGGTCGATATCCACTATGTCTTGATAGCCATCATTAATATTTGACCGACTTTTTAACACAGCTTGTTGAAGGTTCTTCTTTGGGCGGAAACCGTAACTCTCCGATTCAAAATCAAGTTCGAAATGAATCACCAATTGTTGGCTTACCGCTTGCTGAAGCCATCTATCCACTACCGTAGGCACTCCCAGTAATCTGGTCTTGCCATTCGCCTTGGGTATCGCTACCCCTTTGATAGCTTGTGACCTGTAGCTTTTGGAAATAAGCTGACGCACCACTTTAGAACGGTGAGCATCTATAAATGCCTTTAACTCTTGGGTGGTCATGCCATCTATTCCTGCCGAACCTTTATTGCCCACGACCTTTTTACAGGCGTCGCTCAAGTTTCTGGCTGCTACTACTTTTGCTATCATTTGTTCTGTTCTTGTCCTTCTAGGTATAGGCTATCGGACAAAACGATTCCTATACGAATACAGACGTGATCTAACGTTCGGTCCTTCCTTACTTGTGAGACCTCTAGGGTATTGCCCTAGCTCATTGTCCGTAAGTACTATGACCTCTGCTGACTTCTCCATGTAGCTACACGTAACTTTGGAGACCTCCCCAGGTAAGAACATCTTCTTTCACTCGATCCCTGCCGTATCTACATATCTACCCTTTTGGTGTTCTTGGGGCGTTACAATGATGTGCTTGCTTACCCGGATAAATATGCCTCGTATACGGTTTCTGTTCGTCAGTACCGAGTTTTGTAGTCCTGCTTCCTTCAGTCCTAGTCTCACAACTAGCAACCTTGCAGCTTACTAATGGTTCAGGGCGTTACCCCTGCCCATAAAGGGACTTGCACCCTCTAGATTAATTATTTACCTTTCAGTAAATCAAAAGATGCCCATGCTGGGCACACACAATGTGTATAGTGCATAGCACCCTGTGGGATGCTACGACACCATACACGGAACGTTGGCAATAATTAGCAACAATGTTTAATTTAAAATTGCCAACAAGTCATAAATCCTAAGTCAATAAAATGAACACAAAAATATTAATGACCTCATGCGCCTTATTTTTGGCTATTATGGGAATCCTTCTTTCTTTTTTACCAAATGAAATAGTAGAGTATCTAAATGTCAAGCCAAATATTATTACCATACTTTTTTTGAAAATAATGAGTGCATTATATTTGGGTTTTGGAATTTTAAATTGGATGGCTAAAGGAACGCTAATTGGAGGGATTTATAATAGACCAATTGCAATTGGAAATCTAATGCATTTTGGGGTTGGTGCAATTGCACTAGTTAAAATTGCTTCTAATATTCAAATACATTCAGAAATTATCATTTCTCTCTCAGCAGTGTATGTGATTTTTGCATTACTTTTTGCTTATGTCTTTAGAACTAATCCGATTAAAACAGAAAAGTAGAATCAAACTTAAGAAGGACTTAATGGCGAGCCTTTCGAAACGCCTTTTCTACATTTGTTTGCTGTAGATATTCCCTTGGGCTTTTAATGTAGACTTTAGGTCCGTTGCCTGCAACCTATCTACACCAGCCGCTCCCATATTACCATACACGCGCAAATAGGCTTCGTTTAGATTTTTGTTGTTAATTACCTGTTTTATCATTTACTGTATTCTGTTGTCTTACTTAATCAAAGGCAGCTTTCTCTAAGGAGATTGTTCTTAATGCAAAAAGCTACTTGGTCTATTAAAGACCATTACTTTTCGGTACTTCATTGGTAGTATCAGGTTACCAACTACGATGACTTCGGCTGACGTCTCTACTTAACCAACTCGTGGTTATAGCGATCTACCCAGGTAATTGCATCTTCTTTCACTCAATCCCTACCGTATCTACATACTTACCTTTTTATGATTGTGGGGCGTTATAATGATGTACTTGCTTAAACAAGTAAATATGCTTTATATACAGTTCCTGCTTGGTCTGTTCTGAGCCCGTCGAAGAATCAGTACCGAGTTTTGTAGTCTCGCTTTCTTCAGATGTAACTTCAGAGTTACCTACCTTGCGACTTGCTAATGCTTCCAGACGTTACCCCAGCGCATAAGGGCTTTACACACTATAAATAAATCTTATATTGCTCTAAGGTAAAGATGCCCACATTGAGCATAAACATCATCTATAAGCAATGCCCTTAGGGACACTGCGCATGACCAAACCCTTCAAAGTAATTCCCTACTCATATGCAAACCTTTGTTCTCTCGATAAATCTCTTTTTTTACATTTACTTCTCTACTTATTATAAAGGACTACAAAATTGACTAATTTGGTAATTTAAAGTTTTATTCATCAATATTTAATTTATGCCCTATCAAGATGTATTTCTTATTTTCTGGAAACTAGTAACAGAAAGTGTAGAGGAAGGTAACTTTGCGAAACTAACCATGGCAAAGACCATTGGTAAGCCTAATTTGAGAAATATATTCGTAAGACCAATCTATTCTGAAGATGGTTTTAAAGTCTTACTTAAATTACGTTACAGATCAAAAGAGACCGAAGATCAAACCGAAGAACTCACTTTAGATGAGGCTTTTATCATATTAAAATCTCATCTTAAAACATCTTTCTTAACAGTGCTATTATTTACCACTACAAAAGATGTGCTTTTTAAAGTCAATAAAAAAGGGGTCGGAAGTTTTACTGAAAATCCTCCTACTTTTAGCGATATTACTCAGGCAAAGATAGACGATTAGAATAGCCGGATAAATGATAAAACGAGAGAGAAGACAACTCTTTAGGATCTAGCTTCGACCAGAAAAAAAGAAAAAAACAAAGTCCCCAAGTATCGAAAAGGCACGTTCGGGCGAGAAAAAGTTTTCGCCATGCGCCTTGCGGAAAACAAACCCTATTTTGCATCTAAACTGTTCATAAATAAAACACTATCAAAATTAAATAAAGCATAAAAATAATATTCATTTAGTTCTTCTAAACCAACACAATTGACAATAACCCAGAAGCTGATATTACGATTTGTATTTCTATATTTTCTCTTGTATATCTATCCTTACGGGTTTGAGTATACTAAAGAAATAGATCCGAATAATTTTTCATTTTGGAAGGGAGTTACAACCTGGTTTGGAAAAGTATTTTTAGGATGGGAATACAACCCAAATATGTTGTTAAACGGTTTTGACTCTAAATATGACTTTACTAGATTTCTTTTAATCGCAGTAATCTCTATAATAGGTGCCACAATTTGGGTGTTCATTGATTCTAAAATCAAAAAAGAGTACAACAATAAACTTAAAATACTTTTACAAACCATACTTAGATATCATATAGGTCTTACGCTAATTCTTTACGGGCTTTCAAAAGTATTCTTACTCCAGTTTGGCACAATGGATATTGATACTTTAGAAACTCCGATAGGCGAACTTAACGGAATGAATTTTGTGTGGGCATTTATGAGTTATTCGAAATTCTATGGTATAACCGCAGGGTTGATAGAAGTAATAGGCGGCTTACTGCTGTTATTTAGAAGAACAACTTCTTTAGGTGCTTTCTTGTTGTTAATAGCAATGACAAATGTCGTGTTAATGGATATTGGGTACGACGTTATTGTAAAGATGTTTGCGATTCATTTACTTCTTATGATCGTGTTTTTAATGTGGGACGATTTAAAGCGATTATATGATTTTTTCTTAAGAAATAAGCCCTCTACCGCTGCTACCTACCTGCCTCTTTTTGAAGGGCGAAAAGGTAAAAACACTAGAAATATTATTAAAGGCACATTATTGCTGTATGTTTTTATCTCGTTTAGCTTTGACATGACAGAAAGAATAAAACAACAGCATAGTAATCATTATAAAAATTTTACAAGTTCACATGAAATTGAACTATTTGTAAAGAATGGAGATACGATACCAAAGAGTAAAATAAATGGCAATCGGTGGAATAAAATAAGAATAAACGATTTATCTTATTTACCCGAAACCTTAATGATTTTAAATGAAGATAATATCACCCAACGTTACAAGTTTACCGTAGATACATTGACTAAAAAATTACATTTAACCGATTTTTATGGCGAAGATAAAACCCAGCACAAATTAACTTATAAAGCCTTAGAGAATAAAGTTTATATTTATGAAGGCATATTTAAGGGAGATTCCCTTCGGATGAGAACAAGAGCCAAATCAATTAGCGATTATAGATTAACGCGAAATGGAATTCGTTGGATCAGAGATTTAGAATAAATTATAAAGTTCACAAAGAATAAGTTTTAAGGAGAATTGAAAATAGTTTACTAATTATTAAATGAAAACGTTATGAGTAAAAGTCAAGATGCAAAGAAAAATGTTAAAAAAGAACCAGCAAAAACTGCTAAAGAAAAGAAAGAAGAAAAAAGATTGAAAAAGTCTAAATAAGAATGGCAATGCTTCCGGTTTCATTCCTTATGATTACTATTAATCAAAGTTTCAACTAAGTATTCTATATGTGCCAATTTATTGGGGTATAGATAAATTCATATGGCAGATGATAGTGAAGTTAGGCGGAGCAAATCTTGAAAAGAAACAATCCAAAAATCATTAAAATGAAATGTTACGGTATTTATTGTAACTTTTTTTAATGATTTTTTTTATTCTTAAGTTCAAATAAAGGATTGCTTTAGTGGCAAATCTCTGATTTATAATTATTTAAGATATATAGAACATATGTTCTATATATCTCATATTGGAAGGATATATAACATATGTTATATATTTAATTGTTACCCCACATTTTGAAAATCGAAGAATTAAACGAACATATCGAATCTCAGAATTCAATTTGCAAAAAATATGACTCTGATATTAAACCAATAGATGCACAACTATTTATTGGATTAGCAACTGGTTTGGAATTTGAGCCAATAAATGGATTTCGCCATCCCGAACACGGAACTATGAACGGATGGTATATCTGGAGCGGAGAATGGTCGGATTCTCATGACTTTTTTAAACCAGTACATGCTAGTTGTTTAGTTGAGATGTGTCCTGAAATTCTTAAATACCTAAGCCTTGATGTTGGATTTAGATTTCAAATAGATAGAAAAGGATATGAAGATGTTTGGTTTGACGAAAAAATCACTCGGTTGGAATAAATGGACTTCTTACTCAGACGCAACTGTTATGTCGTTGGACTTAACACTCATACGAAAAAGCTAACTCGGACGGAAAAAACGTTGGGTAACAAAACCTAACCGTAATGCGGACTTTAGGGTTAAACCGAAAGGTCTGTATATATTTATAAAGTCGCTAAATCTTATGGATTTAGTTTTGGACAAGAAAAAATAAAACTAAACAATAAGCTTTAGCTTCGTGCGTAGACGGAAACGAAAAGGTTTCCTTGTTCTCCGCAATAATCATAGCTAAACGTCGTAGCCCATTAAAAAATAGTGTTAACTCAAAATGAATATTTATGAACAGAAAGTCATTTATTAAAAAAGGAATTATAAGTAGTGTAGGACTAGGTTTGATTCCCTCTTTGAGTTTCGGGGCAAATCAAATAGACCCAGAACCTTATAAAGTTGAACTTATAAAGGAATTTGTTCTAGCAGGACATTTTAATTTAGACAAAGTAAAGAGTATGCTAATTGACTATCCCAATCTAATCTATAGTCGATATGATTGGGGAAATGGCGACTTTGAAGAGGCTATTGAAGGCGCTGGTCATAAAGGGAATAAAGAAGTTGCAAACTATCTAATTGAAAAAGGTGCAAGAGTAAACCTTTTTGTTCTTACAATGCTCGGAAAAACAAATTTGGTCAAGCCTATATTAGAAGCGTATCCTAATCTAAATATTCTCAAAGGGTCCTCACGGTTTGACCTTGCTTCATCACGCAGAAATTGGAGGAGAAGAATCAAAAGAACTATATGATTATTTACTTGGGAAAGGATTGAGAGAAAAGAGTTTTAGTCTAAAATAACTGGCTATAAAACTATATATAGCAAATTGGGCGATTAGTATTTAATTCTAAAGTTGTTGTCTATTTGAAAAGTCGCCAAACTTTTGATTTGGTTTAAAAGATAAAAACAAAATTAAAAGATATGGCTTGTGGCTAAACAGAAAGTAATCGCTAATTTTCTGCCCAACTTGCCATATATTTAACGCTGTAGCCAATTTCAAAAAGCAATTTAGAATGTTGAATTTATTTAAAAAAACTAAACCTAAAAACATTCAAATTAAGTGTTACGAAACTCGATTAGAAATTAACGGAATTGAGCTAACTTTTCCAACTAACTACAAGACCTTAGTTGAAATTTTAGGCGAGCCTTCTAAAAAAAGTAGAACAAAATTAACAAGGTCATATATAAACTGTTGGGATAAATATGGGGTTTACTGTAATTATGCTTCTTCCGATAATATTTTAGGATTTAGCCTTATTCTATCCAAAAATCACAGCCTTGAAAATTTCCCAAATCAATTCTTTAAGGGAGAAATTTTAGATTCTAACAGAAAAATAAACCATCACGAACTTACACAAATAGGATTTGAAAATTATGTCTTGAAAAAAATGACATATCAAGGAGAAAAAAAACCTTATGCTATTTCTATAAGGTTAAATCTAAACACTAGAAAAGAAATACCCCGCGATAAATATTTAATCAAAGAACAGAATGAGGAAAAAATTACTTTCAAAGATTTTGGGTTCAAATTAGCAATCATCCAAGAATTGATGTACAACAAAGAATTGTTAAAACCGAAATTCAATCTAAATGAATTTACATTGTGGTATAAGAAGCGAAAAATTGATCTTGAAAAAGAGGGTTACGAACCTATTAAAGAAGTAACCCAGTATTTCAAAGATTTAACTATCCCCAAAAATTTAGCTTTCGAAATAAAGGAAATCAACCAAGATGGCGGAAACGAAATATATTTAAACTTGATACGTTCTGCAGAGGGCAATGAAGAATATTGGGATATAGAGAGTTCTGAAGATGCTAAACACTTCGAAAATCTGAAAAAAGTGTCACTTTGTTATGCCAAAGAAAATGTTCTTAATGAGCTTAATGAGGCTGGAATAAAAACAGAATGGTTATAAAACTGGCTACAGCACAACCAATAAACAATACAGGCTTCGCGCTTTACCAAAGGTTTGTGTATTTTTATAAAGTCCGCAAAATCTTTTAGATTTTTGATCTTGATGAGCAAAAATAAATCAAAACAATAAGCTTTAGCTTCGTGCGTAGATGGAAACGAAATGTTGCATTACCCCCGCACTACGCTAAACCGAAACTTTGTAGACAGCTCTAAAAACAAAATGTGTAAATAAAACCAAGTTGCTAAATGAATATTTTACCAACACAACAAACACAAAAATTTCTAAAAGGTGATATCCTTCTTAAACAAGGGGAAGTCACAAAGTATGGCTATTTAGTAAAAAATGGATGCTTAAAAAGCTACACCTTGGACAGCAGTGGTAAGGAGCATATTTTACAATTTGCACCAGAAGACTGGATGATTTCTGATCTAGATAGCTTTACAAATGAAATTCCTTCCATTATTTATATTGAAGCAATAGAAGATAGTGAAGTTGTATTAATCTCTAAATCAGACATTAAAGATATCAAACAATTAGAAAGGCCAGAACTCATAGAAATTGCAATAAAATTTAGAAACAATTTAATTGCCACAAATAAACGTATTATTGGTTTATTAAGCGCAACTGCTGAGGAGCGTTACATTGACTTCACATTGCTGTACCCAACACTAGTAAAGCGTTTACCACTTAAACTAATAGCTGCATACATAGGAGTTACTCCTGAATATTTGAGTGATATAAGACGTAACCTAGTTAAAAAATAGCTGTAACTTTTTTTTCTTAAGGTATCTTATTTTTGTTCCATTTACAATAGCACAACTTTGCAGTCATAATTTTAATTAGAAAAAAATGACTGATCAAAAAACAAATAAAGGCCTAATCATCGGGCTCTGGATCGCACAAGTATTAGTTGCTTTAATGCTACTTTGGGGTGGCTACGCAAAACTAGCCACACCTTTAGAAGAACTTTCCCAAATGATGCCTTGGGCAGCAGAAAACCCGTCATTGCTTACGTTTACTGGTATTGTGGATTTGTTAGGTGGTTTAGGTTTACTATTACCCGCTATTTTAAGGATAAAGCCGCAACTTACAGTGTACGCCGCTTATGGTACAGCAGCACTTATGGTAGCAGCGGCCATATTTCACATTTCTAGAGGTGAATATGAATCTGTGGGAATGAATGTAGTTATACTTCTTATCGCCCTATTCATTGCTTGGGGCCGAAGTAAAAAAGCGCCTATCTTACCTAAAAGCTAAATAATTAAGGCTAATGAATAGCATCAAAACATTCTTAACTTCTAAGTATATTTTATGGTACATTTTATCCATACCTGGTACAATACTTACCATAAATTATTTGAGAGAAGAAATAGATTACACAATGGTAATGCATATTACTGGCGAGTTTGCTGGTCGTATGTTAATCATTAGCCTTATTGCAACGCTTATTAGACTGTTATTCCCAAAAAGCAAAATAGCAAAATGGTTGATGAGAAACCGTCGCTTTTTTGGTGTGGCGGCTTTCTCCTATACCTTATTACACACTATTTTTTATGTTCTAGAGTATCCTTTTAAAACATTAATTAGCGAGTTCTCAGATGTTGCCATTTTTACGGGATGGATTGCGTTTTTTATTTTCATTCCACTAGCAATGACCAGTACGAATGCTGCCATAATAAAAATGGGGAAATCGTGGAAAAAATTGCAGCAATGGGTATATCTAGCTGCAATACTAGCTTTTACGCATTGGGCTCTTTTAGGACTGCAAGGACCAGAAAATAGTCCTACTGCTGCACTTTTCCATTTTATACCTGTTATACTATTACAAATCTATAGGATTTGGAAACAATACTTTTTTAAAAAAACAATCACTTCAAAATGAAAAGCACCTTATTTACATTTTTAATATTTGCTTTTACAATCTATAATGTGCAAGCCCAAGATTGGGAAACAGATTTCACAGCTGCAAAAAAAGAAGCTTCTAAAAATAACAGACCTATTATTCTTGTTTTTCAAGGTTCAGATTGGTGTGCACCGTGTATCAAATTAGATCGTGAAATTTGGAGTACTGAGAACTTTAAAACTTATGCAAAAGACCATTACATAATGCTTCAGGCAGATTTTCCTAGAAAAAATAAAAATGCACTTTCTCAAACACAAACAGCAGCCAACAAACAACTAGCAGAAACCTACAACAAACAAGGTTTTTTCCCTTTTGTAGTAATACTAGACAGTAAAGGGGAAGTACTGGGACAAATAAGCTACAAAAAAACGACGCCAGAAAACTTTATAAAAGAACTAAATAATTTTATAAAATAAATTGAAGCACCTTACGTACATCCTTTTTCTTTTCATCTCCGTCTCATCTATGGGACAAATACCCTATAAGCGCACACTTAAACTAATGGGAAGTCGCTTTGATATTACTGTAGTTGTAAATGATTCTATACAAGCTAGCAAATATATTGATACTGCTGTAGCAGAAATTTCAAGAATTGAAAAATTAATTTCATCTTGGGATGCTTCATCACGAACTTCTGCCATTAATAAAAATGCGGGCATTGTACCTGTAAAAGTTGACCGTGAATTATTTGAACTCATAGAACGTTCTATAGGCATCTCAAAATTAACAGATGGAGCCTTTGATATTAGCTATGCATCAATGGATAGGATATGGAAGTTTGATGGTAGTATGACCATAATGCCAAGTGCAAAAGAAATTACCGCTTCTGTTTCCAAAGTAGGATATCACAATATTATCCTCGACTCAGAAAACAATTCGGTTTTCTTAAAATTAAAAGGGATGAAAATAGGTTTTGGAGCCATAGGTAAAGGGTATGCTGCAGATAAAGCAAAAACACTACTAATTTCAAAAGGAGTTTCTTCGGGCATTATAAATGCTTCTGGAGATATGAATACTTGGGGAAAACAGCCGAATGGCGAAGATTGGAAAGTTGCTATTACAAACCCTTTAAACAAAGAGAAAGCTTTTGCTTTACTACCTATAAATACTGGTGCCGTAGTTACTTCTGGTAATTATGAAAAATATGTAAAATTTAATGGGAAGCGGTATACCCATATAATCGATCCTAGAACGGGTTATCCGTCAAGCGGAATGATAAGCGTTACAGTATTTGCTCCTAAAGCAGAATTAGCAGACGCCTTAGCAACTTCGGTTTTTGTAATGGGAAAGGAAGTTGGGTTAGACCGCATCAATCAATTACCAAATATAGAATGTATCATCATTGATGATATGGGAAACATCTCTACCTCAACAAATATTGAAATCGATAAATTATGAAAAAGAAATTGGTCTTGCTCACCTTCATTGGCACATTTTTATGCAGTTGCGTGGTAGTAAAAGAATATGAAAAAGTAAATATTAACGACCCAGATATGGCTCTGGCAGATAAGAAATGTGACAAAAATGTAACTACAATGCATTCTTACAGAGAAGCAGCTGCAGGTGCAAATGGTGGTAAAACAGGAGGTGGCTGCGGCTGTAACTAAAAATATATAGCATTGAAAAATATAATAATAATCATATGTGTATTCGCTTTCGCGAAAGCGTACTCGCAACAAGATTCTACTAGTGTCTACAAAAAACGTGTTTTAGAAACTACTGAAGTTGATTTCTTAACGAGTTATTACTCCCAAAGTGGAGACAATGCCGCCGTTAGTGGTGGATTAGGTACAGAAGAATTAACCGATTTTACGGCGACATACATCATCTCAATACCATTGAATGATGATGATGTATTAACCATAGATGCGGGTATTTCTGCCTACACTTCAGCCTCTTCAAGTAATGTTGGAGCATTTGATGATGGTCCTGCAGATCCCTTTCAGGCCTCTTCAGGAGCTTCTAGTGGTGATGTATGGTCTAGTATCTCTGGAAACTACAGTCACAGTTCTGATGACCGAAACGATATCTGGTCTGCTAATGTATCGATTGCAAACGAGTATGATTACTTCTCGCTAGGCTTTGGAGGTAGCTATACCAAACTTTTTAATGAAAAAAACACAGAGTTAAGTGTTTCTGCAAACGTATTTCTTGATTCTTGGACAGCAATTTACCCTACGGAGTTAAGGCCTTTTGGCAATGGTGGAGATGGTCTTAATAACTCATTATTTACACTAAACACAATAACAGGAAACAGTAACTATACACCTATTTTTAATGAGTTTACAGAAACGGGAAGAAACTCGTATTCACTTGGTCTAGGGTTTTCACAAATTCTGACCAAAAATATGCAGGGTTCTTTATCATTAAATCTTATTCAGCAAGACGGGCTACTATCTACGCCATTTCAAAGGGTTTATTTTGCAGACGTAGCCGACTCTTTTATAGATAATTTTCAATTAGCAGATGCTATTGAACAATTGCCAGACACTCGATTTAAAGTAGCGATTGGAGGTCGACTTAACTATTACTTAAATGAAAAAGTTTCTATACGCTCTTTTTATCGCTATTATTTTGACGATTGGGGAATTACTTCACATACAGCAAGTATAGAAGTTCCGTTTAAAATCTCAGATAAATTTACGATCTACCCATCTTATCGATTTTATAATCAGTCTGCGGCAGATTATTTTAGGCCTTACCAGACGGCACTATCTTCAGAAACTTTTTATACTTCAGATTACGACCTATCGCAATACAATGCAAATCAGTTTGGTATAGGCGTATCCTATACCGATATTTTTGCAAAAGCTGATTTATGGAATTATGGACTTAAAAGTATAGATCTCCGATTTTTTCAATATGATAGAGACACAACATTTAGTTCTAGCATAATTACAGTTGGTATTAAATTTGTTCACGATTAATTGTTTTGTCTTTTATGAACCGTAAGAAATTGATACAATCTGTATTAGAGTTTCAACAGTAATCGGGTTAAATTCCTTTTCTAATATTGCATTTGCATTTTCAACTATGACAACAGAGCCTATAGACCAAGAAAAATACGCCTATTTTGGAGCCATTCACTTAAACAATACTTGTCTAGAAAAATCAACTATTTTTTGGACTAAAATAGTCGGTATGCGACTTATATCTAGTACTGATACCGTAGCAGAATTTGGGACAGAAAAACAGACGCTCGTAGTGGTACATCAAAATGCCAAAACTGGTTATATTAAAGGCTATAGTGGCTTGTATCATTTTGCTATACACGCACCAAGTCTTAACGCTTTTGCTAATATGACACAACGCTTACTAGTGAATAATTATCCCTTTTCTCCTGTAGATCATACGATGTCTAAATCAATTTATCTAGAAGACCCAGATGGTATTACAGTAGAGTTTACCTTAGAAACACCAGAACGTTTTGTTCGTGTCGTAACTGATAACGGGTTAAAAATTGAAGATTGTGATGGTGCAATAAAAAGTGCTTCGGGCTATCTAGATATTAAAAATGTTTTAAAGGATGTTACCGATACTAATGCAAGCTTATCTATTGCAGAAAATTCTTATTTAGGGCATTTACATTTGTATGCTAGCAATGTAGAACAATCGAACGCATTCTATAAAAGCATTGGTTTTAACACCTTTAATTACTTACCTCAATTTTTGTACTCCGATTTAGGGGCAGGTGGTCCCTACAAACATAGAATTGCCTTGAATTCTTGGCACGGTATCAACAAACCTTTAGCTCCAACTGATAGCGCTGGCATGCGCCATTTTCACATTCAATTTAATAGTAAAGAAAGATTGAGTAATGCATTAAAAAATATCGGTTTTTATGAAGAAAAAGAGAATGGATATTGGTGTAAAGATACTACAGGAAACATACTGCTATTAAACAATGGGTAAAAAGCCAGCAGGTAACAAAGAACTGAGGTAAAAAAAACAAAATTTTTCTGGTTTTATCAACAATTTACTGAGAATCAAACTTATACTGTATATAGCAAATAGGGCATTCGATGGTTTACGAAAGTTCAGCGCTATTTACCAACACCGCAAAATCGCTGATTTTGCTTTTAAAATGAATAAGATAAAAACAAATTATAGCGTTTTGGCTCTTTGCAAACTCTAAAATTTATCGCTTTCTACTGCCCTACTTGCCCTATACTAAACGTTAAAAAACAAGTTTTTTCTATAATAATTTAGGAAACAGGTTGATTTATCAAACTGTTATCACGCGCAGCAAGAGCTTTATGTTCTTGCTGCTTTTTTATTTTAAATTCCGCAACATAGACTACTCCATACACTGTATTTTACAGCACATTTTAAAAATTGAAATCATGCTAATCTCCTATTAAAAAATCATATAAATTCATAAAATCAAATAAAACATTTCTACATCAATAGTAACTTTAGGGGTTGTATATTTATGAGATAGCTAGATTTCTGATCTAATTTTAGCTATAATATAATTTAATAATATGTCTAATGTGAATAGTTTTTTAGAAAAGGAATTCGGACTTCAAGTTAAGGATTGTAAAAAGCTCGATGGGTACGATAATTTAAATTACCACATTTCCACTTCAGGTTCCTCATATATTTATAAAACCTATCAATACTCAGAAGTATCATTTGATATGGTTGAAGCAGAGAATGATACCTTGTTATTTTTACAGCGTGATTTTGAGCATAAAGTTCCAAAACCGATTCCGTTTAAAGATGGTTCATATTTAGGTACTTTTTCTATAAACGAGCAACCTTCTATATGTCGAATGCTTTCGTTTTTAGAAGGTGATTTTTTAGGCGATGTCAAACATACATTGCAATTAATTACATCTCTAGGTGCATTTCTAGCAGAATTAGACCTAAAACTAAAAGAGTATAAAAATTATACGATACAGAGCAGACAGTGGGAATGGGACCTTCAGTATTTTGATTTAAACAGAAAGTATATAGATGATATTACAAACGCCACAGATAGAAATATTGTTCGCTACTTTTTCAAACAATTTGAAGAAAATGTAAGACCACTTTTTCCTGAACTAAGAAAGCAGATTATACATAACGATGCTAACGAATGGAATGTTCTCGTTCAAAACAACAAAGTTACCGGCATTATAGATTTCGGAGATATAGCTCATTCTTTTCTAATTAATGAACTAGCTATTGCCATTACCTATACGTGCTACGATAAAGAAAATCCGTTAGAGTGGGCTGTCGTATTACTAAAATCTTACCATAAAAAGCTTCCGCTAGAAGCTAAAGAAATAAGTATCTTATATTACCTGATCGCTGCCAGGTTATGCACAAGTGTCTGTAATTCTGCACATGCAAAAAAGGTGAATCCAGCTAACAGCTATGCATCCGTAAGTGAGCAATCTGCTTGGAAAATGTTACATCGTTGGTTGACCATAAACCCTTTACATGCTGAAAACGAATTTAGAAAAGCAGCTAATCTTCCTATTGAAAAACCTGCATCAATTTCGATTCTTCTAAATAGAAGGCACGAATACATAAGTCCTATTTTATCTACCAGCTACAAGGAGCCTATACATATGGTTAAATCTGCATTTCAATATATGTATGATGCCGAGGGGAACACGTTTTTAGATGCCTATAATAACATTCCGCATGTTGGTCATTCGCACCCTAAAATCGTGGAAGCAGCCCAACGACAAATAGCAAAACTAAATACGAATACGCGTTATCTTTATGATGAGTTAGCAGATTATGCAGAGAAATTATTAAACCATTTTCCGCCCAATCTTAATAAAGTCTTTTTTGTGAATTCAGGTAGTGCAGCGAGTGATTTAGCAGTACGTATGGCAAATAATCACACCAAAAGTAATACGATGATGGTCATGGAATCTGGTTACCATGGCAACACGCAAATAGCCATAGATATTAGTGATTATAAGTTTAATAACGCTAAAGGGCAAGGTCAAAAAAACCATATAATCAAGGCTACGCTACCAGATACTTATCGAGGTAAATACTCGGCTGATAATGCAGGCTTATTATACGGTAAAGATGCTGTTGCTCAAATAGCGCAGAGTGAACAACCTATTTCTGCTTTCATAAGCGAACCCATTTTAGGGTGTGCTGGGCAAGTTCCCCTAGCATATGGATATTTAAAAAAAGTATACCCTGCTATTCGAGCACAAGGCGGAGTTTGTATTAGTGATGAAGTACAAACAGGTTTTGGTAGATTAGGAGAGCATTTCTGGGGTTATGAAGCCCATGGCGTCGTACCTGATATGGTAATTTTAGGAAAACCCATCGCAAACGGTCACCCAATGGGAGCGGTTGTTTGCACACAAGAAATTGCAGCATCTTTTGAAAAAGGTGTAGAGTTTTTTAGCTCTTTTGGTGGCAATCCAGTTTCTTGTGCCATTGCAAGTGCTGTGTTGGATGTTATTACAGAAGAAAAACTACAAGAAAACGCACAAGCTGTCGGCGATTATTACTTGTCCCTTTTAAAAGATTTAATGAAAAAATATAGCTGCATTGGCGATGTACGAGGCTCTGGACTATTTATAGGTTTTGACATCGTTATGGATAACACCAAAATACCTAATACTGCATTAGCAAGCCATATTAAAAATGAATTAAGAAACAGGCATATTTTAGTAAGTACCGACGGCCCTTATGATAATGTAATAAAAACCAAACCGCCATTATGTTTCAGTAAAGAAAATGCAAAGAAGGTGGTTACGACCGTCAGTGATATTCTAGAAGCATATTATAATAATGGAGCAATTTTTGATGTTTAAAGAAGTATGAAGAAAGTGATGTATTTAACTTTGATCTATTTTGTACTTGCTTTAACAGCAAATGCTCAAGATAAATCATACACCGAATTTGATTTCTACGGCACTTGGACGCTTGACCTTAATGAATATGAATTAGAAGATGATATATACATTTTCAAAAAAGAGAAATCATCTAATAATCAAGAAGAAAAATTAAATTTAATAGTCACCTTTCTTGAGTCAAGCAAATGCAGAGTTAACTACGATAGCACTTCAGGTTTTTGCGGCACTGAAAATTTTAGAGATTACAGCTGGTCTTTTGATAAAGATTCAGACATAATTAATATTTATCATTCTGTTGAGTTGTTAAAAGAATTTAAAGAACAAAGTCCCGAAGATTTTAAACATTTCGGTTTACCCGAAAAATATGATTCAATGGAGCTCAAAATAGTTACGCTTCAAAATGAAAGTATAGCATTAGAAATATTAGATTGGGAATGATTTAGTGTTATTCTATTTAAAAAAAGCTTCTCTAAAGAGTCTAAAAATAATGATTTCTTCTCTTCAATTTGAATATCAATTGTATGAAATGGATAGTGATCAAATTGAATTTGAAGAAATCTAAGATTAATCAACTTTTGTCTGAATAAATTTGATGGCGCTACATTTTCAGGTAACCATTCAGAATATATTTTTTATCCCATAAACGAAATAAAGTACTTTAGTTAAAATGGAATCTTCTGGTTGATTTACAGTAAAACAACAGTAATAAACTAAACAATTTGAATACCTTTATATTCATAGAAATCTTACTGATTAGTATAGTTCCTTAATTAAAAGTTCTCCGCTTTTTGTATATGAAGTAAAAACATCTATCTCTATTAGTATCATTTTCTAGTACCGGTTTAATTATAAACGGAATGTTTAGACATCAAGGCAAAAGCAGAAAATTAAAGCACAATCTGCAAATTGCCACTATTTTATCTTTTGTAGTAGGTATTGTAAATGTAACGGGGTTTTTAGCATACAATCAGCTGACTACCAATGTTACAGGGCATTTTGCACTGTTTATGAACGACGTTGCTAATTTAGAATTCTGGAAAGGCACTGTTTATTTTCTATATATTTTCTCTTTCCTTTTTGGATCTTTCTTCTCTAGTTTTCTGATTGAAAAATTTAGAAAAAATAAAAAATTAAATGTTTTTGTACTACCAACTATAATTGAAAGTCTAATTCTAATAGCCATACCGCTTTATAGCGATGCTTTTGAAATCACTTATCCAGATGTAATCATTTGCGCGCTTCTCTTTGCTATGGGGCTCCAAAATTCTTTCGTCACAAGAATTTCAAATGCCGTGGTAAGAACAACACACCTAACAGGACTATTTACAGATTTAGGAATTGAGTTGTCGCAATTATTTTTTCCGGAAAGGCATCCAAATAGAGAAAAATTAAAATCTACTATTAAACTCCGTCTTTACATCATCTGTTTCTTCTTTCTTGGTGGAATAATTGGCGGATTTCTTTACCTACAACTCAACTTAAAATTGAATACGCTTATTCTTGGTGCATTGATCTTATTGGCAAGTTTGTTCTATGATGATTTTAGATATCAATTTATACTTGCAAAACGAAAATTTACCCAGCGTAATTAAGATGTAATAGATAAGATTTTATAAAAATTTGTTCTAAATTTCAGTATTTTAAATATTAATACCAACCACAATTAACCAATATGAAAAAATTCATAAAACCTATTATCTCAATAATTCTGTTCGTAATACTTGCAGTAATTAGCTATCATTTCTTAAAAGGTTTTTTTAACCCTTTTACTTCTAACGAAATCTAAACTATACCAAAAACTATAAAACATCTACTCTACACATTCCATTTCACGACCACTAACTTTTTTTAATTGATCGGATAAATTTAAGCCTACAGTATAACTTTGAGATACCAACAATCATATCAATTTTACATGAAAAAACTATTTTTAATCCTTTTAATATGTTTCATAAGTTGTAGAAATGAAACATCAAATAAATTGGCTAAAACCAATGACGAGCTAGATTTAAAAAAAGCAAAAAAAATTCAAGTTTTAAATGTTGGTTTTTTTCATTTTGGAACAACAAGTGATGCAAACAAAGTAGATTTCGACGAGAATAGTTCAAAAGAACAAGAAGAAGTACGCCAACTATCTAAATTACTTGCAGCGTTTAAGCCCACCATTATTTGCCTAGAGTATACGCCAGACATTGATGATAAAATAAATAATGGGTATCAAAAATTCTTAGAAAATTCGGATAAGTTAGATACTGAATATGGTGAATTAAGCATGGTCGGTTATGACGTTGCTAGAATAAATTCATTAGAAAAAGTATATGGTATTGACAATTACATAGGTTATAATTATAGCGTGGGAGACTTTATTGAAAATAGCCCAGAACTTACTAATGCCATAGATCCTAAAACGTATTTAGAACTTACCAATAATCCATTAAAAGAGCACCCAGAACTAGAAGCAAAAAATAAGAACTTTGATAATCTGTCGCTACTTGAGAAAATAAGATTAACAAATAACCCAGTAATGCTCGACTATTCTTTAAATATCAATGCAGATAAGCTATTTTACGTTGGTATAGATGATAATTTTGTCGGTGCTGATCAAGCTGCATTATTCTATCAGCGTAATATGAGAATATTTTCTAATCTCAACCGCATAAAAATGACAGTTGATGACAGGGTTCTTATTATTATGGGTTCTGCGCATACCGCGATGCTTCGCGAATTTATAAGCCGGAGTCCAAAGTTTGAAATGGTTAATACTCTCGACTATTTGAAATAATTTTTAAATCGCTACTTGTCGTTACTTGTAAAAGATTTGTAATAAATCAATTTAAGGTTTTTTTTCGCGAATTCTCTTTCTAACAACTTATAATCTATTAGTTAAAAGGCTTTTATAATTCGTATCTTACTAATGATTTATATAAAATAATCCACTTATTATGAAACATCTAATCACCTCATTTCTTTTCGCCGCATTATTAGTTTCCTGTAATTCATCTGATAAATCTAAATCAACATCTGCAGAAAGCACAGATGCAGACACAGCTACGGAAGCCGTTGCTAAAATTGAAAAGCAATTAAAAACCATTGAAACAGATGAAGACCTTATAGCTACTGCATTAATGGCAGCGCCTGCAGAAAGTAGGGCTACAAGTAAGGTAATTGGCTATAATATGGCTGGTGAGTTCGTGACACTAAAAGAAGGTGATAGCGAATATATTGTACTTGCAGATGACCCAAAGAAAGATGGTTTCAATGCTGCTTGCTACCATAAAGACCTAGACCCTTTTATGGCGAGGGGTAGGGCTTTACGTGCCGAAGGCAAATCTGCCGACGAAATATTTGCTATTCGAGAAGCAGAGGTCAAATCTGGTGAAATTAAAATTACTCCCGGTTCTGCATTACACATTTACTACGGTCCAAATTCTGCTTATGATGTAAAAACGTCTGAAGTAGATGGTGCAAAACTACGTTATGTGATATACACCCCTTTTGCAACATCAGCATCTATTGGCTTACCAGAAACTCCGTCTGCGCCAAATCACCCATGGATCATGAATCCTGGTACGCACAGAGCACATATTATGATATCTCCGCTAGAAAATGAAGTAGAGTAATAAAAAAAACGAATTACTCTAAGTATAGTAAGTATGATAAAACGAATACTAAATTATCTTGGTTGGACTATTGTAGCCATTCTTTTAGGGTTTCTACATATGCGCATTGTTCTAGGTCCAGGACCAGAATCTGACAATAGCGGAATTCAGTTCTTAAACGGAATTCATGACTTTGTACTATTATATGTCGGGGCGATAATTGGCTGTATCATTGCCTTTATTTTTATTTTATTCGATGTTTTTTACTTGAACAACAAACTTCAAGGCAATAATAAAGCAACGCTGTTTAAATTTATTATTATAATCGCCATTGCTATTATTGTTGGTTTTACACATTACTTTTTAGAAAATATTGCCAACGTCATTTAATACAGTATGCCTAATGATCGTAACACAAATACTATTTTAGCATTATGAATTCACTTGAAATTAGAACGGTAGATGTTGTTCAATATTTACAGCCCTTACGCGAAGGTGGCTCTATGCCTGCCATTGTAAAAGCCGACGACGATTTTCTCTATGTATTGAAGTTTAGAGGCTCTGGGCAAGGTAAAAAATCGCTAATTTCTGAATTTATTGGTGGCGAATTGGCGCGTGCCATCGGTTTAAAAGTACCCGAGTTGGTATTTATGAATTTAGAAGATTCTTTTAGGCAGACCGAACCTGACGAAGAAATTCAAGATTTATTGAAGTTTAGCGTAGGGCTTAACCTTGGTTTGCACTTTTTATCTGGTGCTATAACTTTCGACCCCTTAATTTCTAAGGCAAACGCTATGACAGCTTCAAAGGTTGTGGTGCTCGATAGTTTAATAAGCAATATAGACCGTACCGCTAAAAATGCAAATCTATTATATTGGCATAATGAATTATGGGTGATAGATAACGGAGCAAGTTTCTACTTTCATCATAATTGGGAAACTTGGGAGAGTCACCTTACCAGAACATTTCCGTTTATAAAAGACCATGTACTTTTACAACAAGCAACTGCCCTACCTGAAGCTGCTGCAGAAATTCAAACATTCATCACACTAGAAAAAATAACAGAGATTATTAATAATATTCCTGAAGATTGGTTGACGAATGAATCTGATGTTTTAAATGCGGATGAGAAAAGAGCAGCCTACATTAAGTTTATAACCACTAAGCTATCTATGATCGATGTTTTAGTAAAAGAAGCAGAAGATGCAAGATAGACATACCTTCAAATTTGCGATAGTTAGGATCGTACCCAAAGTAGAACGAGAAGAGTTCTTTAATGTCGGAGTGATTCTGTTCTGTAAACGGACAAAATTTTTAGATATTAAATATCATATCAGTGAAGATAAGTTAAAAGCCTTTTCTCCAGAAATAGAATATGAAATACTGAATGATTATCTAAAAGCCTGGAAATTGATTTGTGAAGGAAGGGAAGCTGGCGGACCCATTGGAAAGTTAGATTTGCCTGATAGATTTGGATGGTTAACAGCATGCAGAAGCACAGTCATACAAAGCTCCACTACCCGATCCGGACTCAGTACCGACCCAGAAAAAGAGCTCGAGAACATATTTAATAAGTACGTATTGTAAATAAGACGATTATGAAGATTCAATATAACAAAAAAAGACAAAATTACAATTTAGCATTCGGCATAGTATGGGCAATAATTGGGTTGGTCAGTATTAGTTATGGCGAAGAGAATAAAATAGGTGATTATCTTTTTCTATTAGCTTCTATATTGTATTTCGGATTATATTTTTATGAAAGAACGAATCAATACATCACTATTACAGAGAACGAAATCAAAAAAAACACCCTTTTTGGTAAAAAAATAAATATAGCTGAGATTACTTCTATTAAAAAAATTGCTGGGGATTACATTCTAAAAACGGACAAGGCAGAAATGATAATAAATACCGAACTTATAAAAGAAGACTCTTTTAAAGACTTGATAAACACTCTATCAAATCTTAATTTACCACCTAATAAAACTCCATTTTATAGTACTGATTAATTTTTTAATTTTTCAATAAGGCTTTAAAACTTTTATAACAAGTAATTTTACAATTTAAAATAAATTTTTTTCAATATGCAATCATCAGAACTAAAAAAACTAATTCAAGGCATTCCAAAAACAGAACTTCACTTACATTTAGAAGGGAGTTTTGAACCAGAATTAATGTTCGAGATTGCAAAGAGAAATAACATTACGTTACCATACGATTCTATCGAATCGGTTAAAGAAGCATACAAATTCAATAACCTTCAAGAGTTTTTAGACATCTATTATGCTGGTGCGCAAGTACTGTTCCATGAGCAAGATTTCTTTGATTTGACTTGGGCATATCTAACCAAAGTACACAGCGAAAATGTAAAGCATGTAGAGGTATTTTTTGACCCACAAACACATACAGAAAGAGGTGTTGCTTTTGATGTTGTGATAAATGGAATTCACCGTGCTTTAGAAAAAGGAAAAAATGAGCTACATATTTCTTATAAACTTATAATGAGCTATTTGCGTCATTTAAGTGAAGAAGACGCTTTTAAAACCTTAAAAGAATCGTTACCGTTTAAAGACATCATCGATGGCGTTGGTTTAGATTCATCAGAAATGGGAAATCCGCCAAGTACATTCGAAAAAGTATTTAAAGCATCTGCAGAGCAAGGCTATAAACTAGTTGCCCATGCAGGTGAAGAAGGTCCGGCAGATTACATTTGGGAAGCTTTAGATATTTTAAACGTAGAACGTATAGATCACGGTAACCGTTGCTTAACGGACGAAGCATTGGTAAAAAGATTGGTAGACGATAAAATTGCCCTAACCCTCTGCCCTACCAGTAATGTTGCCTTAAAAGTAATTCAGAAGATGGAAGAGCATCCCGTTGCTAAGATGCTTGACAAGGGACTTTTAGCCACAATACACTCAGACGATCCTGCCTATTTTGGTGGGTATATGAATGAGAACTACTACCAAACTGCGAAAGCGCTTAATTTGAATTTAGAACAAATAGAGCAATTAGCTATCAATGGTTTTGAAGCAAGTTGGTTAAGTAGCGCATCCAAAGAAAAACATATAAAAGATGTAAAAGATTATTTTAAATCGCTTTAATTTTCAAACGGAATAATATTTCATGAATAGCACAATTACCAAAACTACTCTCAACCCTAACTTGCCAATTATGGGTTGTAGCAATACTTTTTACAAAGGCGAGTCCGATTCCGGTGCCTTGATATTCTTCGTCGCAATGTAAGCGCTGAAAGATTATAATGACCTTACTTTCACACTCCTTTCAACGCCAATATCAAAATCATTATCAGTACCATAATATGAGAATATCGCTTGTCTTCATTTAATGTTAAAAGAAGATAACCTGCACCTTGCACAATTTTGCCTGTAACTATAATTACAGGCTTCTATTCGTTTTTAATAATATCGTTGTTAAATTATTATCTAAAGACTACCCAATAACAAGCCACTAGAATTTTCAAGTCGAATACCTGCATAAAGACAATTAGAATCACGAGAATTAGGCTAAGTCTCAATGCCTTAAAATATTACTAACAAAAAATTTTCACCGTGCATCTTACATTTACCTATTCAAATAATTAAGCCCAAAATATAAAAAATAATTTTAGGGCTTTTTTCTTTCGCTCCATTACTAAAAACCATGAATTCAATCATAAAAGACGGTGATAAATCATTCGCTTCAATCATTCCTCAATCATCCCATTATCTATAAGTGTAAATTTTGTTTAATATTTAACATAATTACTTAAACAAAATTAAATACCTTTGAGTGTTGAAATTTTTATAAACATTTTCTTTAAAACATGAATAAACTTGCCATAATAAGATGTGAACATTTTAATGCAGCACACAGATTGCACAATGCAAATTGGAGCGATGAGAAAAACAAAGAAATCTTCGGAAAATGTAATAATCCAAATTTTCACGGGCACAACTACGAACTAGAGGTAAAAGTAATTGGCTACTGCAATGAGGATACTGGTTACGTAATAGACACCAAAATTTTATCTGATTTGATTGAAGAAAAAATTTTAAAACGATTTGACCATAAAAATCTAAATCTAGACACCAAAGAATTTAAAAACCTTAACCCGACTGTTGAAAATATAGCAATAGTTATTTACGATATTTTAAAAATTGAGATTGAACCAAATTTAGAATTAAAGATTAAACTATATGAAACACCAAGAAATTATGTTGAATACCCTTATTAAAGAAAACAAATTAAATGGATTTTCGGAAGAAGAAATCGGTGATGATCATATTTACACAGGTCTTGAAACTCCTATGAAATCAGATGCATTTAAAATATCTGACGAAGAAAAAAAGGATAAAATAGCAGATTTATTCTCACAAATAATGGATGTTATGGGACTTGATCTTGAAGACGATTCATTGAAAGGAACACCTAATCGTGTTGCTAAAATGTATATAGATGAAATCTTTTCAGGTTTAAACCCTGCTAATAAACCTAAAGTAGCCTTATTTGATAATAAATATCAGTACAATCAAATGCTGGTAGAAAAAAATATAACATTTTATTCGAACTGTGAGCACCACTTTGTACCGATTATAGGTAAAGCCCATATCGCATATATTTCTTCTGGTAAGGTAATCGGACTTTCCAAGCTTAATAGAATTGTTCAATATTATGCCAAGAGACCTCAGGTACAAGAGAGATTAACAAATCAAATAGCTGCTGAGCTTAGACAAATATTAGAAACCGAAGATGTAGCCGTAATAATAGATGCAAAGCATTTATGCGTTTCGTCACGTGGAATTAAAGATGATACCTCTGCGACAGTAACTTCTTTTTATGGTGGTGTATTTAATACATCAAGTAAGATTGCAGAACTACAAAATTATTTAAATTAAAAAAGTTCTCGAACTTAGAACTATAGTGGCAAGTGCAGAGAAAAGCGTTTACTTAAATTATTAGCATAAACTGAACAGATGAACTGTTATAGTTTTATAACTTAATACCATTCTAATTAGAATGGTATTAAGTTATAGCTTTCAAAAATAGTTAAAAAGTAAAGAAGGTGTAGTAACGCATTTGTTAATAATTTTTTGCATTAAACAAACTAGTTAATTATTAAGTGGAGTTTATCAATGTTAGTTTGAAAATTTAAAAATAGTGAACACTGCTATTTTTAAATTCATGAATACTAGCCATATTCAGCACAGCAAATCAGGCACTTAGTATCCGATAATTTATTTTAAAATTAAGTCAATGAAAAAAATAGAAAAAGCAAAAACGACTCCCATCAAAAAATCTGTAAGCACCAAAACTTCTATTTATGACATAAAAATAAATTCACTTGAGGGTGAGTCTATTGACCTTTCTAAATTTATTGGCAACTATATTCTATTTGTGAATGTGGCTTCAGAATGTGGATTCACCTATCAATATAAAGATTTACAAAAACTAAGTGATACTTATAAAAACTTAACTGTTATTGGCGTTCCCTGTAATCAATTTGGAGGACAAGAATCTGGTGATAGTTCTCAAATTAAAACTTTTTGTGAGCGTAATTATGGCGTGAATTTTTTACTCACAGAAAAAATAGATGTGAAAGGTAGCAATCAGCACCCTTTATATCAATGGTTGACTGATAAAGAACTGAATGGTAAAACCAATTCTACCGTAAGGTGGAATTTTCAAAAATATTTGATTAGCCAAGAAGGGAACTTAATTGATTATTTTTATTCCATAACGAAACCTTTTAGTTCAAAAATTATCAAGCATTTATAATGTCAATTAATATACTAGGGATACTTATTGATTTCGGATTAGTAGTACTCATTTGGATAGTGCAATTAATCATTTATCCGAGTTTTACGTTTTACAATCACAAGAACCTAGTATTATGGCATAAAAAATATACTCGGTTAATTGCCTATATCGTTGGTCCGTTGATGGTTGGTCAATTAGCACTATCATTATACCATTGTATTACAGAAACCGAACCCTATCAGTTACTAAAACTAATTTTAATAATCTTTGTTTGGGTAATTACAATGTTACAATTTGTACCACTACACAACCGTATTACCAAGAATGAATTTGACCATAAAGTACTCTTATCACTGGTTCAAAAGAATTGGTCAAGAACTATACTTTGGACGTTTATACTTTTTATAGAATACCTATTTATTTAAAAGGTAAAAAGTGTAAAAAATAATAATCAGAATTTTAAAACTGAGTTACGGCAAAAGACTGTCAATACTAAGCTTTATCACCTTAAATCGGTCTTTGAATTATTGACATGAGTTTTCAGCAGACGATATTTTTCTTTTTGAACAGCAGGATGATTTTTGTGTTCCCAAATTTTTTCTCTTGCAACCCGTGCACTTTCTTGTAAATCTACAATTGGTAATGGATAATCTTCACCAATAATAACTTCACAGAAAGATTGTTCCATAACTGTCATTTTCCAGGGTTCGTGAATGTGCACAATTGGAACGTTTGCAAGTTCTGGAACCCACTTTTTTATAAAAACACCTTCAGCATCATGTTCTTGAGAATTCTTTACAGGGTTATACAATCGAACGGTATTAATGCCAGTTGTACCGGCCTGCATTTGAAATTGAGGATAATGTATACCAGGTTCATAGTCTAAAAATTGTCTAGCCAGGTGATAGGTACCTTCTCTCCAATCTTGATCTAGATTGAGTGTTAAAAATGAAACTACCATTGCCCTCATTCTAAAATTTATCCACCCAGTTTGCGCTACAGCTCGCATACAAGCATCAACTAATGGGTAACCCGTTAACCCTAACTTCCAGGCTTTAATAAATACATCATTTTTTTCATGTACTAATAATTCATAACCTCTATTGATACAAGCTGCTTCATACCTACATTCCACCTCAAATTTTTGAATAAAGTGGCAGTGCCAAAATAATCTAGTTAACATAGCTGAAAATGCTCGATTATATTTGGTTCCGTTCGGGTGGGTACCTACAAATTGAAATACTTGTTTTACACTTATATTTCCCCAAGCTAAATATGGCGATAATCTGCTACATCCTTTTCTGCTTTCTGTTGGTTTTGAAATATGTTTTTGATAATTACTACCCCTTTTGGCGGCAAAAGATTTTAAATATCGTAAAGCATTCTGTTCGCCCCCAGGTTGAAAGTTACTGTTGGTTTTTTCTAAATTAGTTTCAAACTCTTGTGGTAATAAAAAGGGATGTTTTAATGGCTCTAAATCAGACACCGAATACTTATTTCTAATGATAGGTTGATGCATTTTCAAGTGCCATTGTTTACTCCAATCCTCTCTATTTTTAATACCTCTTAGAATACCGTCACGGTGAAATTCCTGCCAATTTATACCGTATGTATTACAAATTTCCTTTACTTTTTTATCTCGCTGCCACGTTAATTTTATGCCACTTTCGCAATAACTAAAAAGTGTATTAATTTCAAAATGATCGTCAAGGTATTCAAGAATAGACTCGACTTCACCATAAAAGAGCGTAACACTTCTTTGATATGGTTTTAAGGTTATATTTAAATCTAAGATAGATTGATAAATAAATTGTAAATGCCTTAAACTAGTATCTGGGTATTGAATTAGAGATGGTTCATATAGGTAGATAATTATATATGGAATACCTGCTTTTTCAGCATTGAACAAAGGTTCATGATCTTGCGAACGTATATCACGTTTCAACCATACAATATTCAGTTTTGTTTTGTGCAAGAGTACATTATTGTTTATTTATTTAAGAAGAACTAGCTGTTGTAAATATACAATTCTACCAAGTTTCAAATGATAATTAAACTTCATTTCTATTTTTGAAAGACCAACAAATTTTTCTTAAAACTATAAAATAACTAGATACTATTTTTTGAATATTTGAAGGATGATGTGACTGTAAAAAGGGATAATAACACCATTGAAAAAATGAAAGAATAGTTTTAAAATCAGTTGAATTAATCTAACGCTTACGTTAGATATCATCAGAAATAATTCTCTAACGTGGATATTTAAATCTTACTATCAAGAGATTTACTCCGTGCATCCCTCTATCTCCGAACCTGATAATAAAGCTCAAGTCTGCTATTGCAGCCTTTGAGCTTTTTCTTTTTTCGTCCTTACAAAAGCTTGCTTTTGACTTTAAATCATTCTGATATGGGATTCACTCCGTACATCCCTCAATCTCCGAACATGACAATAAAGCTCAAATCTGCTCTCGCAGATTTTGAACTTTTTCTTTTTTCGTCCT
>NZ_JBGQOO010000019.1:0-52718 GCF_052119685.1 Maribacter spongiicola | reverse complement strand
AGTACAGGTGTACATACAACGGATGCAGCGGATTTAACTTCGGGTGTCTTAGCTGATGCTCGTGTACAAGAATCAAATGTTACTCAACATCAAACGGCATTGACCATTACCGAATCGCAAATCAGTGATCTAGTTCATACCGTTGATACGGATACACAACTATCAGAAGCGGAAGTAGATGCTTTTGTTGCCAACAACAATTATAGTACAGGTGCGCATACTACCGATGCAGCCGACCTTACTACTGGTGTACTCGCAGATGCAAGAGTTCAAGAATCAAACGTTACGCAATATGAAACTGCATTGACCATTACCGAATCGCAAATAAGTGATCTAGTTCATACCGTTGATACGGATACACAACTATCAGAAGCGGAAGTGGATGCTTTTGTTGCCAATAACAATTACAGTACAGGTGTACATACAACGGATGCAGCGGATTTAACTTCGGGTGTCTTAGCTGATGCTCGTGTACAAGAATCAAACGTTACACAACATGAAACTGCCTTGACCATTACTGAATCGCAAATCTCAGATTTAGCACATACAGTCGATACAAACACGCAACTTTCTGAAGCCGAAGTGGATGCCTTTGTCGCAAACAACAATTACAGTACCGGTGCGCATACCACCGATGCAGCGGATTTAACTTCGGGTGTTCTTGATGATGCTCGTGTACAAGAATCGAACGTTACTCAACATCAAACGGCATTGACCATTACCGAATCGCAAATAAGTGATCTAGTTCATACCGTTGATACGGATACACAACTTTCAGAAGCGGAAGTAGATGCTTTTGTTGCCAACAACAATTATAGTACCGGTGCACATACTACCGATGCAGCGGATTTAACTTTGGGTGTGCTCACAGATGCAAGAGTTCAAGAATCAAATGTTACTCAACATGAAACTGCATTGACCATCACCGAATCTCAAATCAGTGATTTAGTTCATACCGTTGATACGGATACAAAACTATCAGAAGCGGAAGTAGATGCTTTTGTTGCCAACAACAATTATAGTACAGGTGCTCATACCACCGATGCAGCGGATTTAACTTCGGGTGTTCTTGATGATGCTCGTGTACAAGAATCAAACATAACTCAACATCAAACTGCTTTAACTATTACTGAATCGCAAATCAGTGACCTAGCACATACGGAGATAACAGCAGGTGCTGGAATTGCAATAACAGGAGATGGTTCTAGCGCATTTCCATATAGTATTATAAATAACTTCACCGAAGTTGATGGTAGCATCACCAACGAAACTAACACAGGCTTTTCTACTGTTGATGTAGCTGGTACTGATCACTTAAGAATATCGGATTCTAACGGAGACTTAGATATTCCTCTTTCAGACTTATCACATACAGGTACTACAGGTTCCATATTCTTTGCAGGGGCGGACAATAAGCCATCAGAGAACAACTCTCAATTATTTTGGGATAACAGCAATAATAGATTAGGGATAGGAACTGCTTCACCTACCCATAAATTACAAGTTAATGGGCAAGTAAGAGCTACGTCATTTGCTAATGCCAATGGCACAGCAGGTTCACCGGCTTATCGTTTTAATGATGATGGTAATACAGGAATGTATAGAGCAGACACAGACGAACTAGGTTTCTCCACTGCGGGAACTGAAGCCATGAGAATTGATGACTCACAAAATGTAGGTATCGGTGATTTCTCTTCAGGCACGGTGGATGCTAGTTTACATGTTAAAAGTGATACAGGTGTTCCATTAAAAATTGAACCAAGCACATCTACTCCTACTGGTACTAGCGGAGGACAAATGTTTGTTTCTAATGATGACGGAATTCTTTATATATACGACGGCACGAGGTCTAAATGGCTAAGTGTAGATAGAACTATGGTAGGTTGGGGTAGAAACAGTAATAATACAAGCAACGAGTATTTACGTCAATTTAATGGAGCTTTATCCAATCAAAATGGCTGGCGCATGGTGAGAAACGGAACAATAACCGCAATATCTGCTCAATCTGACATTGATCAAACATGGACGTTCGAAGTCAGAAAAAATGATGCTACTACCGTAATTGCATCAATAACAATGACCGGTGTTCAAGGTAACCACAACAATACGCTTAACGTTGATATTAACGAAGGTGATTTTATTCAGGCATACTGTAATGGTACAAGTGTAGATTATCCAGAAACACTTATAGAAATTGCTTGGAGAAAATAATATCTAAATTAAGTATGAAAAAAATTTCTATTTATCTATTTCTACTAATTACGACAGGTATTTGTTTGGTAACAAATGCTCAAGATGCTGTGCATAATTATGGTAATATTCAAATTCATGATGATGGTATTGTTGGTTTCCATATGGATGTTATCAATAATGGTGCTTTCAATCAAAACAAAGGTTTAGTCGGTTTTTATTCTTTCGACAAAGCCTTAACGATATCGGGTGCATCTAATCCTGTTTTTTATGATTTTGAAGTTGCAGTAGATAATGATCTTTATATTGATAATACGGTCGGTATTCAAAATAACGCAAATTTTATTACGGGCGACATTATTACATCAAGGGTAGCATCCGAAGTAAATATTAATTTTTTAAATGATTCATTTTACACTGGTGATGAAAATTTAGCTAAGGTTGACGGCTATGCTGCCATAAGCAAGAAATCTGAATTTACCTTCCCGATTGGTCAATTCGATAAAATACGTCCGTTGAGCATAGCATCGGTGAGCTCTAATGATTACGCAAAATCTGCCTATTATTATGAAGACCCTAATACCCCGAGTGTATTTGGAACAAGTTTTAGCACATTTATTAAAGAAAACGAAACTTTATCTATTAGTGAGTATGAATTTTGGCATTTAGAAAGTACCATACCTTCAAAAGTGACTTTAACCTGGGACGAAGAAAGTAATGCCTACTTATTCGGAGAGACTATTGAGGAAATTAAAGTTGTAGGATGGAGTGCAATCGATAAAATTTGGGTCGATTTGGGGAACACCAATGTTGAGGGTAATTTTGCTTATGGCTCGGTAACTTCTAAAGAGTTTATACCTAGTGATTATGAAATTATAACCATTGGCGGTAATTCTGATATTTTAGAAACGCTTGACAATATTACTTTAGACAATTATTACATGACCCCTAACGGCGATGGTATTAATGACTTTTTAGAAATCGAAGGCATAGAAAATTCACCCAATAATTCGTTACAAATCTATAATAGATATGGAAGATTGGTATTCTCCCAGAAAAACTACAGTAATGAGTTTACTGGCATATCGAATGTAAATGGGGTAATTACGAAAAATATAGGCTTACCATCTGGTATCTATTTTTATATCGTAAACTTAAATGATTTGAATTTTAAACATCAGGGATATTTATACCTTACTACCTACCAAGAAAATTAATCATAAATTCTTTTAAGACCAAGATTCATTACTTTTACATTGCATGATTTACCAATTTCAAAAGTTTTTTCTCTTTTGATCAAGTTTGGCAAATCTTTTGTATTAAATAACACCAATATAGAGTTATGCAGAGAAGAACATTTATCAACAGAAGCAGTTCAGCTGCTTTGGCACTAGCCATTGCCCCAACTTTCTTTATTCAAGAAGATACCGAATATTCCATATTAGAACTCATGGGGAAAGAAGATATTGAGCTCTATGGAAAAGATATTAATCTTCGAAAAGAAGCTCATGATGCTTTTGTTGAAATGAAAAAAGCAGCATACAAAGATGGCATCGACCTCAAAATAGTTTCAAGCTTCAGAAATTATGATAGGCAAGAAGCCATTTTTGAGCGTAAATACTTAAAATATACAGATGACGATGGCATGAGCCCTACTGATGCCATTGATAAAATCATTGAGTACTCTACCATACCTGGTACGAGCAGACATCACTGGGGAACAGATATTGACGTTGTAGACGGATATAGAAAAGTAGATGGCGATGTATTGGTGCCACATAAATTTGAAGGTGAAGGACCCTATGTCGACTTTAAAAAATGGATGGACGAAAATTCGGAAACCTACGGATTTTTCTTAGTGTATACCGACGAAGCAAAAAGAAGAGGTTTCAAATACGAGCCATGGCACTATAGCTATGCCCCATTATCGATACCAATGCTTGAACAGTTCAGAAGTAAAAACATTGCCTCTATTCTTATTCGCGAAGATTTTTATGGTGCCGAGAATTTTACAATGGGCTTTTTAAGATCTTACATACAAAATAATATATTAGATATTAATAGAAATCTACTGTAAGCATTTCGTACATTAGAACCTGTACTATAACACATTACCATGAGAAGAGGAAGTTGGAAAATTAGAATATTTATCGGTTTGGCCATTGTTGCCTTTGCATTTATTCAAAAATGTAGCAATACCGAAGAGAATCCCTATACTGGTCGATCGCAACATATTACTATGTCTTCTGAACAAGAAATCGCTATCGGTTTACAAAGTGCACCAGAAATGGCGCAACAACATGGTGGTCTTTATCCTGATCAACGTTTACAATCTTTTGTTGAATCAGTAGGTAATAAGTTAGTTCAAAATAGTATTGCTAGAGAAACACCATATCAGTACGATTTTCATTTATTGGCAGATGACCAGACCATAAATGCTTTTGCATTACCTGGTGGACAATGCTTTATAACCTATGCTTTATTTTCTCAACTAAATGAAGCTCAATTAGCCGGTGTTTTAGGTCATGAAATTGGTCATGTGATTGGCAGACATTCTGCAGAAAGAATAGCAGATAGCCAAACTTGGCAAACAGCAACTATGGGAGCAACTGTTGGTGCTGGCGATATGGGTAGTATTTTAGGAAGCATTGGCCAGAACACACTACTAAAAAATGGTCGTGGCGATGAATTGGAAAGTGATGAACTAGGTGTTCTATTTATGATTCAATCTGGTTATGACCCTTACGAGATGATAAAGGTGATGGAAATTTTAAAATCAGCTGGCGGTCCAAATCGTACTCCTGAATTTCAAAGCACCCACCCTGATCCTGAAAATAGAATTGAAAAAATCAGAGAAGCTATAGATAAATACAAAAACCAAGGTTAATCGGATTTTTTGTACAGTTGGTCTAGAGGACAATACTCAGTGTTTATATTTGTGTAAATTTGAGGAAGTCCCAAGCTTATTTTACCATTTATGAATTGCCTTTGTAGCTATGATTTAATCATAGAAGAACACTATAATGGGAACAATTACACATTTCAGAAACTTATACGTGCAGGCGTTTGAGAACTGTAAACCAATAGTATTGGTTACTTTTTTAAAGGTCTACTCAGTATTTTGTGCCCTAATGATATTTTCGGCACTGTATGCCTTTGTTGTCAGAGCAGCGAATGGATTTGATTTTTAATGCGTTTTACTCTTTTACCTGAACACTATTTGGAGTAGAAATTTGTAGTATTTAAAAAGGGCTCATTGAAATTTCAATGAGCCCTTTTAATTTTCATAAAGATAAAACTATGAATCTTGCATAATTACATCTAATACATCTTTAGCATTCGACATTTTCGCATAGTCTTTTGCAGTATAACCTTGATCGCTTTTAATACTAAGGTTTGCGCCATTCAATAATAACACCTTAAGTACTTCTGCCTTATTATATCTAGCGGCATACATTGCAGGGGTAAGACCTAAAGACTTTTCATTTAACTTTTCACCCAAAGCCAATAAACTTCGTACCCGATCTACATCACCCTTCATCACTGCTTTACATAGCGAGCTAATTTCTTCATTTGCAGAAATAGATACTGCTTCGTTCATATTAATACAGTCATTACTATTTGCATAAACTCCCGTTAACGTAAATACACTAATGAACAATAAAATTGAGATTGATTTTTTCATAATATTTAGGTGATTTTGATTAATAAAATTAATGATATAATAAATTTACACATACTATTTTATTAATTACGCAATATTAAGAAAGTTGTAGTAAATATTTAACAATTGGAAAATACTCTAATAACGTAGATATTACTTAAAACCAATCAATATGCTACTTTCTTGAATAGTAAAATGACCAATAAACACCTAACTACCGATAGCAGTTTCAATTATTTCTAGTGCTTCAGAAGCATTTGACAATTCTGCATACCGCTTCGCAGTATACCCTTGACTACTTTGAATTTTTAGATCTGCACCATTTTTAATAAGCATTTTTAATATATCCACCTTGTTATAACGAGCAGCGAACATAACAGGTGTCATACCTAACGATTTTTGATTTACATCTTCGCCTAAATCGATTAAGCGTTTTACAGTTTCTAAATCGCCCTGTATAACGGCTTTACAAAAAGAGCTAATATCTACTCTCGAAACGAGCTCAATTTCGTGTTCTGATACTAAATTTTTCGTGTCATTTGCTTTCGCGGTAGCTGTGAAGGTAAGCGCTACCATTGATAATGTGATACATACTTTTCTCATGATAATTGATTTTTGATTGATGAGTACAATAGTGTACAATTAAAAGACGCCAAACCGATGTAAATGTTTCACGCATTAACAATGTTATAACTAAACTTTAACAAACAAATCTTCAACAAAACTTAAATTATGTTGGGATATAGCACCAAAACAAAAAAGGCAGGTCATCTAGTAGCTTAACTTGAAAGAACATAGTATTTTTGTACTCTTAAAACCTTTTAAAGATGAACAAAAAAGTAATCTTAATGATATTAGATGGTTGGGGTAAATCACCTGATCCAGAAGTATCTGCAGTAGATAAAGCCAATACTCCTTTTATAGATAGTTTATATACGAAATACGCTAATTCTAACCTTCTTACAGATGGTATGAACGTTGGTCTTCCCGAAGGTCAAATGGGTAATAGTGAGGTGGGTCATATGAATTTAGGCGCTGGTCGTATTGTTTATCAAGATCTGGCTAAAATCAATAAGGCAGTTAAAGAGAATACCTTAAGTTCTGAACCGGTTCTAAAAAGTGCGTTCGAATATGCAAAAAAGAACAATAAAGATGTCCATTTTTTAGGTCTTCTTAGTGATGGTGGTGTTCATAGCCACACTAATCATATTAAAGGTTTAATTGCCGCAGGTAAAGAATCTGGTGTAGAAAATATGTATTTACATGCCTTTACCGATGGTAGAGATGTAGACCCAAAAAGTGGAAAAGGTTTTTTAGAAGATATTGTTCATTATTGTGCTGATAAAAACACTAAACTAGCAACGGTTATCGGTAGATACTACGCAATGGATCGTGACAAACGATGGGAGCGTGTTAAGGAAGCTTATGATGTAATCGTAAATGCAGAGGGTGAAAAATCGACTGACATAGGGCAAACTATTCAAAATAGTTATGACCATGACGTTACCGATGAGTTTATAAAACCTATCGTAATGACTAATACCGATGGCACACCTATTGCTTCTGTAAAGGAAGATGATGTTGTTATATTTTTCAATTTTAGAACGGACCGTGGGCGAGAACTTACGCAAGTTTTAAGTCAGGTTGATATGCATGAACAAAACATGCACAAGCTTAACTTATATTATGTTACACTTACCAACTATGATGAATCTTATGTTAAGGTTCATGTAGTGTATAATAAAGATAATATTGTTGAAACATTAGGTGAAGTTTTGGCTAATGCAGGTAAAAAGCAAATACGTATAGCAGAAACCGAAAAATACCCACATGTAACCTTCTTTTTTAACGGTGGTAGAGAAGTGCCTTTTGATGGTGAAACTCGTATTTTATGTCCGTCGCCAAAGGTAGCTACTTATGACCTTCAACCAGAAATGAGTGCTTATGAAATTAGGGATAAAATTATTCCTGAAATCAACAAAGGTGAAGTAGATTTTATCTGCCTAAACTTTGCCAACCCAGATATGGTTGGACATACAGGTGTTATGGAAGCTGCCATAAAAGCTTGCGAAACGGTTGATGAATGTGCGAAAGATGTAATTACTGCAGCTATTGCCAAAGATTACTCGGTGATTGTTATTGCCGATCACGGTAATTGCGAAACCATGGTTAACGAAGATGGTAGCCCTAACACGGCACACACTACCAATCCTGTTCCGTTGATCTTGGTAGACAAAGATATTCACCATATCAAAGATGGTGTTTTAGGAGATATTGCACCTACTATCTTAAAAATGATGGGTGTAGAAAAATCGAAATTTATGACCCAAAATTCATTGGTATAAATTTAGGTAAAACAGAAAGTTATTGACTTTATGATTAAATTAAAAACAGCCGAAGAGATTGAGTTAATGCGCGAAAGTGCGCTTATTGTTTCTAAAACTTTAGGCATGATAGCTTCTGAGGTAAAACCAGGAGTTACCACCCTTCAACTAGACACTTTAGCAGAAGCTTTTATTCGCGACCACGGTGCTGTACCAGGTTTCTTAGGTTTATATGATTTTCCGAACTCATTATGTGTGAGTCCAAATGCTCAAGTAGTACATGGTATTCCAAATAACACGCCTTTAGTTGAAGGTGATATTATTTCGATTGATTGCGGAGCTTTAAAGAATGAATTTTACGGAGATCATGCCTACACTTTTGAAGTAGGAGAAGTTAGCCCCGAAGTTAAAAAGTTATTAGAGGTCACTAAAAAATCGCTTTATATTGGTATACGTGAGTTTAAAGTAGGCAACCGTGTGGGCGATGTGGGTTATGCCATACAAAAATTTACAGAAGACCATGGTTACGGTGTTGTACGCGAATTGGTAGGTCATGGGTTAGGTAGAACAATGCATGAAGGTCCAGAAATGCCAAATTATGGTAAACGTGGTAGAGGCAAAAAATTTGCTGAAGGCATGACAGTAGCTATTGAACCTATGACCAATATGGGCACCAAAAATATAAAACAATTGAAAGATGGCTGGACAATTTTGACAGCTGACGGTAAACCTAGTGCCCATTTTGAGCATGATGTCGCTATCGTCAACGGAAAACCTGAATTGCTATCTACCTTCAAATATATTTACGAAGCTTTAGGTATTGTCAGTAATGAAGAAGATGAGTTCACCTCTTCTACTGCAAAAAGTTAGAAAGTACAGATGAAGAAAATTTTTAAATTTTTTCTTAACCTTGTTCCGAGACCTGTATTAATATCTTTAAGCTATTTGGTAAAGCCTTTTTTTAAGGCTTACTATCGTGGTAACACCTACGAAGATCCAATTGATGGCAATACTTTTCGAAGCTTTTTACCATATGGATATGAAAAGCCACGTGAAAATGTGCTCTCACCTTCTACCCTGTCATTAGAGCGCCATCGCTTACTATGGTTATTTTTAAAGGAAGAGACAGATTTTTTCACTGCTCCGTTACATGTTTTGCACTTTGCCCCTGAACAAGCTTTCTATAAAAGATTTAGAAAACTTAAGAATCTAAATTACGTTACTACAGATTTAAATTCACCTTTAGCAGATGTGAAGGCAGATATTTGCAACCTTCCGTTTGAAGATAATATGTTCGATGTAATTCTATGCAATCATGTACTAGAACACATACCAGATGATACTAAAGCAATGTCTGAATTGTATAGAATTCTAAAACCTGGTGGTTGGGGTATTTTTCAAATTCCGCAAGATTTGAACAGAGAAGTAACTTTTGAAGACGATTCTATAACTGACAAAACAGAGCGTGCCAAAATATTTGGTCAATACGATCATGTTCGTATTTATGGCAGAGATTACTTTGATAAATTAAGAGGTACAGGTTTTACGGTAGAAGAAATAGCTTTTACAAAGCTAATGAGCCAAGAAGAAATTAACAGATACCGCTTAGCACCAGGAGAGATAATTCCTTTCGTGAAAAAATAGTTATTTCACCACAAGCGCTTTAAACCCTTCAGTCGAAAACTCTTGCGTATAACCATTCTCATCTAAAAAAATTATATAAGCTTCTAGCCTTTTATTTGCTTCAACGATCTCAAAAGCATCCTCTATATTCATCGCCATTAATGCTGTTGCATAAGCATCTGCGGTAGCACAGTTATCTGCCAATATAGTTACAGCAAGTGTATTAGATACTTGGGTAAAGCCTGTTTTAGGGTTTATCGTATGCACATACTTTTTACCTGTTTCTTCATCGATTCTAAACTTACGGTAATTACCCGAAGACGCTAATGCCCTATCATTTAAATTGATTACTATTTTGGTAGCTCTATTTACCTCCATCTCGGGATCATCGATACCGACCACCCAAAACTTATCTTTTATGGTATTCTTACCTTTGGCTACTAACTCACCTCCTACTTCAATTAGATAGTTATCTACACCCTTAGCATCTAACATAGCCGCAAGTCTATCAATAGCATATCCCTTAGCAATAGCATTAAAATCTAAGTAGATATTAGGATTATCTTTTACTATACGATTACTATCATCCAAAATGATTTTATCCAAACCTACATAATTCAGCAAACTATCTATTTTAAGACTGTCCATCGAAATTTGACGTTCTGGTCCGAATCCCCATGCATTTACAAGCGTACCTACCGTTGGATCAAAAAAACCATTAGTTTCTTTATGAATTGATTTAGACAGATGAAATACCTCTTGAAACATCATATCAACACGTATAGTACTATCGCCTTTATTTATTCTAGAGATATCTGAGTCGGGAATATAAGTGGATAAAGAATGGTTAATTACCGCAAATACAGAGTCAATATCTTCTTGTAAATCTAATTGATCGCTAGAAATTGAAATAATACTATAGGAAGTTCCTAAAGCACCACCAGTATTTTCATTACGAAATTCAGCTTTATTTTCTTTACAAGAATATACTAGCCCAATTAATACGGCAACTACATAAATATACTTTTTCATATTTCTATTAAGCCATCATAATCAACAATATACTCTTCATCCAAATATACTGGCATATTGTGATCTGCTGCATTAACCAAACCTACACCAGCATAAAAGGTAGTAGCCTCAAATTTAATCGCATGATCTTTCATTTTTGTTAGGTCAGACATAAAGAAATCCATATCCTTTGGATCACCAGGATATTCTATTGCTTTTACTACCACAAATCGCATTTGTTTATCCTTTGTACAAACAAACTGCGGATTTTTACGCAATTCACTGTTTACGGCTAAAAACTCAAACCCTTCTTCCTCCAACTGTTTGCCAACAATGTTCATAGCCAAATTATGAAGTTCTTGTTCTGTTAATACGTGCATCTTAAAATAATTTTATAAAAAAACCGATACATTACATATCGGTTAGTTTTCATTTTTTCAATCACTTATAGCTTATCCACCAAAGTCATCAAAACGTATATGCTCATCTGGGATACCGAAATCTTCACCCATTTTCTGAACAGCCTTGTTCATTAATGGTGGTCCACAGAAATAAAGTTCAATATCTTCTGGTGACTCATGCAGACTTAGGTAATTATCAATTACACAATTGTGAATGAAACCAACGAACCCATCACCAGGTGCATCTATATTTTCTTTTACTTTCCAATTGTCAACATCCATTGGTTCTGAAAGTGCCAAATAGAATTTAAAATTAGGAAACTCTTTTTCTAACTTATAGAAGTGGTCTAAATAAAACAATTCACGTTTTGAACGACCACCGTACCAATAACTTACTTTTCTATCAGTTTTTAAGGTTTTGAATAAATGATATAAATGCGAACGCATTGGTGCCATACCTGCACCACCACCTACATATAACATTTCTGAATCTGACTCATTAATGAAAAATTCACCGTAAGGTCCAGAAATAACCACTTCATCACCTTTCTTAAGATTGAAAATATATGAAGATGCAACACCCGGATTTACATCCATCCAACCATTTTTAGCACGATCCCATGGCGGAGTTGCAATACGTACATTCAACATAATCTCTCTTCCTTCTGCAGGAAAAGATGCCATTGAATACGCTCTTTCTACCGTTTCTGGATTCTTCATTACTAAAGGCCAAAGGTTGAACTTATCCCATTCTGCTTGAAACTTATCTGGAGTTTCATGCTCTTCTGGGTGTGCCGTAATATCAATATCAGCAAATTTAACTTCACATTGAGGAATCTCAATTTGAATATATCCACCAGCTTTATACCCCATATCTTCTGGGATTTCAACTACGAACTCCTTAATAAAAGATGCGACGTTGTAATTACGCACAACTTTACCTGGCCACTTCTTAATACCAAAAACTTCTTCTGGTATCGTAATCTCCATATCTTGTTTCACCTTTACCTGACAGGCTAAACGTGCACCATGGTTTAATTCTTTTTTAGAGAAATGCGGAGTTTCTGTAGGCAATGCTTCACCACCACCAGAAAGTACATGACATTCGCACTGAATACATGTACCACCACCACCACATGCAGATGGTAAGAAAACTTTTTGGTTACCTAAAGTTGACAACAACGATCCACCAGAAGCAACTTCAATTTTCTTTTCTCCGTTAATTGTAATGGTTACAGGACCAGATGGAGATAGTTTTTGTTTCGTAAACAGAAGCAATGCTACTAATGCCATCAACAATATTAGAAATGCGACAACAGTTATTAGAATAGTTCCGCCTGTACTTGCAGCTAAAATCATGTTTATTTATTTACGTCGTTATAAGAAACTACCTTTTCGTCAATTTCTTCGTTCTTTTCTACTACTACTTCTTCAACAGGCGTTAAAACCTTTGGCTGAATTACCTGGTTAACTTGCTCTGCAGCTTCTTCAGCGTCATCACCGCCACCAGTTAACATACCACCAAAACTTTGAAAACCAATACCCATAAGACCAGTGATAATAAATGTAATACCTAACCCTCTTAAAGGAGCAGGAACATTACTATATCTAATTTTTTCGCGTATTGCGGCAATTGCCAAAATTGCCAAGAACCAACCAATACCAGAACTAACACCATAATTGAATGCTAAACCTAAAGTTTCGATTTCTCTTGCCTGCATAAATAAAGATCCACCAAGAATTGCACAGTTTACGGCAATCAATGGTAAGAATATACCCAATGAGTTATATAAAGAAGGTGAGAATTTCTCAACTACAATCTCTACCAATTGGACCATTGTAGCAATAGTAGCAATGAATAGAATAAATGATAAAAAGCTAAGATTGTAATCTGCATACTCTGGACCTAACCAAACTAAGGCTCCGTCTTGTAACAAATACTTATCTAACAACCAGTTCATTGGTACAGTAACCGCCAATACGAATATAACAGCAGCACCTAAACCAACTGCAGTAGCCACTTTCTTGGATACCGCTAAATAAGAACACATCCCCAAGAACACGGCAAACACCATGTTATCGATAAAGATGGACTTAAAAAATAATTCTACATGTTCTAACATAATTTCTACTTAAATGTCTGTTTAATTCTCTTCTACTAACGCAGGATTTCTTGAGCGTTGTACCCAAATAATGATACCAACTACAATTAATGCTGCCGGTGGAATAATCATAAAACCATTATTCTCATATCCTGTAGCATACAACCCTGTTTTCATTATTGGATCACCTAAGACCGGAAAACCAAAAAGTGTTCCTGAACCTAAAAGTTCTCTAAAGAACCCTACGATAACCAAAATAACACCGTAACCTAAAGAGTTACCAATACCATCTAAAAATGAACGCCATGGTCCGTTAGCCAAAGCAAAAGCTTCAAAACGACCCATAATTATACAGTTTGTAATAATTAGACCCACGAATACAGCCAAGGTTTTACTTAATTCATAAGCATATGCCTTAAGTACTTGATCCACTATAATAACCAATGTAGCAACTACGATTAACTGAACAATGATTCTAATTTTCGATGGAATGATATTTCTCATCAATGAGATAACTACGTTACCTGCACCTAATACGAACATTACAGAAATAGCCATTACCAAAGACGCCTTTAGCTCTGCTGTAATTGCCAATGCCGAACAAATACCTAATACCTGAATAGTAATAGGGTTGTTGTCCGCAAGTGGATCAGTAATAAGATTTGTATCTTTTTTTGATAGTAGTGCCATGTTACTTTGCTCTAATTGTTTCTAAATAAGGTTTGTATAATTTGACAGTTTCGCTAATCATAGCAGAAACACCGTTACCGGTAATAGTAGCACCAGCCAAGGCATCTACTTCATTATCATCTTTAGTATTATTCAATGGGTCATTGTTCCCTTTGGCTACTGCTATACCTGCATACTGAGTTCCATTTAAAATAGTCTCCCCTTTAAAATCGTCCATGAAATAACGCATTTTAATGTTAGCACCTAAACCAGGAGTTTCCCCTTTATGATCAAAATAAACACCTTGAACAGTCATGGTATCATCTAAAGCGATAAAACCCCAAATAGCATCCCAAAGACCTTTACCGTACATAGGAATGATATAAAATTTCTTACCATCTTTCTCACCGATAAAAACTGGCAATTTATAAGGCTCTCCTTTTTTAATATTAGCCAGTTGCTTTTTTAAATCAATCAAATATGCTTCGTTATCTTCAGTAATCTTATCACCTTGAATAACCAATTGCTCTTTGATATAACTTGAAAACTCATCTTCGACTACATCTGTAGGTATAAAGTTTACACTACCGGCATCATCTCCATTTTCATTTACACCCATGGCATAAAGAATGTTCTGCTGTTTTTCAAAACGCTCATTTTCTTTGATATTAGGGCGCAATGCTGAAGCCAAAAACGCAAGTATTGACCCAACTACCACAACCATAACAGCAGCAAAAACTACTGTATAAACGTTACTATCTGTTTTTTGTGCCATAATTAAACTGTTTCAGCTTTAAGTTCTTTTGCCTTACCATCTGAATCTTTTGGGTAGATAGTAGCATTTTTTAATCTGTTCATTCTTCTTTTAATATTACCCCTAACCACATAATGGTCAATTGTTGGTGCAAATACATTCATTAAAAGGATAGCTAAGAAAACCCCTTCTGGGTATGCCGGGTTAAACACACGGATCATTACAGAAATAAATCCTATAAAGAAACCATAATACCACTTCCCTTTATTTGTTTGTGAACCAGTTACAGGATCTGTTGCCATATAGACAATACCGAATGCCAAACCACCTACGATTAAATGTTTCCAGAAATCGAAACTCATTAATCCGTAAAATTTACTTGATTCGCCTACCCAACCAAAATCTACGACTTGATTGAATATTAAGCCCATTACCAATGAACCAATAACAGCACTTACCATTATTCTCCAGCTAGCAATTTTTGTGAATATCAAAAATAAACCACCTAATAAGATTAAAAATGCAGATGTTTCACCTACAGAACCTGGTATAAAACCGAAGAACATATCTGAAACAGAATATGTCATTTCAGCTCCTTTATTCTGCGCTAAGTATCCTAATATAGTTTCACCTGATATCGCATCAACATTTGCCCCAGCAAGAATTTCTTCTGAACGCTCACGAGCACCGTAAACCCAAACTTTATCACCACTCATCCATGTAGGATAAGCAAAGAACAAGAATGCTCTAATTGTTAATGCCGGATTAAGAATATTCATACCTGTACCACCAAAAACCTCTTTACCAATAACAACACCGAAAACTACGGCTACTGCTAACATCCAAAGCGGAGTATCTATTGGTACAATTAGCGGCACTAACATACCAGTAACTAGATATCCTTCTTCAACTTCGTGACCTTTTATGACAGCAAAAATAAATTCTACTATAAGACCGACACCATAAGAAACAACAACTAATGGCAATACCTTAATAATACCGATCCAGAAATTGTCCCAAGTAAGGAAATCGTTCATTAAAGAGAAATCTGCCGGAAAACCATTTATAGCAGAAAAATGCTGATAACCCGCGTTGAACATTGAGAATATTAACACTGGAATCAGTGCCATTATTACCGTGTTCATTGTACGTTTTAAATCATCTGCTGATTTTACATGTGTACCACCTGCATGAGTAGTCTCATCTGGCGAAAACAAAAAAGTATGAAAGGCATTAAAGGCAGGAGCCATTTTCTTACCCTGATACTTTAGCTTAAGTTCGTGTAATTTGCTTTTTAAACTCATTTCTTATCCTATTTCTTTTTGCAATAAATCTAACCCCTCACGAATAATCTTTTGGTGTGGCTGCTTAGAAATACATATAAACTCAGTTAACGAAAAATCTTCAGGAGCTACTTCGTACAAACCTAACTGCTCCATCTCATCCAAGTCTTTTACCATGCAAGCTTTTAACAGTTGCATTGGAAAAATATCCATCGGAAAAACCTCTTCATATTGCCCAGTTACTACGAAAGCTCTATGCTCACCGTTAGTATTGGTATCTAATTCATATTTCTTATTTGGCTGCATCCAAGAGAACGTCAATGCTCTTGTAGCCGATATTTTATTGAATACAGGCTTATTCCATCCGAACAATTCATAATCGTCTCCTTCCGGAATAACCGTAACCGTATTATTATAATATCCTAAATAGCCATCTGGTCTACTTTTGGAACCTGTAAGTACATCTCCATTGATGACTCTAAAGTTTTCTTCGTTTACACCACTAGCATACAAGAATGTCGAAATTTCTGCTCCGATTTTAGTAGTATAATATTTAGGTGCTTTTACAGATGAACCAGCAAGTGCGATAACACGCTCTGCATTAAACTTACCTGTTAACAAATATTCACCTATTATGATTAAATCTTGCGGAGTTACCGTCCAAACCAATTCACCTTTATTAATAGGATCTAATTTATTGATCTGCGTACCTACCAAACCTGCAGGGTGCGGACCAGAAACATTATGCAACTCAACCCCAGTCATTGAAGACAGTGGCGATGCACTAGAACCTACAGATACATGAACTTTACCAGGTGTTAATTTACCTAATGCAGTAATTGCTGCCTGTAATTCTTTCTCTTTACCTTTCAGTACATAGTCTAAATCTGCTTGTAAAGGACCACTTGAGTATCCAGAAATAAAAATAGATTTAGGTGTTGTATCAGGATTAGCAACTACATCATAAGGTCTCTGCTTGATAAATGGCCAACAACCACTTTTCAACAAAATAGCTTTCAACTGCTCTTTGGATGCTTTTTCAACATCTATAGTAGCACCTGAAAATGGTTCTTGTGTTTTGTCTGCTAATATCTTTAAGGTCAAAATACGTCTTCTGTCTCCTCTTTCGATCTCTATAAGCTCACCGCTTACTGGAGAAACAAAAAGCATGCTTTCCATGTTTTTGTTATAAAACAAAGGCTCTCCCGCTTTTACTTCGGCGCCTTGCTTTACCATCATTTTTGGAGTAATTCCGTGAAAATCACTTAACTGTATAGCATAAACATTACTTGAAACAGCTTTTGAAGTAGTCTGTTCTGCGGCGCCCACAAGATTAATGTTGAGCCCTTTTTTAATTCGAATGTCTTTTGACATGTGCGTATAGACCTTTAGGTTATCAAAATTTGAGCAAATTTAAGTACAAAAACTTCGTTTTCATAATTATTAACCCATAATTTAGTCATTAGAACGAGCTATATTTTTTAGGCATCGTTTTTGTTTACCTTTACTTAAAAATTACTGGGTCAATGCGAATTTTCATTAAACATTTTATTTGTCTATTATTCTTGCAAAACATAGTTGCCCAGGTACAATTAGAAGCAAATCCGCCAAAAAACATAAAATCAATCGTTTTTAAAGGTCCCACAGAAGATCAGTTTCCTGTTATTAAAATTGGCGAACCTATTTATTTAGAGTTCGATGATATTCTAGCCAATGAACAAGACTATTATTACAAAGTAATTCATTGTGATTATGATTGGACACCCTCTACATTGTTGAAATCTCAATATTTAGACGGCGTTGACAACCAACGAATCACCAATTACGAAAATAGTTATAGCACACTACAGTCGTACTCTAATTATCAACTGACCATACCTAATGATAATGTTCGTTTAAAAGTTAGCGGAAATTATATTTTAGAAGTTTACAACAGTGATAATGACCTTCAATTTTCGAGAAGATTCGTGGTATACACAGATATTGTAAAGGTATCTACTGCAATAAAACGCTCTAGAGATTTTAATTTTATTAACGAAAAGCAAGTGGTGCAATTTAGCATTACCTCTGGTTCTTTACGGTTAATAAACCCAAAAAAAGAGGTTAAAGTTGCGATACTTCAAAATCACTATTGGCCTACTGCCATTACCAATGTAGCACCACAATACACTTTAGGCGACGAACTAGTTTATAAGTATGACCAAGAAACTGCTTTTTACGGTGGTAATGAATTTTTATTATTCGATACTAGTGACTTAAGAGCACCAAGCTCGCAAATTTCTAGCATCGACCTTACCGACCTATACAATCATTATTTATTTTCTGATGATTTCAGAAACGACAAGCCATACACCTATTTCCCTGACATTAACGGAGATTTCGTAATCAGAACTTTACAGGGCGACAATGCTTCTAGAGAAGCAGAATATACCAACGTATATTTTAGCCTACCCTACACCGAATATATAGCTCTTGATAATGTTTACGTCTTCGGCAAATTCAATAATTACGCCCTTACCGACGAAAATAAAATGGTTTACAATGAAAAGAATGGTATGCTAGAAGCCACTCTAAAAATGAAACAAGGGTTTTACAACTATAAATATGCCGTGAAAGGCGGAGACAAAATAAAATTAAACGAGGTCGGGGGTAACTTCCATTTTACAGAAAATAATTACCTTGTACTGGTATACTACCGCAACTTCGGCGATATGTACGATAGTATAATCGGTATTGGCTCTGCCAATTCTAGAAATATCACCAACTAGCTGTATATTTACGTTTTTCATTAATTTATGGAGAACAAACCAGCCGTTCAACCATCAGGCAGATTTAAACTAAAATACCGAGGTGTAGACTGCCTAAATTGTGGGCACCCACTAGAGTTAAGCGATAAATACTGCCCTAATTGCTCTCAAGCCAACAGCACAAAAAAACTCACCCTTTTTGATTTTTTTGAAGAATTTCTTGCGAATTATTTATCATATGATTCTAAACTATGGAAAACATTAACCGCTTTACTTTTAAGGCCCGGTAAAATAACACGGGAATATATTTCAGGTAAGCGCCTGTCATACACCAACCCATTTCGTTTTCTATTAAGTTTATCTATTATCTATTTCTTGATTATTAGCTTTAACAGCAAATTTGAGACCTATAATAAATTTGGCTACGAAAACAAAAAACCAATTATTGACTTTGATGCAGAATTTGATAAAATTGATTTTGATAACGAAGAAGAGAAACAGTTCGCCTTATCTCAATTAGACTCGCTTGATATAAATAGCTATATCAAAAACGGAATTAGTAAAAAAGACTCTACTATTCTTGCCGACCCAAACCCTTATTTTAAAGACATAAATACAGAGGGTCTAACACGCCGCTTTCTTGGTAAAATAGACTTCTTCAATACCATTATTAAACATGATACCATTTATTACTTTGAACAAGGTTTAACAAAGTTCGAAATACCTCAAAACAAAGAAAATGAAATGGCATTCAACTTAGCAACTAGTTTAGTTGATATAGAAAAACGACCTGGAACATTTATAAATTCTTTAATTTCAAAACTACCATTCACCACATTTTTCTTTCTTCCGTTCTTTTCTTTTTTCATTTGGATGGTCTATATCAGAAAAAAATACACTTATACCGATCATTTAATCTTTAGTTTCCACAATCAGTCATTATTATTTATCTTGCTCATTGTTAGCAATTTGATCAACGCAGTATTCAATATTAGTAGCGAAGGATTCTTTATTTTAATATTCGCTATTTACCTTTACAAAGCAATGCGGAATTTCTATCAACAAGGAAGAGTTAAAACAGTTATAAAGTATTTTTTCCTAAACACATTATTTGTTATTTTAGGAAGTATTGCGATAACCATATTAATCGCTGCAAGCGTATTTACATATTAAATATGATGATAACACAGGTTACTAAAGGCATTAAAATTTCGGTTCAAACTACTTTTGAAGGCACGTTCTTTAAAAACTACAAAATGCATTATGCTTTTGGGTATACGATTACCATTGAGAACCAAAGTAAAGATGCTGTTCAACTAACCTCTCGTCATTGGAAAATATATGATTCTTTGAATGATATGGAAACCTTAGACGGCGAAGGTGTTATTGGTAAAAAACCGGTAATTCAGCCCGGCGAATCTCATACTTACAATTCTGGCTGCTTGCTTACGTCACCAATAGGCGCAATGAAAGGTCATTATAATATGGTAAATATGGACAATGCTCAAAAATTCAGAGTCTATATTCCTACTTTTAAGTTTAGCGCACCTTTCGCACTTAACTAAAGTCTTTAATAATTTTTAGTCCAACACCCTTTTAGTACCTTTGGTCAACTTTTTAATTTAAAAATTTTGACAATGGGTAAAGGATTTTTTCAAGTTCCTACAGCATTTAACGAACCAATTAAAAGCTATGCTCCTGGGTCTCCAGAAAGAGAAGCGGTTTTGGAACAATACAAGGCATATTTTAATAACAAGATAGATGTACCTATGTACATTGGATCAGAAGAGGTACGTACAGGCACTACTAAGCCAATGTCTCCTCCACATGATCACAAACATATTGTTGGTACCTACCATACGGCTACTAAAGAAAATGTACAATCAGCGATTAACAACTGTTTGTCATCTAGAACCGCATGGGCCAACTTAACTTGGGAACAACGCGCAGCTATATTCTTGAAAGCTGCTGAGCTACTTGCAGGTCCTTACCGCGCGAAGATTAATGCGGCGACCATGATCGCACAATCTAAAAATATTCACCAAGCAGAAATAGATGCCGCTTGCGAGTTAATTGACTTTTTACGTTTTAACGTGGAGTACATGTCTCAAATTTATGCAGAGCAACCAGATTCTGCCGAAGGTATTTGGAACAGGGTAGAATATCGCCCTTTAGAAGGATTTGTTTACGCAATTACTCCTTTCAACTTTACTGCCATTGCTGGTAATCTACCTGCAAGTGCAGCTATGATGGGGAACGTTGTTGTATGGAAACCGAGTGATTCTCAAATTTTCTCTGCAAAAGTTATTGTAGATGTTTTTAAAGAAGCTGGTTTACCTGACGGAGTTATCAATGTTGTTTATGGTGACCCAGTAATGATTACCGAAACAGTATTGGCTAGCCCAGACTTTGCTGGTATTCACTTTACAGGTTCTACACATGTATTCAAAGAACTTTGGAAGCAAATAGGAAATAACATTCATACCTATAAGACATACCCAAAAATAGTTGGTGAAACTGGTGGTAAAGATTTTATTTTAGCACACCCAACTGCCAATCCTAAACAAGTTGCTACGGCTATTTCAAGGGGAGCATTCGAATTTCAAGGTCAAAAATGTAGCGCAGCTTCAAGAGTATACTTACCAAAATCTACTTCTAAAGAGGTTTTAGAATATGTTAAGGCCGATATCGCTTCTTTTAACGAACCTGGTTCTCCTGAAGACATGAGTAATTTTATTACGGCTGTTATACACGAAGGTTCTTTTGATAAATTGGCAAAGTACATTACACAAGCCAAAGAAGACAAAAATGCTGAAATATATGCAGGTGGTTCTTTTGATAAATCTAAAGGATACTTTATTGAACCGACCGTTATTTTAACGACAGACCCAAAATACACTACTATGGAAACTGAATTATTCGGTCCTGTAGTGACTATTTACGTTTACGATGATAAAGATTGGAGCGCAACATTACAATTAATTGATGGCACTTCTGAGTACGCACTTACCGGCGCTGTACTTTCTCAAGATAGATATGCTATTGACGAAGCTACAAAGGCATTACAAAATTGTGCAGGTAACTTCTATATCAATGACAAACCTACAGGCGCTGTAGTTGGTCAACAACCTTTCGGTGGTGCTAGAGCTTCTGGAACTAACGATAAGGCAGGATCAGCTCAAAACCTTTTACGTTGGGTCTCTCCAAGATTAATCAAAGAAACTTTTGTTACTCCTGTAGATTACAGGTATCCGTTTTTAGGATAAAAACAACTTTAAAGGCTGAATGTAAATTCAGCCTTTTTTTTTTGACATTACACTTATTTTAGTTTACTTTACGTGTATTACACATTACTTTTAATAACCCTAACACTCTAATTATGAAAAAGTTATTACTCGTAGCATTCTTATTTGTAGGATGCTTTTCTTATGCACAAGAAGAACTGACACAGAACACAATCAAAGGTGTTTTAACCGGAAACCAACTTCAAGTAATTCAACTTGCAGAGGCTTTTCCTGAAGAAAAATATGATTGGAGACCAGCAGAAGGTATCAGCTCTGTTGGCGAAGCCCTTTTACACGTTGCAGGAGGAAATTACTTTTTAGCGTCTAAATTAGGATTTGCTCCACCAGAAGATGTAGACGTAATGAACTTAGGTAAAATCACCGGTAAAGAAAATATCATTGAAGCTCTTAAAAAATCTAACGAGTTCGTTCTAGAAAATATTACCAAGGTTGAAGACGCCAACCTTAATGACGAAGTTGATTTTGGTTTTATGAAATCAAATAAACTAGGCGGATTGTTAGCGATTATGGAGCATAATGGTGAGCACAAAGGTCAGCTTATTGCTTATGCAAGATCAAACGGTGTCGTGCCACCATGGAGTGAATAAAAAAATTCTCACTACACTAAAAAGCCCCATAAACAAATTTGTTTGCGGGGCTTTTTTAGTATTTAAGAAACATTAACATGCCTCCATTACAATATCAATGTAAATTTAACGTTAATTAATTGTAAATTAAAGGTAATTTACCGAGATTTGTACTTCACTTAAAATCAATTGCTTATGACAGTCAATAACTTAAGATTACATATAACATGTATTCAAATTCACGCATGGAATTATTTAAAAGAATTTGCCCGTAAATATAAGAAGGCATACTACAGTTCATTTCTTCTTTAATACATACGCTCAACCTTTATATTTAAGCGGCAGATAAACCATTTTCTTCGTCTCGAAGAAATCTTCTTTGAAGTAATCGGTCAAATTATAGACCTCTGCGGTTCTATAGTCTTTTAACTCATCATTCAGGTCTCCGCCTTTTAAATACAGTATTCCGTTTCTTACAGTGTGTACTGATTCCTTTTTTATTTTTCCTTTTATCCAGTGTACAAAAGTTGGCATTGCTGCCACAGCCCTACTGACGATAAAATCGAATTTACCAGGTATCTCCTCTACGCGAGCATTTATAGTAGTAACATTGGTTAGTTGTAAACCTTCAACCACCTCGTTCACCACTTTGATCTTTTTACCGATAGAATCCACTAAAGTAAAATGAACTTCAGGAAACATAATAGCTAATGGTATTCCAGGAAAACCACCACCAGTTCCAACATCTAATATTGATGAACCATCTTTAAAAGTTATAAATTTTGCAATTCCCAAGGAATGCAAAACATGCCTTAAATAGAGTTCATCTATGTCTTTTCTCGAAACCACATTTATTTTTTGATTCCAATCTTTATACAATTCCTCTAATTTTCTAAAATTTTGTTTCTGATTTTCAGATAAATTGGGAAAATTTTCAAATATGATTTCAACAGTCATGCTTATATTTGTAAGTAGATAATATTAGTATATTCACTGATGCAAAGATTTAGCTTTTAATTAAGCTATCAAACAATTATAGATTCAATTACATTGTACTAAGTAAAAGATTACCAAATTATGGCACAAGATACCATTCGTTTTCCAAGAACTGATTCTGCAAAGTTTTTTAAAACATTGAACAGCAGAGTTAATGATTATTTCAAAACTAATAAATTAAAGAAAACAGGAAACTGGAGACTTCACGTAAAAACGTTAGTGATGTTCACCTTATTTCTTGCACCTTATTTTCTAATACTAACCTTAGGGCTACCAAATTGGGCTAATATCATTTTAACTATCGTTATGGGTGTTGGCATGGCAGGTGTTGGTATGAATGTTATGCATGATGGTAACCACGGTGCATATTCCAATAAAAAATGGGTAAACAAATTAATGGGCAGCAGCATCTATATTCTTGCTGGTAATGTTTATAATTGGCAGGTACAACACAATGTGCTTCACCATACTTATACCAACATTCATGAACATGATGAAGACATGGAAGCGGGTAGAATTTTGCGTTTTTCGAAACATGCAGAATGGAAAAAACACCATAAGTTTCAACACTTTTATTCTGTATTGCTTTACGGACTTTTAACCTTCAATTGGGCTATTACTACCGATTTTCAGCAAATGTACAGGTATACAAAGCGTAAATTGTCATACGGTAAATTACCTAGTGCTACGATGAATTGGAGCACCTTGATCGTAACAAAATTATTATACATTACTATTTGGGTCGTACTGCCGATGTTGATTTTAGATATTGCATGGTGGAAAATATTAATCGGATTCTTTTTGATGCATTATGTTGCAGGGGTAATACTAAGTATGGTCTTTCAACTAGCACATATTGTTGATCATGCAGACACTCCGTTACCAGATGAATCAGGTACAATGAAAAATACTTGGGCTATTCATCAATTATTTACTACTGTAAATTTTGGCACTAAAAACAAAATTGTGAATTGGTTTACCGGTGGATTAAACCATCAAGTGGAACACCACATCTTTCCTAACATAAGTCATGTACATTACACAAAAATTTCGAAAATTGTGAAACAGACGGCACAGGAATTTAATTTACCATACCACGAGTATAAAACTACTAGAAAAGCTATAATTTCGCACTTCAAACATTTAAAGGAGCTAGGCAAAGAGCCTACTTTACAATACTAGAAATTAAGAGCACCCATGAGCAATCAACTTTCGGACAGAATTAACAGCGTTACACCGTCAGCTACTTTGGAAATGGCCGCAAAGGCCCGTGAATTAAGAGCGGAAGGTAAAGATATTATTGGTTTAAGCTTAGGCGAACCAGATTTTGAAACTCCTGATTACATAAAGGATGCCGCTATACAGGCCATACATGATAATTATAATTCCTATAGCCCTGTTGACGGTTATGTAGATCTTAAAAAAGCTATTATCACTAAATTCAAAAGAGATAATAATTTAAGTTATGAGCTTGCACAAATTGTAGTTTCAACTGGTGCTAAGCAATCTTTATATAATGTTGCCCAGGTTATTTTAAACCCTGGTGACGAAGTTATTTTACCATGCCCTTACTGGGTAAGTTATAGCGATATCGTTAAGTTAGCAGATGGTGTACCAGTAGAAGTAGCCACTACATTAGAGAACGATTTTAAAATGACTCCCGCTCAATTAGAGGCTGCTATTACACCTAAAACTAAAATGTTATGGTATAGTTCGCCTTGTAACCCAAGTGGATCTATTTATAGCAAAAAAGAATTACGTGCACTTGCAGATGTTTTGAAAAATCATCCTCAAATTATTATTGTAAGTGATGAAATATACGAGCACATCAATTATGGCGTAACAGCTCATGCTTCGATGGCAGAATTTGAAGATATGTTTGACCGTACGGTTACCGTAAATGGAGTTGCAAAAGCATTTGCAATGACAGGATGGCGTATTGGGTATATTGGCGCACCTGCTTATATCGCTCGTGCAACAAATAAACTACAAGGTCAAGTTACCAGTGGAGCGAACTGTATTGCACAACGTGCCGTAATTACAGCTCTTGAAGAATCGCCGGATCGCATTAAATATATGGTAGATGAGTTTAAAGAAAGACGCACTCTAATTTTAGGCTTACTGAACGAAATTGAAGGTTTTAAATGTAATGAGCCAGAAGGTGCATTTTATGTATACCCAGATGTAACTGCTTTTTTTGGTAGAACATTTAACGGTACTACAATTAATAATGCATCAGACTTCTCTATGTATATCTTAGAAGCTGCAAATGTTGCTACCGTAACCGGTGACGCTTTTGGTAACGGAAATTGTATTCGTATTTCTTATGCTGCATCTGCAAAGGAAATTAAAGAAGCAATATCAAGAATTAAAGAAGCGCTGAAATAAGCCTCTGCATATTGTATAAAAAAAGTCCCTTCTAATGAAGGGACTTTTTTATTTTCATAAAATGAGTATTCTTAAGTTCTTTTCCAAAAATATGGCGTTAACAATATCAGTACGGTAAAAAGTTCTAGCCTACCTGCCAACATTAAAAAGCCACACCACCATTTTGCCAAATCTGGTAAACTATTAAAATTACTAACCGGATTTAAGCTCCCTAACGCCGGACCAACATTTCCCAAAGATGACGCTGCACCACCAATGGCAGATTCAAAATCTAATCCTAAAAAGCCTAACACTAAAGCTCCAATAATAAAGAGCAGCATGTATAGCACAAAGAATCCGATAATATTATAGACGATTTTTTCTTTTACTGTTTTATTGTTATAGCGTACCGGAATAATTGCATTTGTATGTAATGTTCGCTTAAACTCTAACACTCCATTTTTTATAATCAATAAGTGACGCATTACTTTTATACCACCTGCTGTTGAGCCTGCAGATCCTCCTAAGAAGAACAATCCGAAGAAAAACACGGTTAAAAAGGGTGTCCACTGTGTAAAATCTGCACTAACAAAACCTGTTGTGGTTATCACAGAAATTATCTGGAATAACGCATGTCTAAACGAACTTTCTGCCTTACCGAGCACCATTGGATATCCAGGGGTCAACTCTGTAATATTAGCTTGGTAATACACCACCAAGGCCACTATTATAGTAAAAACTATAACGAATCCGGAATAATATCTAAACTCTTCATCTTTAAACACTTTTTGAATTTTTCCCTTAAAAGCGAAATAACTCAATACAAAATTACTACCCGCAAGGAACATGAAAAAGATAATGATATACTGAATCAATGGTTGATCGTTCCAATACGCCACACTGGCATTTTTAGTTGAAAAACCACCTGTTGACAAAGTTGCCATAGCATGATTAATAGCGTCAAAAAACGACATACCCGCAATTTGTAATAAGATTGTTTCTGCTACCGTATACCCAAAATAAATAAGCCAAAGACGTTTTGCTGTATCAGTAATTCGCGGATGTAATTTATCGCCTGTTGGTCCCGGTGCCTCTGCAGAAAACAACTGCATTCCTCCAATACCCAACAAAGGTAGTATGGCAATTGCCAAAACGATAATACCCATGCCCCCTATCCAATGGGTCAAACTTCTCCAAAATAAAATTCCCTCTGGCATTGCTTCAATATCATCCATTATAGAAGCCCCAGTTGTCGTATAACCAGAAATAGTTTCGAAAAAAGCATTAGTTACCGTAGGTACCGCACCTGAGAATAAATAAGGCAGCATACCAGAAATGGACATCACTATCCACCCAAAAGTAACGATAATGTATCCTTCTTTTTGTTTTACTTCTTTTTTATGACCTCTGGTATAGTACATCATAAAAACCCCAACGAACATCGTGCTTATAGATGCTAAAGCGATACTTAAAGTAGCGCCGTCTTGGTAAATACCACTTACTACCGCCGCTAAAAGCATAAAGCCTCCGTTACAAAGTAACAGAAGCCCCATTATATGTATTATAATTCTTAAATTAAGCCGCATCTTAAAGGAACATTCGTTCTATTTTAGAAATCTCTGAAGGTAGACAACAAACCACTACCCTATCACCTTCTTGTATTTTAAATCCACCAAGTGCAATATGACCTTGACCATCGCGAACAACACCACCTATGGTAGCCGCTTTCGGAAAATCCAATTCACGTATAGTAGCACCCGTAACTTTTGAATTTTTCTTTACTATAAATTCTAATATTTCTGCATTTAAATTGTTCAAACGCATCATCGCCACTACCTCACCCTTTCGAATATGTCTAAATATGTTATTCGCCGCTAGTAGTTTTTTATTAATTAAAGTATCTATACCAATAGAATGTGAAAGCTGAAAATAATCCATATTCTCAACCAAGGCAATCGTCTTTTTAATATACTTAGACTTAGCAACTAAACATGACATGATGTTGGTTTCTGAATTTCCGGTTACCGCAATAAAGGCATCCATAGACTCAAGACTTTCTTCATCTAATAATTCAACATTTCTACCATCACCATTTATTACCAATGCATTCGGTAATTCATCTGCAAGGTCAAACGCTTTTTCTTTATTCTTTTCAATGAGCTTTACGTTGAATTTATTGGCGCAAAGATCTCTAGCCGTTTTATAACCAACTTTACTACCACCAAGAATCATTACATTCTTTATTTCCGTTTTTGTCTTACCGGTAAGTTTATAAAGTTCATCAACACCTTCTTTTACAGTTATAAAATATACCTGATCTCCTTCTTTAAACACCGTATCTCCACGAGGTATTACTGTATATTGAGTTCCTGTTCGCTGAAGTGCAATAGGCATAAAATGCAATTCGGGAAAAATCTTAGCTGCTTCTTTAACCATTTTACCAACAAATGGAGCAGATTTCAATAGAGACACCCCTACCATAATCAACTCTCCATCTTCAAATTCATAGGTGTCGTTGAAGGCGGACTTATTCAACAACATTTGAATTTCTGTCGCAGCCAAAGCTTCTGGAGAAATCAATTCATCAATACCTAAATCTGAGAACCTCAATAACTCTTTGTTCTTTATAAATTCGGTATTCGAAATTCTTGCAATTGTTCGCTTACACCCTAACTGCTTCGCCAACATGCAAAGTGTAAGGTTTGTAGTTTCAGAAGAGGTCACCGCGATAACTAAATCTGAATCTTTTACCTGAGCATCATTTAATACCGCAATAGAAGTTGCATCACCTTTTAAAACTCGTATATCTAGATGATTGTCTGCATAAGCCAGACTCTCTTTTTTAGAATCGATTAGTGTAATATCCTGTGATTCATAAGAAAGTAATTTGGCTAAATGAAAGCCTACCTCCCCAGCACCAGCAATTATAATCTTCATTTATTTTATTCGATCGCTAATTGTCAAGTACAAATTTTCGGCTCCAAACTATTATAAATTGTTTTAAAGCAGACTTGAAAAATATAGCATTTATTATGGCGCAAAATTACATAATTAAATTAGTTTATTCTTTATTTTCAATTGTTTACCGCATCAATAACCAACCTAAATCGCTAAAATGGAATTAAGCACTAGCTATATCGTATATTTGCCAAAAAAATAGCCATAAAATGCCCCAAAAAGTTACACCCTATAAAGACTCCGATTTAGGAAAGAAGGAACAAGTAACCAAAATGTTCGATACCATTTCTAAAAACTATGACGGCTTAAACCGTGTTATATCATTTGGTATTGATATCAAATGGCGTAAAAAAGTCGTAGAAATACTAAAAAAAGAACAGCCGAATTCAATTTTAGATATTGCTACTGGTACTGGTGATTTAGCTATCGCATTAATTTCAACGGGTGCAAAAAAAATTGTGGGACTTGACATTTCTCCCGGTATGCTTTCTGTCGGAAAGGACAAGGTGAAAGAAAAAAATCTCAACAACACTATCGAAATGGTCGTAGGCGATAGTGAAAACCTATTATTTGAAGACAATTCTTTTGATGCCGTAACGGTTTCTTTTGGTGTTCGGAATTTTGAAACTTTAGAAAAAGGTATGTCAGAAATATTACGCGTTTTAAAACCTAACGGTTCTTTAGTTGTACTAGAAACTTCGGTGCCTACAAAAACACCATATAAACAAGGATACCACTTTTACACAAAAAATATACTTCCATTAATCGGAAAATTATTTTCAAAAGACAATTCAGCTTATGGCTATTTAAGCGAATCTGCTTCAGTTTTTCCTCATGGCGAAAACTTCAACAATATTTTACGCGAAATCGGGTTTATAGATGTAACGAATAAACCTCAAACATTTGGGGTTGCATCAATTTATGTGGCAAAAAAGGCTAACGCCTCGCTATAATTAGCACGCTCTCTTAAATTGTTGACTTACAATCGTAAACCACGATATATGAAGAAATGGTTTTTTATAGGATTAACATTATTTTTAATGACCAATACGTTGAGTGCTCAATTCAACGAAAGCCCCATATTGAACAAACAAAACGAAGATAAGAAACTCTTAAACTGGGGATATTTCTTAGGTTTAAACCAATATGATTTTAAAATTGAATACAAAGAAAATGCCCAAGATATTTTGGTTAGCAAGAGCTTTGGATTTAATGTTGGATTGATTGGTGAAGTTCGACTTAATGAATTTTTAGATGTTCGTTTTGAACCAGGGTTGCATTACGGATCAAGATTAATGGGATTTCCTGGCTTTGATGATGAGCGCAATGCAATTAGAGAAGTAAAATCTACATATATTAACTTTCCTCTTTTATTGAAAGCCAGCACAAGACGGTTTGGCAATTTCAAACCTTTTTTGTTAGGCGGAGCCTCAACCGGACTCAACTTAGGCAGTAACGAAGAAAGCCTTGATGATAATGAATCTGGCACCTTTAGAATGAAAAAATGGGTTTACAACTATGAACTTGGTTTCGGTATCGATTTCTATTTAGAGTACTTCAAATTCACCCCTTCTATTCGAGGTGTTTTTGCCATTACAGACGAATTAGTTTCTGATAATGACCCTAACAGTCCGTGGACCGGAAACATAGAATCTTTAAAAACACGCGGAATTTTTATCAACTTTACTTTTGAATAGCAATTAGCAATTAGCAATTAGCAATTAGCAATTAGCAATTAGCAATTAGCAATTAGCAATTAGCAATTAGCAATTAGCAAAAGTTAAAAATTTTGAATTATAAAACCTAGTTACTTTCTAATTTCATGAAGTAATATTGCCGTTGCAGAAGCTACATTCAAACTTTCTGTGGTTACATCACCAAATTGTGGTATTGCCAATCTATCTGTACATAAACGCGCTACAGTATTAGAAATCCCTTTACCTTCATTACCCATAACCATAATGCCCTTTTTAGGCAATTTTGAAGTAGTTACACTTACACCATTCATAAAAGTTCCGTATACTGGTATTTTGGCAGCTTTTAAAAACTCGATCAAATCCAAATACTGAATGTTCACCCTTGTAATCGAACCCATCGTAGCTTGTAATACCTTGGCGTTATAACAATCTACCGTATCTAAAGAACATATAATATCAGAAATACCGAACCAATCGCAAAGTCGTATTATAGTCCCTAAATTACCTGGATCTTGAACTCCGTCTAGCACTAATGTCCAGTCAGATAAAATCTTGTTACTCGTATTAGGTATATGAAATACTCCCAGATAACCGTTCGGATTCTTAAGACTACTCATTTGACTTAATTCTTTTGATGAAACTTTAACTACATCATTATCTTTCACCTCTAAATCAGATGGGGCAATAGCGAATAATTTATATACTTTCATGCTTGAATTCACCACTTCTTCGACCGTCTTTTTTCCTTCGACAACAAATAACCCGTGCTCATTTCGGCACTTTTTTTGCTGTAGACTTTTGATAAGTTTCAATTCACTTTTGACAACCATTCAAATAATGTATTTTTGATTTCTATGAGGATGGCACTTTGCTCCAAAAACAACATGGCTAAATTAAGCTTATTATCCCTACTGGCAATAGTCTTGTTATCATGTAACTCGCTAAAAAAAGTAGAGGATGATGAATTCTTGGTGATTAAAAATGCTATTTATGCCGATTCCATTAAAGTAAATGACGAAGATTTAAAGAGTCTTATCTACCAAAAATCGAATTCTACCGTTTTAGGCTACCCCCTGAGACTTAATTTATACAACCTTGCCAAAGAAAACCCAGACTCTTCATATAACGCATGGTTATACCGAAAAGAGAATAGAAAAAAAAGACTGGACAAACTGCTTTCAGAAAAACAAGTAGAGCGTTTGGGCGAATCTTTCATTGTTAAAGGTTTAAGTAATTGGCTCAAAGACATTGGCGAAGAACCTACCATTTTAGATACGACAAAAACTAGATTAAGCTTGGCAAAGCTTAGTGCCTATTATCAGAGCAAAGGTTTCTTCACCAACAACACTACGTATTCTATTGACAGCAGTCGATTCAAAAAAGCGAAAGTAAATTACCATATTGAACTTGGAGACCCTTATATGATCGATTCTCTAGGCAACAATATTTCATCTACAGCCATAGACTCGCTCTATTTTTTAAATTCTTCAAAATCATTAATTAGAGAAGGGCAGCAATTCGATCTTTCTAACTTTAATAGCGAACGCGAGCGCTTAACAGGTATTTTTAGAAATAGTGGTATTCGAAATTTTCAAGAAAGTTCTATTACTTTCGATATTTTACGAGACACCACCAGGTCTGCAGACGACCAACAAATGAATATTACCCTTAATATCGGTGATTTAAAAACAAGAGGAGAAAACGAAGTAACTACTTCGTCTTACAAAGTAGAGAAGATAAATAAAATCAATATTTACACAGACTACCTATCGACAAACTCAAAAGATTCGCTTTACACGATAGATTACCAAGATTACACGATACATTATTCTAAGAATTTTGGCATTAAACCAAAAACATTGGCAAATGCCATCTTCTTTAAAAAAGATAGCATTTATAGAGATATAGATAAGATCAGAACATCTAGACAGCTAAATGCTCTAAATGTATTCAAATACCCAAATATCATTTTTGAGGGAGACTCTATTGGCAACAAAGTGAATACCAATATTTACTTGGCACCTAAAACAAAATATGCCTTTGCAACTGATTTTGAAGTTAGCCGGTCTAACCTGCGTCGATTAGGTGTTGGTCTTGGCACTACGCTACTGATTAGAAATATATTTAAAGGTGCCGAAAATTTAAGCATATCTGCCAATGGATCTTATGGCCTATTAAGTAGTAATACTTTCGAAGCCAATTATTTTTCAGAATTTGGTGGTGACATTACTTTAGATTTTCCTAGGATCTGGTTTCCGTTCGTAAATACCTCTAGAATAATACCGAACTATACATTACCCAAAACAAGAATAGCCATGGGTACTAATTTTCAAAATAATATTGGTTTAGATAAACAGACGTTAAACGCTGTTCTAGGCTATAATTGGGTACCTAGCGATTTCGTTAATCATGACGTAGAATTATTAAATATTCAGTTTGTTAGAAATGTTAATCAAGAAAGGTTTTATAATGTGTATACAAACACTTACGAACTTTTGAACGATATAGCAGATGATTATGAGGATGCCGATCTTTATCCAAATATAGCCTCATCTTTTGAAGCAGGGGATAATGACGGTGAACTAAATCTTATAATTCCGAAAGGAACTAAAATATTTACAGATTCCATATTAAATGGTGGTATAGCTTCAACAACGGATGATTTTGATAATGTAAAAACCATTGAGGAAAGAAGAATTAGATTGACCGAAAATAATTTAATTTTTGCATCTAACTATACGTTCAATAAAACGAACCGAACAGGTATTATAGATAATTCATTTTATAAATTTCGATGGAAAATTGAAGGTGCCGGCAATGTATTATCAGCCCTTTCTACATTTATACCATTTAATAAAAATGACAATGACCAATTACTAGTATTTAGTGTACCATTTTCACAATACATAAAAAACGAGTTTGAATACGTTAAATATTGGGATCTGTCTCGTTCTAATGTTCTTGCCGCAAGAGCTTTTTTCGGTATCGCTATACCTTACGGAAACTCTGACAACATACCTTTTGTGCGAAGTTATTTTGGTGGTGGATCAAATGACAATAGAGCTTGGTTCCCTTACTCCTTAGGTCCGGGAAGCACTTCGGCTATTAACGATTTTAATGAAGCAAACTTAAAGTTGGCTTTAAATTTGGAATATAGATTTCCTATTGCCGGCGATATTAATGGGGCAATTTTTGCTGATGCAGGTAATATCTGGAATGTTCTTGATAACGTTGAAGATCCTAATGCTACTTTTGACGGGTTAGGTTCTTTAAAAGATATTGCACTCGGCACAGGACTTGGTCTAAGATATGATTTTACCTATTTTCTATTTCGATTAGATTTAGGGTTTAAAACCTATAATCCTGCAGAAATTCAGTCTAAGCGTTGGTTTAGAGATTATAACCTCGCAAATTCCGTATTGCAAATAGGTATCAACTATCCCTTTTAAATATAATTGTTTTATTACTTTTGTTTTTCATTTTTTTTAGAAACAAACAACTACATAATTATGGCTCACAATATCAAACCGGGAGTTGCAACCGGAGACGAAGTTCAAGCAATTTTCAACTACGCAAAAGAAAAAGGATTTGCATTACCTGCAGTAAACGTTATTGGTTCAGATACTATTAACGGTGTTTTAGAGACAGCAGCAAGTTTAAATGCACCTGTTATCATTCAATTTTCTAATGGTGGAGCTCAATTTAATGCTGGCAAAGGTCTTTCCAATGATGGGCAACAAGCAGCTATTTTAGGTGCAGTTGCAGGTGCTAAACACGTTCACCAATTGGCAGCGGCTTACGGTGCAACCGTAATTCTTCATACAGACCATTGTGCGAAAAAATTATTGCCTTGGATCGACGGTCTTTTAGATGCTAGTGAGAAACATTTTGCCGAAACAGGTAAATCTTTGTTCAGCTCGCATATGATCGATCTTTCTGAAGAACCTTTAGAAGAGAACATCGAAATATGTAAGGGGTATTTAGAACGCATGAGCAAAATGGACATGACGTTAGAAATTGAACTAGGTATTACCGGTGGTGAAGAAGATGGTGTTGATAATTCTGATGTAGATGATTCTAAATTATATACACAACCAGAAGAAGTTGCATATGCTTACGAAGAACTTTCTAAAGTAAGCCCTAGATTTACTATCGCCGCAGCATTTGGTAACGTACACGGTGTATACAAGCCAGGTAACGTGAAGTTGACTCCGAAAATTCTTAAAAATTCTCAAGAATATATTTCTAAGAAATACGGTGTTGAGCACAACCATATCGATTTCGTATTCCATGGTGGATCTGGATCTACTGTTGAAGAAATTAGAGAAGGTATCAGTTACGGTGTAATTAAAATGAATATCGATACAGATTTACAATATGCTTTCTTAGCAGGTGTTCGTGACTATATTCAAGATAATAAAGATTATTTACAGTCTCAAATAGGCAATCCTAAAGGGGCAGATGAGCCTAACAAGAAATATTACGACCCAAGAGTTTGGTTGAGAAAAGGGGAATCTACATTCATAGAGCGTTTGAAAAAAGCATTTGAAGATTTGAATAACGTAAATACGCTATAATACTTTAGGATAACCAAAAAATGGATGATATGACGGCTTGGTTTAAAAGAAAAGAAAAAGGGATACAAACTTCTACTGAAGAAAAAAAAGACACACCTAAAGGCTTGTGGTATAAATCGCCAACAGGTAAAATAGTTGAGTCAGATGATCTTGCAAAAAACTTTTATGTAAGTCCAGAAGATGATTATCATGTAAGAATAGGTAGCAAGGAATATTTTGAGATTTTATTCGATAACAACATGTTTACCGAATTAGATGAAAAACTTACTTCTAAAGATCCTTTAAAATTTGAGGATACTAAAAAGTACGGTGATCGTTTAAAAGCTGCACAAAAAAAGACCGGACTTAAAGATGCGGTTAGAACAGGATACGGAAAATCTTTTGGCAAAGACATCGTTATCTGCTGTATGGATTTTAAATTCATTGGTGGATCTATGGGTAGTGTCGTTGGTGAGAAAATTGCACGAGGTATAGATTATGCCATTAAAAAGAAAACTCCATTCTTAATGATTTCAAAGTCTGGTGGTGCACGTATGATGGAAGCTGCCCTATCGTTAATGCAACTTGCAAAAACATCTGCCAAACTAGCCCAATTATCTGAAGCGGGTTTACCTTATATTTCTTTGTGTACAGACCCAACAACTGGTGGTACCACTGCATCATATGCCATGCTCGGCGACATTAACATTGCAGAGCCCGGCGCACTAATAGGTTTTGCAGGTCCGCGTATTGTAAAAGACACAACTGGTAAAGATTTACCTGAAGGTTTTCAATCTTCTGAATTTTTATTAGAACACGGCTTTTTAGATTTTATAACGCATAGAAGAGATTTGAAGAAAAAGATCAACCTATACATAGATCTTATTCAAAACAATCCGGTAAGATCAGAAAAGACAGTAGCTTAAAAACCTTAGTATTAAGTTTACTACCAATATGGTTTTTATGCTGTTCTACAGATAAAGAAAAAATGCTCGTCGATGAATCTGATTCGACGAGCATTTTTAATTTTAATGCCAAAATTACTGCTGTTACTACTTCAGGAGAAGCAAATAATTACATCATTATCACAACAATATTTAGCCCTGACAAAAGTTGCGAGCAATATTCAGATTGGTAGGAAATAATAGATTTAGAAGGAGATCTCATTTATAGAAGAATTCTAACCCATAACCATGTAGACGAACAACCCTTTACAAGGTCAGGTTCGAATATTCCTCTTAAAAATGACGACCAAGTTATATTCGAGTTCATATGAACAACCCAGGTTATACATCTGCCGTGCAAAAAGGGTCTATTGAAAACGGATTTTCAGCTGCTGAATTAAGCAATGAATTCGCACAACTTTTAGATTGAGTGGAACCCTTACCTAATGGTTGTGCTTTTTAAATCAAATTATAAGAATAACAATTAAACATTTCAAAAAAAATCATACCTTTGCGCCCTGATTGAAAATCAATCATGTACATAAAAATCATTTAAATTAATATTGGAATGTATTTAACGAAAGAAGTAAAAGCCGAAATTTTTAAGAAACACGGCGGTAAAGCAGAGAACACTGGTTCAACAGAAGGTCAAATTGCTTTATTCACACACCGAATCAATCACTTGACCGGTCACTTGAAAAGAAATCATAAAGACTACAACACTGAGCGTTCACTTGTGAAACTAGTAGGTAAAAGAAGAAGTCTTCTTGATTACATGATTAAAAATGATATTGTAAAATACAGAGAGCTAATCGTAGAGCTAGGTATTAGAAAATAATATTGCAAAAAAGGGGATAGTTAACTATCCCCTTTTTTTTAATTACTCTGCGCCTTCAGAGTATAAACCAAACACATTGGTAAAGGTGAACAAAAAGCTACACACGGTTTTTCATTGGTCAACACAACAACACAACAACTCCGACCAGAGAATTTCAGTCGGAAAGACCATTGTTTAACAAATCTGCACTGTGCAGATTTTAATCGAATTTTATGATTCCAAAAGTATTTAGAGAGGTCATAGACCTTGGTGACGGTAGAGAAATTTCTATCGAAACAGGAAAATTGGCAAAACAGGCGCACGGTTCTGTTGTTGTACAATCAGGAAAATGTATGTTATTATGTACAGTTGTTTCCAACTACAAACAAAGTGATGTGGACTTTCTTCCACTAACGGTAGATTACCGTGAAAAATTTGCCGCTGCTGGTCGTTACCCAGGTGGTTTCTTTAAAAGAGAAGCTAGACCTAGTGATGGTGAAGTTTTGACTATGCGTTTGGTGGATCGTGTTTTACGTCCGTTATTCCCAAAAGATTATCACGCAGAAACACAAGTTATGATTCAGTTAATGTCTCATGATGACGATGTTATGCCTGAAGCTATGGCTGGTTTAGCTGCTTCTGCTGCTATTCAATTATCAGATTTCCCATTTGAATGCCCTATTTCTGAAGCAAGAGTTGGTCGTGTAAACGGTGAATTCATTATTAACCCAACAAGAGCACAATTAGCGGAGTCTGACATCGATATGATGATTGGAGCATCAGCTGATTCTGTAATGATGGTTGAAGGTGAAATGGATGAGATTTCTGAAGAAGAAATGGCAGATGCTATTAAATTTGCTCATGAAGCCATTAAAGTTCAATGTGCTGCTCAAGTAAAATTAGCTGAAGCTTTCGGTAAGAAAGAAGTACGTGAATATGCTGAAGAAAGAGAAGATAAAGATTTAGCAAAGAAAATTCATGACATGGCATATGATAAAGTATATGCTATTGCAAAAGCTGGTTCAGCTAAGCATGAAAGAAGCGCTGCTTTCTCTGAAATTAAAGAAGAAATCAAAGCAACATTTTCTGAAGAAGAATTAGCAGATTATGGTGATTTGGTATCTAAATATTACGCTAAAGCTGAGAAAGCTGCTATTAGAACTTTAACCTTAGATGAAGGTTTACGTTTAGATGGTCGTAAGACAGATGAGATTAGACCAATTTGGTGTGAGGTTGATTATTTACCATCTACACATGGTTCTGCAATTTTCACAAGAGGTGAAACTCAAGCATTGGCTACGGTAACTTTAGGTACTTCTAGAGATGCCAACAAAATAGATATGCCATCTTACGAAGGTGAAGAAAATTTCTATTTACATTATAACTTTCCTCCTTTTTGTACAGGTGAAGCTAGACCATTAAGAGGAACATCTCGTAGAGAAGTTGGTCATGGTAACTTGGCGCAACGTGGTTTAAAAGGAATGATCCCTGCTGATTGCCCTTACACTGTACGTGTAGTATCTGAAGTATTAGAATCTAACGGTTCTTCTTCTATGGCTACCGTTTGTGCTGGTACAATGGCATTGATGGACGCTGGTGTTCAAATGATCAGACCAGTTTCAGGTATTGCAATGGGATTAATTTCTGATGCAGAAACTGGAAAATATGCTGTTCTTTCCGATATTCTTGGTGATGAAGATCACTTAGGTGATATGGACTTTAAAGTTACAGGTACTTCAGAAGGTATTACTGCTTGCCAAATGGACATTAAGGTAAAAGGATTGTCTTATGAAATTTTAGTGAATGCACTTAAACAAGCAAGAAATGGTCGTTTACATATCTTAGGTAAAATTACAGATACTATCTCTACTCCTAATTCTGATGTAAAAGAACATGCACCAACTATGGTAACACGTAGAATTCCAAACGAATTTATCGGAGCTCTTATTGGTCCTGGAGGAAAAGTAATTCAAGAAATGCAAAAAGAAACTGAGACAACTATTGTTATAAACGAAGATCCAGTTACTGAAGAAGGTATCGTTGAAATCTTAGGTGTTGGTAGAGAAGGTATTAATGCTGTTATGGCAAAAATTGATGCTATTCTATTCAAACCTACTGTAGGTAGCGTATACGAAGTAAAAGTGATCAAAATGTTAGATTTTGGTGCTGTTGTTGAATATATGGATGCTCCAGGAAACGAAGTTTTACTTCACGTATCTGAATTAGCTTGGGAAAGAACTGAAAATGTTACTGACGTTGTTAATATGGGCGATGTATTTGATGTAAAATATTTCGGACTTGACCCAAGAACTAGAAAAGAGAAAGTTTCTCGTAAAGCACTTTTACCAAAACCAGAAGGTTATGTTGAAAGACCACCACGCGATGACAAAAAAAGAGATGACCGTCGTGGAAACGATCGTAATCGCGATAGAAAACCAAGAAGAGATTAACTCTTTGTAAGTTAAAATAGAAAGCCTCGACATATATGTTGGGGCTTTTTTTATGTAGTTCAACGGAAAAATGAACTTTTTTTTACCCAATTGTAACATTCGGAAGATTTTTACGTATAAGTATATGCAGTCTATGCAAACTGAACTTAATTTATTTTAATGAGACAGCTTAAGATTACAAAACAGGTTACCAATAGGGAAACCGCATCTTTGGACAAGTACTTACAAGAAATTGGAAAAGTTGACTTGATTACCGCTGATGAAGAAGTAGAGTTGGCACAACGTATCAAGGCAGGCGATCAACTCGCTCTTGAAAAACTTACCAAAGCCAACCTCAGATTCGTGGTATCAGTTGCAAAGCAGTACCAAAACCAAGGCCTTACTTTACCAGATTTAATTAACGAGGGTAACCTTGGTCTAATTAAAGCTGCACAGCGTTTTGACGAAACGCGGGGATTTAAATTTATCTCCTACGCCGTATGGTGGATCCGTCAATCTATATTACAAGCTTTGGCAGAACAATCTCGTATCGTTCGTTTGCCATTGAACAAAATTGGTTCTATCAATAAGATCAACAAAACTTTTGCCTTTTTAGAGCAAGCGCATGAAAGAATGCCTTCTCCTGAAGAAATTGCCAAAGAATTGGACATGACTGTTGACGACGTAAAACAATCATTGAAAAACTCAGGTAGACACGTATCTATGGATGCTCCTCTAATTGATGGTGAAGATTCTAACCTTTATGATGTACTTCGTAGTGGTGAGTCTCCTAACCCAGATAGAGAATTATTACATGAGTCTCTTCGTACAGAAATTGAGCGTGCTTTAGAAACATTAACACCTCGTGAGGCAGATGTTATTCGCTTATACTTTGGTCTTGCAGGTCAACATTCTATGACCTTAGAAGAAATTGGTGAAACTTTTGACCTTACAAGAGAAAGAGTTCGTCAAATTAAAGAAAAAGCTATAAGACGTTTAAAGCATACTTCTAGAAGTAAAATATTAAAAACGTATTTGGGTTAAAAAACTTAAGCGTTCAAGCTATAAAAATTGCACGTTAAATATTCCTTAAATTGGCAATATTGGCATATTAGTTGTAATTTTAACGGTAACAACAGTTTATCATGACTGTTCGTTTTTTGATTGATGAATAAACTCCGGCTGATTACCGGAGTTTTTTCATTTATAATAGTTTGCAATGCAATTTTAAAAGCTACGTATCTGTATACTATTATATACCCTAAAAAATCTTTCCTTATCTTAGAGTATCAGCATTAACCCAATGAAAAATACAGTACTAATTCTAATGAGTTTCGCGCTGTTTAACTCTTGTAACACTAAAAAGACTATTACTGATTTCAATAAGTACCCTGCCCCTGTAAACGAAAGTCTTTGGATACAATACACCAAAGATGCTACGCTCTTTAAACTTTGGTCTCCAAAAGCTGATGAAGTAATTTTAAGACTCTATAAAGACGGACAAAACTCTACTGTCTTTTCATACAATTACCTGACAAAAGAGCATCAAGGTATTTGGCAAACAAATGTCAATGGTGATTTAAATGGCATGTATTACACCTATCAAGTTAAAATTAATGATTCGTGGCTAAAAGAAACTCCGGGAATTTATGCCAAAGCCGTTGGAGTAAATGGTAATAGAGCAATGGTCTTAGATATGGAAACCACTAACCCAAAGGGTTGGCTAAAAGACTCATCCCCCACTCTTAGCAAATATAACGAGACTATAATTTATGAATTACATGTTCGTGACATGACAATTCATTCGCAGTCTGGCTCATCATTACCTGGTACATATTTAGGGTTAGTAGAAGCTGATACCAAAGGTCCAAATGGAGTTGCTACTGGTATTGATCATTTAAAAGAACTGGGTATTACCCATGTGCATCTTTTACCCACTTTAGACCACTACTCGATTGACGAAACCAATTTAGACACTCCACAATTTAATTGGGGTTACGATCCTAACAACTATAATGCTCCTGAAGGTTCTTTTTCTACAGATCCCTTTAATGCCGAAGTGCGCATTAAAGAGTTTAAGCAAATGGTAAAGAATTTTCATGATAATGGTATTGGGGTAATTTTAGATGTCGCATATAACCATACTGGCAAAACAGAAGAATCTAATTTTAATCAAGAAGTACCTGGTTATTACTATCGCCATTGGGAAGATGGAGCTTATTCAGATGCTGCAGCCTGTGGTAACGAAACTGCTTCAGAGCGAGCTATGATGCGTAAATTCATGATAGAGTCTGTTTTATACTGGACGAAGGAATATCATATTGACGGATTCCGTTTTGATCTTATGGGTATTCATGACATGGAAACCATGAACACTATAGCGGAGAAAGTTTTAGAAATAAACCCTGATGCACTTTTATATGGCGAAGGATGGACCGCTAAAGATTCGCCATTACCTGAAGAAAAAAGAGCCCTTAAAAAGCACATGCAGCAACTTCCTAAATTTGCAGCTTTTAATGATGACTTACGTGATGGGTTAAAAGGTTCTGTTTTCGAAGATGAAAGTTTTGGTTTCGTTAGTGGCGCTAAGAATACACAGGAATCAATTAAATTCGGAATTGTAGGTGCCATTCAACATCCTGAAATCGATTATGAAAAAGTAAATTATTCTGATGCTCCATGGACATTAGAACCTTGGCAATCTATCAACTATGCTTCTTGCCACGACAATCATACCCTATTCGACAAGCTAAAAATATCAAGACCAGACGCGACATTAGAAGAATTGATTGCTATGGATAAATTGGCGAATGCCATTGTATTGACCTCACAGGGCACCCCATTTATTCATGCTGGATCAGAAATACTTCGTGCTAAAAACGGAGAACATAATTCTTACAACCTACCTGATAGCATCAACCAAATAAATTGGAATTGGAAGAATGACTATAAAGAAGTTTTTGATTATTATAAAAATCTAATAAAACTGAGAAAAGAACATCCATCTTTTTATATGGCTACATCCGATCAAGTAAGAGAACATTTAAAATTTCAAACAGCTAATAACAATCTCGTTTCCTTTACACTAGAAGGTAATGCAAACGATGATAGTTGGGCGACCACTCTAGTTATTTACAACGCATCCAACAAAAAAATAAATTATAAAATTGATGGAGTTTGGCAAAAAGCTGTTTCTGGTAGTACCTTTGACTTTCAAGGTCTACAAATATTGAAAGACAGTATTGAAGTACCTCCTTTATCTATGTATATAGCCTTTCAGAATTAACTGTAATTCTATCAAATTCGTACAAACTCATGAGTTCAGATTCTCAACCTAATAACCCGCTTCATGGTATTAAGCTGGTGACCATACTTGAAGAACTTACAGAAAAGTATTCTTGGGAAGATTTGGCTGGTCAAGTAGATATTAATTGCTTTAAAAGTAATCCGTCTATAAAATCGAGTTTAAAATTTTTACGTAGAACTCCATGGGCTCGTGAAAAAGTTGAGCATTTATACTTACAATCCTTCAAAAAATAATGAGCCTTAATATAGTACTCATAGAACCTGAAATTCCGAATAATACAGGTAACATCGGCAGATTAGCCCTTGGCACCGGATCAACATTACATTTAGTAAAACCATTCGGATTTGAACTTACAGATAAACGCTTAAAAAGAGCTGGACTAGATTATTGGCAACACCTAAACGTACTTATGTATGAGAATGTTGATGAATTCTTTGCGCAGCATCAAGACAAAAAAATGATTTTCTTTTCCGCCTCTGCTACCAAAAATCATTGGGAGATTGATTATGAAGATGAAATGTTTTTGGTATTTGGGAAAGAATCTGTTGGCTTGCCTAAAGAATTATTAAAAAAAAATGTCGAAAATACAGTCAAAATCCCATTGTACAGCGAACATATTAGGAGTTTAAACTTAGCAAATGCCGTGGCTATTTCAATTTATGAAGGTTTACGTCAATTAGACTGATAATTACATGATGTTACTTTGTATCTTTAAGTAGCCAATTATCAGCAATCATGACCAATACCACCAACCGATTCTTAATTATCACCCTCACGTGTTTACTATTCTCTTGCAACAAGAAAGAAAAAGAAATCGTAGAAGAAACGAGTATCGAATTTAAAACTCCAAAAGATTTTCTACTAGAAGAAATTTACCATCCCAGTAATCATGAACAAGGCTCGTGGGTATCATTAGCTCAAGGTAATGGTGATATAATGTATGCTTGTGATCAATATGGCAAACTATATCAATTTCAAACTCCTGAAATTGGAGATGTTCTTAATGCGAAAGATGTTACGTCATTAGATTTAGAAATTGGGGAAGCACATGGTTTATTGTGGGCGTTCAATAGTTTATATGTTGCTGTTAATAAAAATTGGGATGACGAAATTTCAGACGACCAAGAGAATGGTAGTGGCATCTACAGAATAACCGATACTAATAATGATGGCAAGTTAGATACCGTAAAAATGCTTCTTAAATTAGAAGGAAGCGGAGAACATGGGCCACATAGTTTCACACTATCACCAGATGCAAAGGAAATTTATTTTATTGCCGGCAATCATACTTTAATTCCTGAAAGTGTAAAACAAAATAGTCGAATACCTAACAACTGGGGCGAGGATAATCTCTTTACACCCTTCTTAGATGCCAGAGGTCACGCAAATGATATTAAAGCGCCAGGCGGATGGATAACAAAATTTAATCCTGATGGGTCGTCTTTTGAATTAATTTCTGCAGGTTTTAGAAATCCTTTTGATATGGCTTTCAATGCAGATGGTGAACTTTTCGCTTATGATGCAGACATGGAATGGGATATTGGTATGCCTTGGTATAGACCTACTAGAATTTGCCACGTTACCAGTGGTAGCGAATACGGCTGGCGAACAGGATCTGGAAAATGGCCTGCCTACTATCCAGACAATTTACCTGCCGTTCATAATTTAGAACAAGGATCCCCAACCGCAGTTTTATCCACCTCTTCACTAAATTTTCCTGAGAGATATAAAAACGGACTATTGGCAATGGATTGGAGTTTTGGTACCGTTTATTTTATTGATTTAATTGAGAAAGAAAGTACTTATGAAGCCAAAAGGGAAGAATTCTTATCAGGAACTCCCCTACCCTTAACAGATATGATTGCGGGTAATGACGGTAACTTATATTTTGCAACCGGTGGTCGTAGACTAGATTCTCACCTCTACCGATTGCGATATACAGGCTCAGATACAACCAAAACATCACAGGTAAATTCAAATAATACACAAGAACGAAATCTGCGTAAACAAATAGAAGAGTACCATGTAACTGTTTCCCCGAAAGGAACAGAATTGGCATGGGAGCATTTAGTAGATAAGGATCGATTTGTGCGATACGCCTCTAGAGTTGCATTAGAACATCAACCTATTGCTTCTTGGTTAGACAATTACAAAAAAGAATCTGACAACAGAAAAATTATTGAAAGTAGTATTGCTTTAAATCATCAGGGCGACGAACAACTTCAATCGTTGATTTTGAAAAAATTAATGGCAATACCCATTACCACTTTAGATGCTGAAATGCAGATGAATTTACTTCGTACCTATTCTCTAAATTTCATTAGAATGGGAATGCCAAACAAGAGCGAAAAACAAAAAATCATAAAAACTTTAAACCCTTTATTTCCTGCAACAGAAAGTGCTGTGAGTAAAGAATTGGCTCAGATACTTTTATACCTAGAAGCTGACGGTATAGTTAATAAACTTGTAGAGAGACTCGAATATCATACAGGGCAAAAAACAGTTACAGAAGGTGTTGAAATGCTATCTAATGAAGCCACCTTGCGCAGTGAGCAATACGGTCCATTAATTAGGGATGTTATCGCTAAAATGCCGCCAAGTGAGGCTATTTATTACGGTATGCTATTAAGCAATGCCGAAAATGGATGGAACAAAGATTTAAGAACGCGTTATTTTTCTTGGTATTTTGATGTGTTAGGTTCTAAGGGTGGCATGAGCTTTAAAGCCTATATGGAGAATGTAAGGCAACGAGCCCTATCTCATGTTCCAGAAAAAGAAAGAGATTATTTTCAAGAAATTTCCGGAGTATACTCTCCATCTAGCGCTGTGGCAAATTTACCACAACCTTTTGGACCGGGTAAAAATTACACTGGCGAAAATATGGGCGATATTGTTTGGGGTGGCTTAGATAACTACCAAGGCAATATAAAAGCTGGTAAAAGAGCATTTGCCTCGGCAACCTGTGTATTGTGTCACAGAATGCGTGGTGAAGGTGGTGCTGCAGGTCCTGATCTTACCCAAGCACATACAAAATTCAGTACTTATGATTTAATGTTCGCTATTTATAGCCCGAACGATGAAATATCAGACCAATATGCAAATACCCTTTTTCATTTAAAGGACGACGCGAAACTGGCTGGTCGGATTAAATCTGAAGTTGGAGATTCTATTGTAATAATGCCGAATCCATTTAATGAAAGCTATACCGTTAGTATTGCAAAGAGTGCCATACTGAAAAAAGAGCTTTCACCGGTATCTCCAATGCCTCCAGCTTTGTTGAATAGATTAAATGAGCAAGAGGTCGTAGATTTATTCGCATATATCATTGCTGGCGGAAATGAAAATCATAAGATATATACTGGAAAAGAATAGTTTAAAATTTCATGAAATACAAAATTCCTGATCAAACAAGAATAGGTCATGTACACTTAAAAGTATCAGACCTAAATCAATCCATTCATTTCTATTGTGAGATACTAGGTTTTGAAATTACAACGAAGTATGGTGAACAGGCAGCCTTTATTTCTGCTGGTGGTTATCATCATCATATTGGTTTAAATGCATGGCAGAGCAAGAATGCACCGCATGCTTCGAAACATGGAGTCGGACTATACCATACAGCAATTCTATACCCTACCAAAAAGGATTTGGGGCAATTTTAAAAAGACTCAATGATTTTAAATATCAACTTACAGGCGCTGCAGATCATGGTGTTTCAGAAGCACTATGTCTTGATGACCCAGATGGCAGCGGAGTAGAACTTTATTGAGATCGGCCTAAAGATGAATGGTCACTTAATAACTAAGGTGAGATTGACATGTTTAACAAGCCGTTAAATTTAACCAATCTCATAGAATTAGCAGATTAAATTATTATTTTCAAACTAGAATTATTCCATATCCAATATTTTGTATACCAACCAAATTTCAACTTTATGACTATTAAGCTCCGCTATCTATTTCTTGTATTTGTGCTATCTATTTTTAGCACCAGTTTTGCTCAAAAAAAATCTAAAACGAATACAGCAACCATAACTCCAGATTTCTATGAAAATTTAGAATGGAGAAATATTGGACCCGTTCGTGGCGGTCGTTCATTAGGTTCAGCAGGTAGCCCAGGTAGACCGAACGAATATTATTTTGGAGCTACTGGTGGCGGACTATGGAAAACTACGGATGGTGGTAATGAATGGGAGCCAGTTACAGATGGTCAAATAACCAGTTCTTCGGTAGGTGCGGTAGCCATCGCAGAAACAAATCCTGATATTGTTTATATCGGCATGGGAGAAGTACAACTACGCGGTAGCATAACACAAGGTGATGGTGTCTATAAGACTAAAGATGGCGGTAAAACATGGAGGCATTTAGGACTTCAAGAAACACAAGCGGTATCTCGAATTAGAATTCATCCAACAAATCCTGATATCGTTTATGTTGCTGCTCTAGGTCACCCCTATGGTGATAATGAACAACGTGGGGTTTTTAAAAGTACGGATGGTGGAAATACATGGAAAAAAACATTATATGTTAGCGAAAAAGCTGGTGCGGTAGATTTAATCATCGACAGAAATAACCCTAAAGTTCTATATGCAAGCACGTGGCAAGTTCAACGAAAAGCATGGAAAATGTGGGGCGGCGGACCAGATTGTAAGCTATGGAAATCCACTGACGCCGGTGAGACCTGGACAGATTTAACCGAAAATCCTGGTATGCCAGATGGACCTATTGGTAAAATCGGAGTGACTGTTTCTCCGGCAGATTCAAACCGTGTTTGGGCAATTGTTGAAGCAAACGAAGGTGGTGTATTTCGTTCAGATGATGCTGGTAAAACATGGGAACGCACCAATGATGAGCGTAAACTTAGACAACGTGCTTTTTACTATTCTAGAATTTATGCTGATCCCTTTGATAAAGATATTGTCTACGGATTAAATGTTGATTTCTGGAAATCTACGGATGGTGGTAAAACTTTTGATATTGAAATAAAAGTACCACATGGCGATAATCATGATTTATGGATCGACCCTAACAATTCTGACCGTATGATTTCTTCTAATGACGGTGGTGGCATTGTTAGTATAAACGGAGGAAAAACCTGGACAGAAGAAGACTACGTTACAACACAACTATACCATGTAATGACAACGAACGATGTACCCTATCATGTTGCTGGTGCACAACAAGATAATAGCACTATTGCCGTACCAAGCGATGGTTGGGAACATATGCAGGCTCGTGGTCAAGGTGATGGTTGGGCTTACGCTGTTGGTGGTGGTGAAAGTGGGTGGATTACCCAACACCCCGAGAATTTAGATATTTTCTATGCAGGTAGCCAAGGTGCACTTTTAACACGATATGATAGAAGCAACGGGCAATCAAGAGACATTCAAGTATATCCAAGGTTTTTCTCAGGAGAACCTGCCAGTGCGCTACCAGAACGCTGGCAGTGGACTTTTCCTATTATGTTCGCTCCACAAGATTCTAACGTAATGTATACTTGCTCGCAACACGTATGGAAAACTACCGATGACGGACAATCATGGGAAAGAATTAGTCCGGACCTCACCTTTGCCGACCCCTCTACATTAGGGAAAACTGGTGGAATTATTACCATGGATATGAACGGACCTGAAATTTACGCGACTGTATTTGCACTTGCACCATCTAATCATGATATCAATACCATCTGGGCAGGCTCAGATGATGGTAAAATACATATTACTAGAGATGGAGGTAAAAATTGGGCAGATATTACCCCTAAAGATTTACCTAAATTTTCTAGAGTAAGTATTATTGATGAATCTATTCACAACCCAGGTACGCTTTATGTTGCAGCTAACAGATACCAAGTCGATGACAGACAACCGTATGTTTTTAAAACGCATGACTATGGTAAAACTTGGACCAAGATTATTAACGGTATTGAAGATGGTCATTTTGCAAGAGCGGTACGTGAAGATCCGGTAAAAGAAGGGCTGCTATTTTTGGCTACCGAACATGGCGTTTATTTTTCTATGAATGATGGTGAATTATGGCAGAGTCTACAATTAAAATTACCAGACACGCCTGTTCGTGATCTAGTTATAAAGGATAATGACGTGGTTTTGGGAACCCACGGAAGGGGATTTTGGATTTTAGATGATATTCAACCTATAAGACAGTTTACGCCAGAAATGGTGAAGCAAGACGCTGTTCTATTTAAACCAACAGATGCAATGAGAGGACTTACAGATGCTTCGATTCAATATTATTTAAAGGAACAAAAAGACACCATAACTTTTGAAATTTACGATGCTAAAGATCAATTGATAAACACCTTTACAGGTAGTAAACCAAAATATGAAGTAGACCCTAACCTTCCGTATTGGTTAAAAGGAGGCTCTTCAAAGCCTACTACTGCAAAAGGAATAAACACGTTTACTTGGGATATGAGATACCCAGGAGCTACCACTTTTGACGGAATGATTATTTGGAGCGCAAGACCTGCTCGTGGTCCAAAAGCACCATTAGGAATATATAAAGTAAAAATGAAATCTGGCGATTACGAGAAAATCTATGATTTCGAAATAAAAATGGACCCCAACCTTAAAGGTATCACCAAAGAAGATTTAGATGAACAATTTGAACTTTCGAATAAAATAATGAGTAAAACTTCAGCCGCCAATGAGGCGGTTATCAAAATTCGTGAAATTAAAAAATCACTTACAACTGCAAAAGAAAGCATTGATGTTGACGATTATGCTAATATAGTTACACCATTTTTAAATGATTTATCAGATGTTGAAGAAGCATTGTACCAAGTAAAAAATCAATCGGGTCAAGATCCTTTGAATTTTCCTATAAAACTCAACAATAGAATGGCTTCTTTGCGTAGAAGTGTAGAAGATGGCGATGCAAAACCAACCAATGGTGCCTATAAAGTGTTTGAAGAACTATCTGCAGAACTTAAAGTTGAACTTGAAAAACTGGATAGTATTTTAGGTAAATACAAATCAAAAATCAATCCTATACTAACTAAAAAAGGTGCATCAAAGATTGATTAAATGATGTTAAAGCAAAAGCTAAAACACAAGTAGAACGAATTACAAATACGTATTTTTGTAATAAACGATTAAGGTTTATTTATATGAAAAAGGCAAGTATAGCGCCATCGCTTTTAGCGGCAGATTTCGGAAATCTACAACGTGATGTAGAAATGGTAAATGCAAGTGAAGCGGAGTATCATCATATTGATGTCATGGACGGAGTTTTTGTTCCAAACATTTCTTACGGTATGCCTGTTGTAAAAGCAATTTACAAGTATGCCACAAAACCCTTAGATGTTCATTTAATGATTGTATATCCCGATAGATATCTGGAAGAGTTTGCAAATTTAGGAGCCCATATATTGACCGTACATTATGAAGCATGTACGCACCTACATAGAACTATACAGGCCATAAAGGCATTGGGCATGAAAGCAGGGGTTGCCCTTAACCCTCATACCAATGTAATGTTACTTGAAGATATCATTCAAGATATTGACCTTGTATTAATCATGAGTGTAAACCCAGGTTTCGGGGGACAATCTTTTATTGAGAATACGTATGATAAAGTAAGAGCTACTAAAGCTTTGATCACAAGAAAAAAATCATCTGCTCTTATTGAAGTCGATGGTGGAGTTACCACTGCTAATTCTAAAAAATTAGTTGAAGCAGGTGCAGATATTTTAGTTGCAGGTAGTTTTGTATTTAAAAGTGCCGATCCAATTAAAACTATAAAAGAATTAAAAGGATGAAAACTGAATTTGATATGGTCATCGTTGGTGGTGGACCAATAGGAATTGCATGTGGCCTGGAAGCAAAGAAAAACGGACTCAATTACCTTATTTTAGAAAAAGGTCCTATTGTGAATTCACTTTTCCACTACCCTAGTAACATGCAGTTTTTCTCTTCGTCTGAAAAATTAGAAATAGACGAAATTCCTTTTATTAGTAATGAAGCTAAACCTAAACGAGATGAAGCTTTAGAATATTACAGACGTATTGTAACCTCAAATAAATTGAATATAAAACTATTTGAAAAAGTAGAAAATGTTCAAAAAAATGAAAATGTATTTACAATAGTTTCAAATAAAGCCACTTATACTTCTAAACAGGTTGTCGTCGCTACTGGTTTTTATGACATACCTAATTTATTGAATGTACCCGGAGAAAATTTAGAAAAAGTAGTACACTATTATGACAACCCACATTATTATTCAGGTCAAAAAGTAGCGGTAATCGGAGCTAGCAATTCTGCTATTGACGCAGCACTTGAATGTTGGCGTAAAGGTGCAGAGGTTTCATTAATAATTCGTGGCTCAGAAGTTGGTCAACGCGTTAAATACTGGGTACGTCCAGATATCATTAATAGAATTGAAGAAGGTAGCATCAAAGCTTATTACAACACAACTATAAAATCAATTTCAAAAGATTACATCAATTTAATCACTCGAGATGGTGATGTAGCAATTGAAAATGATTTTGTTTTAGCATTAACAGGATATAAACCTAATTTTAATTTTTTAGAAAAACTAGGTGTCAATATAAGTAATGACGCAAAGAAATTACCCGAGTACAATCCAGATACTATGGAAACCAATGTAGCGGGTCTATATCTAGCCGGTGTAATATGTGGAGGGATGGAAACCCACAAATGGTTTATAGAAAATTCTAGAATTCACGCAAAAATGATTGTTAAGAGTATTATTTCGAGTGCTATAGCTACCTCGTAATTGACTGATATATTGGTATTCAAAGTATTTATAACAATAGATAATTTTTGAAAACGTTATATTTACTTAATAACAAAACCAAACCATATGATTTTCTTCGGTACTGGATCAGCTAATCTTGACTCGGTAAAAACTAGAAATATTACTTGTCAACACTGCAACAATCAAGATACTATTTACATCAATATTTACAGAAAGCATGCGCATGTTTTTTGGATTCCCATGTTTTCATTAGGAAAAAGTGGCAGTTCTTATTGCACCCATTGTAAAGAGACCTTATCGCCAAAACAAATGCCCGAGGCACTTAAAATGCAATATAAAAACATTAAAGCTGATGCGAAGGGACCTATATGGCAGTTTTCAGGACTTTTAGTATTAGCTCTATTGATAGGCTTTGTAATTTATTCTGGCGGCAAAGACAAAGAAAATACGCAGCTATATTTATCAGCTCCGGCAGTTGGTGATATATATGAGTTCAAAGCTGATAATGGCAGTTATTCTACGATGAGACTTGAAAAAGTAACTTCAGATAGTTTATACCTTTCTCTAAACGATTATGAAATATCAAAAAGATCTAGACTTTATAAAATTGATAAAGACGAGAACTATTCTGAGATAACTTATGGATATTCAAAAAATGAGATTTCTCAAATGCAGAAAGAAGGTATCATCTTCGATATCAATAGAGATTAAGATTCAATAAACGTTGTAGACCACAAATTAATTTACAATCACTATTCATAACAAACCAAAACCTGAGAAACTAGCTTCTCAGGTTTTTTTATATGCACTACCGTAAGCCTAAAATTATTGTTATTTACCTATAATATTGATAACTACATATATCAATTAAAATTTGCTATCAGTCATTACTTGATGTAATTCAATCAAAAATCGATTAAAGAATAATTCAAACTTGACGATTCAGAATTAGCTCCATTTACAGCTCTACTCTCAGAATTATGATTAGCTAAGGTTGGTTATATGTAAATTATGTCCTTATAAAAGTGCTAGACTTATTAACTATATAACCAAGACATTTATAATGATGCTACATGAAAGGTAGAAATAAGTTCACTGTAGAAATGATTTTACTATTGCAGTAGACAGTTGAGTTGGTATTGCTATTACCTCTTTGCTATAGGGGCGTATATGCAGTATAGTTTGTTGACTTCCGGGGTATAAAAAAAGCCCTTTACATTGCTGTAAAGGGCTTTCGAAAAAGGCGGCTACCTACTCTCCCACTTGATATAGC
>NZ_JBGQOO010000018.1:0-58041 GCF_052119685.1 Maribacter spongiicola | reverse complement strand
ACAACCATCAACGAACAACCATCAACGAACAACCATCAACGAACAACCATCAACGAACAACCATCAACGAACAACCAACTTACGGTAGCCAATTGTCTTTACCGAAATTTGGTTTACGTTTTTCTAGAAAAGCATTTCTACCTTCTTTAGCTTCTTCGGTCATGTAGGCTAATCTTGTTGCTTCACCTGCAAATACTTGTTGTCCCACCATTCCGTCGTCGGTAAGGTTCATAGAGAATTTTAGCATTTTTATTGAAATAGGCGATTTTTCTAAAACCTCTTGTGCCCATTGAAAAGCAGTATCTTCTAACTCGTCATGTGGTATTACGGCATTTACCATACCCATATCAAAAGCATCTTGTGCAGAATAGTTTCTGCCTAAAAAGAATATTTCACGTGCTTTTTTCTGTCCCACCATTTTAGCTAGGTATGCAGAACCGTATCCGCCATCAAAGCTAGTTACATCGGCATCGGTTTGTTTAAAAATAGCATGTTCTTTACTAGCTAACGTCATATCGCAAACTACGTGCAAACTATGTCCGCCACCTACGGCCCATCCCGGTACAACGCAAATAACCACTTTTGGCATAAAGCGAATCATCCGCTGAATTTCTAATATATTCAAACGGTGCTGACCATCTTGACCAACATATCCTTTCTCTCCCCTAGCCTTTTGATCACCACCAGAACAAAAAGACCATATGCCGTCTTTAGTTGAAGGACCTTCCGCAGAAAGTAAAACTACTCCAATCGAGGTATCTTCTTGAGCATCATAAAAAGCTTTTATAAGCTCGCTTGTCGTATGTGGTCTAAAAGCATTTCGCACATTAGGTCGGTTAAATGCAATACGCGCTACGCCGTCACATTTTTTATAGGTAATATCATCAAATTCTATAGCTGTTTTCCAGTTGGGTGATTTCATAATTTCTAACAATTCTATTATCGTATAAAGATAAGGGTTCAAGGTATACCTCTCCAAATTTGAAAACTAGGTTCCCTAATTTAAAACACAGGCATTAATTCAATCGAGTCAGTTATCAATTTATTTGAAACAGAAGATATGCCCATTATCTACTATGTTTACAAAATAAACAATAGTACGTTTTATGAAAAAATCGCTTTACACATTTATAAAATCGCTTCGAGAATTTTTAGCGAATAAATTAAACCAGTACAATACCACCTTACCATACGTTATTACGGTTATTGTAGCTTTGATAATAGTCGTAGGCGGTATAAATTTATTTGTAGAATTAACTGAAACTTTAAAAACAGAAACCCTTGCTACGTATGATACCACGATTACCGATTATGTAATTTCTTATCGATCACCGGGCTTAACATCTTACTTTAAGTTTATGACTAATGTTGGTGATACGTACGGATATTTAATTGTATTAGTGATATTCCTTTTAATATCCTTATTGGTATTTAAACGTTGGAAATATGTTGTACAAGCGACCATGGTATTGGCATTGGCAACAATTTCGAATATGATGTTAAAACGATTTATTGATCGCGCAAGACCAGGAATAGAACATTTAGTTTCTGTAGAAACGCTGAGTTACCCTAGCGGCCATGCAATGAGTGCTATGGCATTCTACGGATTCTTAATTTTTCTAGTCACCAAGTTCAATATTCAAAAGGTGATAAAATATGTATTGATTATCGCCTTAATTACTATTATTCTAAGCATAGGTATAAGCAGAATTTATTTGGGAGTTCATTTTCCATCAGATATCGCTGGCGGATTCATTGCCGGATTCATCTGGGTAGTTTTTTGTGTTCTAGTGTTTGACTTGATTGAGTTGTTTAGAAAAGACCCGAAAACATAATTACAAACCTGATAATTGTCATAAAATTTCAAGTTCCATTAAGTAATTTTATTCCCTAATAAATTACCAATAGAGTTTTTATGAAAATAGCTGTTTTTAGTACAAAATCTTATGACCAAGAATACTTCGAAACGTACAACGATACTCACCAATATACGTTCTCATTCTATGAAACTGCATTAAATTCAGACACGGCTAAACTAACCACAGGCAGTGATGTAGTTTGTGTTTTTGTAAATGATGTTGTCGACAAAGCAACGTTTGAGGTATTAGCCGCTAACGGAGTAAAATTAATAGCATTACGCTGCGCAGGTTATAATAATGTAGATTTAGAAGCAGCTAAAAGTAATAACATAAAAGTGGTCAGAGTACCTGCATATTCACCAGAGGCAGTGGCAGAGCATGCATTGGCACTGATATTAACCTTAAATAGAAAAACACATAAAGCTTACAATAGAGTTAGGGAAGGTAACTTTTCGTTGAAAAACTTGATAGGTTTCAATCTGCATAAAAAAACGGTCGGTGTTATCGGAACAGGACAAATCGGAGCTACCTTTTGCAAAATAATTAAAGGTTTCGGTTGTAATATTATTGCTTATGATATTGCCGAGAATCAAGAGTTGTTAGAATTGGGGGTAAAATATGGTTCATTAGAAGAAGTATTTAAACAGTCCGACATCTTATCTCTTCATTGTCCGCTAAACAAACACACCAAACATATTGTCAACAAATCTTCCATTGCAGAAATGAAAGAAGGAGTTATGATTATTAATACGAGCCGTGGCGCGTTAATTAATACTGCAGATGCTATTGAAGGTTTAATAACCAAGAGAATTGGCTACTTAGGTATTGATGTATATGAGCAAGAAGAGAATCTATTCTTTGAAGATTTATCTGAACATATCATTCAAGATGAGCAAATATTGAGGTTGTTGAGTTTCCCAAATGTATTGATTACTTCGCACCAAGCCTATTTTACTAAAGAAGCTATGAATCAAATAACGATAACAACCCTAGAGAACATAAAAGCTTTTAAGAATAATACGGAGTTGAAAAATGAAGTGAAGTAAATAGATGTACTAGGCATAATCTCTAAATTGGCTGATAATTCTTAAATTCCCATAGTAATTTATTCAACATAAAAAGTAGTATGAGAAGATTTATCGCCGTCGTTGCCACTTATAGTTTATTCATCACAGTTCTATCAGCTCAAGAATATAGAGGCTTAGATAAAAGTCCGCTAGACAGAGTGTATTTACCTGATCATTTTGCCCATGACTTAAAATTTGCTCCTGAAAGAAACCTTCCTGAATTTCCTGTTTTAAAAATTGATTACAGTAGACCACAGAAAAATCGACGACAAGTTTTTGGTGGTATGGTCAAATACAATGAAATATGGCGTCTAGGTGCTAATGAGGCTACAGAAATTAAGGTGTACAAAGACGTTAAAATAGATGGAAAATTACTTAAAAAAGGTACATATTCTATGTACGCCATACCTACTGAAAAGCAATGGACTATTATCTTCAATACAGCTATAGATAACTGGGGTCATTATAGTTATGATAAAAACAATGATGTTTTAAGAGTTGATGCTCATGTATTAAAAAACCAGCAGCCAGTTGAAGAATTTTCTATTCAATTTGAAGATGTAGAAGAAGGAGTTGGTGTTATGTATATAGCTTGGGATATGGTTAGAGTAGAATTGCCTATTAGCTATTAAAGCTCTACATTTTTTAATTTGAAAGAAATTCCTAACATATCGTTTCAAGGTCCCAAAAACACAAAAGATTTTGAGTGCTTAATATTAACAGAGCTATTCGCAAGAATACCTGAGATGGCAGACCATGACCCTACCCTATCTCATAGAATCCATTTTTTCGCTTTATTGATTGTTACCAAAGGAACAGGAAAACATACCATAGATTTAAAAGAATATCCTTTAAAAAAAGGTTCAGTTCTTAAAATTGCAAAAGGACAAATACACGCGTTTCAAAAAAATGCAGATTATGAAGGTTTCTTATTAATTTTTACAGAAGATTTCGTCTTAAATCATTTTTCAAAATCTTCCATAGCTATTATTTCTCATCTGTATAATTACCATATTACCTCTCCTATTTCTAATAACGAATCTCTTAACGAAGAGTTTTTAAAAGAGCTAAGTTTAGAGCTTAGAAACACTAATACCTTTGCTCAAATTAATATTGTCGCAGCTTTAATAGATTTGTATTTATTACGATTAGAGCGGAATTCGCAGAATAATATAGAGCAGAACAACTCAAAATACTACCCCGTCTTTATTACATTTAAAAATTTAGTTGAAGAGCATTATATAAAAACTAGAAATGTAAAAGATTACGCAGAAATGCTATCTATTACCACAAAACATCTTAATGAAATAGTTAAAGAATTCACGTTGAATACCGCTAAAACATTCATTGATAGCTATGTAGTATTAGAAATAAAGCGTGCTATTGTAAGTACGAATAAAAGTTTTAAGGAAATTGCTTTTGATACCGGTTTTGACGAACTCACCAATTTTACCAAGTTCTTTAAAAAGAACATGAATCTATCTCCTAAAGAGTTCAGAAACAAGCAACTCTAGAAATCTCACATTTACCATTCTTAGCATCATATTGATAATCAAAACAGATTAATGTACCATTAGTTTTGCAGTGTAAATAACACTAAATAAAATGAACATTATGAAATTTAAATTAATAGTATTAAGTCTTTTTACAATGGCAATAGCTAGTTGTAACACTGAAGATAAAAAAGTAGAAACAGTTTTAGAAGTAACTAGTTTTAATCTAAAAACCACGGCAAGTGAATTAGAATTCAATGCCCTAGATGCTGAAATAGAAGAGACTTTTACAAGTAAACAACCTGGTTATATTAGACGTCAAAGTGGTGTAGATGAACAAGGTAAGTATGTAGTATTGATATATTGGAAATCACTTGCAGATGCCAAAGCGTCTATGGATAAATTTATGTCAGATTCATCTGTGGCAAACTATGCCAATATGATTGAAGGGTCTACCATGAAAATGTCTCGTTTCACCATAACAGATGAATTTACAGCAACCAATAGTAGGTTTACCGAGGTAATGACTTTCAACACAAAAGAAGGTACTGATTTAAAAGCTTTCAATAAAGTAAATAAAAATGTTGGTCCAAAGTTTACGGAAAAACAAAAAGGCTTTTTACAACGTATTACGGGATACAATGACTCTGGTGAACAAGTAGCAGTCGTTTATTGGGATACAAAAGCAGATTCAGATGCTGTAATCAATGATTTCATGAATGCTCCCGTAGCCAAAGAGTTTATGGGAATGATGGATCAGTTTACTATAGATATGATGAGATTCCAATCTTTATCTTCTTTGAAAAACGTAACGCTATCAAATAAGGATAAAGTAGTTGCTTTGTTAAACAGCTTTAATACAGGTGATCAAACTCCAATTTCTTACATAAATCCAAACAAATACATTCAACACAACTTAGGTGTTGCAGATGGTTTACAAGGTTTTGGAGAATTAATGCAACATGCTCCAGAAGGCGGATTTAAAGCAAACGTTGTTCGTGCGTTTCAAGATGGTGATTATGTTTTTGCACAAACAGAATATGATTTCTTCGGACCAAAAGCTGCATTTGATATTTTTCGTTTTGAAGACGGATTAATTGTTGAGCACTGGGATAATCTTTTAGAGGTTCAAAAACCAAATCCAAGTGGCCATACTCAGTTCGATGGTGCAACTGCACTTACAGATTTAGACAAGACTGAAGCTAATAAAGCAGTAGTTAGAGGATTTATTGAAGATGTATTGTTAAATCATCAAATGGATAAAGTGGCTAGCTACATCAATCCTAAAGAATATGTACAACATAATCCTGCAGTTGCAGACGGTTTAGAAGGTTTTGGAGCTGCAATGAAGTATTTCGCAGAAAACGGATTAGTAATGGAGTATGATAATCTTCATATGGTCTTAGGGCAAGGGAACTTTGTATTAAGTGTTAGTGAAGGTAAATTCGGAAAAGGAGACCATACGGCATATTATGATTTGTTCAGACTAGAGAACGGATTAATAGTTGAGCACTGGGATGTGATAGCTACTATTCCTGCAAAATCTGATTGGAAGAATCCAAACGCTAAATTTTAAATATTAAAAATAAATCAAGAAGGAATATCTGTAGTCAATGGTATTCCTTCTAATTTTTTTAAAAAAATAATATGATAACAGCAGCGCATAATCCTATTACAGCTACTTTGTTTGAATTATTTAATGATGCTAAAAACGATAAAACTAGAATTATAAAAGGTTTGGTCAAGAGTATACTAAGACCAATGCAGCCTGAAGATTTTAAACATGCCTATCTATCTATATCAGAAGAACAAGGATTGTTTTTAGTAGATTTAATAAAGAAAAATAAGCTTAAGAATATTGTAGAATTCGGAACCTCATTTGGTATCTCTACCTTATTTTTAGCGCAAGGTGCCTTAGAAACGAAAGGCAGAATTATTACCACCGAGTTAATTGCTTCAAAGGCTGAAAAGGCTATAGAGAATTTTAAGAAAGCGGAAGTATCCAATATCATCGATGTAAGAATTGGTGATGCCATGCAAACTTTACAAAACCATAAAGAGCCTATAGATTTATTGTTCTTAGATGGTTGGAAAGATTTGTATCAACCCCTATTCAATATTCTAGAGTCAAACTTTCATACCCATACCATAATTTATGTTGATAATGCCGAAATGCGCGAATCTCGTGCATTTTTAAAGGAAGTTGGTGAAAATGATAAGTATACGCTAGAAAGTATATTCGAAGGTAAAGTAGTATTAATAAGAATTAAATAATACGTTTATGAGCCAAGTAGCAAATTGCCCAACTTGTGGTAGCAAATCGAAAATAAAAGAGGTTGATGGTCAAACGGATTATACAGCTGTACAAGATGAAGAAGCCTTTAAAAAAATAGGTCAATTAAAGAAAGCTATGGAAAAGTTCAAAGCAAGATCTGAAGCTTTGGAAAAAGAATTGAATGAATTAAAAGCTTCATTATAATATGGCATTTTTAAAGAGAAATTATGGTTGGTTGATTGTTGCTATTTTAGCTATTCTTCCATTATTCATTTTAAGCAATATGTTTAAAATTGATATGACTAATGGCTTTCATTTATCATTGGTAGATAACGGTGGTAAAGAAGGTTTGTCTACCCTAGAAATGTTATACCATATTACAGGTGAATTTGCTATTCGATGGATGACTGCTGTACTAACTTGTACTCCATTTTTTATATTATTCGGTGTCACCAATCTATTTGTTAGGCAAGCAATGGGCCATATTCAAAAGCAATATGCAGATGGTAATTATGCTGAAGTGTGGTTTAAAACAGCAAGTATAAGCGTTAGCGATGCAGCTGTATCTAACGAAGGGTATTTCACGAAAAATGATTAATTACGCCCGCTAATTTAAATTCCTTTTTTAAACACTTCCCGTTAATAACTTATCACAATGGTAACATGATTTTGCATGCTTTTTTTTTGATTATTGTGAACTTAGTTGATTCAGTTTAAAATAAATCAACCAACATAAATTTAATTATTACAATGAGCAGTTTTGCTACCGTATTAAACCAAATTAGAACCAAGAGCCCACTAGTACATAATATTACCAATTACGTGGTAATGAACAACACAGCAAATGCATTGTTGGCCGTTGGCGCATCGCCCGTTATGGCACATGCTATTGAAGAAGTTGAAGATATTGTAACCATCTCTTCCTCCCTCGTTATTAATATGGGAACGTTAAGCGAGAAATGGGTAGAAAGTATGCTCTTAGCTGCCAAGAAAGCAAAGGCAACCCATACTCCCTTTGTATTTGATCCAGTTGGCGTTGGTGCGTCTGCATATAGAACAGAAGTTGCCCAAATGATTATGAAAGCTGCCACACCCAATGTAATTCGTGGTAATGCTTCAGAGATTATGGCATTGGCAAAATTGACAAATTCTACAAAAGGTGTAGATAGTACGATGGATACGCAAGATGCTATTGAAGGTGCTACCCTACTATCAAAGAAATTCAATAACACGATAGTAATTAGTGGTGAAACCGATTATATCATTACTGGTGATACCATTACTAAAATAGAAAACGGGAGTCCGCTAATGGCGAAAATAACCGGTATGGGTTGTACGGCAACTGCTATGGTAGGTGCATGTTTAGGTGTGGAAGAAAATGCGCATTTGGCAGCCACAGCGGCAATGGCAATTATGGGCGTTGCGGGAGATATGGCGAATGAAAAAAGTGCTGGACCAGGGAGTTTCCAGATGAATTTTTATGATAGTTTATATCATATTACTCCCGATATGTTAGCATCAAAAGTAAAAACAAATGTCTAAAGTAGACTATGCTTTAATGTATGTGACGGATGATAGCATTAGAGATGACAACCACTTTTTTGCTATTCTCGAAGGGGCTTTAAAAGGCGGGGCAACTATCATTCAATTACGAGAGAAAACTTCTAATACGTTGGCATTTTATAAACGTGCAATAAGATGTAAAGAATTGTGTAGTACCTACGGAATTCCTCTGATTATTAATGACCGCTTGGATATTGCACTTGCCATAGATGCAGATGGTGTACACATCGGTCAGTCCGATATGCCTTACGAAGTTGCACGTAGATTATTAGGTAATAGTAAGATTATTGGACTATCGGTAAGTAATAAAGAACAAGCCGAGCAGCCTAATGCTCAGGCAGCAGATTATATAGGCATCTCCCCTATTTTTTCTACGAATACAAAAACAACCGATTTAGCAAAACCCTTAGGTATTTTAGGATTAAAAGAAATACGACAGATATATAAAAAACCTATTGTCTGCATAGGAGGAATTCACAAAGACAATACACAAGAAATTATAGCTAATGGAGCGGACGGTATAGCAGTAGTTTCTGCCATTTCTAAAGCAGAAGATTCTGAAGCGGCGACAAAAGAACTTAAAGAAATAGTATGCAAGACTGGTACCAACTAGCAAGAGAACAAACAGATTATATTATAGAAGCCATAAAAGAACAGCCTTTTATCAAAGAATTGATGAACGGTACATTATCGCAAGAAGTATTTCAGTTTTATATTCATCAAGATGTCATGTATTTAGCGGAGTACAAAAAAGTACTGGCTACCATCGGGGTAAAATGTGAACATGTAGATGATACCCAGTTTTTTCTAGATTCCGCCACAGGAATTATCAATGTAGAAAATGCCTTGCATCAAATTTTTCTAAAAGATAATCAGTTAGTACATGAGCCCTCTCCTACTTGCGAATTATATACAAGTTATCTTAGTCGCATAGTGGCAAATCATTCATTAGAAGAAGCATTGGCAGCTGTTCTGCCTTGTTTTACCATTTACAAAGAAATTGGAGATTATATACAAGCGAATCAGACGAACAAAGCCGATAACCCCTATCAAGATTGGATAGATACTTATGGCGGCGAAGCATTTGCAACCTCGGTAAATAATGCCATAGCCATAACAAACAAATACGCAACACAAGCTTCTGATGACGTCTTACATAAAATGGAATCAGCTTTTGAAAAAGCATCGAAATTAGAATGGATGTTTTGGGACAGCGCCTATAATAAAGAAGCATGGAAGATATAAAAACACCTTACAACAGTGTATTGTCCATTGCCGGTAGCGATTCTGGTGGTTGTGCAGGTATACAAGCAGATATTAAAAGTATTAGTGCCTGCGGAGCTTATGCTGCTACGGTAATTACAGCAACTACCGCACAGAATACTTTAGGAGTCACAGATATACACGCCATACCCACTTCTCATATAGAAAAGCAATTAGATGCTGTGCTAAGTGATATTCAATTCGGAGCCGTTAAAATTGGAATGTTACATTCTTGCGAAGTGATTAAAATAGTACAAGAGAAACTAGCGGAATACAAACTAAAGAACATTGTTTTAGACCCAGTAATGGTCACTACATCGGGACATAAATTAATTACCGATGATGCCATTGAATGTCTGAAAAACTTTCTTCCACACGTCAATTTAATCACTCCGAATATTCCAGAAGCTGAACTGTTGATTGATGAAGAAATTAATGGGGATAACATGGAAGAAATGGCAAAGAAAATAGCAGAAAACTATAAAACCTCGGTACTTCTAAAAGGCGGACATATAGATGCCGATAGTAATGATATGACCGATGTGTTTTATGAGTACAGTACAGGTAAAACAATCACTATTACCAACCCAAGGATAGTTACCAATAACACCCACGGTACAGGTTGTAGTCTATCTTCAAGTATTGCCGCTTTTTTAAGTTTGGGTGATTCTATCGAAACTGCCATTAAAAAAGGATGCAAGTATGTTAACAAGGCTATAACCGATGGCAAATACAAAACCTTAGGTAATGGCAACGGACCTATTAATCATTTTGGGTTGTAATCTAATAGTCAATGATTTAGTAACTTGGGAATAACTTATATGGTAAGTAGTTGCTTGCAATTTTTGAAATATCGAAATTAGCTAGCATACGCTAAATCGAATTAAAATTCCACTTAGCTAAACGTTAGGACAAATTTGAAAGACAATGTAAATGGCTGAGTTATTCGCAGAACTAATTGGTAATATACCGTATTAAAATAATTGCGGTTTAGTGCTAAATCAAAGGTCGTTACGAGTTTGTAACGTCTGGTTTTACTTCGGAAAATCCCCGTACACAAACCCGCAATTAATCTAATACAACAACGATAATAAAACCTAATCCATTTCACTAATCAGTCTATTCCCTTTTACTAAATTACCTTTCGTTAATAAATAAGATTTTGTTAATATATAGATTTGTAAATATTGCTTAGTAAAATATGAAGAACGAATTAAAACCCTTCTGGAATAAGTATTTCATTTTCGATTGGAAATTCGGTCTGTTCTTAATTCTTCTGCTTTGTATTCCACGCATAGTTTTGGTTTTACATGGCAATCAAATTGGTAATATGCAATTTGTTGGTATAATGATGCTATTTATGGCCGTTGCACCATTTATATTTCTAAGTCAGCATGGTAGATATCAAATAGGTATCAAAAAACCTGCAAACTATAGCTGGCTAATTATAGCAATTTGTATTGGTTTAACTTTTAGTATGTTTCTTTACTTCTTAGGTGAATCACTTTATGGTAAATCCTATGAGAATTGGTATCAATATATTAGTAAATCTTATAATATATCTACAGATATAAACGAACAAACAAAACTAATAACCTTCGGTATTTCGGCATTTATAGGTATGACATTTAGTCCCATAGGTGAAGAACTATTTTTTAGAGGTATAGTTCATTCAAGTTTTGCTAATTCCTTAGGTAATAATAAGGCATCTATAATAGATAGTTCAGCATTTGCTATTGTACATATTTCCCATTTTGGTTTAGTATTCCATAATCAGCAATGGGAGTTTTTGCTAGTACCATCTGCAATATGGGTTTTGTGTATGTTTTTGGTGAGTATTATGTTTTATATCTGCAGAGAAGGTTCCGGCTCAATTTTGGGAGCAATACTATGCCACTCCGCTTTTAATTTAGGAATGACTTATTGTATTTTTTATCTTCTTTAGATAGGTAACTACTGTCAGTCTGAGCGCAGTCGAAGACCCATGCGAGTTATAGTACCATTATATATCACAAAAATTAATAGGAAGGAGCAACAAATAAATTAAAATTCAGTTTATTATATAACTGAATAGCCAAAATTACATGAAATCAAAAATTTTTAAAATAGCTGCATTATTCATTTTAATAACCTCTTGTAGCAAAGACTCACCAACTGAGGATAATACCCCAGCACCTATAGTTAAAAGTCAAGATAAAGAAATTGTAAGTTTTAAATTTTTAAAAGAAGATAATTTAAATCTTAATGAAGATATAACTATTTCAATCGATCAAAATACTTTAAGTCTAAGTGGAGGTTTTCCATTTGCCACCGAATTAAACGGTCTAATTCCAACAATTGAAATTTCTCCAAACGCAACTATAGTTCCTGCTAGTAAAGCAGCAATAGACTTAGAATCTTCTGTAGAATTTACGGTTACTGCAGAAGATGGTACTAGTCAAGAATATCGACTTTCAATATCAGAAAATGAAAATGAAGAAGGCAATGTAGTGAATTTTAGTTTGTTGGCTATGGATAATAATGACGGTACCATTTTTGGACAAATTCATGAAGATATTGTTGGTACAATCAATGAAGAAGATAATACTATTACAATTGCCATTCCGGTCGGAACAGAAATCGACGAACTAGTACCAACTATAACAACTTCAGAATTTGCAACCATTTCACCCCAGAATAAAGTTGCTCATAATTTTAGTCAACCTATTACTTATACAGTTACTTCACAAGCTGGAAATATTAAAACATATGAAGTTTCTTTAACAACAGGTTTAAAACCTGATCGTCAACTTTTAATGGAAATTGATGCACTTAATCCTGATAATACATTAGGTTGGGATTTTAGTGTTATGAGCTTAAATGAATTACCTTTTGTTGAAACCTTCGGCAATCAATCAGTTAGGAGATTAGAGTTTCAAGGTAGAAATATCACCAACTTTCCAGAAGGTATGAGCGGTTTTACAAGACTAAGTAATTTACATTTGTCATCTAATTCATTGAACGCTATACCTAATGAAATATATGAAATCTCAAGCCTTGATTATTTGGATTTAAGTAATAATAATATTACTATAGTTGACCCTGAAATCGCAAATTTGGAAAATTTAACCTATATTAATCTAGGTCAAAATGAAATTTCAACCTTACCAGATGAATTTACCACATTAACATCCTTAGATTATTTCCATTTAGAAAATAATATGCTTACTCAATTACCAGCTAATATAGGTGATATGAACAATATGGGTAACTTTTTCGTTCAAAACAATCAACTTACCTCTTTACCTGAAAGCGTATCGCAATTGACAAAAATTTGGAGAATGGATGTTAGTGGTAACAACTTGTCTGAATTTCCAAATACAATACTTAACCTTACTAATTTACAATTTTTAAATCTAAGTGATAATAATATTGATAGTATACCTACAGAAATTGGTAATCTTACTCAACTAATACAATTATCTTTAAACACGAACAACATACAATTATTACCTATTGAACTAGGTAGCCTTACTCAATTGGAACTCTTAGTTATGAGTAATAATCAAATAACTGTTTTTCCTGAAGAACTTAATTTCCCTCTATTACAACAGTTACATTTCGCTGATAACCCAATTGCAATATTTCCTCTTACAATCACTAATATGTTGAATTTGAATTATCTACGTATGTCAAATACAGAAATAACGATGATACCTGAAACAATCGATAATCTTACTAATCTTGAGAATTTGTTTCTTGAAGGTACTCCGTTGGAGAGAATCCCTAGCCAAATAGGCAATCTTGAGAATTTGTATAATTTAGATATTGGGAGAAATTCTATTTTAACTTCTTTACCAACTGAATTAGGAAATTTGATTAATCTTAACAGACTGGTTATAAGTAATACTGCAAATCTTAGGGTTATACCGGCAGAAGTTTGTGCCTTAGAGACTATGTACAATGTTATTCTAATAAAGGACTCAAGCGATACTTGTGAATAATTTATCGAAGTATCAATGGTAATGATAATTTTGACATTATGATAAATTAAAATACGCCAATTTCAATCTTATGGTAGTGTCTCATTAACATCCGAACGATATACTATATATAATTTTTGATGCATCTGCAACAATATTGCGAATACCAATCTAGTTTTATACTTTTGAGAGACTTTAAAAACAGCTATGGAATACGCAGAAAATATACTAGGTACCATTGGTAACACACCGCTTGTAAAAATGAATAAGCTTACAGCGGAGTTACCTTGTTTAGTATTAGCTAAATACGAGACTTTTAACCCTGGTAACTCGGTCAAAGATCGTATGGCGTTAAAGATGATCGAAGATGCAGAAGCTGATGGAAGACTACAGCCTGGTGGAACCATTATTGAAGGAACTTCAGGTAATACAGGTATGGGGCTGGCATTAGCTGCTATTATAAAAGGATACAAATGTATTTTTGTTCTGGCTGATAAACAGTCCAAAGAAAAGTGCGATATTTTGAGAGCTGTGGGTGCAGAAGTTGTGGTTTGTCCGACAGCTGTAGAACCAGAAGACCCAAGATCTTATTATTCGGTTTCTAAACGGTTAGCTACTGAGATTCCGAATAGCTGGTACGTAAATCAGTACGATAACCCGAGTAATGCAAAAGCACACTACGAAAGCACGGGACCAGAAATCTGGAAACAGACCGATGGAAAAATCACACATTTTGTTGTGGGTGTCGGTACTGGAGGTACAATTTCTGGAGTAGGCAAGTATTTAAAAGAGCAAAATCCGGATATTAAAATTTGGGGAATTGACACCTATGGCAGTGTATTTAAAAAATACCACGAAACAGGCATTTTTGATGAAAAGGAAATCTACCCTTATGTAACCGAAGGTATCGGTGAAGATATTTTACCGAAAAATGTTGACTTCAGCATCATTGACGGTTTCACCAAAGTAACCGATAAAGACGGTGCTGTTTATACGCAACGTTTAGCCAAAGAAGAAGGCATGTTTCTGGGTAACTCTGCAGGATCTGCCATAAAAGGAGTGCTGCAATTAAAAGAACATTTTACAAAAGACGATGTGGTCGTCGTATTATTTCATGACCACGGTAGTCGTTATATTGGTAAAATGTTCAATGATGATTGGATGCGTGAAAAAGGCTATATAGAATAGCCTTTTTTAAAACAGTTTTTACATACTTTCAACAAACTTCAGAAAAACATTTTTGTGAAGCTCCACATCCATATTCGGAGAAAGTGATACACGGGCTATATAGTCTTTATCATCTTCTTTAGTGGTGCCTTGGGTAGAAGTTGCCGGTATCGTCCAGTAACAACCATTTAACTGTCCGTAGCTAACACAGTATTTGCTCTCATTAGGTATTTCGGTAATCATTAGGTTGATTAACCTATGGTTCATTTCTCGTTTATACGATTCTCTTTCTTCAGCGGTATCGCCTTTGGTAGGCAAGTCTAATGAAAAAACAGATGGCGTGAAACCTTCGTTTGCCAATTCTTCTGATACAAAATTGATTTTAGCGGCAGGTAATGTCTTCTTTATAAAGTTTACAAAATCAAGGGTATTCACATATGCATCGTGAATTCTTTGTATCATTGATGGCATTTGCTTTGCTAAAATTTCATACTGTAAGTCAGTAGCTTCGTTATCGCAAAGACTTAAATGCAAGGCGATTTTATCCATTAAAGGTTGCGCTATTTTATTTGCGATACAATAACCAGCAGTGCATTTACCACCACTTGGGAATTTTGATCCACTAGCAAATGAAATTGTTCTTACGGATGACAAAATATCTCCATCCCCTAAAAAGTGAACATTGGGGCAAAAAGTTTGATCCAATATAAATACAGGATCTATAGCCTCACTCCCACTTGCCGTTTTTCTTTTAGCACTTAATACAGCTCTTAATTTATGAACATCCGGGACTTCAACTCTCGGGTTTGTCGGTATTTCGGCAATAATGAATGGTATGGCATCTTCTTTCGCTAGTTTATCTAAAACAATAGCAATACTTTGCACCATATCATTATCACCATCTACAGGTAAATCGACAATTTCTATATTTTCATTACAAGCAGCCACACGTCTCGCTTGGTCATTAGTACCACCGTAACAATTTGGAGGAACAACAATTTTAATCGCTTTCCCTTTATGATTTTCAATTGCATGGTGCACCAATCCCATCATAATGGCATATTGAATAGATAATCCGCTTGAAGCAACTAACGGAATTGTATTGGCACCAGAAACATCTCTTATGGCATCTAATACCTTTGCCTTATTCTCAGCTATATTTGATTTATCAATATGAGAAGAAGCTCCATTAACTAAAGATTGTAGCGCATCAAGACAATTTGCGGGAGTCATTGCCACCGTTTCTCTTCGTCTCACATGCTGAATATCTGATATATAGGTGTTGTTCTGTTCTCCGTTCACCAATAAAACACTACCTAAATCGGCATATATATCTATGTAAAAATCGATATTGGTATTAAGATCCGAAGCAGAAATCTCATCATCATGCGATACAAAAATAGTACTACCGTCGAACGCAACTACATCTGCTATATTCTTTACTTTCTTTAATTCAAAAGTATAGCCGTAAATCTCTCGTAATACATCGGCATCAAAAGCACTAGGTAATTCTCCCGTATAAGCAATAAGCGTATTTGTATTCTTTAATAAATTTGTTCTTAGGATGGATAAAATAGGAGTCGTCTTTGACAAGAAACTAATCACCTGTTCAGGCGCTACGTTGTTTAATGTCGCGATTGCCCATTCTAAAATACAAGACAATGGGTGACCAAGACGGATGTAATCGTAAGCCGTAGGTAAATTACTTAGCGCAGTGGCATCAGAATTATTCTCTTTAGCTAAATTTTCGAACTGGTCTAAAAACTGAACTTTAGCCAATTCTTCATTGTAAATATCTAGTCGATGCGTTGTTAGGTTCAACCAATCACTTGGCATATGATCTAATACATCTTTAATATAACTCTTCATTTTACTAACCTCCATAGCTCATGTCTTTAGACCCTTCGAAATTACGTAATAATTGAAAGTATTTGAAGGATTTAGTAGGCAGTTTCGGTGTTTAGTGTTCTGTTCTCATTAACAGTTAGCAGTAACAGTTTGCAGATAAAAATTTACATACGTCTTTGCGAGGAGCATTTCGCGACGTGGCAATCTGTTTCATGTATGTTTCAGTGTTCAGTTGCCAGTAACAATTCTCAGTGCTCTGCCTAAGTTATTAGTATTACTGTCAGTCTGAGCGGAGTCGAAGACCCTCGCGTGTTCCTATCCCTTCGACTGCGCTATGAATGATACTGCGTAAGTCAAGTAGTAATTTTAATCGTAAACCTGATTAAGAGTATGGTTTATCTCGTTAATAACTTGAACACAACTCCTGTTGTACCTACTTGCGCACAACTATGTAAAAAACGAACTTCGTTTTTATCTATGGAAAATCTAATTAACTACATAAAGTCAAGAGCAACCATATCGCAAACCGATATTGATCTGATCAAAAAGTATTCCGTGTCGGAAGAAGTTCCTGCGCAAACCATTCTCTTAGAAGCAGGAAAAGTAGAACGGTATATTTATTTCTTAGATTCCGGTATTGTAAAGGGATATCAGAATATAGATGGTAAAATTGTGGTTCAGCATCTCGTAGCAGAGCAAGATTTCTTCACATCGCTAGAGAGTTTTATGACAGAGACTCCGTCAATGGATTATTACGAAACTGTAACCGCTGCCACCCTTGTAAAAATAGCAAAGCCGGACTTCGATCTATTACAAAGGGAGACCAGTTTCTGGGCAATATTTGTGAAAGAAGTCACCAATGAGCACTTGAATTGTAAACTAGAACGCGTAAAAGATTTTCAGATTTTAACTGCAAAAGAGCGGTATCAAAAATTTGTGAATCAGTACCCAACATTGGCTTTAAATGTATCTATAGATAATATCGCTTCTTTTTTAGGAATGGAACCGCAATCGCTAAGTCGTATTAGAAAACAAATCGCTTTCTAACAAATGTTATTTCTTACCAATTAAAAGTCACGGAAATTTGCCTAAGCAAAATTCAAAAATAGTATGAGCAACGAGATATCATTAGTAACAGGCGGTACCGGACATTTAGGAAACAACTTAATACGATTATTACTTGCCAATAATCAAAAGGTTAGAACAACGGTTAGAAACCTAAATAATACAGCACCTTTTGTAGGGTTGGACTGTGCCATTGTACAGGCAGATATAACTGACAAAGCCTCTTTAAGAAAAGCATTTAAAGGGGTCACCAATGTATACGCAGTAGCGGCAAATTTTAGTATGTGGGCGAAAGACCCTAAAACCGAAATTTATGATAACAACCTACAAGGAACCCAAAACGTTTTTGATGTCGCTAAGGAATGTGGCGTACAAAATATAGTATACGTAAGTTCTGTAGCCAGTTTAGATTACACCAAACTACCCGCCAATGTAGCTAATGGCTATAATAAAGATCGAAGAAACTGGTATTTCAATTCTAAGAATGATTCAGATAAACTAGCAGTAGCATTAGGCAAAAAATACGGTATTAGAACGGTATTGGTTTTACCATCTGCAATGGTTGGTGGTATAGCTTTTAAACTCAGCTATTCTAACAATTTGGTACTACAAGTATTAAATGGTGAAATACCTGTAGATACTAGTGTAACCTTAAATTGGGTCGATGTAAAAGATGTTGCATTTGGCATGTTAAATGCCATGACAAAAGGCAGGGATGGCGAGCGCTATATTTTAGCGAACGAAACACATACTACCTTACAAGAAAGTGTAAAAATCGCAGCAGATCTATACCCAGAATTAAAGTTAAAAATGCCCAAAAAAGTACCCAAATGGCTTTTGTACGGTGTAGCTGGGTTAATGGAATTTAGCAGTAAGCTTACCGGTAAAGAACCTTTATTGCAACGACATTACTTAGATATGTTTTATGGTTTAAAACAAAACTATGATATTCGTAACTCTAGAGAAGAATTAGGCTTTAACCCTAAACCTTCTAAAAAGGCTTTGGAAGATGCGCTTGCGTATTTAAAAAATGACTGGAAAGAACAAAATGCAATCTAATTTGTATTAACTCATTCGTTAATAACTTTCTTACAAATTATCTGTAAGTACTTGCGTACATCTATTGAAATCTAGAACTTCGCTACCTCTCCCCGAAATAATTTAACGTAGTTATAACTTATAGGATTTGAAATACCTATTAGCTATACATAATCATGTACAAAAAAATACCAGATTATAAATGAATAACATTGGAATATTAAAAGATTTACTACAAACTTACGCTGACGATATTGAAAAGAATAATCAACTTTTAATAGCTCTTTTAGTATTCATATCGATTAATTTTTTAACTACGATTATTAATATTATTTCTCAGCATAAACTAAAATCCAAGGATAAAAATATAATCTCATTTAAAATTAAGGAGCAAAAAAGGATTTCAATATTTGAAAGTATATACATTAAACTAGATAAAATGACTTTTTTGGACGGAAGAACAGAGTCTGAAGAACTTTTACAATTAATCCAAAATGTGGAAAAGTTAATAAGTAAAAACAAATTATACATTCACAAAAAGAATCGAAAGTTAATGTACGATATTACAGACTATTTTAAAACAACTTTAACTGATTACAGAAAAAAAGACTACAGTAAAGAAATAAAATTATTTGATAAACTTTCTTCAAATTTCGCTAAATGATTTTATTCGAATTTCCTAAAATTCTAAAACCAAATTCTATTTATGAACTTTTAGATTCCCTGGAACAAGCTTTCAGTATGGAAGAAAAACTAATACCAGATGTTGTTATAAATTTACAAAAGGTAAAAAAAACATCCCTTTTAGGTATTTTACTAAATTATAAGTTTATAGAATATACCTATAAGCATAATTGTTTCAAAAAACCTGATTTATTTGTAAATGATTATATAGAGAAAGAATGGGAAAGATACGGTTTTACAAATTTGCTACATTCTTTTGTTTCTAATAAAGATTTAACTGAAAGAAATTACAAAAATCTTAAGGTTCAGGTAGATGACAGATTTATTATAGCACCACAAGCCTTATTACGTTCAAAACATTATTCAGATAAATTTTTGAAATCTGAATTTTTACCAAAAATAGAAGAGTATTACAAAAAAAATGATAAAGTAGTTTCTATGATATTCTTATGCTTATCTGAGATATTATTGAATTTTTGGGAACATGCAGTTGATGATACTAATTCTATTCTTGTCGCTGAAGGAAATGAAAATCACATCGAGATTGCTTGTGCAGATACGGGTAATGGTATAATTACCACGTTAAATAGAGTTTATGAAAATAGTACTATTGATAGACCGGGAACTTTAAAAAAAGCTGTCGAAAAATTTGTTACATCAAAAAAAATGACCAACCACATGGGTTATGGCCTTTGGATATTGAATCAAATTGCATTAAAAACAAAAGGGAGATTTCACATTTATTCTGAAGGAGCATTTTACAGAAACGATTTTGGCAAAGAATTAGCAAAAAAATGTGGTTACTGGAAAGGCACAATTATCTATTTGTCATTACCTTTAAAGAAACCAATCACGCTTAGTGATATTGAAAATCATGATAATAAAAAATTTAATGATATTAAAATAAATTGGAAATAATGAAAAATATAAGTTTAGATGACTTCGGTCCAATTATAAGCACCAAAGAATCTGGAAATAAAATTTTGAATTTAATTACTGATAATTTAAAATCAGATGCCAAAATCTCTGTCGATTTAGGTAAGATTAGGTCAATGGCTACTTTTTGTGCAAAACAAATTTTCGGAAAACTATATGTTTCATTAGGCGCAGAAAAGTTTTTTGAAAATGTAGAAATTGTAAATGCATCAGACGATTTGAAATCAATAATTAAGATAGGAATTCAAAGCGCTATTCAAGAAAATATGAATGATTAATATTCATTTTTAGAGAATATTTAATTTTTAGATTTTATTATTTTTCCGAGAAAAAAGCTATTCATACTATTGAATAGCTTTTTTTTTGTTTTTTTCCTGATACGATAACGAAACCACAAACTTACCCCCTGTTCTTCTCCTCAATCCATTTACTCATTAACTTGGTAACAGTCATGGTTTGGTGGTGCAACAAAGCACCGGTAAAGCTTTGTGTTCTATGAGCAGTAATTGATTGTTGTAGCTGTGCTATCTTTTCTAGATACACCTGTTCTAAATTGGTTATGTACACAAGGTATTTACAAAAGTTTTGCTTTGGTTTTGTGCCGTTTGCCAAGATTACTGAAAATGTATCTAGCTCAACCTCTTAATCACTCTCCTTTATTTTTATAATTATAGTATCTTCAAACTGAAAACCAAACATACGAGACGAGACCGTTGGCGGTAATTGTAAAACAAACTCATTATTAGTCGTTTTAACGATTAAGGTAATATGACTGACTATCTAAAGAAACATCTAAATCAAAAATTAATACTTTCTGATGAGAAATTAGAAAGTGTATTAATTTGTTTCAAGGAAATACATACTAGGAAGAATCAGATATTGATTCATCAAAACAAAGTTTGTAAACATTTATTTTTCATAAAAAAAAGGATGTTTACGAGTTGTATGCACTAGAGATGATGGTCAAGAATGGACAAGGCAAATTGAAACTGAAAACAACTTCATTACAATATTTCCTAGTTTCATCGAACAAACAAATACCAGTTCATACCTTCAGGCTATCGAGGCAAGTGAAATATTATATATTTCATTTACTGATTTTAAAAAGCTTAATAATTTGCTTCCTGAGTGGAAAAAATTCTATACCGACATTCTTGAGAAAGCATATATAAATAGTGTGAAACGAATTGAAAAATTAATTACAATGAGCGGAAAACACCTTTACCAAGATTTTAAAATAAATCATCCTGAGCTTTTAAGAAGATTACCTAATAAAGTTCTAGCGAGTTACCTAGGTATGTCTCAAGAAACACTGAGTAGACTAAAAGCTAAAAAAAATGAGGCTTCTTGATTTTTATCAATTTTATTTACATAGATGAGTTCTAATTTTGTACTTAAATTAAAAATCATATGTATTCAAGAACTTTATCCTTTCTAATCATTTTATTTGTTTTCTTCACTTTTACAGCTTGCAATAACGATAATTATAAAGACCAAAGTTTTCAAAATTATTTGCAAACACATAAATATGCAGTTGGTCAAACCAATTTTACATTTCTTGATTCTTTAAGAAACAGACCTTTAAAAACCGAAATTTGGTATCCGACAAAAGACACTACTAAATTTAATGTCACAACCGAATACCCTTTTAAGTTACCTCCTACTTCAAAAGACGCAAAACCTATTGCAGAAAAATCTCCCTTGATTTTACTCTCTCACGGAACTGGAGGAAATAGAATTAGCCAAATGTGGCTTGCTTGTGAATTAGCTTCCAACGGATTTATAGTAGCTGCAGTTGACCATTATGGCAATACTTTAGATAATAAAATTCCAGAGAATTTTGTAAAAGTTTGGGATAGACCATTAGACATCAGTTATGCACTCGACAATCTGTTGAATACTTCAGAATTTAGTTCGATAATAGACTCAACAAGAATCGGAATGGCAGGATTTTCATTAGGCGGTTATACGACAATTGCACTAGCGGGTGGCGTGTTGAATTATGAATTACTAAAAGAATTTTCCAATACCGAAGAAGGAAAGGTGGAATTTGACTTACCTGAATTGGGAGATGTTTCAAAACTTATTACTCCCGAGATTATTGAATTGGGAAATAAAGAATATAGATACCTGAAAGACAATAGAATATCTGCGTTTATTGCAATGGCTCCTGCTATTGGACAAGGGTTTAATGAAAAAAGTCAATTTGAAAAAGTTAATAAATCAGTTTTAATTATTGGTGCGCAAAATGATGAACGGACACCTGTTAATACCAATGCTAAACATTATAGTGAATTATTAGATGGCTCAAAATACATAGAATTGAGAGGACAAGTAGGGCATTACATTTTTATGAACGAAGCAAAAAATCGTCTTAAAAGAAATGCTCCCATTGTTTTTAAAGACGATAAGTCTGTTAATAGAGATGAAATACACAAAGAAGTTTCCGCTATGATAATAGAATTCTTTAATAACGAATTGAATAAAAATAGCCACTAACACTGCATATGAAATCATAGCTCGTAAATCAATACAATTCATATACTCATCTATATATAAAACACCAATTATACTTTATTCTTCTCTTCAATCCATTTTCCCATAAACTTGGTAGCAGTCATGGTTTGGTGCTGTAATAAAGCTCCGGTGAAGTTTTGTGTTCTATGATGGATCAAGTCTTTTTGTAGTTGCGTTACTTTCTCTAGAAATACACGGTCTAAACTCGTTTTAGCGTACAGGGTATTGATCAAGGTTTTCCCTTGGTCTTGCGATTGATGCCAAGTGTCTTTCACAGTATATAAACGTACCGCCGAAGCAACAAAAGCGGTATGGTCATTTTCTATATAACCGTTCCAGTCCAAAATACCGGCCATGCCTTCTGCACCAAGGGTTGTAGTAACACTAGGTGTGCCATTTTGCATTGCAGAAATCAATTTCCCTTTAATGCCGGCACCAAAACGTAACGGAGCCAAACATACTTTAGCGGTACTCATAACTTCATCTACATCTGCTGCTCTGCCGTGCACTAGAAATCCCGCTGCTGGGTTATTCATTTCTAAAATCTGCTGTGGTAAGTAAGCACCATACACATGTAATTTAGCATCAGGCAATTGTTTATGAAGTAATGGCCAAATGTCAGTTTTCAAGCATTTTACGGCATCAATATTAGGCGCGTGTTTTCCACCACCGATGAAGATAAAATCTTTTCTTTCTTCAAAAGTTTTCCATTCGGTTTCACTAGTAATTTCATCGACCATAAACGGAAGTAACATCAATAGACTATTGTCTATTTTAATTACATCGGTCAATAATTCTAATTCGTAACTAGAGATGATCAAAGACAAATCGCAACGATACATACTCGCGATTTCGCGTTTGGTTTTATCATCTGCCAACCACGCATCTGTAGTAAATGGTATATCTTTTTTAAAGCACTGTTCACGCACATGACGCAGCGAATGTAAATCTTCTGTATCTAAAATTCGTAATGCATTTGGGCAGTTTTCAGCCACACGCCACCCAAACTGTTCTTCGGTCAAGAAACGATCGAACACCACCACATCAGGTTTTAACTCCGCAACAAAAACATCAAAAGAACTATCGTTCATTTTAATATCCGCAGTTTGATATCCTAAAGAAACTACATCTGCCGAAAAATCTGATTTAGAAGCCGCCGATGCAATGGTGATAGCATAGCCTTTCTTTTTGAATACTTCTAGCAATTGCAACATACGAACTCCCGCAGCCGTAGAAGTAGGTTCTGGCCATACAAGTGCTATTACGAGAAGGGTTTGGGTGTTATTTTTTAAGTACAAAGTCCGAAGTATTAAGTACAAAGTACGGGAAATGGTTTTTGGTTGGCAAGTTTATAGTATCAGTAGGCAGTTTCAGTTAGCAGTGTTCTGTATTAATTTGTCTTTGCGAGGAGCTTTTCGCTACGTGGCAATCCGTTGAATCATTGTACTTCAAATTAATTTCGGTTAACATGTCAGTCTGAGCGCAGTCGAAATGTGCGTGTTCCAAACATACAGATAGCCGCGCTCTGCTCGCTATGACGAAAGCTAAGGCCATTGAGCGTAGCCGAAATGTGCGTGTTCCAAAGAAACAGATAGCCGCGCTCTGCTCGCTATGACGAACAACTAACTACCAGAAACCCCAATTTCATCAAGCACCACTACCCCATACTCCGTTTGGTCAAAAATGAATTTAATACTGCTTATTGCACCTACATTGAACTCAGCGTTTTTCTTACTAAATATTTCTAGTGGAAAATGGTAGGTCTGCAATTGTACTTCCCAATCTGCACCGATCATTTGTTTGTCTAAAAATGCGAATTTGGTAAACCTAGTTTTTAACGGTTTCGTAATCCCTTTTATCTCACTTACTTTTAAATCACTTATTTGTCCCGCAGCATCGGTTAGCTGAATCGTAAAATCTAGTTGTGGGGCTTCTCGTTTCTCTTCATCTTTCTTTGCTTCCTTCTGGACTTCGGTTAAATTGATATCTAGCCATTCATGATTTCCTGCCCCGAGGGTGAATTGTAAACTAGATTTTGCTGAAAACGGAATAGAATCATCTGCAGAAAGCCTTAATTCATACACTCCTTTATCCAAAGAACTAGTCCGGTTTTCATAATCCCACCCTAAGATAACAGCATTATTTTCTTGGCTACCTTCATCTCGTGTTGGCAGGTATTGCTCTTTCCATAATCCTAAGTTGCTCGTACTAATGCTTGTACTATCTTTTGCTGTTGTGATATCTAAATCCTCTTCAAAATCAGCAATAGTATGAAAATTAGAGGACTCAAAAGAAGTCAGGTACTGTTCTACAGGTAACCATTGTTTGGCTACAGAAACGTTCTTAAAAATAGAGCGATATTCTTGATTATCTTTCAAAGAAGCATCTGCAAATGCGCTAACAAATACCTTTGTAGCTTCTTGTTGCTGCTCTTCTTTCAATAAAGGGTACAGATTCAACAACCACTTTGTAGGTGCACCAAAATCTGAATTACCCCATGTGGAATTAAACTGGCCGTGATTGGCATGGTGAATATATACGCCTGATTTAAATCTAGAAATACTATCTGTATACTGCAAACGACGGTAGGGTCGCATACCCCAAAAACTAACTTCATCGGCATCGTAAGAACCTTGTATGCTCAAAAAATTGATGTTGTTCAGTATAATTTTGCGGTCATACCTATAATCTGTAGGTGCTAATGCGACGACACCTTTGATATTAAAATTGAAATCGAATTTCACTTTTGACTGATCAGGAAAATAGGGCAACGGATTATAACCGGCAGCTATAGAAACCGCCTCGCCACCACGAGAATGCCCAACGAGCATAATATTATCCATATCGACTTTTCGGGCAAGGTCATGACCATTTTTAGCATTCCAGCTTCGCCATTGTTCTAAATGTTTTAAAAGCAGCCAAGCACGAGCGGGCATTTCTTTACCCATAAAATCGCCGGACCAATGTCCGTTCAGAAAATTTTCATCCACCGAAACGGCTATAATTCCCCTACTTGCCAAAAGTTCGCCCAGATAGCCATAACCATCATCTGAGTAATCGATCATACTATGGTTACCGTGTACTATGAGCGTTAAAGGAAATGGACCATCACCCTCGGGCATATACACCCTGCCATTTAGCGGAAAGTTTTCAGCACCGAAACCCCAATATTTTTCACGCCATTTTTTCTTTTTGTCCTTCCAATCAGGTATTAGCCAGGTACCATCTACTGAATTGGTGGTATAGGTTACTCCCGTTGAGAACTCCTCTCGTTGCTCGTCGGTTCCACTACCATACGTAAATGTTTTAAACGTATAAGAACCGACAGCGGCAGGATTTTCTATCTCCACATTAGAAAGCATTGAATTACTCTCAGAAAAAGCCAAAGGCACCTGTTTATCATAAGGGTCAGCACCTGTATCAGCTAAAACGAATAGGATATAACCGATACCGATGAGCATTATGATTAGAAAAGCACTAGAAAAAAAATTTCTTTTTAATTGAAATCTATAAATGGCAATACACAATAGTATACCGACAGCGGCAATTGTACTATAGAGTACTAAGGGCCACCCAAAACCGACATATTTTAAAATGATAAAAACTACGATACCGCTCAAAATTGCCGTAATCGATTTCAGCGGGATAGTCCTAATTCTTTTTCCTAAAAAATTAAATAGGATATAAACGCCAAAGTTGATGACCACCCCTAAAAGAATGGCTATTAGCATCATTACAATGGGGTGCCAACCGGTTAAAAAGTGGTATCCGGTAATTGCATAAAAAACAAGTGTAAGCAGTAAAATAAGGGAGAATAATCGGTTTTTCATTAGAAGGGTAAATTCTGGTGGTTCTAGCACTTGAATTTAAACAACTTATATGAATATAAATAACCCACAGGGTATTTTTGAATATCAACTAATTATCATCAACCTAGAATAGCGAATTGATAATGAGACCAAACGTAGTTGTGAATTTAAAACTTCTTTAAAATTTACATTTTCGCAGCAAACATCTTAGAGATTTTAGAACGCAATTTTCGCTCATAATCTTCTTCTAGCCATTCTTTGTAGTTTTTAGTATTGTTCATTATACAATATGAATATTGGCGTACACGATATTTGATTTCCTCTTTTAATTTTTTAGCTAGAATACGAGCATCAAAAACATCTTCAGAATTCTCAACACAAATTTTTGCATGCTGTTGAATACTCTTTTCAAGTACCAATTTAGATTTCTCTCCGTTAGCAAAGCTCTTCTTATATTCTGCTTTTATATCAAAATCTATTTCGGTAGAATTTGCGAATTCTGCACGAAGATCTGGTGGCATTTCATAAACGAATTCCCGTTCAATTTCCTCGTCGTTCTTAATATTCTCTAGATAGAAATCAGGAAAATGAAAGATTTCTTGCCAATCGATTCCCGCATTCCACATACCGAAACGGGCGACATTGTTCCCCATATCGATGACGTTGAATTCCTCTTTTTGAGGTAAGTATCTTGACCCACGCCCGATCATTTGAAAATAAAGGGTAAGAGAGCGTGTGGCACGGTTTAATATAATAGTCTCCACGCTAGGCTCATCAAAACCCGTAGTCAAAATACTCACTGAGGTAAGAATAGCATCGGGCGTTTCTTTAAACCACTTTAGAATATCTTTTCGTTCGGCAGCATTGTTCTTATTGTCAAGGTGACGAATATTATAACCAGCCTTTTTAAAGATTTCGTAAACGTATTTAGAGGTATTAATTCCGTTATTGAATATTAATGTCTTTGTGCCTTTACCTATTTCATTATAAGCAGAAACCAACTTGTTCAACATGCTGTGGTTACCGTACAGCTCATCAGAAGATTTTACGGTATAATCTCCGCTAATACCAAGTTTTAAGGTCTGTAGGCTAACATCATAATTATACATGTTTGCCTTTGCCAAAAACTTCTTTTGAATCAACGATTCTATTGACTCACCCACGATCAACTTTTTATAGTTGTCTTTCATGGGAAGCTTAATATTCGAACTCAACGGAGTAGCCGTAACCCCAAGAATAACGGAATTCTCAAAGAATTTAAATAGTTTACGGAACGAGTTGTAATGCGCCTCATCGATAATAACCAAGCCAATATTATTGATCTCGACTTTCTCTTCTTGAAGACGGTTATTTAGCGTTTCGACCATAGCCACAAAACACATAAATTCATCTTGGTCTTGCCACTCTTTAACCTCGCTATTGATTATCTTGTTTTTTACCCCAAAGCCCTTCAGCATTTTAGAAGTCTGCTGACTTAATTCGATACGATGGGTTAATACAATTACCTTTTTATTGGTTTTTGCGATATAGCGTTTTGCAATTTCAGAGAAAACCACCGTTTTACCACCACCGGTAGGCAATTGGTATAGCAAGTTAGAATTATCTCCATTCTCATCTAAATACTTAAAAATGGAATGAAGATCTTCCTCTTGATAATCGTACAGGGTTTTCTCAGTAATCTCGTTATGTAGCTTCAAAAGGTTTGTAGGCGTTTATTTATGTTAATAATGCAAAAACCTTATAAAATTATGTGATTTTTATGGGTCTAGGAAATAAAAAACTTGAAAAAAACAATATTAATAACCCTTGTCAGCATCGACTAAATTTTGCAATTTTTCTCCAGAACCTATCTTGTAGTAGTTTTCTATTAGCTGCGGAATAACAGAATTTGTATCAGAAACACTGGCATAATGGGGTGTCATGTGCACTTTTTTATGATTCCAAAAAGGATAGCTTTTGGGTAATGGTTCAGTATGATATACATCTAAACACGCCCCAGATAAATGTTCGGCATCTAATAATTCTATTAAATCTGCGTCAACTAAATGGCCGCCACGGGCAACATTTATTACAAAGGCATTTTTAGGAAGTTGAGACATCAGTTCTTTGTTTAGTATACCTTCGGTTGCTGGCGTTAATGGCAATAAACATACCAACACATCGGTAGTTTTTAAGAACTCTTGTTGTTCATTACCACCAGTAAAAGTTTTTACGCCCTCGATATTCTTTTTACTCCTACTCCACCCCTGTACTTTAAAGCCGAATGTAGTGAGGTCGGTAGCAGTTAGCGCCCCTAATTCTCCTAAACCTAAAATACCAACAGTAACATCTTTAATACGTAAGTAATCTTTTGGCGCCCAACTATTGGCAACTTGGTCTAATTTATAGGCATTCAAGTTTTTTAGATGCGCCAATATAACGGCTAGCACATGCTCAGACATATCGCTCGCTAAAAAAGGATCTACAATACGTGTAATTGGAATGTTCTTCGGTCGGGTTTCATCTTCAAAAATATAATCTACCCCTGCACCGGCAGAAGCAATACATTTTAAATTGGGGTAACCTGCCAAAGAACCCTTTGGGTGCTTCCAGATGACCGCCATGGTAATTTCATCTTTAGGGTGATCTTCGATATAGCTATAAACATTTATGGCACTGTTAGCCTTCTGTAAAGCATTTTTCCAAAGTTCAATTTTCTTATCCTGTCTTATAACAACTATTGCCATATGCTAATCTATAATATCCAAAGCTTTTGAGAATTCATCCTCAAATAGCCATTTCTGGTTTTGTGTTTCGGTATAAATTTTCAAAATACGCTCCCTAAATTCAGGAAAAACTCCCTGTACAGTAGCATATTGAATAACCTCATTAAATGAATTGAGCATACTTCTATAAAAAGAATCCGGTACATTTTTCTCTCTAGAGAAGTTCTGTGCAATTTCTAAATTATAACACATAACATCTGCAACTAAATGGGGCTCTACGCCCAGCTTTATAAAATGCTTCAAGAATTTTTGGGCGACCGAACGTCTTGCTTTTGGTCTTCTACGTTTTAATGGAAAATATTCGTTGGCTATTTTGGCTTTTGCATCTTGTACCAATTTATCTTCTTTGGGGTTAAATGCAAAGTCATAATAGGTTTTTACGGCGGGAAATTTCTCGTAAAGCTCTACTATTTGGTCTTCTAACGCCTTTTTCGGAAGCTTGGATATATATGTTTTTAAAGCTCTTTTACTCATATTAATTCAGTGTCTGATATCAAAAATAGGTTTTACAAAAATAAAAGCATCAAATGTTTAAATCTTTGTTAAAGCTAATAAATGCTGTAGAAGTATAGTGTTATTCATTAGGAAATACGGATAAAAAGCGGTATACTGTAAACTTGTACAACTTCTAAATTCCATACACACATATGAGGCAACTAAAGATTATCAAGCAGGTAACGAATCGTGAGTCGAAATCACTGGATAAATATTTGCAAGATATCAGTAAAATTGATTTGATTACAGCGAATGAAGAGGTAGAACTAGCGCAGAAGATTCGCGAAGGTAGTCAAGCAGCTTTGGAAAAATTAACCACTGCCAACTTAAGATTCGTAGTGTCCGTAGCAAAACAATATCAAAATCAAGGTCTTAAATTGCCAGATTTAATCAATGAAGGAAATTTAGGCTTAGTAAAAGCAGCAAAAAGATTTGATGAAACAAGAGGATTTAAGTTTATATCCTATGCCGTATGGTGGATCAGACAATCTATATTACAAGCTTTAGCAGAACAATCAAGAGTTGTTCGTTTACCGTTGAACAAAATTGGTTCAATTAATAAAATCAAAAAGACATTTTCTTACCTAGAGCAGGCACATGAGCGTCCACCTTCTCCAGAAGAAATTGCAAAAGAATTAGAAATGACGGTTTCTGAAGTGAAGCAGTCACTTAAGAATTCAGGTAGACACGTATCAATGGATGCACCTTTACGTGAAGGCGAAGATTCTAACCTATACGACGTTTTACGTTCAGGTGAGTCTCCAAGACCAGATAACGTTTTATTACAACAGTCTTTAAATACTGAAATCAATAGAGCTTTAGATACATTGTCGCCAAGAGAGGCAGATGTGGTTAAGCTTTATTATGGTATTGGTGATCAACAATCAATGACCTTAGCAGAAATCGGACAGACATTTGATCTTACAAGAGAGCGTGTTAGACAAATACGTGAAAAGGCAATACGAAAATTACGCCATGCCTCTAGAAGTAAGTTATTGAAGACCTATTTAGGCTAGAATAACATTGTTTTAAAAAAAGAAAGCGCCCGTTTATACGGGCGCTTTCTTTTTTCATACTGTTTTGAAACACTATGAATAGCTTAATTTGTTGATATTAAAGTTCACTAGGATGCTATTAAGATCCTGAATAAAATTTTGATAAGACGAAAAATCTTGATTTTGATGTGCCATGAGTATTTTTTTATTGGTTTTGGTTTGGTTTAGATTTACATATAGTCCAACTCCGCTAATTCGTTGATACTAAGAATCTCATTTAAATCTTGAAGAAACACAAGGTATTCTTCTCCGTAGGTGTCATAAAGCATATTGTAGGTTTAAAAGTTAATCTATATTTGGGTATTCATATCTTGAAGTAAATATATACCGATGTTAAGGTCGAGACAACAAATTGTGGTGAACCAATTTAATTATGTTGTAAAACCTATATAAAAGTGTTGTTTAGCCTTCAAAACCTTCAGCACCTATATATTAAAGGGCTTTCAAGCGTGCAGTTTATCCTGTTTTTTGGTGTTTTATCGATGGAGCTGTAAAAAAGTATATAAATAATTGGCTATTTTGATACGCGTTGCAAAAGAAAAAATTGAAATTACAGTAATTTATAGTTCAGGTTAGGTAAAAAATTGAATTGCTATCAACTTAATTAATAGCATTCTACATTTATTATAAGTACTACAATACCCGACTTTATTTTTCGTTTTTAATATACTGTCAATCAAATTTCTTTGATATAAAGTATATAATTCATGAAAAGCCCCCTTATAGCCATTAAATTTTTAAAAAATAGTTTTCTTTTATTTTTACTATTAATAGGATGCTCCCTAAAAGCAAATACAGAAAATCATAAAAACCTTGTCGATAAAAATACCATGTCTACAGGGGTGGTATTAAACAGTCATAGTTTTAATACCCATGAGCGAAGTACCTTCACCTTTCTCTCACAAACGGAAGCTGTAGAACGCGGACTAACCGTCATTCATTTTCAGGCTAATGATCAAATTGAGTTCAAGACTTTTGACACCTATGGTAGTAAAGAAGATGTAAAAGCTTTTTTAGAAGTACTTACACGAATGAAAGCGTCTAATGCAATCTTTGCAATATTGGCACATGATTCTGCAGCAGCGCAATTAACAGGTTTCGAAAAGCAATTATACCATTTGGGCTTTATACAATTAAGTAGCTTAGAAGGGCGTCAAGCTTATGTGATGTATAATTTTAATGGCGCGATTATAGAACAGGTTGATGATAACTCCATTACCCAAACCTTAACTTTAAATACGCCCATTACTACAAATGAAATTTATTTTCCTAAAGAGGTGTATGAATTTGAGCCTAACGTAGACCGCTATATTGCCCATGCAGGTGGAGAAATTAACGGGGTAAAATCTACCAACTCTAGGCATGCATTAGATGAAAATTATAAGAAAGGCTTCCGTAATTTTGAATTGGACATTATAGAAACATCTGACGGAAAATTAGTTGCAGCACATGATTGGAATATGTGGGCTCGTTTTACAGATTATACGGGAAGCTTACCTCCTACCCATTCCCAATTCATGAAACAGAAAATTTATGGCGATTATACGACCTTAGATATGGATAGCATAAATACCTGGTTTAAAAATCACCCAGATGCTACGTTGATTACAGACAAGGTTAATGACCCAATTGCCTTCGCCGACGCCTTTGTAGATAAAGACCGTCTAATAATGGAACTATTTAGTGTTATGGCAGTTGAAAAAGCATCAGAGTATGGTATACATGCCATGATTTCTCAAGAACCATTATTGTCTATTAAAGGAGATAAGGTAAATTTCTTAAAAGTAAATAACGTAAAACACGTGGCACTATCTAGAAGAATAATTGCAAGTCAGAAGAAATTGATGCTGCAATTAAAAGAAGCAGGTATTAAGGTGTATGTATATAATGTAAACTTTGATGCAGGTAAAGATGAACAATACGTATACGATAATGAGTTGGGGTTAGTCTACGGGTTGTATGCCGATAAATGGATAGCTGTGATGAAGTCTAAAAATTAAACTCGTACGTTAAACCTGCTGAGATAGAGTAAAAATAACTACCCGGGTCAAAAGATTGCTCTTGTCGTAGCACTCCCACATTTGTTCTATAGGCACTTAAATTGTTTTTACTTGTAAATTGGTACTCTAAACTTAAACGTTGCGATTCAATATACAATAGTGTTTCTGCTAACAATTGATCTCCCGAGGTAAATTGCCTCAGCTCAGGTGAAAAACCGTAACCGACATTAATACCCATATAATTATCAGCATCCTTCAAATACTTACGTACCAATAAATTTCCAGAAACATTGGTTAAGTTATCGACCGCTGGGGTAATGAATGAGCGTAAAGAGAAATAGTAATTGCCCTTATAATACCCTATTGAGTTGGTAATGGATTTTATATCTCTAGTTGTAAAGTTTATAAATCTACCTCCGCCAGAGAATTCTAAACCACTTTTATGGTTGTAATAAATATCGCCACCAACTTTATGATTAGGATACAGATCTGATTCTGAATAACCGTAATTGACGTAAGCGTAGAAACCTTTTGCAATTTTAGGATACAAATCAATGTCTAATTGAATTCCGTTTTTACCTACTCTATTACTATTGTTAATTCTTGGAATAATAGACCCAAAGGGAGTCTGTCTTTTATAAGCAATACTTGATGTGGTAATGGGGTCAAAACGCTTATCAAAAACAGTTACAGAACTATTTACCATTACAGAGTTCTTTAGTTTCTCTTCTGTAACAGGTGTTTTTCTCACTAATTCTTCGTTCTTATCACCAATATCTTTTGCTAACGTTGCCTTCTGTTTTTTGGCTGTTACTAATTTAGTTTTGACAGCACTCTCAACATTATACCAACCATCATCATCATACGAAAAACCATTTATCCCCTCGGTAGCTAGTGCTTTAAGTCTTATAATTTCAGAATCCTTTTCAATATACACCAGAGCCTTATTGGAAAGACCCAATGCCGTGGCATAATTTTTAGCATACAATTCATTTTTAATTGCTGAGATCCATACCTTTCTATTATTTTTGGTATTAGATAGAATAGAGTTGAACGACGAGCGTGCTAAATCATAATCGCCACGCCAACTTAACGTTTTCGCCCATAATAATGAAGTATCTACATCTGTAGCCGACTTATTAACCAATACATACAGCATATTATGGGCAGTATTCGTTTTGCCCTCATAAGCCAATGCATATGCCGTATCAAAATTATCAGCAATATCTTGACCAGTACCACGATAGATACCGGCTAATAGAACCAAAAGAATGATATGTAAGTACTTCTTATTCATTATTTAATAGACGCTATTGTTTTTGCGGGTTCTTTTTTTTCTGACTTATGTACTTTAATACCTGCATTTCTTGCAATAGTACGAGCCCTTGAGATTTTATCTGCGATTTCATTGGCACTAGAACTATTTTCTTGAACCTTGTCTATTAATTCTAAACCTTCTCTCAACTTATCAGACCAATAATAAACATCGAATAGCGCAGCGTAAGAATCTATGTAATTCGGATTAATAGAAATGCATTCTCGTAAGATTTCCGCAGCCTTTTCATGGTTTCCTTTCCATGAATAAACCCTACCCATTAATATTTTGGTATCTATATGGCTAGGCGCTCCAGAAAGGTTGTAACGACATAACAATAACGCTTTATCCCATTTTTTATTCCATGCTAAATCTCTAGCCTTAAAATAGCCTTTGTCAGAATCTTTACCATCGTAAACACTGTTCAGCCAGACCGTTTCACTATCGGTAAATTTTTCTTTCTGAACGGTGAAAATTGCCAAACTATCAGGTATAATCTTGTTCTCTGTAGTAACGTAATGGTTTACGGACTTAAAACGTTCTAAGGTAGATTCAATAGTACCACCACCAAAAGCAGAGCTGATATCCATATTCTTATCTAGTTGCATAATATCACCATCTGTATACAGTTTTTCGCCACTTATGTATTCCTTCAATTCGTTCTTATTTCTCATTAAAGGAATGTTCTTTGTAGATCTAAAAGCAGTTTGCATATCTATGGCGCCACCCATCCAAGCGACTTTTTTAGGCATTTTTAATTCGTACGAACCATTTAAAAGCGCCAAAATAGTGGGAGTAACATCAAAATGAGAAGAAACAGAACTCATCTTTCGTGTAGATTTCAGCATTGGGCTGTACATAATCAACGGTACATGAAAACGGCTGATATTATTACGCTGTGGAATTGGAATTAATCGATGATCTCCCGTTATAATAAAAATGGTATTTTCATAATTTGGTTGCGTTTTATAAGATTCCATAAACCACTTAATAGAGCTGTCGGTGTATAAAAGCGTGGCAAAGACATTGTCATTTTTTTCAATGACTTTTTCAACTCTAGAATCGAAACTTTTTGTTGAAAGTATGTTTTCAACTTTGGCTTCAAATACATCTTGACTTGGCGGAATAAAAGGTTCGTGGGTACTAATGGTCATGTATACCTCTAACCTAGGTTGGTTTTCTCCTCTTTCTAAACTGATACTTTTTTTGAATAATTCTAAATCTGGAAAACCCCATGAAGATCCAGCCGCATCTTCTGCCTGCTGTTGATACTTATTTCCGAAGCCTGATTTATCTAACACAAAATCAACATTCTCACTTTTAAGAAATCTGTCTACCTTATCAAAAGAACTATTGGTACCTTGATAAAATGAAGTATGATAACCGTTATTTTTAAGAACACTGAACAGGGTCAATTTATTAGGATATTCCTCTAATTCCATAAAACCACTTTTACCAAATGGTAACGAGCCTAATAATGAAGGTAGCACGCCAAAGGTTCTACCGGTATTACTTAAAAAATTCTCCCAGTATAAAGATTTAGTGGTCAATGAATCTAAATATGGCGTGAATCCGCCATATTCGGCACCTTCACCAACAAAATCTCTGCCCAGACCTTCAACCATTATAAAAACGATATTAGGTTTTTCCTCTTTTAATTCGAAGTATTGACCAAGTACATTTTCAATATTCGAGCTTTCTACTAATGGATATTCTTCTGTTGAAGTGTACGAGTTGTCTTCAGTAGAAGAATTGTAAAGGTTTACAGCCAGGTATTGTACTTTGTTTTGGTTAATAGGTTTGCCATCTGTAAATAAAGAGGCAACGAACAAACTAAATAATACAATGGTAAACGGGTACATTTTACTAATTCTGTTATAAAATTTAGAAGTGATTCTGTATAGTATTAAAAATAGACTAATTAAGATAGTCGAAGCAATTAGCAAATACACTGAAATAATATATCCGCCAGAATTCGCTATGGTAATTTTCATATCAGCATAACTATACCCCAATAAATCTGAACCTAAAGGAACTAAGGTGGTACAGTAATATGCAGTTAGCATTGCTTCGATAATCAAAACAATACTTAGCAAAACAAATACCAGATTAAAGCCATATTTGGAACGTAGATTTTCCCAAAAGTTAAACGGAAAAACCATAACAATACCCATAAGCGCGGTAAAGCCAATTTGGTGTACAATTGCTTTTAATAAACTAGTGGACAAAATAGAATCTAGAACTCCTTTATAGTATAGTATACCATATTGAAAAAGCGTCAATACCAGCAAACATCCAAAAAAGGACATCATAAGCCGCGTATACTGCTTTAAGGAATATCTATCTATTTGACTTGTGTTCATTACTTATTATGATGCTTTTGCAAAACCTTTTCTAACTTGGGATCCCCAACCAGATTTTATCTTGAATAATTTTTTATAGTTACCCCTTACCGCAGCATATACTACAATTGGGTGAAAAATGAAAGGCTCTAAAATAGCTAAGCCCATTAATATTAGTATGTCTTTTGTTTTTCGGTATTGATTATAGGAGTATACATCCCACAGAATAGCATAAAACGAAATCATGATTGAAAACAAGAATATGGCTAGCGTAATCATTAAAAAGAACTCCCAGTTAAGAATACCTAAATAGGCAAAAAGAAGAATGGTAAAAAAGCCAAAAAACTCCAATAATGGAGAAAGCCATTCATAGAAAAACCAATACGGGTAACTTAATAAACCTAACCTACCATACTTTGAATTAAACAGCATGTCTTTATGCTTGAACAAGGTTTCTAGATTTCCACGTGCCCAACGGTCACGTTGATTTACAAGTATTTTAAGGTCTTCAGGAACTTCTGTCCAACAAAGAGGATCAGGTATGTATTCAATAGTATATGGTTCTTTTCTATCATGCATATAACGACGCATTTTAAAAACAATTTCCATGTCTTCACCAACAGTATCGGTATCATAACCTCCAACCGCTAATGCAATTTCACGTTCAAAAAAACCGAATGCACCAGAGATAATCAGTAGACTATCGATTCTACCCCATGCCATTCTACCTAATATAAACGAACGGGTATACTCTAACAATTGAAACCTTGCCAGCCAATTCGTCGGCAACCTAATTTCTTCAAGCTTACCACCTTGTATGATACAAGAATTGGCAACACGAATTACTCCGCCAACGGCAATAACCCTTTTCTTAGAACGTTGAAAAAATGATTTAACAACGTGTAATAAAGCATCTGGTTGTAATAGGCAATCTACATCGATACACCCTACATACTTGCTAGTAGATAATGAAACCCCGGCATTTAAAGCATCAGATTTACCACCGTTCATTTTGTCGACAACGGTCAGCTTTTCAAAAGCCCTATTCTTTGATTTGTAAATACCCCGAACTGGTTTAGATTTCCAATCGGGATCCATATCGACATCAATTTTCTCAAGGTCATAAGAATCAATTAACTTTTGTAGCGTATCATCTTTACTACCATCGTTCACGACCATGACATCGTAGTTAACGTACTGCAATGATAATAATGAACGTATATTCTCAACTATAGTCAACCCTTCATTATACGCGGGAGCAATAATAGTTATTGTCGGTGCTAAAGGAGAAGCCATTATTTTAGAAATATCTGTAAAACTGTTTTTATTTCTGTAATGAATAGAATTTCTGGTAGAGAAATATGCCATTAGAGAAAAAAGTGTAAAAAGAATCATAGTAAAAACAAAGAATACAAAATTGATATATTCCAATACCACACCAAATAGTTCACTATCCATTTTTCTTTCTGTATAAGGAGTTGGACATGGAACATAATTGATCGAACAATGTTGAACCGTTTTTGTTTGATGCTATTCTTCTTTTAATAGACTCGTTCAATTCTAACTCAAAATCAACCTCAAACAGTGAATTTTCTTCTGTTTCTATTTCGGGTTGTACGGTAATTTCTAAGTGAGATTTTATATGCTCTAAAGCCTCTGTGGCTTGTTCTACAAGTTTTTCAGACGCTGTTTTTATTATGCTTTCCAATAAATGGATTTCTTTCGCATCACCAATACTTTTAATTTCATTTAAAAGAATGAGCTTGGTTTCTTCATCCGCAAGATTGTAGATTTCGGTAAATACACTTTCTGCTAGTTCATTCTCTGCCGAAAATAATTCGTTAGGTCTTAGTGAGCCGTATGAGAATTTTCTAATAAGTTCATTCGCTCTTTCAATTACTAAATCTGAAGTAGTACTATCAATAATTTCATGAAGTAAAATTAACTCTCTACAATCTCCAAGTTCAGCAATATTTTCAAGCAAAACCATAGTATCTAATTCTTCTTGAGACATAAAATTCGCAGTAAAAACAATACTATCATTTTCAAGAGAATATAATTGATTATTACTTTCCTCAACTTCGATATCTTTAGTACAATCTTTTTGGGCTATTATCGATGACCAATCTATACTTTCAATATCTTTAGTGGGTATCACTTCATTCAAAACTTCAGTTTCAATTACCTCTTTATGTTCATTATAATCATCATCTAACTCAAATAAGGGTTCAAATTGTTCTTGAACAAAAGTTGAAACTGGTTCTTTAAAAGTTACCTCTACGGTAACCAATGGTAAAAAGTCTATACTTAATTCTTCTTCTATATGCTGCTTCTCTTCAAGTTCTTCTTCCTCATTTTTATTTTCTTCTAGCAATTCAATTTCATGATTAACATTAGGTAACAATGATAGGTCAATTTCATTTTCAACATCTATAGTATCTATTTGTATTGAAGTTGGTTCAGTTATGTTTTCCGATTGCACTAAAAGGTGTTCAATAGTATCTTCTTCTATTACTTCTTCTGAGGTGCCAGCAAGTTCATTAGTGTTGTCAACTACATCAACAGTTACGTTTAATATTTTTTCTTCTTTTAATTCGACTGTATTCTCTATTATAGGCTGTTCGATTACAACTTCTGATACTGATTCGATAAATTCATCGTCATCATCAAAATCATCGATGCGCGATTTTGTTTCATAAAAGTCTGGCTTAGATATATTTTTGGTTGGTAAAATTCTTTCAGGATCAATTTTATTCAGCGTGCCTATAACCTTACTTTTTATATTAAAGTTGCGTTCTGTTAAATGCAGATTTTCTAAAAAAGAGGCTTCTGCTTTTGTACCTAATTCACCAATGGCATCTAAAATTGCTATTTTGATATCATTACTAGCCTTGGAATACACCAATTTTAATGTGATTAAAGCGCTCACGAAATGAAAATCTTTAATACACTCAATAGCTTCTGCCTGAATATCTCTGTTCTTATGCTTTAAAAGCGTTATTATAGATTGTTCGGCACCGTTCTGACTATAATATTTAATCAAACGTAAAGAAAATAAAACTACATGGGTATTGGTAGAAGTCAACCAGAGTGCGAATTGTGGCGGAGTATAATTAGGTTTATGCCTAAGTACATCTAACAACTTTAGTTGTTGCCATTCAGCAATCTTAAACTTTGTATTGTCAAGAAAATACTTAATGCCTTCTTCTCTTAGGTTTACTACTGCAATTTCTGCCTGTTTACGAATGGTGCTTTGTCTATGGTTAATGAATTTTATAATTAGTCCATATGACTCGTCAACTTCCATGGTGGTCAATTCTACTATTCCGCTAGAAACGACTTGCCATTTTCTACTCCCCATTTTTTTATAAGCATCGTGGTGTAGTCCTAAGTCTTTATATAATTCAATTAACACTGATTGAGATTCACCAGATAAATCTTTTCTTAGATCGAGCAAAACCTCAGTAAGCACATTTCTATCGAAATTATTCTTTATTAATTCTCTAATCTGAACTTTTAGATTTAGGTAATTCATTTTTTCCTCCTTAGTATTTGAATCCTCATAGAATAAAAATTCGTTAATCATGGGGGAAAATTCAATCTTCTTGTCTTTCCTTCGGTGGTTATTTGAGTTAATGTTATTTCTTATTACAAATACTCCAACGAAATAGATAACCGCCAACACAAAAAATAATATAGTCAGCCACCAGAGATATTCTAAATTGAATTCTGGTGCTGTTATTATCGATATTTTAATTTGATTAGGGGGAATCAACAAATTTTATCTATTTTTTACTTTTCTATTTCTCTAGCTATTCTAACTAATAATTCAGTTGGACTTACTGGCTTAGTGATGAAATCATTTGCACCTAATTCAAAAGCGGTGAGAACATTCTGTTCGTTACCAGCTGATGATATAATAATTATAGGTGTATTAGATTTTAGTTCGTTTCGTACATAATCTATGAGCTCGATACCAGAAAAATAAGGCATCATTATATCGCTTACTATAATGTCGGGCATAGAATCTTTTAAATATTCTTTTACCTCTTTACCATTAGCTGAATGGTGTACTGCATAACCACCTTTCTTAAGCCTGAAAATTAATAAAGAGGCTAATAGTTGGTCGTCATCTGCTAATAGTACGGTTTTACTCATATTATTTTTTATTCATTAATGTTAACTCCGCGGTAAGGTTCTCTTCCAACAACGGATAATCGATTAAGAAAACTTCATATAATTCTTTTACTCTTTCTACTTTGTTTGCTTTACAACTTGCCTCTATATCAACGATTAATTTTCGCATTCCGTCAGCCTTTATCATTGCAAAACCTGCTTTTAATTTATGTGCAGATAAGGCGACTTCTTTTAGGTTATCGGTTTTTAAATGAATGGTAACATTACCAATGAACTCAATGGCATTCAATTTAAATAATTTTACCAGCTCGTTCAGCATATCTATCTCACCAAAGCAATCTTTTAAAAGATGATTTAGATCAACAACCGTGGTTTCTTTAGGTTCTATCATTGGCTTCTGAAGTATTGAAGAAAAATCTTCGAGTTCAACTTTACTTTTTTTATTCTTTAAAATAATCGTCATTAAATCGTTTAAGCTGTATGGTTTTAATAGAAAATCGTTAATACCTATTGCTTTACATGCTGCACTATCCTGTTCAGTGAAATCTGCACTAAAGGCAACTATAGGTATTGACTTGATTTTATCGTTTTGGTGAGTTCTAATGACCTTGGAAACCTCAAATCCGTTTTGGGTAGGCATTTTTAAATCCATTAGAATAAGATCCACATTACTAGAATCAAGAATTTCTAAACCTTCAGTTAAAGAAACATTTGCATGTACCTTACAACCCCATTTCGTTAATTGCTCAACAATTAGAAGTGTATTCATTTGGTTGTCTTCAAAAACCATAATCTCAGTACCTGCTAATAAATGCTGATCTTTTAAATTCTTAAATGGTTTTTTCGATATTTTAGAAGCACCTATGTTTTTACCATTAGTGTAAGGCAATCTAAAGGTAACCGTAGTTCCACTATCGATGATACTTTCAATTTCTATATCTCCCTTAAGTTTCTCAATAATTTCTTTTGTAATCGTTAAACCGAGTCCCGTACCGCCATATTTACTTGAAGTATCTACCTCTGCTTGCGTATAGCGGTTAAAGATTGTGTCTATTTTTTCTTTAGCAATGCCAATACCGGTATCTGCTACAGAAAATTCTAACACACAATGGTTATCATAAGATTCTTTGCTAAACACTTCTAATTTTATAAAACCTTGCTCAACAAACTTTACAGAATTACCTAGAAGGTTGAGCAGTACTTGAGATAATTTTGAAGGGTCACCCTTTATAATTTTAGGTACATTCTCATCAATCTCCACTAAAAGTTCAATTTTGCGATCAACGATTAAAGTTTCGCATAAGAACATTACATCTTTAAGTAAACTATGTAAGTTGAAATCGACCGTTTCAAAATTGGAAGCACCGGAAGAGATTTTAGAATAGTCTAACACTTCATTTATAAGCTTTAATAATGTATTAGATGCAAACTGTATGGCATCTACCTTTTTATGTTGACCACTAGTTAGTTTTTCATCGTTCAGTAAATTGGCGAAACCTATAATACTGTTCAATGGGGTTCTAATTTCATGACTTATATGCGTAATGAATTGTTTTTGTGAAATCTCTTGATTTTCATCATTAAAGGGTTCGATAGAACTCGAAACAACCGCAACTTTTTTAGGCTCGTAAATATGATTTTCTAAACTAGCTCGAAAGGTATTAAATGAACCTTTTAAGATCTTAGCATCGTCGGCACTTAACTCTTCAAAAGAGAACTCGCTAACGGTTCTTTCTAGTTGAGCTAATTGACCAAGTAAATCCTTAGTTTTTGAAATTGACATAAATAGATATTCTTTAGTTTAAGGGGGTTGGTATTTATTATTACCTAAAAATGCATCAATACTGTTGCGAGAACAATAAAATGTTCCCTAAGAGTGGTTATTTGTTGTGAATACACTTAAATTGTAGGTCTAAACTCACTTCATGAAGCAGCTTATCTATTTTCTGTGTCTTGCAACAATTATCTCTTGCGGAGAAAAAAAAGAAAAAATTGAGGAATCTAACTTAGAAAAAGCACATCGAATTCACGATGATGTTATAACCATTGATACCCATAATGACATTAATGTTAAAAACTTCTCAGACAGTGTAAATTACAGTCAGAGGTTAGATACGCAAGTAAACTTACCGAAGATGAAAGAAGGCGGTTTAGACGTCACCTGGCTTATCGTTTATACAGGTCAAGATACGTTGACGGATGATGGCTATGCCAAGGCAAAAGAGAACGCAATGTCTAAATTTGATGCTATTCATAAATTGTGTGAAGAAATTGCTCCCGATGAAATAGAATTGGCTTTAACCTCTGCAGATGTAAAACGAATTGCTGGGGCTGGAAAAAAAGCTGCAATGATCGGAGTTGAAAATGCCTACCCTATCGGTACAGATTTAACCCAATTTAAAACGTACCATGATTTAGGGGCACGTTATATTTCTTTGGCGCACAATGGCCACAGTCAATTCTCTGACTCCAATACCGGTGAAGCAGATGATGTATGGTTACATAACGGATTAAGTGAATTAGGAAAGCAAGCGGTAGTAGAAATGAATAAGCTAGGGATAATGATAGATGTTTCGCACCCTTCAAAAGAAGCTATGAAACAAATGATAGCATTATCAAAAGCACCAATTATAGCATCACATTCGTCTGCAAGAGCGTTATGCGGACACAGCCGTAACCTAGATGATGAGCAATTAATGATGATGAAAGAAAATGGAGGGGTGGTACAAACCGTAGCATTTAGCTCTTATTTAAATACAGAAAAGCATGACGCCAGAGCTGCATATATGAAATCTGTTTACCAGAAAGTTGCTGATTCATTAGAAATAGCTTGGTATGAGCGTTCTCAGTTTTCAAGTCTGTCCGATACGGAAAAAGAAGCTTTTATGGAAAACTACCCTAAAGTTCTTGAAATTGGTAAGGGTTTGGTTGAAAATAGAACTGATGCACCAGCGGCCGTAAATGTCGCAGATTTTGTAAACCATATAGACTATATGGTGAAATTAATAGGTATAGACCATGTCGGTATAAGTTCAGATTTTGATGGTGGTGGCGGTATTGAGGGGTGGAACGATGCATCAGAAACCTTTAATGTAACGTTAGAACTTGTAGAACGCGGTTACTCAGAAGAAGACATTGCAAAATTATGGGGCGGTAACCTTATGCGTGTTTTAGACGAGGTTCAAGCTCAGGCGAAAATATTGGGTGAGATTTAATAATCTTCACCCAAGGCTGCCAAACGATCTTTAACGAACTCAATTTTTGTTTTACCATGCGGAGTCGGTTTTCCATTCTCCCCAAGGTTCACCATAATTATATTATCGACCGTTACAATAGTCTCATGGTTCATTTTATTACGAACCTCGCAATTTAAGGTCAACGATGTTTTACCAAATTTGACAACTTCAATTCCAATTTCAACAACATCACCTTTTACAGCGGCGCTCATAAAATTAATCTCAGACATGTATTTGGTAACTACCTTTCCATTTTCTAATTGAATAATTGCATATAATGCGGCCTCCTCATCTATCCAAGCTAGTAATTGACCTCCAAACAATGTTCCGTTAGAATTTAAATCACCAGGCTTCACTAATTTTCTTGTATGAAATCTCATAGTTTCCTTTTTAAAAAATTACGGTACAAAGTTATGTTGAAAAAAAGGAAAATTACTATTTTCAATGGTATAGCAACTACGAATTGCCAAAAGTAGCAATTGTAGTATTTAATAGTTACATTTTAATAATTGTCTCTAGAGAGAATTATGATAAACTTAATTTACAGTCTTAATTATTGCTTTAAACGATTATGTTCATAACAGGTTAAAAACTTCTTTTAGGTGGTAATCATGAGTTTTATCTAATACGTACCTTTAAATAAAATCAAAAAATAATGGACAGGACACAGCAATTGCAATCAATTCGACCAAAAATTACCTCTGCCAAAATTATGCCCGACATGAGTGATGATGAGCGGTTTCAGAATGAAACATTGCGACCGATAATTAAGTTTCAGAACGATTTGTTATTGGCTTCTTTTCAGAATTACATTAAAAAAATGAAAAATACCTTTTACGAGCTAAAACTTGAAAAACGGTTAGATTATATTGCCAAAGCCATTCAAAAAGACATCAAATATAGAAATTCATTAAAAGGAATGATTATAGGTCATTTTACCGTAGAGGAGTACGAAAACTACATTCAAAACTCATCTGCCTTGAACAAAAGAATGATGAATATGGTGGTAAAAAGATTACAAGATCAAATTCAAATTTTTGAGAAGCATGAACTAATCCAATAAAGATTCCCCATTCATCGTAGTCGTTAAAATACTACTCATTAGATCGAAGTATGGTCTAATAGTTTGAAAACAATCGTTCACCTCATTTGCAAAATTATTGGAGAGTACTTCGTCATCAGTAATTTTTTTCACAAAAATAAACTGCTTCATTCGTATAAATTCTATGTTAGGGTCTTCTTTATCAAAGCCTTTTGGTGCTGTTTTTAGTTCATCGCCGACCATTGGTCCCCAGACCATTTTAAATTTAGTATCATTAATAATTTCAACAAGTTCAGTAGTATCTACCTGCCACTCTTTTCATATACGCAGTAAATCTTCCTTCTCCGGATTCCAGAATCCTGCTGCCACAAAGCTATTACCTGGCTCAATCTGTAAATAATATCCACCTCTTCTATGTTTACCGGCTCTAGAAAAAGAAGCAGAAAAATTACTTTTATAAGGAGTTTTATTCTTTGAAAAACGAACATCTCTGTAAATTCGAAATACCTTCATTTTTTCAATTTCATCATGTGCTTTAAGTAATTCGAACACATGATTAAAAAAGCTTTTTACCTTCGTCTCTTCTACTTTAAACGCTGACTTATGTTCTGCAAACCACTCTCTATTATTATTTTTTTTTAGTGTGTTTAAAAATTGAAAAGTACCTTTTGTAATATTCGTTTCTAACATACGACCTAACTCTTGTGATTTTAAGCTAAAGTTAACCATAAGAAGAGAAGTACTTTTAGTTATTTGGTTAATTTTGATTAATTAATGCAAACACATGGACCATCGATCTATAATCGAGAAGATTAATACACATAAGAAACAGCCGAACTTAAGATTTCGATTAAAACGAAATACAGAAAAGTTTACCGACCTACTTTTCTATATGCTATTTGATATTGAAACACCAGTAGCCGAAAGTTTAGATATACTTGAAAAACAATTTGATGAACTTGTAGATTTAGCTTGTTGGGAGAGTGACAAGCCTTGTAAGAAAGTTTGGGAGAACTACGTAGAAAAGCTTCCGTTAGTTTTAGAAAGCTTAAATCTTGATGCAGAAGCAACCGTAAACTGCGATCCAGCCTCATTATCTATTGAAGAAGTGTATATGGCTTACCCTGGTTTCTATGCTATATCGGTATATAGGTTGGCGCATGAGTTATATAAAACAGGCTTTCCATTGGTACCTAGATTAATGACAGAATATGCACACAGGCAAACAGGTGTAGACATTAATCCTGGCGCACAAATAGGTAAATCTTTTCATATTGACCACGGTACAGGAGTTGTCATCGGAGAAACGGCCATTATCAGAAATGACGTCAAAATTTACCAAGGTGTAACTCTAGGCGGACTTTTTGTTGCCAAAAAATTACAGCAGACCAAACGTCACCCGACCATAGATAATAATGTAACCATTTATGCAAATGCTACCATCTTAGGTGGCGATACCATTATAGGTGCAAATAGTGTTATTGGCGGTAACGCTTGGATCACAGCTTCAGTACCACCAAATTCAACGGTTTTTCATAAACCTGAAATTAAAATTAAAACATTACCGCATGTCTAATACTTTATTATCACTAATTGGCAATACACCCTTGGTTAAGTCAAGAATTCTCAATACAAACCCCAATGTTTCTCTTTATTTTAAATTAGAGGGGCATAACCCAGGCGGCAGTGTAAAAGATCGCGCAGCTTATAACATGATAAAAACAGGTTATGACAATGGCGATTTTACCGTTAATGACAAACTAATTGAAGCTACCAGCGGAAATACAGGTATTGCTTTAGCGATGATTGCGGGTGTTTACGGACTTGATATTGAATTGGTAATGCCCGAGAATGCTACAAAAGAACGCGTACAGACCATGAGAGCGTACGGTGCCAAAGTAACCTTAACATCTGCTGATGTAGGTATTGAAGGCGCAAGAGATTATGCTGAAAGTAAGGTTGCCAATGAAGGATATATAATGATGAACCAATTTGGAAACGAAAACAATTGGAAAGCTCATTATAAAACTACTGGTCCTGAAATATGGAAAGATACCGATGGTAAAATAACCCATTTTGTATCATCTATGGGTACAACAGGTACAATAATGGGTACTTCTACCTTTTTAAAAGAGAAAAACAGCAATGTACAAATAGTTGGTGTTCAACCAAGCGATAATGCCAGTATACCGGGTATAAGAAAATGGCCGCAAGAATATTTACCGAAAATATTTAATCCTAAAAAAGTAGACCGTATTATGGAGGTCAATGAACTGGAGGCCAAAACTATGGCTCGGAGATTGGCAAAAGAAGAAGGTATTTTTTCAGGTATGAGTAGTGGCGGCGCAGCGACGGTTGCATTACGACTAGCTCAAGAATTAGACCACGGTGTCATTGTTTCTATTGTATGCGACAGAGGTGATCGCTATTTGTCTTCAGATCTTTTTGAACTATAAAAGTTTGAAAATAATATATAAAAAAGAGCCGTGTATACGGCTCTTTATATTTGAAGATATCTGATTACTAATTTTTTAAAGTAACTGTATCGTTAGGCTTGCTATATTCTTGAACAAGAAATTCTAGGTTCTCGCCCTGTTCATTTGTAAAAATATAAGTGGTTTTCTCATTTAAAACCTCTTTACTTTTTAAATTTATATTTTCTACAATTTTTAAATTTTCACCTTCATTCATAGCAACAACCAATTCATCATTTTTTGAGACAAGTACGAAGTCCTCTGGTGTGTTCGATTCGTAGCTGAATACTATTTTTTCATCAAATTCGTCATCATCGTCATTATCGATTTGAACGGTTTTAATGATGGTAGAAACAGCATCTACTACTCTATCTTGATCAATTTCACCTTCATCTTCTTCAGAAGTTTCCACACTATTTAATCGTGTTGTAGTTATTTCTACAGTGTTTTTAACCAATTTTTTTCCATCATTAGTTGTGTACGATTTAGAAATTTTGGTATCAAGTACTTCTGAATTTTTCTCTTGTGCCCATAAGCCGCCAGATAATAATAACAATGCCGCAATAGACATATAAGCAGTTTTCATTTTCATATATTTTATTTTAGAGTTTATAAAAGATTCGAAATACTGTGAGTGACAGTAATTAAATCGCTAATATCTTGTATTCAAGATACTAGCAAGTTATATGAAAGGTAACGATAGCAATGACCCATTAAAATTATTCTTTAATGGAATTGATTTTGAGGCATATAATGAAAACTGATTTTTTTAGTTTTGGATTAAAGCCATTTTTTCTTTTTGAAGTAAAAAATCATTCCCACCAAAAGAGCGATCATTACTACCCAAACTACATAATACCCATATTTATAATGAAGCTCTGGCATATGGTCAAAATTCATACCGTAGATACCTGCAATAAACGTCAAAGGAATAAAAATGGAAGCCATAATGGTTAGTACCTTCATAACCTCGTTCATTTTATTACTCATGTTACTCATGTACATTTCCATTAAACTCATAGACATTTCGCGATATATCTGTAAGCTCTCATTAATTTCCATGGTGTGATCCAATACATCACGTAAAAACAGTTTCGTGTCTTTTGTAATGAGTTTATTTTCGGTATCTATCAACCTGCTAATCAGCTCTTTGACAGGGTAAATCCACCTTCTGATTTTTAATACTTCTTTTTTAAGCTGCTGAATATTTTTAGCAACTATAGGCTCAGGATTCTGATAAACCTCTTCCTCTAAATTCTCAATTCTATTATTTAAGTTTTCTATGGCTAAAAAGTAATTATCGACCATAGCGTCCAGTAAAGCAAAAAACAGGTAATCTGCTCCCCTAGTTCTAATACGACCAAGTTTACCGGTAATACGCTCTCGTAGTCCGTTAAAAACATCAGCCTTCACTTCTTGAAAAACTAAAACTGTATTTTCATGTAAAACTATTGCTATATGCTCGCCGACAATTTCATCTTCCTCAGAAATGTATAACATTCGAAAGACCCCAAAAATATAATCTTCATACTCATCGATCTTGGGTCTTTGTTCAGTGTTGACGATATCTTCAAGCACCAAAGGGTTCAAGTTAAAGTGCTTGCCTATTTTTTCGATAAAAGGTTCGTCTGTTATACCAACAACATTAATCCATGATATTTTATCTGCTCGTTCCTCTTTAAAAAAGTGCTCTAAGTTTGTAAACTCGGCAGTTTCAAAACCATCAGAGTTATAGGTTGTGCTGTAAATTATACTATCACTAAGCTCTTTATCGCCCATGTAACTTATGGTACCCGGTGCTTTACCTAGCTTATTCTGCTGGCGAGACTTTTTCTTTTTACGTTTAGGGAAGTTGAGCTTCTTATTTACTGCCATGAACAATTTTTTATAAATATATTAAACTACAAACTAGTTTCTGAACTGAAGCTTGTTTAAAATTAAACCAGAACCAGGTGCAATAGTATTTAGTTTATGAGTAGACCCTGTAAGTAAAGAAGCCTTAATTTCTTCTAAAGTGATCTCGTTTTTACCAAGCTGTACCAATGCCCCCATGATCATTCGAATCTGATACCTTATAAAACCTTTCCCTTTAATTTTTAATATATAACTGTGTTCAGGAAAAAAGTTAGCTGTTAAAATATCATTGGGAACAATACTACAAGATTCAATTTCTCGAACTGCAATTGTTGTAGGTTTTATCGATGCCGTGTACACGCTAAAATCATGCATCCCTTCAAACAATAAGGCTCCCTTCTTCATTAACTCCAAATCTAGATGGTCTAGATAATTTGTGATAAAAGGTGCACTAAACGGATGGTTTTTGCATCCGAAGGAAAAGAAGTAGGTGTACTCCTTCGTTTTACTGTCCTTTATAATGTTAAAATCTTGATCAATAGGTGCTATCGAAAGTAAACGAATATCTGAGGGAAGGTTTTTATTAAAATCCTGTATAAAAACATCTAAATCTTCTAATGGTTCTTCAACGAAAAGTTCAAATGCACCATCTAATGAAGAAACTTTAGCATCGGTTCTACCTGCACCCAAAATTTTATAGGGTGTATCGGGGTATAAAAAGGTGAATGTCTTATCGAGCATGCCGACAATTGTGCGTAGCTTAGGTTGCACTTGCCAACCATTAAATCTAAAGCCTAAATATTGCAGTCGTACCAAATAACAAAAACGCTGTTTCTTCATAGTGTAAATGTAATTACATTATCATAATTACTAAACACATCGTGTAAATTGTCTTCTTACCAATCACCTGCCAAACCCGGTTTTAAACAGATTATCACACTATTAATTCCTACAGTAGTATTATTAGGTAAATTATTGTTAATGTTTAAAAAAAGTAGTAATATTAGTATGTGGTTACCTTAAAATATAAGGTCTTGAACAACAAAGTTAGCCGTTTGTCGATTTGTTTGGAAAAAACCAAAATCATACCATTACTTGCAGCAAAACTATGGTTCCCCTTAGACCATAAAAACTAAATTTTATGAATTCTATTAAAGGATTATTTACTTGGAAACGAACCTTAATTGTTTCAATTGTTGTACTTTTTTTATTGAATATCTTTAGTTTTTACGGTTTATATACCAATAAGTTTTACTTTTTTAAAATTGACAATTACATCTTCCCTATTTTATCTATTATACATTTCGTCTTTCTATATGTACTCTGGTTTAAAATTAAAGAGAAAGAATTAAGTGACCCGCCAATGCGAACGTTAGAATATATTCTTTATATCATTTCATTGGTATACCTATATAAATTGGTAGAAACCATGATTGTATTGTCCAGTTACTCTGATTTTGAAAATCATCTTATACCGGGTACATTCTTACCTATCGGTTATTTAATGTTGACATTATACGCAGTCTTATTATTGGTAACACTTTTAGCTGTAGTATATAGAAAAGAAATGGTCGGCACTTATATATTCGATGATATGAACCAACATGTTGACCACTGGAAATAACTAAAACTCAGAAATTATATGTAGCCCTCGGTAAGTAATTATCGAGGGTTTTTTATTTGGAATATTTTAATATAAGCGATGTCATTCTTAAAAAAAATATGCCTAAGATTGCTTTTAAACTACAGAATTATAACGAAAATTTTCTGTTAAAATCCGCTAGCACTGTAATTATCAGGGTAATACTCGACTGACTTACAATCTAAATTACAGTGACTAAGTCTATTTTCTGTTCGTTGTGATTTTTCTGTGATACTTTTTTTCTTTATTCGTAATTGATTATGAAACGTATACTTATTATTGAAGATGATCCTGAAATCATTAAGCTACTAGAGCTACATCTTTCTGATGTAAGTTATGAAACCACCATGGCAATGGATGGAAACGAAGGACTAAACTTAGCCCTAGAAAATGATTACGAGTTAATTCTATTAGATCTTACCCTACCTGGCTTGGACGGAGTTGAGATTTGTAGAAAGCTTCGCACTACCAAAAATACCCCTGTAATTATGTTAACCGCAAAATCTGAAGAAATAGATCGTGTTTTAGGCTTAGAAATAGGTGCAGACGATTATATGACGAAGCCCTTTAGTATAAGAGAGCTTTTGGCAAGAATTAAGGCAGTACTTCGAAGATCAAATAAAGTAGAAACAAAACAGTCCAATACTTCAGTTATTTTGGCTGAAGGACTCTCAATTGATATTGATAAGCGAAAAGTAGTATTAGGCGATTATAAAATAGAATTATCACCCAAAGAGTTTGAACTGTTGGTGCTAATGGCTTCTAACCCTGGTAGAAATTATACTAGAACCGAGTTATTGAATATCATATGGGGATACAATTTTGAAGGCTACGAGCACACGGTAAATTCTCATATTAATAGGTTGCGAGCCAAAATAGAATCTGATATGGCAAACCCAAATTACATTTTAACAACTTGGGGCGTGGGCTATAAATTTAATGAAGAGATAATGGCATGATAAATAACGAAAAAACACTTACGCCCAAGTTGGTCAAAAAATTATGGATAGCCTTTATATTCTTAATTATTTTGATGGGGGCGTCATATATATTCATTACCGGATATCTGACATTAAACTACAACCAGGCAATTACACAACGAATTAATGCTAATGTTGCAGATCACGTAATTCAAGAAAAGTTTCAAAATGCCGCACCTTTTTTAGAAAATGGTACCGTTAACAAAGCCCTTTTCGGAGATCTTATGCATGATATGATGGCCGTAAATCGAGGTATTGAGGTCTATCTTCTTAATAAATCTGGCGACATACTATATTCTGTAGTGCTAGAGCACAACGATAATGAGCCTATGAAATCAGTTTCTCTTGAGCCTATTCATAAGTTTATCGAAACCAAGGGCGAAGAATTCATTTTAGGTGATGACCCTCTGAATTCTAAAGCACAAAATATTTTTTCTGCCGCACCTTTTTCTGTCGATGGGCATGAGGGGTATATTTATATTATAGTAGCAGGTAAAGAATTGGCACTCATAAGCGATAACCTCTTCGGAACGTATTTTACCAAACTAAGTATAGGTGCTATAGTACTCACCATGCTTTTTGCAGCTCTGGTAGGAATATTAAGCATTTGGTTTTTGACTAAAAATCTAAGATTAATAACCCAGACAGTACGAAAGTTTCAAGAAGGTGATTTAGATATTAGAATAAAAAATCCTGAGCAATCAGATATTGAAGTAGTTGCTCTGTCTTTTAATGAAATGGCAGATACCATTGTAGATAACATGGATAAAATGAAATCTGTCGATAATCTACGTAGAGAGCTAATCGCAAATGTATCTCACGATCTTCGTACGCCATTAGCTGTTTTAAAAGGATATATAGAAACGTTGCAAATTAAGAAAGACACTCTTACTAAAAAGCAGAAAGAAGAATATTTACAGATTACACATGATAATATCGATAAACTATCGGGATTGATCAATCAGTTATTTGAGTATTCTAAATTAGAAGCTGAACAGGTAACCCCTATAAAAGAGCCATTCTCCATTACAGAACTTTCACATGACCTTATTGCCAAATTTAGGCTGCTGGCGGAACAAAAACAGATCCATTTGCAGTTAGACAATCCTGAAGAAAACTACATGGTTTATGCCGATATTGGATTGGTTGAAAGAGCGTTGCAAAATTTAATTGAAAATGCAATCAAGTATACCGAACCTAAAGGAAAAGTAACACTTAGCCTAATAAAGATGGGCAAACAAATAGAAATCAATATTACCGACACCGGCAACGGTATACCCTTAAATGATCAACCATTCATTTTTGATCGCTATAAGCAAGTAGATGAACATACCAAGAAACAAGGACTAGGATTAGGCTTAGCTATCGTTAAGAAAATAATGGATTTACATGATACCACTATAGTGGTTCTAAGCAAACCCTATGAAGGAAGTTCTTTCATATTCAAACTGCCTGCTTATCAATTACAATAGTTTAAATTTTGCTATGAAAAAAGAGAAAGCCCTATCCGATTTGGATAGGGCTTTTTTACTAAATATCTTTTAAGAAACTACTATAGAGATCTTTAAATTCAAATCCATCAGTAAATCGTTGTTTATTCAATTTCTTGTAAGAGACCAATCCCCACAAAAGAAGCTCTTTTAAGAAATACACATCTTTAACATCATAATCTGGTTGATGCTCTTTCAATAATTGATTTAAAGCGGGTATGCTATCTAAAGCACGTTTGTACTCTTCGTCAGTAAAATCGTCCATCAATTCAAAACCTTCACCTTGAAAAAACCAATGTAACAATTCGTCATAAACCGTTTCTTCATCTTTACGTTCTAGTTTATTGATTTTTGGGAAATACGTTGGGAATAATGTTTTAACAGCGTCATCTATCAAAATTGCCGCAACTCCGTCTGCTCCCTCCTGCTCACCTTCATATACTAACTCAATCTTTCCAGTAATAGAAGGTATAATCCCAAGAAAATCACTTAATCGTACCATAGTGTGATTACCGCCATTTAACAATGACCTACGCTCTGCTGTACTTAACAAGTTTTCAAAAGCGGTAATACTTGTACGTGCACTTACACCACTCTTTGCATCTACATATTCGCTTTCACGAGCTTCGAAAATTATTTGCTCTAACAAGTCTTTTGCTAAATCTGGCACATAGACAGCATCAGTTTGTCGTGAATCTAACTTCGCTTCTTGCTCCGTAATTTTTCTGGCAATTTCAATATCATCTGGGTAATGCGTTAATATCTGAGACCCAATTCTATCTTTCAGCGGAGTAACAATACTACCTCTATTGGTATAATCTTCTGGGTTTGCCGTAAATACAAATTGAATATCCAAAGGCAATCTCAGCTTGAATCCGCGAATCTGAATATCTCCTTCTTCCAAAATATTGAATAAAGACACCTGAATACGCGCTTGTAGATCCGGAAGCTCATTTATTACGAAAATACAACGGTTGGCACGAGGTATCATCCCAAAGTGAATCACCCTATCATCTGCGTACGATAACTTGAGGTTTGCAGCCTTAATAGGATCTACATCTCCGATTAAATCTGCTACCGTAACATCGGGAGTGGCAAGCTTTTCAGCAAAACGCTCATCTTTATGCATCCAAGAAACAGGAGTATCATCGCCTTTTTCTTTGATGAGCTCCATGGCATATCTAGACATCGGCTTCATAGGATCATCGTTAATTTCAGATCTTTCTACAACAGGTATGTATTCATCTAACAGATTCACCATTAAATGCGCCAAACGTGTTTTCGCCTGGCCACGTAATCCTAATAAATTAATATTATGACGAGATAAGATTGCACGCTCCAATTCAGGAATAACAGAATCTTCGTAACCCCAAACCCCAGGAAAAGCATCTTCTCCTTTTTTTATTTTATCGATAAGGTTGTCTCGCAACTCATCTTTTACACTCTTAGTTTTATATCCGGCAGCTTTTAACTCCCCTAGTGTATGTATTTTTTTATAATCTAATTTCATAAAATGTTTTCTCTTTTCTTATTTCAATCTTTTTTTTCTATTCGCCTCGTAATCTTCAAATATCATTTCCCCTAATCCTTTTAATCCGGTGAAAAATGCCTTCCCTTTATTTGCCTCGGTAAAGTGACGAATAAACTGCATTAGATAAGGATCTTGTGCAATCATAAAAGTCGTTATCGGTATATGAAGTTTTCGTGCCTGTCGCGCCATATTGTAGCATTTCTCCACAATAAAATCATCTAGTCCGACACTATTCTTATAATAGGTACCATCGGGCATGCGAAGACAACTTGGCTTACCATCGGTAATCATAAATATCTGCTTATTGGTATTCCGTTTTCTACGAAGCATATCCATCGCCAATTGCAGACCAGCAACGGTATTGGTATGATACGGACCAACTTTTAAATACGGCAAATCTTTAATCGGTATCGGCCAGGCATCATTACCAAATACTAGAATATCTAAAGTATCTTTTGGGTATCTGGTTGTAATTAATTCCGCCAGCGCCATCGCAACTTTTTTAGCGGGAGTAATACGATCTTCACCATACAAAATCATACTATGGCTAATATCTATCATTAGAATAGTACTCATTTGGGCTTTGTGTTGTGTATCTTCAACAACAAGATCATCTTCGCTTAGCTGAAAACTACCCATACCATGATTGATCTGAGCATTTTTAAGGCTCTCGGTCATAGATATGTTTTCTAGACCATCGCCATAACGGTATTCTCGCAAGTCTCCCGTATGCTCATCTCCTTGTCCTGATTTACCGGTTTTATGGTTACCAGCACCACTCCGCTTCAGTTTACCAAAAATTTGATCTAAGGCACGTTGACGAATAATACGTTCCATTTTTGCGGTGATGGAAATATTTCCGCCACCAGCCCCCTCTTCGCCTTCTTGTCCGTCGCCACCGCCATCTTTAAATTCTTCACGTATGTAACCCTTAGCCTTTAAATCTTCAATAAAGTCTTCAATGGTATAGTCTTCTGTAGTTAGTTCATATTCCTTATCCAGTTCGCGCAGCCAATCTATAGCTTCGTCAAAATCGCCAGAAGTATGAGTAATAAGCTCTTGAAATATATCAAATAGCTTATCAAAAATCGATTGTTCGGGTGCTTCGTAAGTTTCAAAGCGGAATCCTTTTCTTTCATTCATAGCCATAGCATAAAATTAACACTTTTAAGGTGGACGCCCGTAGTATTTAAGAAATGTTAACGTTGTTGTTTAATGTTTGCTTTTCGCTAGACGCTAAGCGCTAGACGCAATTCGCTTTTTCATATGCGTTTAGAAAATGGCCCATGGCGTGCAGCACCTGTGCATGCGGTTCTCAAGTTCGTCTTTGCGAGGAGCTTTTTGCGACGAAGTAATCTTTTTGTTTCGTGTACTTAAGACTCATATTGCAATGCATGAATGCGATAAGCGCGTGGTTTGTTGCGTTCAGCGTTCAGCTCGCAGAGCACATTGCGTTTTGCGCATAGCGTTTTAATGAAGTAACTTCGGCTACGCTCAGTCACCGGAATTTAGTCATACTATTTCCGAATAACGAACAACCAACAACCAACAACGAGCAACTAAACAAAAGATCATCAATAAACAACTAACAACCATCAACCAGCTCAAAAGCTTTTTATCCACTCCGCCAATATGGGAAGGAGAACAGTTTGGCGTGGCGCAATTTGAATTTCCTGAGGTGGATGTGAATGAGATTACTCCGATAGCTATACCTGAGAAATTGCGGTTGGGGCATCAGATGGAATATGTCTGTAAGCAGTTATTAGATGTAAGTGATGCATATACAGTTTTAATACATAATATGCCTATACGCGACGGAAAACAGACTATTGGAGAAATTGACTTTATACTCAAAGAGACAGCCACGCAGCAATTGATACATGTAGAACTTACCTATAAATTTTACTTAATCGATACAGCAATTGAGAATCCTATTCATCAATTAGTCGGACCAAATAGAAGTGATGCATTTTATAAAAAGTTAGAGAAAATTAAGAACAATCAATTCTCTTTAATACATACCAGTATTGGGCAAAAAGCACTTTTAGAGAAAGAAATAGATACTACAAACATTAAACAACAGGTGTGCTATAAAGCACAATTGTTTCAACCCTATAAAATTGCTTCTTTAGATATATCACCAATAAACTCCTATTGTATTGTGGGCTACTGGCTACGAATGGCGGAGTTAAATTCTCCTGTATTTATGGATCGCAAATTCTATATCCCTACTAAAAGTGAGTGGGTATTTCATCCATTTGCAGAGGTCGCATGGGTTTCTCACGATGAAATTGTTATAGCCATTACAGAGCACCTAAATAATAAAAGTGCTACCATGATTTGGATGAAGAAGGGTGCTACTGAATTTGAAAAGTTTTTTGTGGTTTGGTGGTGAGTTTATGTGTTTTAAAAAAAGCACCTCATTTGTTTATAACTCTTGAAAAGTAGGTTTTATATTATTTAGTAATTAGATTACATTTAAAATGGTGATATATGTAATTGTACACATATCCGTACGTTGGCAAACATTTGATGAAACGACAAATATTGAACATAATCGGACTGATTTTAATAGTAATTATAGCTATTGAATTTGCAATTTATTATTCCGAGTTTAATTTAGTGAATGACCAAACATTGGAAATCGGAATGACAACACTAATCGTTTCTCTGGTTTTTATTTTCGTGTATTTCAAAAAATGGAGTTACCGAATTTTACTTGGATTACCGACACTCATTTTCGGAATAATATTTTTAGGACTTGAGGCAATTGGAATTATGGCAGGCTCTGAAAAAACAAGTTGGAATTGGAAAATTGGAGAATATGAAATCCTTTATGCAAATATGGAATTTTATGCTGGTCCTGGAGGAAAACCATATCTGAAATTGCGAAAAACCTATTTTTTTGACCAATTTTATAAAACACTTGACAAACAAAAAACGGAAAACACATTTTTGGAACTTGGAGTTGGAAAAAAACATTGTCATTTAATATTTGAAAAGACAGGAATGGAATTTGACTTATGCGAGAAAAAACAGCTGAAATAAAAAACGATTTGCCAATCGAGTAGACGGCCGTGAGCTGTAAAGCCCACGGTGCGCCTCTCACACCACCGTGCGTACGGGTCTCGTACACG
>NZ_JBGQOO010000017.1:0-58186 GCF_052119685.1 Maribacter spongiicola | reverse complement strand
TTGCTAATTGCTAATTGCTAATTGCTAATTGCTAATTGCTAATTGCTAATTGCTAATTGCTAATTGCTAATTGCTAACAAAACCCCACTCTATATTATCGTATTTTTGTAGCCTACAAAAAATAAAAATTATGAGCACAACAAATCATATTAGCACAAAATGGTTAGGTAATATGTCTTTTGAAAGTAATAATCCTTCAGGTCATTCGCTACGAATAGATATCGCGAAAGAAGATGGTGGTGATGGTAGTGGTTTTAGGCCTAAAGCATTAATGCTTTCTTCATTGGCAGGTTGTTCTGGTTTAGATGTAGCTGCATTGATTAAAAAAATGAAACTAGAAGTAGATGAGTTTCACATTGAAACAATCGCAAACCTAACAGATGAGCATCCTAAATTTTATGACAAAGTAGTTATAGAATATCATTTTCATGGCGCAAATTTAGCCGAGAAAAAATTACAAAGAGCAGTAGACCTATCCATTGAAAAATATTGCGGAGTAATGGAGATGTTCAGGCAATTTGCCGAGTTGGATATTAAGACTGTTTTTCATAAGAAGTAAATTTAAAAGTTCAATTGCAAGTAACAAGTTCAAGTTCAAATAAAAATTATGCCGGATAAAAAGTTTGATCTTGAAGATAGATTGGTTGATTTTGCAGCTAACATTGTACTTTTTTGTAAGGACTTGCCGTCTGATATGACCGGTCAGTATTATGGTAATCAATTGCTAAGATCAGCAGGGAGTTCTGCGCTTAATTTTGGTGAAGCGCAAGGAACAAATACGGTTAAGGATTATATCAACAAGGCATCCATATCTTTAAAAGAATTGAAGGAGTCTAGAGTAAATCTTAAGATATTGACCAAAGTTGGGTATGGTAATGTTTCTAAAAGAGTTGAAATATTAGACGAACTTGAACAATTAATAAGAATTATAGCAACAATCATTAGAAACAAAAAATAACCAAAAGTCAAATTTTCAAAGAAGTTTAATGATTCTATTTTAGGATTTTGAACTTGAACTTGGTTTTTGAACTTGAATTTGAAGAAATGCGCTGGACAATTAAACCTAAACCGAAACAAGAAGATATTGATACTTTAGCGAGTGCTTTAAAGGTCGATGATTTGGTGGCGCAGCTATTGTTGCAAAGAGGAATTTCTACGTATGAAGAGGCGAAAGATTTCTTTCGTCCGCAGTTAGAAGATTTACACGATCCTTTTTTAATGAAGGACATGGATATTGCAGTAAGCAGAATTGAAGAAGCCATTGCAAATGGCGAAAACATTTTGGTATATGGCGATTATGATGTCGATGGTACAACCGCAGTTGCTTTAATGTCATCGTATCTGTTGAGTTACTATCCTAATGTGGCAACCTATATTCCGGACCGATATGATGAAGGGTACGGAGTGTCATATAAAGGAATCGATTTTGCAGAGGATAACGGATTCACCTTAATTGTTGCTTTGGATTGTGGAGTGAAGGCAATTGACAAAGTTGCTTATGCCAAAGAAAAGGGTATTGATTTTATCATATGTGACCACCACAGACCTGGTACAATATTGCCAAGGGCAATAGCAGTTTTAGACCCAAAAAGAGAAGATTGTTCATATCCGTATGATGAATTATGCGGTTGCGGTGTAGGTTTTAAGTTAATTCAGGCATTAGGATCTCGTAGAGGAGAAACTATTGATGATTTCGTCTATTATCTTGATTTAGTGGCAACTGCAATTGGCGCGGATATTGTACCGATAACTGGGGAGAATCGAATACTGGCTTTTTATGGCTTACAGGTTATCAATCAACAACCTAGAATAGGGTTTAAAGCTATTATTGATCAAATCAATAAAAAAGAGCTTACAATTACCGACGTGGTTTTCATCATTGCACCTAGAATTAATGCTGCCGGCAGAATGAAACACGGTCAATATGCCGTAAATCTTTTGACCGAAACCAATATGGACCAAGCCATACAATTCGCTGCTGAAATCGAAAAATTCAATACGGATAGAAGGGGGCTTGATCAAGAAATTACGATTGAGGCACTAGGGCAAATTCAAGAAAATCAAGAGGAAGAAGGGTTCACATCTGTAGTTTATAAAGACACTTGGCATAAAGGGGTTATCGGCATTGTAGCATCGAGATTAACTGAAACCTATTATAGACCAACACTCGTTTTTACCAAAAGTGGCGATAAGCTCGCAGCATCGGCAAGATCGGTTAGAGGTTTTGATGTATATAATGCTTTAGAAGGTTGTGCGGATTACATTGAACAGTTTGGCGGACACAAATATGCGGCAGGATTAACGATGTTAGAAGAGCAGTATAATAACTTCAAACATCAGTTTGAGAAGGTGGTGAAGGAGAGCATTGATCCACAAATGTTAATACCGGAAATTACCATAGATACTACTATAGAGCTACAAGATATTACTCCAAAGTTAATGCGCATTCTAAAACAGTTTGCCCCTTTTGGTCCTGGTAATATGTCTCCCATTTTTATGGCAGAAGATTTACATGACACTGGCTATGCAAAGGGCGTAGGTAAAGAAGAAGCACATTTGAAAGTTTCGGTAGTACAGCAAGACAGTCATAAAATTGATGGTATCGGCTTTAATATGGGCGATAAGCTTTCTTTGGTAACTGGCAGAAAACCTTTTAGTGCTGTTTTTTCTATTGATGAGAATGAATGGCAAGGTAATGTTAGTCTGCAATTGAAGCTAAAGGATATTAAATGAGAATAGAGCACATTGCTATTTGGGTTACTGACTTAGAAATGATGCGAACATTTTATGAACGATATTTTAATGCTGTATCTAGAGAGAAATATTATAACCCTACCAAAGAATTTTAATCTTACTTTTTAAGTTTTACTGATGGGGCAAGGTTAGAAATCATGCATAAACCATCTATTCATGCGGCTAGTAATAAGGCTGTAAATACCGGATTCATACATTTTGCCATGTAAGTAGGTTCAAAAGAACAGGTAGATTCTTTGACCGAAAAGCTAAGAGAAAACGGATTTAAAATTACCGGTGAGCCTAGAACTACAGGCGATGGTTACCACGAAAGTGTCATTCTCGATCCAGCAGGCAATCAGATAGAAATCACCATTTAACAATACTATTTATAATTATTCTAAATAAGATGTATATATTTATAGTAAATATGTAGATTCTTATGAACGATATTCATCCTATTTACCAGAATGAAATTGGAATAGCCTTCCAATGGAAAAAAGAGATACCGAACCAATCCAATAAAGTTCAAGTAATTTTTAGGGATATCGGACTATTACTAACTCAGAGCGAGTTACGTCATTTTTCGAAATGCATTGCAGATACTGTAAAAAGCGGTAAGGGTAATCTTTGTGGAGATTGTAAAACGAAAGAAACGTGTCGATCATTATTATTGAATACTCCTGCACATCAAATAACATTTGCGGTTAGCTATCAAGAAGCCATTGAGGTTAGAGATTTAATTAACGGTACATTATTTAAGTTAGAGTTAGATTCCTATTTCGGAGAATTAGGCATTGAATAGGATGAAATAAAATTCTTATTACTTCTATCGATTAATTAGTCATACAATCGCTTACTGCCCTTTAATTTATTAAATATCTTTAGACCCTATTTAGCGATTAGCTTATGAGCGTTAATGATCCTTATGCGGCACTAAGATTCAAGGAATTCAATATTTTTCTGCTAGTCCGTTTTGCCATGGTTTTTGCTTGGTCAATGCAATTTATAGTAATTGAATGGCAAGTCTACACGATTACCAAAGACCCGTTATCATTAGGTATTATTGGCTTGATGGAAGTGATACCTGCAGTAGGTATGGCACTTTTTGCTGGTCATATTGTAGATCAAAAAGAAAAGCGAAATTTATTGATGAAGTGTATTTTAGGCTTCTCTATCATTAGTTTCGGACTTTTTATGCTAAGTCTACCATCGGTTCTAGAAGCCTATGAAACCAAAGTCATTCTCTACGGAATATATGCATTGGTTTTCTGTGGCGGATTAGTTCGTGCCTTTCTAGGTCCCACTATATTTTCATTAATAGCTTTAATTGTACCCAAAAAAATATACCCGAATGCTGCAACTTGGAGCAGTACTACATGGCAAATGGCATCAGTTCTTGGTCCGGCATTAGCAGGTTTTTCTATTAGTTTTATAGGTGTACACTGGTCAATGTGCGTCATTTTTGGCTTTTCGTTGCTGGCATTGACGGCATTATTTAATATTTCTAAGAAGCCAATTCTTAATCCGAAAATTGGGGAGCCGGTTTTTCAGAGTTTAAAAGAAGGGTTGACATTCGTTTTTAAAACAAGGGCAGTTTTAGGTGCATTGACCTTAGATATGATTGCCGTACTTTTCGGCGGTGCAGTTGCATTATTACCCATTTTTGCACAAGACATTTTACACGTAGGTTCAGAAGGTTTTGGTGTGTTAAGAGCGGCACCTGCAGTTGGGGCAGCCATAACAATGTTGGGGTCTACAAGATTTCCGTTACATAAGAATGCAGGTAAAAAACTATTACTCGCTGTATTCGGATTCGGAATTTGTATGATTGTATTCGGGCTATCAACCTATTTCTGGCTTTCGGTAGCTGCCTTGTTTTTAAGTGGTGCGGTTGATGGCGTATCGATGATAATTCGACAAACGATATTACAATTAAAGACTCCCGATAATATGCGTGGACGAGTAGCTTCTGTAAATTCTATGTTCGTAGGATCATCTAATGAATTGGGTGCTTTCGAGAGCGGAGTAACAGCAAAATTAATGGGAACGGTAACCGCAGTTGTTTTTGGCGGCACCATGACTTTATTGACCGTGGGACTTACGGCAATCGTTTCGCCTAAATTTAGAAAACTAGATTTGCAGAAAGATGTCGAAGAGCATGAGAGTTAAAGAACTTAGATTCATTTCATAAAAAAGGCCCCTTAAAAAGGGGCTTTTTTTATTGTAGGTGGTACTTAAGATTTGGGTCTTAAGTGGGGGAACTTGTAGGTAAATTGAAGATTTGGGAATCAACACTTAATCTTAACAACAGTGTAAAGGTATCACCAATTGGTAGTTCACACTAACTTTTGTTGTGAAGTGCCACTTTTAATATGTAAGAAAAGGATTACATGTTGTTTGTTGATATTTTTAACCTGAATAAGTCTGATTTTGTAAAAAAGACATCATATAAAAAATGTAAATTATTGGTCTTTTCTGAAGTGTGAATGAATAGTTTATCCCTTTTTAAAAATTCTCGGGATTTTCTTAAGTTAAAAAATAATAATTGAAGTAAAAAGTTTAAAACAACGAAAAAGCCCCTAAAATAGGGGCTGTTCTTTAAAGTAGGTACACTTAAAATTTGGGTTTTAAGCTGGGAAAACTTGTAGGTAATGTGAAGATTTGGGATCAACACTCAAACTTAATAACACTGTAAAGATATAACCAAGAACTAGTTTTATAAAACTATTGTTGTGAAATGTTCAATTCTTGTTGTAAGAAAAGGATTACAATTAAATTTATGTATTTCGTCGATGTTTTTACTGAATTCTACTTAAATTCTTTCAAAGTAAGTTGCAAGCCATCAAACTCGGCATAGGTGTAGTAACCGATCCAATCACCTAGATTGGTATATTTTGAATTTTCTTTCAATTCAATTTCTAAAGGAAGATGTCTATGACCAAAAATGAAATGATCGTAATGTTGCGTTTCTAACTTGCGTTTGGCATATAGTACCAACCATTCTTTGTCTTCACCTAAAAACTTGGCATCATCATCTCCGCTAATCAATTTGTTACTTACAGAAAGATGCTTCGCCAAACGAACACCTATATCTGGGTGAAGCCATCTAAAGAACCATTTAGCTACAGGGTTGGTAAATACCTTCTTCATTCTTTTGAAGCCCTTATCATCTGGTCCGAGTCCGTCACCATGACCTATAAAGAAAGAGGCTCCGTTAATGGAATATTGCTGAGGTTTATGGTAGACAGGAATATTGAGTTCTTCTTCAAAGTAACCGTTCATCCAAAGATCGTGGTTACCAACAAAGTAATGTATTTGTATGCCGGCATCCGATAGTTCTGCAAGTTTTCCTAGGGTTCTTGTAAATCCTTTAGGTATAACGGTTTTGTATTCAAACCAAAAATCGAACAAATCACCCATCAAGAAAATGACTCCTGCATCCGACTTGATTGTATCTAACCAACGAATAAATTTCAGTTCTCTTACCCTACTTTCTTCCATAGTAGGTGCACCTAGGTGGTTATCGCTAGCAAAATATACTTTTTTTCCTGCAGGAAGTTCAATGTTCGTCATCAGGATGTAAATATAATAACTGTTTTGCGTACCAAGGGAATACCAAGGTCAAAATAAGACATGGTTTACATAACCCCTGCAATTTATACGGATGCATCTTTTTCGTTCAGAACTATTTTTATTGGTAGGTGATCACTATATCCTTTTATATTAAATGTGGATGAATTAGGCCTGCCAAATTTCACGGGTTTTTGGTACGATCCAGAAGTTAGCTCTGGATAGTCAATAATAGCAACAGCACTTAATTTAAATGGCAATTCAGATTTTTCAGATAAAATGCTTTTAGAAATCATAAACTGGTCTAACAAATTATACTCATTACCAAAGACAAACGTACCAATTTGAGCATCCAGAAACTTATGCATTACATTATAGAAATACTTTAACCGTACTCTATTACTTTTTACCAATGCCTTATTATTGATGGCCATTAAATACGACGTAATACTTTTGTTATACGGGTTATCATTAAAATCGCCCATTAATATAATATTGGCATCATCGCCTTGCTCTTCGTAAATTCTCTCTATCCAATATGATAAATTTTCGGCAACCATAATTCTAAAGGGTTCGCTTTCGAGTTCACCACCAGATCTAGATGGCCAATGGTTAAGTACGCATACCAGCTTATTGCCATTGGCAGTATTGATATGAACTTGAAACAAATCTCTGGTTGTATTTCTTTTTATAATACGTAGACTAAATGTTTGCTGTTCTGGTCCGTATTTGGTTTTATCATAAATAAGGGCAGTGTCAATACCTCTTTTATCATCACCTTCAGAAATTACAAAGCCGTAGTTCTTATTTAAGGCAGCACTCATGGCATTTATAAGTAGCTTAATAACATACTCGTTTTCTACCTCACAAACACCCAATATATCTGGACCTTCACCATTATTGAATTTTGATATGACGGCTGTTAGATTGGCTATTTTTTGGTCTAGAATAGCAGCACTCCATCCGTCGAGTTCTTTACCCAAGTGGTTGTTTAAAAATTCACTTCTTCGAGGTGAGTTTTCAATATCGAACAGATTTTCAAGATTCCACCAGTAAATATGATGCTTGGTCATATTGTTATATGTTAAGGAGTTGCCCTAAAAATAAAACAATTTATAAGCTTGTAAAGAAAGTAAAAGGTTAAGTTTTGTTGAACTTAATTATCACTCGCATACCATTCTGCAAAAGAAGTATCTGTTTCTTGCAGTTTTAAAGAGAATAATGAAATGTTCTCTGGAAGGCGAGATTTAATTTTAGCTGCAAAATCGATGACCATATTCTCACTAGTAGGTTGGTAATCTGCCAAAATAACACTGTGCCCTCTATCGGTCAATTCTTTAGCTAATTCTACGTGAGGTGTATTTTTATTGAATACCGTAGCGTGATCAAAAATGTCAACGATATCTTCTTTGACTATTTTCTTTAGATCACCAAAATCTATCACCATTCCTAATTTTACGTGGCTGGTGTCTGTAATAGGTCTACCAATAACGGTTACAGATAATTTATAGCTATGGCCGTGTACATTTCTACATTTACCGTCATAACCGTAAAGTGCATGCCCCGTTTCAAAATTGAATTGTTTGGTAATACGAATATTGCTCATAACCTATAATTATATGGCAAAGGTAGGGAATCTTTAAAAGGATTTATAAAGAGAAATCATTCTAAAACAATCTCGGTATTTCCAGAGATTAAGCTAACGTGGCAACAGTCTGCACCAACTTCATAATCTTCATTGATGACCTCTTCAGTAGCAATAAACCCTTTAAATGTAAGAGTTGCCGTAGTATTCTGGTATTGAATGCGATTGTCGTCACTAAGAATAGGGTAGAAACCTTGCTCTTTAAGGTATTGATATTCTTCGCCGTTAAAATCTTCAGCTATGTTTTTACCTGTTTCAGTATCTATGACCTCATAATTATCTAATGCAATAGCTTCGCCCGATGCATCTTTTATACTGACCGTAATGGTAACAAAATTTAGGGTGCATATAGCCGTAGAACAATCTTGTTGTTCAATAGAATCATCTTTGTCGTTACAGGCAACAAGAAATATTGATAGAAAAACTAATGTGATTTTTGCGAACATAAAACTGGTTTTTTAGAAGATGCTCAAATACCGATTAGTTACGTAGGGTGTTGAATTACCTCTTGTATTTCTTCTTTGCGCGCATTTTGTTTACGAAATAAATGATCAAAACAGATAGTGCAAGAACTGGAAATACTAGGTTACCGTTTAAAAATTGAAAGAAATCCATACTAATTATTTAGAAACAGAACGAAAGGCTGTTTCAGTTATTGTTTATTTTTTAAATTTTGACAGTGCGTTTCTAGTAAAATCAGAAAGGGCTAATTTTCCGGTAATAGCTGCGCGTTCTGTCAATAAGATATCCCAATCGTCGGTACCTTCCCATAAAACTTTCTTCCATTCAGTTAAAGCATCAGCATTATAGCTAGCCAATTTGTGAATAAAGAAGTCAAGTTCCTTATCCATTTCTTGTGCGGAGTCATACACTTTATTAAAAAGTCCTTTCTCTTGAGCCCAATAGGCGCTTTTCCATTCGGTAGGTGCTAAAGACATTTCGCCCATAGCACCAGTTCCTATTTTACGTGCTACTGCAGGTGCAATAACCAAAGGGGCGATACCTATACTAAGCTCTGATAGTTTTATGGATGCGTTTACATTTGAGTACACATAATCACAGGCAGCAGCAAGACCAACACCACCACCAACGGTTTTACCATGTACACGACCTACAATTACTTTTTTACATTTTCTCATGGCATTGATCACATGGGCAAAACCGCTAAAAAATGCTTTACCTTCTTCAAGATTAGAAACTTCAAGTAACTCATCAAAAGAAGCACCGGCACAGAAAGCTTTTTCTCCTTCAGATTTTAGAAGGATAACAGAAATAGCTTCATTATCAGAAAGCTGATTAATAGTGTCTGTTAAGCGTTCTAGAAGCTCAGAAACGAATGAATTACTAGCAGGATGCCCAAACTCTACATGAGCAACTTTACCGTCTATTCGTGTATATAAACTTCCATTTTTTCTTGAAGTGACCATAGCATTTTATTTTACTCGATAATCGAGATTACATACTTTGAGATTTGTCTTGAAGCAGCTGATACAAAATTACGGATTTTGCAATAAAGGTTTAAACTTGTTTCTGAATTTCCATACCAGTGCACCACCCCTTATAAACATCCAAACGGAGAAGGCAAGCCATATTCCTGTTAATCCCCAGTTAAGATATTTACCTAAAAATAGCATGGGCACAAAACCTAAAAAAGTAGCTACCAGTAAGGTGTTTCGTAGATATTTCATTTCACCCAGACCCTTAAATACTCCATCTAAAACAAAGGCAGTACTATTAAAAGGAAGCCCCAGAATAATAATATAGAAGATGCCGTAAAAAGCAGAAAGCACCAAGGGCTCATTAGAAAATAGGCTACCCAATGGTTTATAGAAAATAGTAGCCAAAGCCATAATGACCAGGCTGACTATGAGTCCGTATTTTGTAATCTTTTTAGCCAATAACCAGAGTCCGTCATAATTGCGTTCCCCCAATAATCGACCGCCCATAATATTACCAGCGGCACCGTAGCCATCTATAAAAAATGCGGAGAACAGCCATAGGTTTATGGCAATGGTATGCGCCCCTATGTATTTGTCACCAAGTGCGGTAGCTTCTCGAACGGCAAGAATAAGCGCTGTGTTTAAGGCAATGGCACGAACAAATAAATTTAAGCTCATAACTACCAATCGACCAAGCTCATGGTGAACAGGTAATTTTAGTTTTAGGCTAATATCGGTCTTGGTCCAAAGTAAATAGAATGCCATTAGTGCCATAATCGCTTGCGCCAACAAACTGGCATATGCGGCACCATCTAAATACATGGCAGGGATGAATCCTTCAATACCGTATACAAAGGCAAAATCGAGAATAACGTTCAATACTGCTCCGGTGATAGCAATGACCATGGGCCAATAGGTGTTCTGTAATCCGCGGAAAATACCCATCACTGCGAAAACGAATAAGGTTAGTGGAAACCCCCAAACTCGAATGGAGTAGTAGCTAATACAGTATTGCAATATTTTTCCTTTGGCATTTAATAGCTCAAAGATTTCTTGAACAACAAAAATGGTAGATAGCAAAACCAGAATACTCAAAGCAATGTTGAGGTAAATAGCCTGTGCGGGCAATGTTTTAACTTCCTCTAATTTACCGGCACCTAAGTATTGTGAAATAATGGATGATATGGCACTTCTGGTTTGTCCAAGAATCCAGATCAGCATAGAAAGAAAAGAACCTACAATACCTGCTGCTGCAAGAGATTCTAGCCCGTCTACCGGAATATTCCCCACAATAGCCGTATCGGTTATCGACAATAGCGGTTCTGCAATACCCGCAATAGTTGCAGGGATGGCCAAGGCGTTTATGGATTTAAAATTAACGGAAGTTTTCAAAAAATATAAGTTCTATAGTACAAGTTCGTAGCAATGAAAAGGATGATTACTTTGTTTGGGAAAAAATATATCTCCTAATTTGGTGTAACCACGTTGCTCGTAAAATTTCTGATTTCTTTTGTTCTGGCTAAAGGTATCTAACCTAACGGATACGGCATTGTTTTCTCTGGCAAAACTTTCGCCGAAGTCCATTAAACGCTGGGCAAAACCTTTACCTTGGTAGTTAGGGTGCACTGCTAGGCGATGAATATAGTAGTTATTTACATTTTCTGTTAGCCAGTTTACAGAAGTGTATTCTTTATCCATAAAAAGGGAAACAACAATACAGCCCACTATTTCGTTATCATGTTGAAGCACATAAAGTTCATTGCGTTCTATGTCATTTTCAAATGCCAGTTTAGAAGGATAATCGGTCGTCCATTGGTAAATACCATTGGCTTCCATAGCAATTCTACAAGCATCTGTCATTTTAAGAATTTCGGGTATTTGCGATATCTTTGCCGGTGCTATCATAAAAGCGATTTAATTAAATTGTAAATTTAGAGTTATAATCAACACTTTTTATCATGATGAATATTCTTGTTCCTATAGGTACCTCCACAAACGCAAACCAAACATTACAATACGCAGTAGATTTTGCCGAAGATTTTGGTTCAGAAATATATGTGATGGAGGTTTTTAATGTCAGCGGAAAAACAGGAACGCTTGCCAATATCTCTCAAAAGGTAGCCGATAATTCGAAGGAAAGATTAAAAGAAGTTATAAGTACTGTAAACACGAAAGAAGTTTCTATAAAAATAGCAAGCTTTAATGGAGAGCTAAAAGACGGACTAAAAGAAATTGATAAGGGAATTGGAATTGACCTAATAATATTGGCGCCTAGAAGTAATGATATTCAAGAAGAGAATTATTTAGGTCAAACTTCAGGAGCCATTATAAAACGAACGAATATACCAACGTTGATCGTACCAAAGGGAACAGCGTATATACCGTTTAAAAATATACTGGTTGCCTTCAAGTCTGGTATATTAAAAAGAAAGAGAATTCTTGATCCGTTAATTTCAATTAAGAATAAGCACAAGGCTATTGTAAATCTTTTGATGGTGAAAACTCCGGGCTACTCAGATGACGATTTAAAGATAAATACGGCATTGATGGACATTAGTTCTCAGTTGACGTTTACAGATAACTCAACTACCTATCATGGCGTTTTAGAGCATTTTCAAGCAAAACACCCCGATTTGTTATGTGTTTTTAGAAGAAAACGTGGTTTTTTCAAGAAATTATGGGAAAAGAGTACCATTTCAAAATCAGAGTTTTATGCCCCGGTACCGGTATTGGTATTAAGTGTAAAGAAAGATTAAGTAGTACTTTGATACGTTGCTAAAATGTATTTCCTTTGGCTCTCTTTAAAATTGGGGATTTGCATAGTATTCTTGTGCGTCCCGAAATCATTCGGGAAGGTCGTTTATATTTTTTTTGAGTGAATAAGGTAATAAAGGGGGATTAGCTCAGTTGGCTAGAGCGCTTGCCTGGCAGGCAAGAGGTCACCGGTTCGAATCCGGTATTCTCCACCTAGAGCTCCCTTTAATGTGAGCTTTTTTTTTGGTTTTGATCTGAGGGTGATAATTTGTTTTAGAGCGTCCCGAAAGCATTCGGGAAGGTCACCGGTTCGAATCCGGTATTCTCCACGAAAAAGGCTTCCGTTTTGGGAGCCTTTTTTATTTAACACCACTTAACTACCCAGCCGAAGGCGGGTGAACTCCTAATCTCTTAAGATTTTCAGAAACCTCGAAATGCAGCTTTTCCGCAGAGAGATAGAACTTTATTTACTTAATACATTGTACTTACGACTTAATACTATTTTTTACCTAACTCCTAACTCCTAACTCCTAACTCCTAACTCCTAACTCCTAACTCCTAACTCCTAACTGATACTCCCTTCTTAATCCTAAATTCCTAACTTGCAGTTCATTCATCAATCAATCAAATTGTTTCAATCATGATAGTAAAAAAAATCAGTCAACTAATTCTGTTTACATTAGTTGTGGGTACAACCTATGCACAAACCAATGATTCCATTTCTAACAAACTTACCAACGAGTTAAACAAAATTGCTACGGATAGCTCTTTAGTTGGATTTTCGGTAGCTATCGTTAATGAAGAAGGTACGTTGTATGAAAACGGATTTGGATTTGCAGATAAAAAAGCAAATATAAAATACACCGAAAAGACCCTTCAAAATATAGGGTCCATTTCCAAAACCTTTATTGGGGTAGCATTGTTGAAAGCGCAAGAACTGGGAAAACTACATTTAGATGATGACATAAACGACTACTTGCCTTTTAAAGTAGTGCATCCTAAATTTAAAAATACACCTATTACTATTCGGCAATTGGCAAGTCATACCTCAGGTATAAAAGACCCTGCAGAATATGAGAGCAAAGGCTATATATTGAAAGAAGCCGAAAATGGTACAGCCAAGGTAAATGGTAATTTCTTGCCTCCAAGTGAAATGATGTCCTTGGGAGATTATCTAAAAGCTATTTTGAGTGAAGATGGTAAGTGGTATAAAAAGAAAACATTTTCAAAATATTCTCCAGGTGGCATGTTCAACTACTCTAATATTGGAGCAGGGTTAGCGGCATATGTTTTAGAGCAGGCAACGGGAGAATCATTTCCAGAATTTACCCAAAAACATATTTTTGACCCCTTAGAAATGACAAGTTCTGGATGGTCTTTTTATACCATAGATTTCTCTATGCATTCAAAATTATATGCAGATCAAGATACCGAACTGGCATTTTACAAATTGGTGAATTACCCAGATGGCGGATTGATTACTTCCTCCCACGATTTGGCAAAATACTTATCTGAGATTATTAAAGGTTATGCAGGGAATGGAACTATGTTATCCGCAGAAAGCTATAAGGTCTTATTTACACCTCAGTTAACTGACGAAAACCATAAAGACCGGAGTGATAGTGAATATAATGATGAATACAATATGGGGTTGTTTATGGGCATGTCTTCAAAAGGGCAAATTGGACATACAGGCGGAGACCCAAGTGTAGTTACCCACATGTTTTTCAATGAAAAGACCAAAACAGGAAAGTTGTTATTGGTAAATACAGAGCTGGACAAGAAAAGCGTACAAGAATTCATTGCTATTTGGCGGGCTTTAATTGCTCATGAAAACGAGTTGTAACAAAAAGAGGTGTTATGAAAAATGAAATACATACCATTTGGCTAGACCTTAATGAAGAATTGTATCATTTTATTTTAGGGAAGATCAAAGACGAGCAGGTAGCAAAAGATATTCACCAAGAAGTATTCTTGAAAATACAGACCAAAATCCATCAGCTGCAACATACTTCTAAGTTAACCTCTTGGATATATCAGATTACAAGAAATACCATAATCGACCATTTTCGTAAACCAAGTTCTAACACCGTTGCTATTACCGATTTTGATATGCCAGAAGAACAGTTGGATGATTTTGACTATTCAAAACTTACCAATTGCATCAACCAGAAAATAGAACAGTTATCTGCTCAGCATAAAGAAGCTATTGTATTGACCACTTTTCAAGAGTACTCCCAAAAAGAGCTTTCCAAGCACTTGAACATATCATATTCGGGCACAAAATCTAGAGTTCAAAAAGCTAGGGACATATTAAAAATACAGTTACTTAGTTGCCCAAATGTGACGTCTGACCAAACAGGAAAATTGCTCGATTTTGAAAATAATGAAGAATAGCTACGTCTTTTTCTAATGTACCACGTCTATCTGTTATAAACCTTAAATAAGTTATGATGGATGATCAAAAAAAAGTAACCGTACAAATATTAAATGCCTTTACCGAGAATGATAAAGGCGGCAACCCTGCAGGTGTTGTATTGAATGCAGATGCCTTATCGCATGAAAACAAATTAGCCATTGCCCAAAAAGTTGGACTTTCGGAAACCGCATTTGTATCCAGTTGCAATATGGCAGATTTTAAATTAGATTTCTATACCCCAACAAAGCAAATAGCACATTGTGGGCATGCCACCATTGCCACTTTTTCATATTTGAAACAAATGGGGTTGTTAAAGGGTAATTCGTCATCAAAAGAGACCATAGACGGAAATAGAAAAATAGAAATTCAGGGAGATTTTGCATTTATGGAGCAATTAGCACCAACATATGTTGACCCAGTTGAACGAGAAAACGACATTTTAAATTCATTGGGATTAACCAAAGAAGACTTGCTGCCAAATGCACCAATGCAAGTGGTCAATACCGGAAATTCTTTTCTGTTGATTGCCGTGAAAGATGTAAAAACGTTAGAAGCTATTACACCACATTTTGATGACATAGAAAACATTAGTGAGGCATATAATTTAATAGGATATTACGTGTTCACTACAGATGCTGCAGCACATGAAATAGATGCAACAACAAGAATGTTCGCGCCACGCTATGGTATTTTAGAAGAAGCGGCAACGGGAATGGCCGCAGGTCCGTTAGCAAGTTATTTATTTGATGTCTTGCAGCTAAAGAAAACAACTTTTAAAATTCAGCAAGGTAAATACATGAGAATGCCATCATCAAGTGCGCTTGAAGTACAATTGAGAGTAGAGAATGAAACAATAACCGGACTCATGGCGGGCGGCAAAGGAATGGTAACCAGTGAATTGGAAGTTACGTTATAAACAGTAAAAGCAACCATTTACTTAGTGCTTAATACTTTGTACTCATTACTTAATACTATTTTTTTAACTAACTCCTAATTACTTTTTTATTTAAGACTTAACACTTTGTACTCCAAGAGAATTTTTCAAGCGATTTGATCTTTACAAAAGAAATACCATATAAATTATATTTTAAGATATATAAATAATAAAATAATCGCTAACTTTCTAAGGATTAAGATATTGTGTCTAAACAATGTTTATTGATTAAGCATTTATTGAAGCAAGTAAGTTCCCCTAATATGTCTTGCCGGTAGCATTATTCCCCCTATGTGGTAAAATACCAATTGAGTAGAATAATAACCAAAAATTATATATTATGAGAACTATTAAGATGACTATGTTTTTTATGCTTGCTGTGTTTTTAACACCAATTATCAATACCGCACAAGAATTTTCGGCTACTATGGATTTTGAGAATGCAGAAGCCAATGTAGCTGTTGTGTCCAACTATGTAAATGCAGTGCAAAACGGAGATGTGGAAACTATGGTAGCACAATTAGCCGATGACGCGAAAATATATGGTCTCAGCGGAGGTCCTACTAACGTAATGAACCCTTCCCAATTGTCTGAATATTATAAAGAAAGTTTTGCAACTACCAAACATTCAATTGACGCAAACACGTCTTATGCACCTATTAAGGTAACTGGTGGCATAAACGAGGGCGAATGGGTTATGGTGTGGACTACAGACACTATTTCAAATAAGAAAACCGGTCAAGAAATCGCGATTCCTGCACAGGTTACGTGTGTGGTTGAAGATGGTAAAATTAAAATGATGGCGCATTATTACGATCAATTAAACGTAATGACATCTATGGGCTATACGTTACAACCTCCTACGGAATAATAAATAAACCTGTCGTATGAATGTTAAACCCAGAAGCTTTTTCTGGGTTTTGCTTTTTATCTTTTTACCGCCACCACCTAGCGCCACCACCTAGCGCCATTACCGTGCAGTTACAAATTGAAAATGAAAAAATTGCCGGACTCATGGCTGGTGAAAAAGGAATGGTAGCCAGTGAATTTGAAGTTAAGATATAAGCAGAAAAAGCAACCAATTATGTTAAACGCATCTTTACTATACAACTATATATGTAAAGGAATGAAAAATTGGGTTCGAAATTGGGTCGTTTGTGGTGTAATCTCTTTAGCAGTTTTTAGTTCTTGTAGTAATAATGATGATACTTCCACATGTAATGTAGAGAACCCTTTAGAAGAACTTTCTTGGCTTAATGATTGGGTAAATTCATTGACTGATGATCACGAGTATATAAGAACAGCCAAGTATCTGGGCAATGATGTTTTTTATTATGTGAATTGCGACCCCACTGTTGCATATGTTTCGTTCACCAGAAATTGTGAGGATTAAACAATAGGTAATACTGCCGAATTAAAATCAGAATTCACGCAAGACAGAATTTTATGGTTACCAGAAAATTCAGAATGTAGTTTTGAGTAGCCTCTACGAATGCTATTTGTACTTAATACTTTGTACTCATTACTTAATACCATTTTTTCTCCTAACTCCTAACTATTTTAAACCACGTACCTCTCTTTTACAGTCACCTTTAAACATAAATGAAAGAAAAATACTACCTTGCTGCTTACTGTTTACTTTGTAATCAATAGCTTAAACATAAGGTTTGGTTTAGTTGTTTTTAAAAAAAATATTTATGAAAGGAAAATTTTTCTTGTGTTTACTTTTTAGTCTTGTCGTTTTAAACTCATGTTCAAATGAAGAAGACGATGTATTTGTATATGAAGGATATTGGAGTGGTCAATATACAAGTAATGTGGATAGTGGAAATTGGTCAATAAGAATTGACATGAATAAAACGGTTATTGGAACATTTACTCCTACTCAGTCATCATATTCCTACCAAATTATAGGAACTATTACCGAAAGTGGAGTTTTAAATGCAGATATAAAAACTTCAGAAATCATTGGAGAGTTTAGTGGAACTTTTATAGACGATATTGCTTCTGGACTTTGGACAATGAATAGTGATGACGATAGCGGAAATTGGACTGGGGTAAAATTGTAAAAAAATAGTTGTAGCAGACGATTGTAAAACGGATTTGTAAGATAGACCGATTATCGCATTTTATGGTTACTGGAAAATTCAGAATGTAGTTTTGAGTAGCCTCTACGAATGCTATTTGTACTTAATGCTATTTTTTCTCCCAACTCTGAATTGTCCAAAACCCCTTATTTTACTACTATTTTAAGACTTTTGATTTAAAATCGTATTCGGTAGCGTATACGCTGATTATACAAATTATTTACTCAAAAATAACAAAATGTTCGAGAAGAAAAAGTTGTTCATTAAAAAAAATCAAAAAGTAAGTTACTGGTTTATTATTATAGTATTTGCAAATTTATTTTTTGATAAAACTAGGAAATTTAAAAAATCAAAGCTGAAACTTTTATCCTCTTAATAGGTTGTAGATTAATTTAAGAATTCCATTTTAGAATAAATTCTCTATTTTAAATATTGGTATTTAAATAATAACTGTTGTATTGAATTGTTTAAGTAATGTTATAGATAGAGAATGTTATTGGTTAATAACTAGGGTAACTTATGGTAAGCGTTAATTGGTTTGGTTAGCCAAACGAGTAGCTGTATGGTAATCGAAGTTAACCATAGATAACCATGTTCTTCCCTAGTTTTGTAACGGATTTAATTTATTAATCTTAATGGTTACCCATGCCAACCACTTTTCCGTTTCTTCTTTAATTTGTTATTTTTTTAGTGAACATAAATTTTGAAGATTTTATTGCGTTTTTCAGTCTGTTGACTTTTGAATATATTTTTTATGCCATTATTGGTAAAGAGAATAACTAATCAGAATTTTTCATTGAATATTTCTTACTTGTTTTCAACAGGTCTTAAATCATAAATACGTCCCTTTTCATATTTCATAATCCATAGAAATGGTACCAGTAAAAATATTCCACCAATTAACGGACCTACTGCTACTTTCTCATCTTTAGAGAATGTATCGTTGTAAGTTTCGTATCCTTCCTTTTCAATTCGTACCGTATTAGAGCTACCTACAATCTTTGAATCTTTATGTTTGTAAGGCGTTTGTCCAACATATTCACCATTTATGTAGATTTTGGCATCACCTGGTACGGTTGTAATCATAGTTGAACTTGCGCAGCTTGCGAATAGAATTATTGATCCTAATAAACATGCTTTCGTTTTTAAAAATCTTAGTTTCATTTTGTGAAAATTAATATGCGGTATCAACTACTATTAGAATAGTGTTAATACCGCATTTGTTTAATGATGTTGATTAGTTGAATTCTACAATGTCGGCAGTAACGTAGCATTTTGTAGTTGCTACTATACCCAAGAATGTAGAGTATTTAAAATCTACAATTACATTTGCTAAGGTTTGGTTATCCTTTAGTGCAAAATTTTGTAACATATTAGCTTTTGCTTCTTTAACAATTGCTTCTCTTTTCATACCACCGATACCTAATACATAGGTAGCTTGCGATTTACCCTGAATGTCTCTTTTTAAATAGGTAAAGTTGTTTGAACTTAACGCAGCTGAATTGGTCATTGAGCCTGTCAATGCAGATGCACAACTAGAAAACATAATTGCAATTGATAAAGCTAAACTTAATCTTACTAAAACTTTTTTCATTATAAATAAATTGTTTGGTTCCTACTCATATGGCTTTTCAGTTCCGCCTCGTTTTTATAGTGATTTCTGAACTTCACTTGTAAGTAAAAGGGTGTGTTATTTTACTCAATTTCAAAGAAAAGTATATTGCAATTATTTTGTTTACGGGATTCCGTAGTTCTGTGAAATATTTTTTAAATTTATTTTAGAGTTAACCAAAACATAGTTCTGACTTCCATTGTAGGGTAGGCGCTGTCCACCCACACCAACCATCATTAACCCCTATTTAATATATCTAAGTATTGGATAATAAATGATTTGTGGTATTAGGGTAGGTGGTGGTAGCTTACAGGGTTGGATATGGTTGGCAACAAACCTACGTATTACGCCAAGCATTATGCACGAATACATTTTGGTAGGTTTAGGGTAGGCAGTTATAACCCTATGGATAGCGAATATGGTTGACTAGGGTAGGTAATCAAAATAGTAGGGTAGCAGTAGTTTAGCTCGTATGGTTAACTAGGGTAGGTAAGCGGGTAGGTAGCTGTAAAAGTAAAGACAAAATTTATATAATCATTTGTATGTGAGTGTTTTAATTAGGGTAGTACTTCGTTTTGATGTTCTACAGTAATTAATTTATTTTCATGGTAATGATAATATACTTGTATATATTTTTAATAGTATTTTTCTGCGCTATTAATTGATCAAATCATATTTAAAATGCTCATATATCATCACCATCGCTAGAGTGTCTAATTCGCAATATTTTAAAAGGGCTTTAGTTATTTCCTCCCGTTCATTAACATCCATGTCAACATATTGCAGTTTTGCGTAAGCCGTTAATGCAGCGCCACCATCTGCAATACCATCTAGTTCAGATATTGTATTGTCTAAATCAAAAGTGCTCCATCCGTCAAATAGGGGTGGCAGCATTTTATATGGATTTAAAATTTCGGCATTCTTTTTTTGAAGCCAGATGATATCTGTATTGAAGTTGGTACTTCCTACATTAATCTCATTAATTGGTTTTGAATATTTTTCTTGCAGAAATGAGCTTGAATAGAGGCTGGCTGGTAATACTGCTTTTATACTATTAGAACCTTTTGTTATGGGATTGTAATAATAATCTTTTACTACTTTGTTTAAGTCAATCATACTACGGTTACCAGTCCATTGATCTGTATTGTCTTTGGTAGCTGTAGAAATAGATTTTAAAAATGTGATTAATTCAACTTTATCTAGTTCTGTACTAGAGGATAATTGTGAAATAATTGCATTCACTATTGTATTTTCATGTGCGGCAAATCTAAAGATGGTTCCTTGATCATTTGAAAGTGATTTTTGAAGTGCACGTGCAAATTCAAAATTTGGAAATTCTCCTGGTGTATTGTTGATGTATTCACTTTTATGCTCAATACTTCCATCTTTATTTAATTGATGGTTCGAGAATTGAAAAGCAACTTGCTCGTAAGGCTTTCTGCCCTTAGTAAATGGTAAAGCTACTGTACTCGTCTCAAAGTCTATAAAGTGCAATGGATACTGCCAAGAGTTCATCTCTTCTTTTAAGTCATCCTTCAAAACAAAAATGGTGTTATCATCTTGTTGTGCTTTCTCAATCTGTATCCACTGTCTTTCAGAAGCAGATAGCCTTCCAGCTTCAAGTTTTATATTTATGTCATCTGCCGTAAGTTCTGACATTAACAATCTGTTTTCCTCTACAAGATTTTTACCTCTAAAATTCCATATTTCAAAAGCATTAGATTTTTCAAAATCTATTGATTTCCAACCATGTTGTTTTTTGAAACAGTATTTAAAACCAGATTTTAATCCTTCTGCTTCTTGTTCTAAAGTTGTTTTAAATTGGCACCCTTTACAATTACCGAATTTTGTTGGCCAATTTAAATAGTTGTCATTTTGATAAGCGTCTTTGAATAAATGGATAGACTCTTCAAAGGATAAATTATCAAAGTAAGGATACTCATTTGCAATAATTTTATTGATGATCGAATCTACATTGATTTCTGATAAAACAGACTCGCCAATTTCGCTAATCGAAGTTATGCTTGTAGTTGCATCTGTTCGTGGATTACCTTCTTTTGGTATTCTAAATAACTGATTAAGACCATCAACCTTTGCAGTTTTTGTCTTGTCTGCCATTAATAGAAATGCTTCAAATGTAAATTCAGGATAAGCTTTTTGGGCAACATATTTTTGAAACGCCAAATCAAATAGGTAAGGCTTCCATCCACTATTTATTCCTCCTCTTTTACCTATAAATAAGTGTTCGTCATTCGGGTCAAAAGATTTTGCTTTAACTTCTATAAGTTTAATATGGTTACCCTTTTTCGATAATATATCTGTACGTATAAAAAGTCCTTCATATGCTATTGCTGCTTCATATATGGATATAGAATCTTTTTCTAATTGAGATTTTGTAAGATTTACAGCAAGATCATATTCATAATTTTTAGTGTCAATAAAAGCACCTTCCGGATAATGTAACCGAGCAAGAGCCTCTACCTGAAAGCCACCTTTAGCTAATGCTTGTAAAAAAGAATCATCAGCACTCTGATTGGCATACGCTGTTTTAGATGTAAAAAACAATTTATTAGGGCATTCTAAGCCAAGTTTAAATCGTGATTTTGATAGTGGTTTCATTATTTTTACTTTTCTAGTCTGACAAATAAAGGGTTTATGACTTGAAATTTGATTTCTTCATTTAATTCAAAGTTTTCAGTTATTAAATCAATCATTTCTTGTCCTTTGTATAGCCTAACTGAATCTAGACCAATACTTGTTCTATTGATTGGAATTTGTAGTTGAATGTCTTTATATTCAAGTGTCAAAGTAGAGCCGCGATCACCTAAAATTTTACTTGCTTTCTTATTTATATTTATAAATCCTGAATTAAAATATGTCTTAATTATTTTTATACTAAAAATTTTGTTTTCGTTCGGAATATTATTGTCGACTACTTTTGTTTTAGTAGCTACTGAACCATTTGCAGAAAAATAAATTGGTTTTAAAAAAGAGAATTCTAAATCACTATTTATTCTTTTTGCACTCCATTCAAACTTGATGTCACTAGATATTTTAATTTGTTCTTGGTGAGAGTCATTAAAAGGATAAAAGTTACTTTTTAAATATTCAGCTTCATGATGCACTAAAAAGTCTGGAGCTGTTCTTCTTACTTTATTTATAAGAAAACTGTTTTCGTTTGTAGCACAAAGAAATATACCGAGATCAATTTGATTACTCTGAACTAAATAATCTAATCGCTTTAAATCGTTAACTATTTTTTGTCGTACTTGAGTATGACCTGAAGAATTTTTTTTCTTATTTGGAAATTTGAATTCAAGACCAATGCGGAAATCGGTGTTTTCTTTAGTGTTAACCTTTATTAGTAAGTCAATATACTTTCCATCAGTAAATGTTTCAAACAAATCTTTTTCAAAATCTATTTTTATTTCTTCATTCTCAAAAAGCTTATTAAAATTCCAAGCAAAATAAAATACGAATGTTTTTTCTGAGGAGATTGTTAATTCACCTTGATCAACTTTAAGTTGTATATCATTCCAAATGATTTCAATTTTTTCTACTATTTGTAAATCCATAATATTTAAATTAAACTCTCTAATACCTCTTGAAATTGACCACTCCAGAAAAATTTTTCACCATCATCTTTTCTATACAGGGTAAACCCAATTAAAAGGTGTTTTTTATAATATAGTTTTGTTACCTGAAAATTTTTCATAGCAATAATTGACTTCCATTTTTTTGAATACTCATCTTTAATCATTTTAAACTTTCTGGAAGAACATAAATGATGTAATCTCAGTTTTGTAAAATCAGAACAGTCAATACAGTACGTGTTTTTTGTAAACTGTATTTCATTAGTGGTAATAGAAAAACTTTGTATAATTTGAAATTCCTTGGGGGAAATAATGGAATTTTGTTGCTTAATTATTCTTGTAAGAATCTTATTGATTGTCAGGCGTAAAACTTCGTTTTCATTGTAAATCGGAATAGTCCTTTGTATCAACTCTGAATAGAACGATTTCATTTTTATATTTAGTACATGGTTTCCATATAAAACCCCAACTATTTTATCATTCACTTTAATTGCATATAATTTTTCAATAGTATGTAAAGAATCCGTATCTAGAAATTCAGAAACTAATGAATCCGATTCTTTAACCAAAAACGCAGGTAAAGAGTCATATAATAATCGCCACATTCCATTACTTTTTAAGTTTGTAAAAAGTATAGATTAGAATCGCAGGCCAAAACAAGATATATACTACTTTATCACTGTTAGTTATTTTGATGTCATCTGAGTCATACGATGGTAGGTTGTCGATTTCAGATGCCACAATTGTTAAAACCGAACCGATAATTAAGTAAATCAAAATGAAATTCATTTAGTTTTTTTATACGTTAATAACTAATACTTAAAGGAAAGTGTAATCCTTAAAAATTAATATATTGGAAGGTTTTTATTTAACCTATACATTATTTAGAAAGTATTTCAAAAAAAATGTTTGTGTTAAAAAATCATGTTTGTTGTCGAATATATTTAGATGTAACTAAAAAGTGGGACATCTAAGACAGTCTTATTAAAACCCTCATTCTTGAATTAATTCACGAAAATTTCATCGCTACTTCCAAATTGATGAAAATTGTTATGCTTTAAATACGGAATCCCGTAATGAAATATATTTCACAAGTATTATTATTGTAGAGGTAAGCGTTTCTGGGTTTTGGAAAGTAGCACTTTGTTAATTATTATAAATAAATTAAGGTTGGTGAATTAATTGTATTGGGAAATATCTTCTGATTAAATAAAGAACAGAAGTTTTAAAATCTTTGCTATTCAATCTTTTTACAGAAGTTTGATTAGTCTTACATTTATGTTTTAAAGTAATTTATCCTCTGTGGTAAATTACAATCTCCCCCATTATTTAATACACAAGTGCCCAAACAATAAATGAAATACAATACAGATATAAATTCTTTTGGAGGAATCCAAGATTACCATATGATACATGAATCTTTGAGGAGTTATTTTAATGGTGAGAAAGATTTGAAAAAACGTTTCGTTGAGGATAATATTTTCGGTATTCGCACAGAAGAAGGTAGGGGCAGGTTTTATCGAGGAATAAAGTCTTCAATACTTAATTTTCAGAATTTAAATCATGAAGATATATTTCGTTCTTTTTTTACCACACTAGACCAGTCGTTACCTTATGATTTTTTAATATTCTGGCAGCTTTCAATTAATAATAGACTCTTTAATGTAATTAGCAAAGAGCTTTATCTAAAATATTATTTTAATGGAAAGGTTACTATTATAGGGCATGATGTATTTTATTTTTTACAAGAGCATAAAGAAAACGATGAAGATTTTAAAAATCAGAATTGGACTAAAAAAACAACAGAACCAATTGCTTCTAAATACCTGACTGTTCTAAAGAAATTGGGGTTAGTTGAGGGTGTGCAGAAGAAAAAACTGTTACATGTTCAAATTTCTGATCAAGAATTTACGCTGTTTTTATATCTCTTGATTGCTATTTATGGAGAGGGAACAAATTTCTTAAATCATCAATTCAATATTTTTTCGTTTGTTTCAAATGAGAGTTTTAACGAACGTGTAAAACGAGTTGCTCAAAAAGGTTTAATAGGAATGGAATTCTCCGGCACAAAATTATCTCTAAAACCAATTTTTAAACTTAACGAATTAGCAGATGGCTTATTTAGAAGATCATAAAGCAAAAATTGAGAACTTGAAGGCCGCCCTTCATTCTTCTAACCAAACCCAACTCTCTAGGGAAGCTAATGGGGGTAGAAGTATATTATTTACGTATCCGCCAAACGAAGAGATATTATATATAAATAAGTTAAAAGAGGAGCTTGACCCTGAAGAATTTACTTTCATAAATGTTGCAGAGTTATTGGTCAATTTTATAGAACAAGATGGGTGGGAAGATTTTAAAAGTTATTATTTAGAATTTAAAGATACTCCACACATTGTTTTTAAGTCTGATGATCCCGATACAGATTTAATGGACTTAATTATTAATGAAATAAAAACTGCGGAATCAAATCATAAAACACCTGTATTAATCAGAACAGGTGCTTTGTACGGAACAGGAATAGAGAACAACAACATTATGGAACATAGTTTTGTAATGAAATTAAAAAAGCCATTGGTAATAGGTTACCCCTGTGAGTATATCAAGGCTAATGATACGCTTCTTTTCCTAAATTTTAAACATTCCAATAAATACAGGTGTACTGTAATTGAATAAGCTATGATGACAATTAAAGATATATTAAAACTCGATTTAAACGAGGATATTAAGAATGTAATTGACCTTGAGGATAAATCACAAGATGAAATCCAGTCTGAAATTGAATCTTATATTATAACCGAAGGTTTAGGAAAGCATTTATCCAAATTTGTTTCGCAATACACTAGTAATATCAAAGAAACAGGTGTTTGGCTTTCTGGTTTTTACGGATCAGGTAAATCTTATTTTGGTAAAATGCTTGGTTATTTAATTGATAATCCAACCATAAATGGCACAAGTGCTAGAGATCGTTTTATGCCTCGATTAGCAGGAGTAAACAATCAAAGCTTAATTGAAAACGATATTCGTAAACTTGATGCGATTAATAGTAAAGTTGTTTTCTTAGATATTGCGAAACAGAATACAGACAATGGATTAGCATTTACTTTGTTTTCAAATTTTTTAAAAAGCCTTGGTTTTCGAGATGACCTTTATGGTTACATGGAGTATGAGCTTTTTATTGATGATAAATATGACTTTCTAAAAGAGAAAGCCAAAGAGTTATTTGGAAAAGATTGGTCTGAGATAAAAAAGAGTAATAGAGAGGTTGCAAAGGCAATGCGTAGAGTATATGCCACTATGGATTTTAGTGAAGTAGAATACGAAGACACCAAAAACATTTACAGCTATTCTATACAAAATTTTGATGCTGTAAAATTTAAAGAACAGCTTGAAAAATATTTGAATAAATTTCCGGACGAGAACCTGGTTTTCGTATTTGATGAAGCCAGCGAAGCAATTAGTCAACAAAAATTCACTCTTTTAGATTTAGAAGGGTTATCTGAATCTCTTTCAAATTCTTCTTTGGGTAGAAGGGTTTGGACCATCGCTATAGCACAAGAAAAATTAGATGATGTAATTAATAATTCTAATGTAAATAAAAGTCATTTAACAAAGGTTACCGATCGTTTCAAAACTAAAATTCACCTTGAATCTACAGAGGTTGATGTGATTATAAGAAATAGGTTGTTATTAAAAAAAGAGGAGGCTTATACTAATCTATTAAGTTATTACAAGAAAAACGATGGACTTATAACAGACGCAACTAATTTAAAATCTACATTTCCTACGAAGACGGAATCTGCAGAACAGTTTGCAACGTATTATCCATTCCATAAATATCAATTCGATTTACTTCAGAAGTTCCTGTTTAGTTCTAATGCTTTAGTAGCTACTCAAATAGCAGCTCGTGGTATGATTATCACAACATTTGATGTACTTAGGAAAGAATTACGTAACAGAGAGTTATATTGTTTTACAACTACGCACGATTTATGTACTGAAGCGCAAACAGCACCACCTGCAGATCTAGTAAATAAGTATAGCAATGCCAAGAGTATAATTGAGCATAAAAAAATAGGGGTAAATGGTGAGTTGTTATTAAAAACACTTCACTTTTTAAACCAATCTGAATTAGCTTCACCAACCCTTGAAAATATTACTAAGGGATATATTGAGGATATTTCATCTTACTACGAATTAAAACCAAAAATTGAAGAAGCACTTAACTTATTGGTAGAAGCTAAGATTCTTTTACTATCTAATGGTAATTACAAAATCACTTCTGACTTGGAAGGGAAATTATTAGAGGAGATGAATGATTTTGATGTAGAATTATTCATCAAAAAAAGAGAACTGGTTAGTTACTTGAAAAAACTATCTATGTTTAGACAAGTTGCTGTAATTAATGACGATTCTGTAGCTTATAACTTTAACATATTAACAGATTTAGATGATGAGATAATTTCTTCTAATAATAGAAATTTAAGAATAACAGCATATAGTCTATTTAACATAAATGAAGAACGTCAAGATTTTATAGAAGGCTTAAAACTAGATACCCAATATACCAAAGAGCTTATTACGTTAGTCCCAGATAATACTCATTTTAATGAAATAGATAGGCTTTTAGAAGAGGTGAAGGGCTATGGCTATATGGAAGAGAAGTATGCTAATGATGACGATGCAAAAAAACGTCAAATTATCAGCAATTTTAGTATCATAAAGGAGGAAAAAGAAAAAGATTTAATCAGCTTAATTGAAGCTGCCTATGCTAATGGTTCAATAATATATCTATTTGATGAAAATTTATTAAATAAAGATAATTTTAAAGGGAATATCAATGAAACCCAGCGTAAATTAATTAAGAACATTTATACTAAACGGCTATCAAGTCAGTTATCTGAATCTATAGGTGCTAAATTGATTATAGAGTCTAATGCTGAAAAATTGCATCGTTTTTTCTCAGGAGATGAATTTAAATTTTTTGATGCTAATGGTAATTTTACAGGAGATCACTTAAAGATTATAGAAGAGATTACCGCAAAAATTAAAACTAGATATATTGATGGTAAAAGTCTAGAAGAAGAACTTACTATCGCACCTTGGGGATATGCTTATGGATCTATCTCTACAGCGTTGGCAGTATTGTTTAGAGCGGGTCGTTTGGTTATTAAGTATAATGATACGGAGTATTTCTCGTATACGGATAAAGCGGTTCATGAAGTATTTAACCAGAGTATAAAGTTTAGATCAGCACGTTATAAATCTATTACTAAAACATTAGATGCTTCTCAAAAAAATGAGCTAATTCAATGTTTATTAGATCTGGATTTTGAAAAGCATACCAACAGAAAACTGGGTTGGAATGTAAGCGATTTTGAAGCATCAGATTCTACTACGCAACTTGCAGAAAAGTACATAGCATATTTAAGTGCTTTAAAAAACACTATTCCTGATTTCGAGAAACTATTTACTAAAGTAAGTAGTCAAAAAGATGTGTTGCAAAATTATACAGGTAAGACTACAGAGGCTAACTATATCGAGAAAGCGGAAGATTTTTTAAATACTAAAGATGACTACATCGCAGCTATTAAAAGTATTGCGAAAGCCGAAAAATTTATTAAAAAAAATCTAGACAAAATGAAAGGTTTTAGAGTTTTTGTAAATAGTGTGGGCGCAGAATTATCTAAGGCAGGTATCATAAACGACTTGGTAAGTAGTACAAGCGTTCAATTTAATGAAGCTTATAAAAAAGATATTATAGAACATTTTGCAGATATCCAGAATGCTGCACAAACCATTAAAGATGAGTACTACACATTAATGGATACCAATGCAGCTGTTATGTCTACTAGCTATACGACGTTAAAGCAAAAAGTAGAACAAGCGCTTACTGATTTATCTAAAAATTATCCTGCAGAATTAAATACAAACAGCCTTTCTAAACTTAAAGGCTTGCAAACCTATTGCCAAGATAGAATTGTAAAAGGTGTACGTTTAGAATATCATATCAACTGTCAAGACAGCGATTATTCATTGTCAGATATTTTAAACTACATCGCACTAGTTCCTGCAAAAGAAACGGACTTACAAATGCTATCTGGCGGTTTTGTAAAAGAAGCGCCAAAACCAGCAGATCCAAAACAACCAAAACAGCCTAAAAAGTTGCAATTAACTATTGCGAAAAAAGTAATGACTACCAGGGAGTACAAAACTATTCTTTCTGCGCAATTACAGGCTATGGCAGGTATGGATAATGATGATGAAGTAGAATTAACTGTGAATAACTAACCATTATGAAATTATCCGATCACGTAGAGCACATACGTACGCTTATATATAAATCTTTTAATAACGAATTTGCGCGTTTTGGTATTGGTCCAACCAAAGAGTTAGACATAAACAAAATACCAGAAGCATCTCAAGCTAAGCGACATAAAATTGATATTTTAATCAATAGTCACAAAGCAGAGACAGGAAGTTATGAAGCTGCTCGAGAAAAAGCCTTAGATGAACTTACGTTTACACTGTTTAACCGTTTGGCATCCATAAAAGTGATGGAAGCGCATCAGTTATTTCCACCAATTGTAATTAAAGAGGCTGAACACGGTGATCGTTCTTTTGGACATAAAGTGTGGTTAGAGCAAAACCCTGAGATGCGTATTGAAGAATTGGAAGGCTTACGTAACTATTTTAAATACGAGTTTAACCAATTAGGAGAAAGCATACCCTTATTTCATAAAAACTATCCGTATGCATTATTACCGTATGTTATAGATTTAAACCAAATAATTGAAGCTTTTAATGCAGTTGCACAAGACGGCCAAATAGAAGAAAACATTTGGCAGAGCGATGATATTTTAGGTTGGTTGTACGAAAGCTATAACAATGTAAAAAAACAAGCACACAAAGACAGTAAGGACAAAACAGAATACAATAAAGTTAGTTTACAGTCTCAAGTATATACACCGCGTTGGGTGGTAGAATTTTTAGTACAGAATTCTTTAGGAAAAATGTATTTAGAAATATACCCAGATTCTGAAATAAAAGACAATTACAAAATTGCCAATGCACCTAAAACACGTAGTAGAGACCCAAAACCTTTACACGAGATAAAACTGATAGATCCAGCGTCTGGTTCTGGTAATTTCTTGCTCTATGCTTTTGAGTTTTTCTATAAGTTGTACGAAGACCAAATAGACAATTACGGTGCAGATTATGATGAAGATGATATTGCACAGCTCATTATAGAAAACAATTTACACGGTGTAGATTTAGATGACCGTGCTATACAATTAGCACAATTAGGCTTATGGATTAAAGCCAAACAAAAGCGTAGAAGCATTGGTAAGCTTAATTTTAACGTGGTAAGCTCAGATTTTAATTTGCCAGATTTCGATTTTGTATATCCGCTGTTTAAGCAAGGTGTTACTGATGCAAAGCAACTAGCCATTATTGAAGAAATTTGGATTGACCTGCAAGACGCCCATAAGTTTGGCTCGTTAATACGCATAGAAGAAAAACTAAGTATAAAATTACACGGCATTTTAAACCAAGACGGCATAACGTTGTTTGACGCTCAAGAAGTAACCGAATACAACCGGTTTAAAAACGAGTTTTTTAAAAACTTAGAAACTGCAGTTACCCAATATGCTACTCAACAAGGCAACTCGTTTTTAACCGATAAAACTAAAGATGCCATTACCTTTTTAAAATTGATTTCACAAAAGTATGATGTTGCAACAGCTAATCCACCATTTACAGATAGTAGTGATTTTGGTATCGAACTTAAAAAATTCATAGATAGTAATTACAAAGGATCAGGTAAGTTTCATACAAACTTATACTCAACGTTCATTAGAAGATGCTTTGAATTAACTAATGAAGATGGTAAAATGGCTATGATTCACCCATATTCATTTATGTTTATAAAAAGTTTTGAAGATGTACGAGTTCTTATGTTGAATGAAGCTCATATAGATGTTTTTGCAGATTGGGGTTTGGATAGAGTCAATTTATTTGCTGGAGGATACGCCTCGGCACCAGCATTTTATGTGCTGTCTAAAAGTAGATCAAGAGAAAAAAGCACCTTTTTTCAACTATCTTCAAATATTCAAGAGAAAGATAAAAAAGAAACATTTGAGAACTCTTTAAGAGATGTTATCAATGGAAAGTTGAGTGATAGAGTATTTGTTTTGCAAACCGACGAACTAAAAAAAATAAATAACTATCCCTTTATTTATTGGATATCTGATCGGTTTAGAAAAAAATTCTTAAATCCAAGTTTGGATGAAGTGTTGGATCCTAAAGTTGGTATTAATTCAGGAGGGAATAATAAATATTTAAGATTTTGGTGGGAGGTGTGCGTTGAAGATTTTTTTAAAAATTTAGATCCAGAGAAGAATAAATGGATGCCATACGCTAAAGGTGGATCTTATAAAAAATGGTCTGGAAATATGTGGTTAGCATTAAATTGGGAGAATAATGGAAAAATACTCAAAAACGAGAAAAAAGCTATTCTTAGAAATAAAGATTCTTTCTTTAAAAAGGGAATTACATATACTTTTAGTGGCGTAAATCCATCTTTTAGAGTACTACCTGAAAATTCAATTTTTGACGTTTCTGGTTCTTCCATATTTCAGAATAAGTATGATAATATATATTACTCTCTGGCTTTTTTGAATAGTAAGCTATCTGCTTATATTCTTGGTTGTCTTAATCCCACTGTTTCCACACAAGTTGGAGACTTAAAAAGAATTCCGTTTGTTATCCCAGAAAAACATGTTGAATCAGAAGTTTCACAATTAAGTATATTAAATGAAATAATTGAACAAAAAGTTGACTCTTTTAAGATAAATGATCCATATTTTAATGGTGGACCATTTAATAAATTTAATAAAGTAAAGTTTTCTAATCTTTACTTTAAATATTTGAATTATGAGAACTATATACGTTCTCATGTACTTGTAAATGAATCTATTATCAATGATAAAATATTTAAAATTTATGAGTTAACAGAAACTGACAAAGCTATGGTTTTGGCAAAAGAAGGTGAAAGTATTGGGTCATTACCATTAAGTACTGCTGCTAAGGCTGCTTATTTGGCTAGTGAGGTTGATGAGTTTCCATTAGACAATATTAGAGATTATATCAAGAACCTAACAGAGCAAGAGTTTGAGGCAAGTACGAGAGAAGCCATAGAAAATGAGTTTCCGCAGCTCTACCAAAGCAATAATGATTTAGAAGCCTTTTGTATTCGTCATCAAATCAACCCTATAAACGTGTGGTATTGGTTTAAAGAAAGTAACGTAGTACCAAAACAGCGTATGAATGATTTAGCTATGGAGTTCTTGGCAGATCTATTACGAGAAATTTTATTAGAAGATGTTGACGGTATTATACCCTTAGTACCAAATGCAGGTGAAAAAGTATTGTTAGATCGTGTAGAAGAAAAATTTATAGAAAAAGGCTTTTCTATGGCACAATACTCAAGTTTTGATTCTGTGTTGGGGAGAGAATTAAACGAGTATATCAACCACCATTTTTTTAAATCATTTTCAGATCACTTAAATCTGTTTATGTATTTACCAAAAACACCATTTATTTGGCATTTAACTTCTGGTCCAGAGCAAGGGTTCGATTGTTACATCATTATTTACAAATGGAATAGAGATAAGTTGTTGAGTATTCGTTCGCGTTACATAGAGCTACGTGAGCGTGCTTTAGACAATCACCAAAGCGATTTGAGAGCAAAATCTGTGCTAACGGCAAAGGAGCAAAATAAGCTGGATACCATTTACAAGCAACTAAAAGAAATAGAAGTCTTCAAACAAAAAATAGATGAGTTGCTAGCAGAGGGCTATGATCCTATTTTAGATGATGGTGTTGGTAAAAACATAGCACCATTACAAAATAAAGGGATGTTGGCTTATGAGGTGCTTAACAAAGGGCAATTGAAGAAATATTTAAACGCAGATTGGTAGGTTATGAGAATAAAAAGTGTTTCTATAGATAATTTTAAAGCATACCCGAAAGTAAAAATTAACTGCAATGAAAATTTTAATTTTATTGTTGGCGAAAATAATGTAGGAAAATCTACACTGTTAGAAGCCTTACAATTATGGAAAGTAAGTTTTGATTGTTTGGTTCAAAAGAATCATCAAAATTTTTACGGAACAAATACACCACGGTACCTCCCATTTGAGAATTTATTTTTTTTAAGGCTTTCGGTTATAAATGATGTGTTTAATATTCAATCAAAAAAGAAGTTAACCATAACTGTAGAGTTTTCTCATGAAGATGTATCATACCCATTAAAAATTTCACTTGAAAAGCCAGGAAGTATAGATACCTATTTCAGAGTTAAGTTTACAGCGTTAAGTTTTAAAAGTTTTAGAGATAAAATTATTGAACTTGGTTTAAATCTTAGTAATGCCATTTATCTATACCAAACGAGACCTGTATTTCATTCAATAAAAAACGAACCTTTTTATAATAATGCACAATTACTAAAGAAAATTTCTTTAGGAAAATCGCATGAAGTAATTAGAAACAAACTTTTAAAATGTGAAGATGGAGAAACAAAATTTAAAACGATTGAAGATAAGCTAGAAAATATTTTCAAGACCAAACTTACGATAAGGCGTAAAAATAAAAGTAAACAAGATGAAGAGTACGTTAGAATTACAATTCAGGAAGAGGGCAAAAAAGAAGTTGATTTATCTTTAGTTGGAAGCGGAATTTTGCAAGTATTAGAGATCCTGTCAACACTTGAATTTATAAACAGAGCAGATCACTGTTTAAATATTTTATTAATTGATGAGCCTGACTCACATGTTCATTCTAACTTACAATCAGCTTTAATAGATGAGTTGAGAAGCGATGAAAATAATCAAGTATTCTTGATATCACATAATGATAGATTAATTCAAAAAGCTGACGAAGGAGAGCTCTTCTTTCTTAATAAGATAAATATTTTAGAAGGAATTATTAAAAGCTTACCCAAGGACAGTTATAGCTCGGTAGTTTCATCATTAGCAGGGACTTTACTTAGTTTATCTGAAGAAGAAGAAGGTAAAATTATTGTAATAACCGAAGGTAAAACAGACAAGAAAATTCTTGAGACAGCTTGGGTAAAATTAAATGATGATGAAATTAATCCATTTTTATTTATTTCTTCGGGTTTAAATTTAGATGAGGATAAAAGAACAGGTAATGCAGATTTTGTTAGACGTACGATTGAATTAGTATCCACAATATCAAATAACCTTAGGTTAGTAGGTTTATTTGATAATGATAGAGAAGGTAATGAACAGTTTAGAGGAGTAAATAAAAATGTGTTTGAACAACATAACTTAACTTTAAAAAGCAGGAAACATGTTGATAAAAATATTTACGCTTTGCTACTACCCGTGCCTGACTTTCGGGCTAATTTTATTACTGCAGACGATTTGCTTCAACGATATTTTGTGATAGAACATTACTTCGATAATGATGTTCTAGAATATCATGGCATGAAAGGTCCTGGTATTTTAGGTACAAATGTGTTTAATATAGAAGGAGACAAAAATCAGTTTTCAGATAGTGTTGAAAGTCTTGCGTCTAATGAATTTTCAAATTTTGAAATAATTTTTAATGAAATACAAAATTTGTTTCAACTACAAACTACAGAATAATGATAGACAACTGGTTTAAAAAAGATATAGAAAAAATACTAGCATCACATCCTATTGCTGTATTTATAGACGAATCTAAAGAGGCTTCATTTTTAATGGATGACATTAAGAATGATGTTCAGGTTTATACAACGTCAAATGAAATTGAAGAACTTAAAGTCAAGTATGAGATTGAAAAAAACTTTACTGATGGAAATAAAATTTTAATATATACCAACACTCCAAAAGCAGAGCTTAAATTCATTCGGGAGTATTGTGAAACCAATGGTAATATTGAGATTAAATACCTGGAGCATTATATCAAGAAAAAGGTGAGTCAGCATCTAAATTTAAATATCAATCTACCTAAAGAGGAATTAATATCAGCAGCAAAAATAAGTCTTGGTAAAGACCAAACCTATTGGATGGATTTAAGTCATAAAGGCGCTTCAGAAATATTTGATTTAGAGAAAGAATTGCTTCCTTTTCTAGATGATCCAAAAGCTTTCGTAAAAAAGTTTGATAAGAGTACACAAGAGATTTTTTATAAAAAAATATCTGAATTAATTGGGCAAACCTATATTAAAAAACCCGCTCAAACATTAGCATCAGAAGTCGCTAATGAACTATTAGATGGTCTATGGAACAATACGACAAACCCTGTCTTATTAAATGTTTACAAGACTTGGTTGGATAGTTTGACATATCAAAAGTCCTTTTTTAAGTATTTGGAAAAATACAAATCAGGAGAAAAGACAAACCCATTTGATATCCATCCTTCTCATCCCTTTAAAAATGTAGATATACTTTGGTTAAAAGATATAGGGCAGCATATTAACGATAGTAAGTATATCACTACTATCTTACCTAAGGTAAATAAAAGAAATATTGATAGGTCAGCTAATAGATTAGAAATTACCTTTTGGAAAGAAGTAAAAGTGCTATTAGAATTTGATGCTAAAAACATCAATCAAATCAGTACTTTTCAACAAGCTGTAGATTTTTACATCAAACATTTTTACAAGGTAGACCAGGCTATTCGTAAGCTATACAGTGAGTTTCTTACACACAAAGAAATTATGGAACCTATACAAGAATATTATAAAGACTTGGCGTCTAGATATCTTGATAAGTGGTTTCGCTATATAGATGAGTATAAATCTGACCAAACAGGAAAAATTCAAGAAATTTTAGACAAGCATACTAGCCATACCGCAATTGTTGTCGGTGATGGTGTGTCTTGGGAATTTGCACAAGATATCATTGCATCTTTCGATAAATCTGATTACGAGCTAACAAAAAAATATCTTTTTGCAGGTTTGCCATCAGAGACAGAACATAATATGAGTCAATTATATATAGCTACAGGAGAGGTACTACCAACTAAAAAAGACAGAGAGAAATATTTATTAAAAACGAATGCTGAAAAAGATATCGCTTTTATTGATTTAGAGAATGTTAATGAAGCAACAGATACTGCTAATTATTTAATATGTAGTTATAAAGATCCTGATAAGCTAGGAGAGACCTACCAACAAAAAGCATTAAAGTATTTTGATGCAGTTGCCAACACCTTTGCTCAAAAAATAAAGCAATTACTTCAAAACGGCTATAAACAAGTCTATTTAATAACTGATCACGGTTTTACACTAACAGGTGTGCTTGAAAACTCAGATAAAATTGATATTAATTTTTCGGGTTCAGTAAATAAAAGCGAAAGGTATATTAGAAGTAAAACACAACAATCTTTTGATGAAGATTTACTTATTGAAAGACAAGAAAAATATCAAGTTTTTGAATACTGTTATTATGCAAAAAGATTAGGACCATTTAAAACACCAGGAGTTTATGGTTTTAGTCATGGAGGTATGTCGCCTCAAGAAACGGTAATTCCTTTTTTTAAATGGACAAATAATAACGAAAATGCTGATTTATTAGAAGTCGTTATTACTAATAAAGCTGATTTAAAAGAAGTTATAGGGAACCTATACTCTGTAAAGCTAAAAGGTAATTCTGATTCTGACAGTTTGTTTGCTTCAGAACGTAAAGTTATTTTACTATTCTTTTCTAATGGAAAGGAAATAAGCAAAAGCGATATCATCACCATTGTAAAAGGGGAAGAAACAAAAAAGGAGTATCAATTTGATTCTAGTACAAATATAGAAATCAAAGTTTTAGATGCCAGTACAAAAGAACAGTTAGATAAAGCCATTGTATCTCAAAGTTCAGCTAGAGATTTAGGTGGTTTACTTTAAAAAATATAAGCATGATAATTTTAGATCAATTAGATAATAAGCTATTAGACAACTTTAGAGGGTATGTTGTAAAGAAAGACCTTGTAAGGTCAGTAAAAATTGGTGCTAATGTACCCGTCTTTGTTTTAGAGTATTTGATTGCTAATTCATGTTCTACAGATGATGAAGAAAAAATAAGAGAGGGTATGGAAAATGTGAAGAAAATTCTTTCTGAGCATTATGTAAACCCTGAAGAAAGCGATTTAATTCAATCTAGAATACGTGAAAAAGGTACGTATAAAATCATAGATAAAATCTCAGTAAAATTAGATACTGCAAAAGATGTTTATTGGGCGCATCTACAAAATAGTAACATTAAAAATGGTGTGATTTCTGATGCTATGGTAACAGAACACGACAAAATGTTAATGGGTGGTATTTGGGCTATTATTGATATTGAATATGATGCTTATTCCAAAGATGGGAGTAAAGGAACACCCTTTGTAATTCAAGATATAAAACCAATACAATTATCAACCTTTGATAATTCTAAGCTGATTAATAAAAGAAGTGAGTTCTCTAAAAAAGAATGGTTAGATGTATTACTTAGGAGTTGTGGTTATGAGCCAGAGTCAGAAGGAATGTCAGAGAGAGTTAAAATGTTATTGCTCTCTAGGTTAATACCAATGGTAGAAGCTAACTTTAACTTTGTAGAACTTGGTCCTCGTTCTACCGGTAAATCATTTGTTTTTAAAGAGCTGACCCCATATGCAGTTTTAGTTTCAGGTGGTCAAGGTACTGTTGCTAAATTATTTGTTCACGGTGGTTCAGGCAAAGTAGGAGCTGTTGGTCAATGGGATGCAATTTGTTTTGATGAGGCTACAGACAAAATATTTAAGGAAAAAGATGCAATACCATTAATGAAAGATTACATGGAATCTGGTTCTTTTTCAAGAGCAGGTGCTGGAGGGGAAATTACAGGTGTTGCATCAATTATTTTAAATGGAAATATCAACCAACCAGTAGAAACAGTTTTACAAACCAGCCATTTATTTAGTGCATTATCTGATGAAGTAAATAATGATACAGCCTTTTTAGATAGAATACACTTTTACCTACCTGGTTGGGAGATGATAAAATTCTCGCCTTCAAATTTCACAAGTAATTTTGGGTTTAGTACCGATTATTTTTCTGAATGTTTGAAGTCTTTTAGAAAAGTAACATATACAGATGCATTGGATGAATTCTTTTCTTTAGGATCTCATTTAAAGCAAAGAGATACAAAACCAGTTAAAAAGACCGTATCGGGTTTAATTAAACTAATGCATCCTAATGGCGAATTCACAAAAGAAGATATAAGAGAGTATCTAGAATTGGCTATAGAGATGCGTAGAAGGGTAAAAGAACAATTAAAAAGAATTGGAGGTATGGAGTTTTGGGACACCAATTTCTCATACATAGATAAAGAGACGCAAGAAGAACATTATGTTGGACTTCCTGAAGAAAAAGGGTCTAACCTGATTGAAAATACGCCATTGCCACCAGGTGTTTGCTATACATCAACTAGTGACGGAGAAAATATGGCATTGGTAAGAATTGAAGCGGTTATCACTTCTGGCTCAGGGAAACTAAATATTTCAGGAGTAAGTAATACACAAGTAAAAGAGAATATAAAAAATACGTTCCTTTATATCAAGGCAAATGAAAAAAGCATTTTAAATGAGCAACACTCATTAAAGAACTTCGATGTGTCCATTCAAGTAACAAATATGTTAGGAGCAAGTATGTCTACGGGTATTGGTTCTGCTGTTTATATGGCTATGATATCAGCTATTTATAAGAAAAATCTGAAACCAGGATTAGCAGTACTTGGTAATTTATCTGTTGGAGGAGCTGTTGAAAGAGCCATAAATTTTGCAGATAAAATTACAATGCTTTCTGAGAATGGGGCTAAAACAGTAATTGTTCCAATGGATAATCTAAATGAATTGGCTAACGTTCCTGCATCTGTTTTAGGAAATACGGATGTTCCTTTTTATTCTAATAATCAAATGCTGATGCAAAAAGGGATATTGGGGGATTAGTTTATTCTTTTTTTATCTAATAATATAGAGGCTAGTAACGCTACACCAACCACAACATCTACCATATTCCAAATCTCCCTACCCAAAGCTATTTTGTAGAAAGGTTGAAAGAGTAGGGCAAGGGCTATATAAATAAATACCTGTTCGCTTTTGTCTTCTTCATTTGCCTTGTATGCTAAAAATCCAAAACCCACTAATGCTAAAAAGCGTACTAATTGAAAGTAGCCGTAGGGCATGTCTAGTAGGCATAAGAAGAAGAGTAGTGCTAGAGTTATTTTGATTAGGACTATAATCTTCATTATTACTTAGATGATTTAGGGTTACCACTATTTAAAGAATACTAAAGTCAATATTATATTTTAATAACTATTGCGGATTCCCGTAATCACTCTATTTATTTTACTATATCATCCAACACTATATGATGTTAAGCCGATATCTAGGGTGGTAAATCATCGATTAGAATAAAAAATATAGCCCCTTTACGGAATCCCGTAAACATAAAATATAAGGTCGCTTTACATTTAGCACTTAATTACTAAAGGAAACTTCTTAATGAGAAAGACTTTATTTCAATTTAGTGTTATCACTATTCTATTACTAGTCTTCTGTTCTTGTGAAAGATCAGAACGTAGAGTGACTAAGACAGAGCCGGCCGTGGCGATAGATACAACAGCTAGTGTAGAAACACCTGAACCTACCATAATAGAGCAGAAAGCCTTAAAAGTTAAACTGTATATAGAAAATTCGGGGAGCATGTTCGGCTATGTGAATGGAAGAACACAGTTGAAGGATATGCTTCAGAATTTACTGGTTGATTTGAAGTATGAGTATAACGAAGACAATATTGAGATTTATTTTGTTAATACCAAAATACATAACAACCCTATTAAGACAGGAGTTATCAATTTTGCCGATAAGTTAAGTCCTAATTCTATTAAGATTGGGCAAACAGGTTCAAGTGATTTAAATGACATTTTTAGACAAGTAACGTCAGAGATAGAAGAAAATAGTGTTTCAATTTTAGTTTCAGACTTTATTTATTCCATTAAAAAGGGAAATACGGTTAATCTTTTAGGGGAACAACAAGCCTTGACAAGGAATGTTTTTTTAACAGCAGATAAAGAAGGACAAAAACTCACGACCAATGTTTATCAGTATACGAGTGATTATGATGGCAAGTATTATGATTTTAATGATGATGGTAAAAGTTTTAATGGGCTAAGACCTTATTATTTAGCTGTTATAGGCGAACAGAGTACTATCAAGCAATTTACTAAACAAATTGGACCAAAGTTTCCTAAGTATAAAGGGTATTCTAATGAATATTTACTTACTGCAGAGGATTTTAAAGTTGAAGATTTTACTGTGCTTAGCTCTACTTATAATGTTGGAAGAATTAAGCCAGTTAGAGGTAGCGAAATTAATGGTCAGGTAAGAAAAATTGAAGTGGAAGATAGTGGCAGAGGAGATGTTACTTTTCAAATGGCAATTGCTGTCGATTTATCATCACTTGCTGTAACCAATAATTACATCACCAATATTGAAAATTATGAACTGGAGAATGATGATTATACCCTATTTGAAATAGGACAAATAGAGGATGGGAATATAATTTTCAGCAACGGAGAGAAGCAGCCAATTTCTAAAACAGATTTAAACTATATGGCATTTAATGCTACACATGCTTTTATATTTCAATCGACAAATCCAAATAGTGAAAATCTAAGTTTTCGACTTAAAAATAATATTCCACAATGGGTAAAAGAATCTAGTCTATTAGATGATACCGACTTAACTATTAATACAAATAAGCAAAGCAAAACTTTTGGTCTTGATTACCTAATAAACGGTATCTCAGAAGCTTATTTACAAGCCACTAAAAAAGTAAGCTATTTTGATATAGATATTACCATAGAAAAACCAAAATCAAGTTCCTTTCTAGGAACAGTATTTGGAATTCTCTTTGTACTACTTATTATCGGCTTAATTGTAATAATCATTTTAAAACGAAAAACCAGAAAATAATGTCAAATTTAATTGCTAATGTTTATGAATTATGGGGCTTCAATTATTTGGATACTTTCTCAACCATAATGTATGATAATAACTTCTACACTGTTGTTGCACTATACACAGTGCCTATGGTATTAGTATGTACTTTTTTATACTATTATGTATTTGATAGACCAAAAACCAGCAAGCTATGGGTGTGGTCACTATGGTTGTTGATAGTAGGTGTTTTTGCATTTGTTATTGCTTACGTAACTGTAGAAAATAGTTTCTATGAAGTAGGTCAATTACCCACAGATTACACTGTTGAAAATCTAATTTTTTCAGCTACCAATATGGTATACGCTTGCATCATTATGTTCTTGTTTTCTCTATTAATAAAATGGAAAAGCACTAACTCATCTCATGTACCTTTTTAAATAAAAAAATATGTCCAAATTATACGTTTTCGGAATAGGAGGTACTGGTGCACGAGTACTTAAATCATTGAGTTTTTTATTAGCATCTGGTGTTGCTTGTAAAAGCGATTCAATAGTTCCTATAATAATTGACCCAGATTCTGCTAATGGTGATGTCAGTAAGACTACCAATATATTAAGGCATTATCAAAAAATTAGAAAAGAATTAAGTTTTGATACTTCATCAAAAAACGAATTCTTTAAAACGCCAATCGATGCCTTAACTCCAAATTTTAGTATTAAGGTTCAGAATTCTAACAAACGATTTAAAGAGTTTATAGACTATGGTACTTTAGATAGTAAAAACAAGGCTTTAATATCGCTTCTTTTTAGTGAAAAGAACTTAAATGCAGATATGGAGGTCGGGTTTAAGGGAAACCCAAATATGGGTAGCGTGGTGTTAAATCAGTTTAATCAATCTGATGATTTTAAGGCATTTGCAAGTAGCTTCGCTCAAGGAGATAAAATATTTATTATCTCTTCTATTTTTGGGGGTACAGGAGCTTCTGGTTTTCCACTATTACTTAAGAACATTCGTTCTGCGGATTCTTCACTGGACAATTTTTCACTGTTACAAAGTGCACAAATAGGAGCTATTTCTGTTTTACCATATTTTGGAGTTAGAAAAGATGAGGGCAGTGATATTGAGAAATCTACATTCGTATCTAAAACAAAAGCTGCACTTAGGTATTATCAACATGGTGTTAACGATAGTGTAAATGCAATGTACTACATAGGTGATGATGTTAATAAAGACTATGAGAATAATGAAGGTAGTACTGCTCAAAAAAACGACGCACATTTTATAGAGTTGGCATCTGCACTTGCCATTTTAAACTTCGCAAACAGTCCAGAAAGTGATGAAAATGTAGTGAAGGAGTTTGGAATTGAGAATGATGTCAATAGTATAACATTCAATGATTTAAACGATACGACCAAGCATACTATTTTCAAACCTCTTACGCAATATTATCTGTTTCATTTGTACTGTAAAACGAAGTTGAGAAATAAATTAGATATGAATTTTGCTGCTAACACTGGTATAAATTCAAATTTCTTAGCAGGAGATTTTTACTCGACATTAAGAGGTTTTAATGATGCCTATTGGCAGTGGCTGGTACAGATGTCAGAAAACGAAAGAGGCTTTAATCCTTTTACCCTAGAAGAAAGCAATGAAAATGTTTTGGATAGTATAAAAGGAATTCAATTAAAGAATGGAGGATTTCTACAGGGTCTTAGTAACTACGAACGTTTTACTGAGAAGTTGAGTAAAACATCTAAGCAAATTAATAAGTCTGTAAATATTGAAAATCGGTTTGTTGAAAATTTCTACTTGGCAACTGAAAATTTAGTTAAAGAAAAATAGCAACATGGCAAAAGTATTTAGATTTCATGACGGTAATGATTTATATGATTGGCAAGCTTCCAATCCATTAAATGATAAGGCTATTGCAGCTATTGAAGACCCTAATGGCGAGCACTCGTCAAGGGAGATTACATCTATACCTAGTCCGTTTGCAAGAATAGATTTAGTTAGAACAGCTTTTAATGTGGTGGCAAAATTACAGCCTGAAGGCGATACCATTCACCATAAAATGGTGTCTGATGCCTTAGATATCGGTCAGATATTCTTCAACTACGAAAAGTTCAAAAACAAAATAGAGATTATAAGCTGGAATCCGAAAACGGATTTAGATGCATTGTTAAACAATGGTAATCCTAGTCATAAATTATTAGGAGAAAGTTTAAGATTGTATTTTGAGCAGGATGCTGCAGCCTATAATTTTGATTACAACAGTAAGCTATACTTAATTAATTATAAAGACGGTCAAAACCCTATTAATATTATAGGTGGTACTTCACCAGCATCTTTATTTTTTACATCGGCCAATACCTACAATTTAGATTTTGGGGATGGATCTGATATCTTTTTAGATGGTGAGTATTTTCCATTACATAAGAGGGATCCCGAGTATATTAAATATCTATATTCTTTACAAGATAGTTTGCCAAATTTTAGCTCAAAATTTAAAGAAGTTGATGAGTATCTATCTACGATATTTCCGTTGTTATCTTCAGAGTTAAGAACTTCTATAAAGAATGAAACGGTTAGTTTTTATAAGTCATTATCAGATTTGAATATAGATGGAGGTGGCGAAGTTGTTGAAATTTTAAACACACCTCTAAAGAAAGGAAAAGATAAAAGAGACAAAATAAAGGAGAGCAATTTTGTAATTGAACCAGTAAATAATGTTGATGAAGAATTATTACCGTTGGTATTACCAAACGATAATTTTTCTGGTCACTTAATGTATGTTACCGATTTTTGGAAAAATACAGATAAGACACCACATTATGATGCTACACCTATCAGTGAACGTACTTTACCATTTGATGGAAACAAGTTCCCTTATTTAACAATTAGTGATTTATTAGAGCCTGTTATTATAAGAACTGAATACCCTATTGATGATTTTTATTTTGACAAGGGTAATTACAATGGAGAAAAGAGTTTTCTTCTTCCGTTAAAGCCTTTATTCTTTAAGTATTTCTCTACAGAATTTTTATCGAGTGTGATTAATGGAGAAAGAGTTTTTGAATTAAAATCGTTACCAGCTGGCAGTGTAGAGGCTATTCTTAGGGTGCCAGTAAAAAATGGGAATCATATTACTTTTAAAAGAATTTATTACAACCCTGTAAACCAGTCGCACAAACCAGAGTTTAGTGAAGTAGATAACAAAGGAGCTGTAATTGAAAATAGAATAAATATAGCAATAACCCCTTTTTATGAATTTCCAGAATCTATTCAGCCAGAATATAATATAGCATATTATGATGCTGACAGAATTCCACTTTTAGAAAATAATATTTTTGATTTTGAATACTATACATCTAAAAATGAATTAATCAGCGCAGTAAATCAGGTTCAAAGAAGGTTCAAGAAGGAAGAGAATATTAATATGGTGGCTAATGTAGTAAATGAAAATTTCAGCTACATAAGGCTAAAACATGGCTTTGCAAATGGAGTTCTAATCCCTAAATTCAATAATAAGGTCAGTAACGGTACATCGCAGTTTTCTTTCGCTATCGATTTTGGTACAACAAATACACATATAGAGTACAAAGTTAATGATGGTATACCCCAACCATTCGAAATCGTAAAAAATGAACCTTACCATTGTGGTAGGTTAATTAAAGATTCAGATTATGATGAAGCTTATCTCAAACTAAGTAAAGATGATGTGTTGCCAGAAGAAATTGCAGCAAATAAAGAGTTTGAACTTCCACAACGTACAGCAATAAGTTATCATGGAAAAACTGATTTTAATAGACCGGTTTTTTCAATGGGTAACATAAATATACCTTTCAAATACGAGCGTTATTCTTTTGCATTAAATACGGAAGTGAAAACCAATTTGAAATGGAATACAGAGAATAACAGTGCAGCCATTTTAGAAGGCTTTTTTGAGCAATTAATTAAAATGATTAGGAATACAGTTTTGGTTAATAATGGAGCTGTGGACAAAACAAAAATTATTTGGTCATATCCGGCTAGTATGTCAGTCTTTCAATTGTCATTACTAGAAGAGAAGTGGGAAAATACTATTCATAAATATTTTGGAAAACAAGTAAGCATTCAAAAGGTATGTGAGAGTTTGACCCCTTTTTATTACTATACTGGCGCACTAGGTGTTCCATCTTTCAAACCTGTAGTATCAATAGATATAGGTGGTGGGACATCTGATGTAGCGATATATCAAAATAATTCACCAATACTATTTTCATCATATAGGTTTGCGGGTGATGCAATTTTCGGAGATAATTATAAGAGAAATATCAATATTAACGGATTCGTAAATAAATATTTCACTAAAATTCAGTCCATATTAGAATCCAACAAAGAGGCACGTCTGAAGAATATATTAGACGGAATTAAAGCAAGAAACAATTCTAACGACATAGTGAATGCCTTTTTTAGTTTAGAAAATAACAGGCAGTTGTTAGACAAGAATATTACCATAAATTTTCTTGATCAGTTGAAAGGTGATACAGAGTTGAAAATAATCTTCTTATTATTCTACACTTCGCAAATATACCATGTGGCTCAGTTGCTTAACTCTAAAGATATTGCAATACCGCACACCTTTATATTTTCAGGTACAGCTTCAAAATTATTATCGGTGTTGGACTCTTCTAGCAATAAGAAAAACCTACAAAAGATAATTAGTCTTGTTTTAAATGAGGTTTTTGATTCTAATGAAACTTATGCAATTAAGTTAGAATTACCAGAAAACCCAAAAGAGCTTGCAAGTAAGGGTAGTTTATATTTTGAAGCTGATACAGAAATAGAATTAAGGGAGATTAAAGAGGTTCTTATTTCTGAAGATGTGTTATTTGAAAGAGAAAGAGGTCATACCTATGACAAGGTTGAAAAATTAGAAGTAAAAGCTTTGGAAACGTATACCAACTTTTTAGACTTCTTTTTTAGCATGAATTCTAAAATACCATTCAGAGATACTTTTGGTATTGAAAAAGATGCTATGGAGTTTTCAAAAACATTCTTATATGAAAAAGCTGAGGATAATTTGAAAATGGGAATTCAGACTAAAATACAAGAACTAAAAGAACAAAGTGATGAAGAAATTAGTGAAACGCTATTCTTTTATCCATTGGTCGGTAGTTTAGGGTCATTAGCATTTGAATTGGTAAATAGAGAAAGATAATTATGAAAGCATTATACAAACTTGTTTTTATTGCTTGCTTGATAGCTAGTAGCCTTTTTTCACAGGATAAAAGTGATAACGATATAGAAGAGATTTCACAGGAGGAGTGGAATGATATTGTGGACTATGTGAATGCAGAAGTTACTGGCATTACTATGAGAAATCATAGAAACAGAAAGAAATCTTTAGGTAAAGAAGAGGAGAAAGATTTCCAAGTTTACATGGAATTATTAGAAAAAAATAATATCAAAGAGCCAATACCTTTTTCAGAAATCACTACACAACTTAAAAAAAATTGGGGGGTAACATTTGAAAATATTAGTCAACCTATTGAATCTTTAAAAAATTACGAACCAAAAGTATTGGATTCATTGTTTTCTAAGTTTGAAATTGTAAAATCTTATAAGACACTTAAATTAAATGAATCTTCAGAATATGCTGATTTAAAGAAAGAATTTCTTCCAACTCAGCAACCGGAAAAAATAGTCCAAAATATAGAGAAGAAAGAACCGGGACAGGCTGTAGTTGTTAAAAAATCTAATATTCAAAGAACTGAGAAAAGACCCTCATATAATTATTGGATGATTCCAACATTATTTTTTCTAATCTCTACTATTACTTTATTTGTGATGTGGAGGAAAACGATTAAGAAACGCAATGAATTAGAAGAACGATATGAGCGTGAATCTAAAATAAGCAAGAGTAGTATTAGTGCTTTGACTCGAGAATTGAATGAGCTTAAAAGTATAAACTCTACAATAAAAGCTAAACCAATGCAAAGATCAAATGTTAATACATACAGAAAGCCGGAGCAACAAAAAAGCATTGTTATAGATGAACCAAAAGCACCAGAGATTGAATTAATACCTGTCGAAAAACCGAAAGTGCCACAAGTTTTATATGCAGGAAAACCAACTACAGAGGGTAAATTTTCTCCGGTGTCTTCTTCCCCTTTATCTGGGCAAACTATTTATAAGCTAAACGTACATGAAGATGGTCTTACTGCAGATTTTGAAATAGAACTTGTTGATCAATTCATTACCAGAGAAGTTACCAATGCCCCAGATGAATATTTGTATAGGGTTTGTAATCAAGAGAATTCAAATAAAGACTTTAGTAGAGAAATAATTACTACGAAAAAAGGACTAGCTATACTCATAGATGGTAATTGGGTTGTAAAAGAAGCTAATAAGGCAACCATAAAATTTCAATAATGGACGAGAAAATTTTAAATATCATAATAGGAATTATCATAGTTATTCAAGTCATTGTTTTTGTTATGAACATGATTAGAATTCTCTCTTATAAGCAGTCTATAGGTAATATTAAAAACTACCAAATAAAACACGCATTTGTTCCTGAAGAATACATTAATAGTATCACTTTAAGAGAGATATTAACAGACAATATTCCAGAGGCTTATATACAAGCAGTACCAGATAATGTTCAATACGTTTCCGATGAAGAAAAAGAATATTATGATTCAAACCCTGAGCAGAGTTTAGAGGAACAAGATGAAGAAATTCTATAATTAAAATTACTTGTTGTAAGTATTTTATAAACGAAAAAGTAAAATGAATATATCGCTTATTGATTTTAAGGGTAGAAAGAATAAATCTCAAAACGAGATATTAAAATCTATTAATAATTATTTACTGCGAAATAAAGGTGCAATTAGCGACTTTATGTTGGTTAAGGATATAGTTGATAGAAATATTGACAAGACCGATGATCAAATTACCAGTAGTATACCTACACCCCTTTATTTAGGTTTAATGGGTACTATGCTGGGTATTATTGGAGGGTTGTATTTTATGCCTACCATTGCTCCACCGGAAACAGTTGAGCCTATTATTGGAGCATTAACAACTGCAAAAAGCGACCCTGATGAAAACACAAAACTTTTAACAGGTATTGACTCTTTATTAGATGGGGTTAAAATAGCAATGATAGCTAGTGTCTTTGGTTTGATTTTGACGGTGATTAGTAACATTGTGTTTTTGAGTATAAGGAAATCTGTAGAGAATCAAAAAAATGATTTGTTCACATTTATTCAAACAGAATTACTTCCTATTCTTTCTAAGAATACAACTTCAAGTTTACACACTTTACAAACCAACCTATTAAAGTTTAATTCTGATTTTACCACAAATATGAATCAGTTTAGTGGAATTATTTTAGCAGTTAAAGATACATTTGATAGCCAGTTAGATGTAGTTGAAGAATTAAAAAGAATTGATGTTGCGAATATTGCTAAGTATAATATAGATGTTATGCAGCAATTAAAATCTTCTTTTAGAAACCTTAAAGATTTATCAGAGTACTTATTAAAGACCAATAGTTTACTCAAAAATACCGAACAATTAAACCTTACTATAAATAATCAATTGGATAAGGTTGGGGATATTTCTGAAATGGTAAAAAAGTTTGATAGTCATGCTTCTCATATATCTGATAATTCAAAATACCTGGCTTCTCATTTTGAGAATTTTGATGAAAGGGAACAAGCTATCAATAATAGAATGATTGACTATGATAGAAATACAGGTAAGATGATTGATGAATTATCACTTTCTTTCCAGAATAGAAAAGATGAATTTAATAAAAAAGATGTAGAAATATCTTCTGACTTCAATAAGCTTTTTGAAAATCTAAAGGCAAAAACTGAAAAGGTTTTTGATGATGAGAGCGGAAATATTAAAGCTATAATGTCTAATGTAAAAGAAGTTAAGAGTGATGTGGACAATTTACAAGGAGTATCTTCTGAGCTGTCTGGACTTAAAAAGAGTGTATCATTCCATGATGATACGATAAAAGATTTATTAGAGATAATAAAGACCCAATCAATAGTTGTTGAAAGACCTAAAATTATCAATATTGGTACAATTGCATTTCTAAGTATCGGTATTATAACGTGCTTAGTAGCCATTTATAAATTATTAACTTACTAATGGCAGCAAAGAAAAAAAGTAGTGATTTCTTTTGGGTGAGTTTTGCAGATTTAATGACAAGTCTATTTTTTATAATGCTTGTTTTGTTTGTTCTGACTGTAGTTTATTTGCGTGTTGAGCAGAATAAGATTATTGCAGAAAAAGAAGAATTAGAAAAGATTGTTCAGTTAAAAGAGCAATTTAAAGCGCTACAAAACGATGATGATTTTCACTACTTGGAAGAATGTAAAAAATACGTTGCTTCAAGCTTAATGGGTATTGAAATTTTTGAACCTAACAAAACCGAAATTTTACCAGAATATAGAGAGGTAACCTTAGAGGTGGGAGAAAAAATCGAACAATTTTTAAATACGCTACAAGAGAATAACCCAGACTTTTCTTATTTAGTAATAATCGAAGGTAACATGGGGAACTCATACGATATGAAATTCTCACCTGACACAAAGTTTGGTTATACGAGAAGTTATGATAGGGCTTTGGCGGTATATAATTTATGGACTGAAAATGAAATAGATTTTAGAAAATCTAACGTAGAAGTTCTGATTGCAGGCAGTGGATTCAATGGATTGTGTAGAGAAGAAGATGAAGAGAAAAATAAACGGTTTTCCATTCAAATAATACCTAAAGTAAGTAGTAGATTATGAGGTTAATTATACTGGTAATTTTAATCGTTTTTTCATCTTGTAAGAGACCTAATAGAGGCAATAGTCAGAAACCTAATTATGGTACACATCAACAAGGTGTTCCTAATAATAGAGAGGGAAAAATTACTGGGTCAGAAATTAAAATGATTTATGAAAATGGTGTTTATAAGATACCAACAGAAGTGAATGGTATTTCAATGAAATTTATTTTTGATACAGGAGCAAGTATAATTTCTATTTCAGAAACAGAGGCATTATATCTCTTTAAGCAAGGAGCAATAAATGAAGAAGATATTTTGGGGAGTATGTATTTTCAAGATGCTACCGGGAATATTTCTGAAGGAACAGAAATTAACTTGAAATCTGTAAAAATAGGTAGTCACACAATGACTAATGTAAAAGCCTCCGTTGTACATAATTTGCAAGCACCATTGTTATTGGGGCAATCTGCATTATCTAGATTTGGGAAGGTTACAATTGACTATGATAAAGGGGTAATTTATTTTGAATAAAAATTTACTATACATTTTAATGTTATTGATTAGTCTTAGCTGTAGGAGAAATAGACCTCCTTCTACTGTTAAGAAGGAAGCCGTTGTTGAAAATCCAGTAAAATCTATTACAGAATCTGCCGATACTGGAAAGAGTAATGTTCCTGGAAATAAAATTTTAGATGCAAAAATCATTAGAATAATCGACGGCGATACTGCTGAAATATTATATGATGAATTACCCATCAAATTACGCTTAGCTCACATAGACACCCCTGAGAAAAGAGGGAAGCAACCATATGGCAATAGAGCGAAAATTACCCTTTCAGATTTATGTTTTGGTCAAATGGTAAAGATACATACAGAAGGTAAATATGATGGGTATGGAAGACTAATTGCTGTTATATATAATGACCAAGGTCTTAATGTAAATAAAGAAATGGTTAGATTAGGTATGGCTTGGCACTATAAAAAACATTCTGATGACCATAGCTACGATATTTTGGAAAAGGAAGCTCGAAATTTAAGAATTGGTCTTTGGCAAGATGATAATCCAATTGCCCCATGGAACTACAGAAAATAAAAGAAATATTTTATTAGATGCATTTAAATACAATTAGAAGAACTATCTGTTTAGTTCTTTACTTATTAAGTTTCAACCTTTTCTCCCAAGAACCAATCAGTTTAATTTCTTGGAATATTAGAGATTTTGGTAAGACCAAAAACAGCGAAGAATTAGATAGAATGGCTGAAATTGTTCGCGATGCAGATATTGTGGCTATACAAGAAGTTGTGTCCGGTTATGGAGGAGCACAAGCCGTCGCAAAGCTTGCTGATAATCTGAATAGAAAAGGAGCTAAATGGGATTATGTGATAAGTAACCCAACCAATAGCCCTAAATATGTAACGGAGCGTTATGCGTTTATTTGGAAGACAAAAAACATTAAGATAAAGAATAGGGGGGCGTTGATTACTGAGTTGGATTCCCTTGTAGATAGAGAACCTTTTTTTCTTGATTTTTATGTAAAGGGTCGTAAGCTTTCCGTAATTAACTTTCACTCTAGACCACATGATAAAAATCCGGAAAGGGAAATATTGGCAATTACAGATTATCTGAAATCAGATGACTTTCAACATCCAATATTACTTGCAGGTGATTTTAATGTGGACCAAAAGGAGGAAGTTTTTATTGGTTTGAGAACGCAGGGTTATAATGCTACGGTTATTGATGCAAAGACTACTTTGAAGCAAAGTTGTGCTACTACTGATGGTTATTTGAATTACCCAATTGATAATATTTTCTATTCAAATAAAATTGTACTCAAAAGTAGTTATGTGATTGATTTTGTAAAAGCCTGTGAGAATATTACTAGTGCAAGAGAATTGTCGGATCATCTGCCAGTTTTATTGAATTTTAGTATTAAAGAACTTGCGGAATAAAAAAGAGGATTAAGCTTTAAGTAACTCAATCCTCTTTAATACACTTTGTATTAATTAACCGGTGGATCTGGCGGTGGTGGAGGAGGTGGAATATCTCCGCCATCACCACAGCAGGCTTGAAGTTCAACTTCATTCTCAGATAGGTCTTGTGGGTCACATGAAATAAAGACAGAATTGAGGATTATCGTAAATACAACTATATAAATTTTCTTCATTTTGTTTAAGATTTTTGGACATACCAATGGCTGACCGAATTAGAAATCAGTGAATTATTGCGATGTAAATCGCACATTAAAATGAAGGGACGTCTCCCAGGTTTGAGAAGTGGAAATCCAAATACGGTAGTGCTTAGCTACTTCTCAATCGGGCTAATCACCGACCGCATTTTAGATTTCCGAGAGATTGGTTTATTAATAGACTATGGTAGCAAATCATAGTCTTAAATCAATTTGAAGCAAAGAAAAGAGATGTTGATGATTATAGACCAGACAAAAGCCCGACGTGTGTTCGACATCTATTCGACATCAATGAAAACAGGGGTTTTCAGAGATGAATTGATATGTGGTGAATTATTAAAATTGTATTTTTATAAATATGAAAGGAGCAATTATTAAAGAAATAGTTGAGAAGGTTTTTGATAAGGCAAAAAATGAATGCCCAAAACATTCCAGATACGCCCTGAGTAATCATATCGCAGAATCTACTTCTATAAGTGCAAAGACAATTGAAAGGCTATATGATAAATATCTAGAAAAAAGAGGTAGTATAGGAGACCAAAATGAACATACCATAAATGACCTTTGTAAGTATTTAGGCTTTAATTCATATGCAGATTATGTTAAACAAAATCGGAAGGGTAAGATTAGTGTTAATGTAAATAATGGTGAAAAGAAAAAGAATTTGAAAGTGTTGGCAGCCGTTAGTCTAGTATTAATTATTGGATTGATTTTAGGTTTGACCGAGAAGAATAAAAAAACGTTATGTATGGTCTGGAAAGTAGACCGTTATGAAAAAGTCGATTGTGAAGTAAGTTATGAAGAAAGCATAGTTCCTTTGGACGAAGTTATACTAGAGAATTTTAGAAAAGTTAAAGTTGATTTAACTACTGAATTTTTTGACGAAATGACTCGGAAACCATTAATTTGGTATTATAAGTCTGGAAATAAGATTGAGTATTTTACAGCTCCTGGCTTACATCCTGTGAATGGAAAAACTTTGAAAGCTATTACGGAGTACATGGTAACTAAGAGCGTACCTGTACATACATATGAGGCAAGTTCATTTACTGAATAAAGGTGAAATTTATAGAGGATTTCTTAATAAATACTCATCTGCTTTTACTTCAAGCTCTTCTCTTGTTAACTGCCTACTATATTCTAACCATTCATCTATCACCCTTTTTTGAAAATATAATCGCTTTCCTTTTTTAATGAATGGTATGGAGCGTTTATGTACTAAACCATAGATTGTATAAACAGACAAGTTTAGATATATACCAAGTTCTTTCGCAGTCATCGGTTTATTGTCATTAGACTTAGAATCATTTATATTTTGTGAGATTAGCTTATCCAATAATTGCTCAATTCGTTCCAGGCGCTGATTTATGATTTCGAAAGGATTTTCCATAAGTTTAGCTTGAATTAGTGTTACATAATATTATAAAGCTGATAAGAACTTGACAGTATAATTATATTACTTTTTTTTACTGAAAACATGTTCCATTAGGTATGTATCCATTTCTTCATCGGTAGGCATTGTTGCTGTTAATCCAATTTTATTTAAAGTAGTTTGTTGATTTTTGTCATCTCCAATATCCTTTGGAATTGATTGGATGATGTTACGTTTTTCAAACTTGTATTCCTCATTCAATGCCAATATGATTTTCAATTCTCCTTCGAACTGAATAACTTCTTTTATAATGGAAACATTGTCTTTCAAGTTTTTCTCGAAATGAGTGGTATCACCAATTAAAAATTCATCTAGTCCTTTTGGGTATTCTTCAATAATTCTATACTTCATTGTATCACGTTTCATGAAATACAAGTCTATTTTTGGAGTATTCTCAAGTTTTGGAATACCATTAGCGTTTTCTAACATGTGAACAATATCAAAACTAGGAGCTTGCTTATTATTAATGATATTTAAGTAAAGTAATCTACTAACCCTTTTTGCTTCTTTTTTCTTTAACCCAATAATATGGTTATTGAATTGATGGAAAAAGTTGAAGAAGACATTATTTATATCTTCTTGATAGGCTTGTTTTAAAAACATGTAATATGTATTTAATAATTCTTTTGAAGGCTCTTGTATAACTTTGAACTTGCTAGCATCCAATAAGTTAATAGCGGTGTTGGATGTCAGATTAAGAACCCTAGATGTAACGTATAAATTTTTGCTTTTAAAAAGTTTTAATCTCTGATCAGATGATAGCTCATTAAGTTTCTCACCTTTTAAACAACCAAAATATTTGATTTTTATTTTAGCCATTTTGCACTTTATTTATTGTTGATGGTTGTAGAAATTCAGAATAATCCTCTGGTAGTTCAGCATCAATATCACGTAGATATTTTTCAAGTGAGGATAATGTAGAATGTCCGGTAATCCCTAACAAGGTACTTCTGGTTTCGCTAGGATTGAGTTCCTTTCGCATTTCTCTATATAATTTTGTTATATAGGTGTGTCTGTAGCTATAAAGGCCGTATTCAACACCTAAATTGAAATTATCTTTCGCTTTTTTAAATCTTTTTGAATAATAGTTTCTTTTATCACGTTCAGGAATGTCCCATTCTCCGCCAATTTTATAAGGTGTGAATAAAGAGTGTTCAGGATTGGCACTTGAGAGGTCTGGCAACAAATTCAATAAAATCTCTGGAATGATCTTAATCTTTACTTTTTTATTTTTTGCCTTTACATAAATCTTTTTATCGGCAATATCAATATCCTTAATTTTTAACCTACAAACTTCAATAGGTCTTAAGAAACACAGTGAGATGAATTGAACAAAGGATAATAACAGTTTGTCATTCTCCTTCATATAGGCCTCTAAATTAGATTCTTGTTTAGGAGTAAACGTTTTGTTTCGTGTAGGCTTAGTAGATAGCGGTTTTATCTTAGGAATAAAATTATCTTCAATGATTTCATTATCCTCTAATGTCGTGAAAATTGCACTTAAACTAGTTCTAGCATTATTGCGAGTTCTTGGCGAGGTCCGAGCTAAAACTGAATTCAAATATTGAACTACAGTTTTCTTTGTAATTGCTTTTATATCACTGATTTCATTGTCTTCAAGCCACTTTTCAAATTGTTTAAGTGGACCATGGTAACCTGAATATGAGTTTGGGCTTAAGGACTGTTTTTTAATTTTTAAAGCAAAATCGAATGCTTCTTGAATTGAGGTGGATGGTTCTTCTTTTATTGTAGAAGCAATTGCGGCAGTAGTAGTCTTTTTTACAGCCTTAGCGGGTTGTTCTACTTTGTTAAGAATAGTTTCAGTATCTTTTTTATCTACGGCTGTAGAAGGGCTTGAATTTGATTTAAGGCTTGAATTATCCGAATTAGGTATATAGCCAGCCTCTAATTTTTTCATTAAGGCCCTTTTTATAATGTTCATGAACAGAATTCGCTCACGTATTGTTTTAAAACGATTTACACCAGCTTTTATGGGTGCTTGCCTAACTAGTTTTTTAGTTTCTGAATTTCTAAAGGAGAAATAAACATACCAATCTTTGGCAAGCGCATCTTTTTTTTGCTTGTAAGTTAACTTGGACCAGCCTTTTATTGGGACACCACCAGTATAGAATTTGGGTTCGGAATAGTTCAGTTTCATGTTCAAACCGTATACGTTATCGTATACGGTAGGTAAAAGTATGGAATTTAACGACATAAAAAAACGGCTTGTGCGCACACAAACCGTTGATTTTATTGGTCTTAAACTATGTAGCGAGAGGGGGGCACGATCCCCCGACCTCCGGGTTATGAACTCTGAACTCCCAACTCTAAACTCCTAACTAATTTAAATCTCGTACTTTTCTTTTACGGTTACCCGTAATTCTACATTGAAGAAAAATACTACCTTGTTGGTCGGTTCTAAAACACTACTTCCCCCTGCCGTTTTAGAATGTTACTATTTAATATAATAATTAGGTATAAAGTAACTTGTTACTTTATATTGTTGTTGTACACCATTTAAGAAAACCAAGAAAATGAGTTGGGACATTGTACTTTTTAATTCAAAACAGAAAATTGATTTAGTTGCCGAATTGGACGAAAATCAATTAGAACCGACTGATTTTAGCGGAATTTTGGAAACCTCATTTAACCAAATCAATAAAGACGAAAATCACAGGGAAATAGTCGGAACTGATTTCACGATTGACTTTTTTGCCGACAGCGAACATTCCAGCAATTTTATGGTTTCTTTGTACGGAGAAAACGGAATTTATGCTCTGATTGAACTTGCTAAAAAATATAATTGGCAAATTTATGATTCAGGAATTGACGGAATGGTTGATTTGGAGCATCCAGAAAAAAATGGATTTAAAAATCACAGAAAATACGTTGAACAAATAATGAATGGTAAGTCATAATGGCAGAAACAAGCGAACAAACATATGATTTTGTCTGCTTTAGTGATTTAGCGTACGAATTTGACTTTTCTGACTTGAAAGAAGCTGAAAAAAAGATTAAACAGAAATTAAAATATTATGGACTTGGAAAATATGATCAAGAACGAGTGGAATATGTCAGAAACCTAAAAAACGACTTGTTCAAAGAAATTAGACATTATGAAAAGTCAGAATATTATATTCCATCAAAATCGGAATTTGCGGAATTCACGGACTTTGACCATAAAAAAATGAAAGTTGATTTCCTGAATAAATATGAAACAATAAATGATTCAGATATGTCTCGAATAATAAATTTTGCGATTTATCTGTATTATATGAGATAAAAAAACGGTGTACAACACCGTATAAAATTAATTGCTAGTGCAAGCCTACTTACGAAAATCCTCGCGGATTTTCTATTCGGTTTGTATTTGCTAAATTAGTTGCTTAAACACGCAACTAATCTTATACAAAACCGTTACCACATATTTTGAAAAAGCATGGGATTATTTTCAATATTTAGGAATAAAAATAAAATCCATTTATCCATTACGGATTTTAAAACCGAGCAAACTGAATCTGAATCGACTTTAAGTGAGCCGCCAAGTGAAGAATTCCTCAAATCGCTAATGGATTATAAAGCCAAAAATCCTGACGCGTTTGTGAAGGACATGCCAGAGGGAATATTAAACGATAAGAATAAGTCAATTATCGTTACAAAAACTGTATCCTTTCTGATTTTCAACAATATAGTTGAAATAGTATATGACCCAACCGAATTGGAAATTGATGAAGAGGAATTTATTCGAAACATCAATAAAACTCTTAATTGGTTTGTAAATAACAAAGTCATAATTTATGATGGTATAGTAAGTGAATTACTGAAACTAAAAAACGAAGATTGGCTTGAAGAAAATGCCGAACCGCTGTCCGATAAACAATTTACAAAATGCCTTAGTTTAAATAGCATTTTATTCTTTCATGATGGAAGTTCGCAACTAGGGTTTGATGATGGAAATCTTTTTTTTGGTCATAGTATTATGGTCAGTTTAAGCAAAGACCATAAGTTCATTGATGCAGAACTGTACGGATAAAAACATGTGGTAACAAAACCTAAACGTAATGCGGACTTTAGGGCTAAAACGAATGGTCTGTGTATATTTATGAAGTCGCTAAATCTTATGGATTTAGCTTTGGACAAAAAAAGAAAAAGCGAAACCAAAAGCTTTAGCTTCGTGCGCAGACGGAAACGAAAAGTTTCCTTACCTCCGCACTACGCTTAGCTAGAACGTTGTAGTGCATTAGCCTACGCACACCACATCACTTTTTTTAGGTTTAAAGGCTTTGTTTGAGCCACCTACCAAATATTTAAAGCCATTGTCAAGTGTAATCTCAACAACACCAACCATAGAGTTTCCGATAAATTCCACCTTTTCAGCTACGCCAGTTATTTTTTTACCGTCTTTTAGGTAAGGCGTTTCAATTAACTTTCCAAGCCACCAATTTTCATAAGTAGTTTGGTGTTTAGCTTCTAATTCTAAACCGCCTTGTGTTCTATTACTTCCGTTACGTTCTGCCATCGCTAAATAACGCACTACAACAAAGAACTGAGGTAAAAAACAAACAAATTCTTCTTTAATCTGAGACAATATTATTCTAGGCTCATAGATTCAATAAATAGATTCTTGAGCTTTTTTTATTCAATTAATCTGCTATTTATCTAGGCAATACAGAAACGTAAGTTTCATCATATGGTCTGCCAGATTTTGCGATAGCAAAAGACTGCTTTAATAGTTTGTTGGCAACGGCTATCAGTGCCAGTTTCTTGCTCTTACCCTTGTTCACGATTCGCTCATATACCTCTTTGCATGCCTTGTTGTGTTTACAGGCATTGAAAGAACATAGAAACAATAGATTACGAAGCTTTCTATTGCCGACCTTACTTATTCGTGCACGACCTCTTACACTGCTCCCAGACTCTCGTATCGTGGGGGTTATACCTACATAACTACAAAGCTGTGCTGCTGTTTCGAACTTACTGAAACCGTCAGTGACAACAATTAAGAACAATGCAGTTTTTTGACCTATACCAGGTAT
>NZ_JBGQOO010000016.1:0-61348 GCF_052119685.1 Maribacter spongiicola | reverse complement strand
TACAACTGTTTTTTAACCTGACAACTTTTATCGAAAAAAAATGTTTTTCTTTTTTCTCCCAGACCTAATCAACATATTTATGAACCTTTTTCCAACTCCCGATTCAGAACTTATCTTCACCGTTTGCGGGGTGCAAATGTACACACTATTCTTAACTACACAACACTTTTTGAAATAAAATAAACAAAGTTTTTTAACCAATCACTAACTGCATGATTTACCGAGGGTTAGAAATAACCACAATACGAAAAAAGTTAACCATATGTATTACAGCTACTTATAGAATATACTATCCGTAGATTATTAAATATCAACATATTAAACGAATCATTCTTTACATCAAGAAAAGAAATTCCACACTAAACCAAATCGTATTACAAAATCACGATACGGATAATTAGGCGCGGCATAATAGTCATACCCAGAAAAAGAAGCATTAAAGTGTTCTGCTTTCAGGTAAATTCTTGTCTGTTTAATTCGGGCATTAATAAAGAAATCTAATAAAGGATACCCACCCAACTCTTCTTTATTCTGTACATAGAACTCACCAAGGATAGGATTATAACCATTCATATGATAACTGGAGAAATATTTAAACGTAATACCTGTTTGCAAGTACATCGCTTTCTTAAATACATCTGAAGAAAAATACAATGTATTACGGGTTACCAATTGAGGAACATTCAATACTTGCGTGTCTTGGATTACATTTTGATACATTACTGTATTATTCAAAGCAAACATACCAACCTTAAATTCTTTCTCATATTTAACCTTTAAATGAGAAACAGTATTACCTTCTTGTAAAGGTTTGATAAAGGCATTATCTAACTTATCAGTAATTTGTTCATCTGATACAGGAGAAAAGTACGTATAGTTGTCAAGATTACTATACTTGACCATTACATTACCCCAGGTCTTAGATAGTAGTTCCCCTTTTAGACTGCTTGTTCGTTCTTTCTCGAAAACATTGCTATTGTTCCAATTATAATTAAGGTATTCACTTTGGTATAATAGGTAGTTGAAATTGGGCATCCTTGCAGATGTATGTAAGGAGAATTTCAATTTATTATTCTCATTAATACTATATGAAGCCGATGCATTAAAAAGATTACCCGCTAGTTCACCCGAAAGATTATATTTCAAATCAGCGTTGAAATCAAATTCTCCTATCCGCTTTTCATACTTACCCCCGATTCCGATTTCAGTTCCATTTAACCTATTAGGTATTACGGTACCATCTGCCTCTATAAATTGACTATTGAAATAGTAATCATAATTATAGATGTTTATACCTCCTGTTAATCTACCCAGGGTTCTATTATAAAATTCAGCATTAACTTCATTATAGAATGTTTTCAAGACTGCCTTATCATTTATAGTACTCAGAATAGCATCACCAAATAAGGTATCGCTGGCTGTCTGTAAAAATTGATAATATTTTGTTTCATAATCAAAACTATGACCAATTGATAATGAAGTTTTTTCAAATCGGGTAGAATCTAATTGTTTTCTAACCAATTTGTAGGTATGATCTAAATAATACCTTTTACCTAAAATTTTATTATCTGCATCATCTAAATAAACATCTACTCGCGGTCTATTAATAAAATCTTCATCACCAGACTCAAATTGTTCTTCCTTTTCTACCAAACCTCCATTTTCTTCAGACGAAATATTTTGGGCAGCTATATGGGCTCTTAGGGCATATCTTCCATTCTGAGATAAGTAATTAGTCGTAGTTACAAAATTACCAGACTCTATTTGGGTATCATTATATTTACCAAATGAGCGAAAACCGATATAACCTATAGAAAAATTCAACCTTCTAGATGTATTAAATGCCAAATTAGCATCTAACAACTGACCTTCTTCTAAAGTTGTTTTAAAGAACAGCTCGGTCATTGGAGTAGCAACATTATAGTAGTTGATCTGCTCTTTTTCTAAATACTTACGATCTTTAGCAATAGCGCCTAAATTTGGATAACTTGTTACCCTTTCAAAATTTACACCCAATTCATTATAAGCCTGACCGATATTGGAAAATGACATTAATTCAAAATCATCTTCTCGTAGGTAATTGTACCTATACTCTTTTTGAATAGTTAGTGTAGTATCTAAATAGGTGGTGTCTCTTGCAAAAGAAATAATCTTATAATCCTCTATTGTCAACGTAATAGAATCATTTTGCAGTTTGCTTTTCGGATTTATTGGCTTGGTCTTTTTACCCAGAGGAATTGAATCTCTCTTTTTTTCAGACTTTTCAATTACATCTTGACCTAAAACAATCGAAGAAGCTAAACACAATAAAACTAGAATTATATATTTCATGAAGCATTGTTACCCTTGCAAAGTTAATTTTTTTGTTGCTAAGTAAATGTGAAAGTTTGATTGACTTTGATCACCTGAACATAAAAGAATGCCAACTAATATCAAATTTTAACTGCTCACATTATTATATTAAGGAATATTTTTCTGATTTTTATAAAAAAATGTTAATGAAAGTACTGTTTTTTAATGTTTTCGCATTTTTAGCGATAACAGCGGCATCTGCTCAGTTTAATGAGAATGCACCATGGATGAAAGATTTAACCGAGAATCAACAATCTTCAAAATCTTCTACCAACACACATTCGTTATATGACATATCGAATGCTTTCAACGAATATTGGAGCAATAAAGACTATTCTAAAAAAGGTAGCGGTTTTAAACCTTATAAAAGATGGGAAAATTATTGGAATTATTATGTTGATAATAATGGAAATCTACCAACTTCTTCTCAATTATGGGATTCTTGGAAAAGCAAACATGAGAGCGTAGGCAAAACAACCAACCCTACTGCAAATTGGAATGCTATTGGACCTTTTAGCCATAAAACCTACTCGGGTGCACTTTCTGGTCAAGGTCGGGTTAATGCAATAGCAGTAGACCCTAGCAATGAGAACATTTGGTATGTAGGCGCACCAGCTGGCGGTATTTGGAAATCTGTAGACAGTGGTAACTCATGGATTAATCTTTTTGATGATTTTCCGCAAATTGGAGTATCTGGTATTGCAATAGACCCTAATAACTCGCAAATTATCTACATTGCAACTGGTGATGATGATGCCGCAGATTCTTACAGCGTGGGTGTTTTTAAATCTGTTGATGGAGGAAACAACTGGAGTGAGACAGGATTAAACCCTAGTACCTCAAATATTAATTTATTAATGAACGAGATCACCATTGACCCTAATAACTCAAACATTATTTGGGTAGCCACAAGTGTTGGGCTACAAAAATCTACAGATGGAGGAACTACTTGGGAGGTAAAAGCAAGTGGAAACATACAAGATTTCAAATTAAAACCTAACGACCCAAATACTGTTTATGCTGTAACTTCAAATACTTTTGTGAAATCTACAGATGGCGGTAACAATTTCATAGAAATAACTAATGGGATTCCAGCAAGTTCTGGAAGATTGGTAATAGGAACAAGCGCAGCAAACCCCTCAGGAGTATATGTGCTTAGAGCATTAACTGGTGGTAACAATTTTGCTTTTGGCGGACTATACAAATCTTTAAACAGCGGTGAATCTTTTATAAAAACTGCTAGTGAACAAGATATTTTTGAATCAAACCAAGCTTGGTTTGATCTTGCTATTGAAGTTTCACCTACTAATTTTAACGAAATATATACTGGCTGCCTAAATGTTTGGAAAAGCACAAACGGTGGTGATATCTTCACTAGAATAAACAGATGGAATGTTAGTGACCAAGGTTATACTCATGCTGACATACATACCATAAAAATTTTCAACAATAAATTATATATTGGTAGTGATGGTGGTATCTATATGTCTGAAAATGGCGGTAGTTCTTTTATTGATTATACAGCTGGTATATCTATTAGTCAATTCTACAGAATATCTGTAGCTAAAAATAATTCTGGCAAAATAACAGGTGGATTGCAAGATAATGCTGGTTTTATTCGTGATCAAAATCAATGGAATGTTTTCACTGGCGGTGATGGAATGGATTATGAAATTGACCCCAATAATAGTAGCTTAGTTTATGGATTTGTACAATTTGGGGGTAGTTTATTTATATCTTCCGATTCTGGGCAGTCTATTGGTGTGATTGGTGCACCAACTGATGCAAATGGAAACACCATTCAAGGGAACTGGGTAACTCCATTAACAATAAGCTCTGACGGCTTCGTTTATGCGGGTTTTGATGCGTTATATAGATTAGAAAATAATCAATGGAGTAAAATATCTTCTTCCATTGGCTCAGGAAATATTGATGATATTGAAATTGACCCAACAAATCCTGAAACGATATTTGCCGCTGAAAGCAACATATTATATAGAAGTCGAAACAGCGGAGCCACATTTAGCCTTATTAAAGTGATGGATTCTGAAATTTCTGATATTGCAATTAATTCTAACGACAGCAATATTATTTACCTAACAACTTCTGACAGGGTGGGTATAGCCCAAAGCGACCAACCCTCGGAAAGAGGCATCTTCAAATTAACTATCGGAGAAACTGTAACAACTTCTGAAAATATAACATTTGATATACCTACAGATCAAGCATTTTTTTCGATTGCTCATCAAGGCAGACATACTGACAACCCAATTTATGTAGGTACAAGTTTAGGTGTATATAGACTTGATGACACATTAACGGAATGGGAAGAATACTATACCAACTTTCCGAATGTAGCTGTTAGCGATATTGAAATTAATTTAGATGACGAAAAAATTATAGCTTCAACTTATGGTAGAGGAGTGTGGGAATCTACAATACCAGTTCAAATACCAGATAATGAAATTAGATTAGTTTCTATTACACCTAATTCAAATGACGTATTATGTAACGACTTTGCACCAACTGCCACTATAGAAAACCAAGGTGTAAATGCCATTACCGCTGTAGATATTGAATATTCTATTGATGGCAACACCTCACAAACCTTCAACTGGACAGGTAATTTATTAAGCAATGAAACAGCTACTTTAGAACTACCTTTAGAAACAACCGTTAATTTTGGCGAGTCTACAATTGAGATAACTGCCATAATTGCTAATGATAGCTATGATGACAACAACACTTTACAAAATAGATTCTTTTTAAACACGCCTAGTTCAGGCGGTGAACTAAAGACTTTTGAAACTGAACAAGAATCTTTGATTTCATATAATGATGGTAATTCTGAAAGCGTATGGCAAAGGGGTATACCTACAGGCTCAAACTTAAACACAGCTACATCTGGTAGCAATGTTTACGGAACCAACTTAAATGGCGATTACCCAAATAGCACCAAAGCCATCCTTCTTAGTAATTGTTATGATATGACCTCTATTATCGCTCCGGTTCTTAAATTTAATATGGCATATGACCTTGAATTAAATTTCGATATAGTATATGCTGAATACTCGATTGACGGGGGAAGTAACTGGAATATTCTAGGAAGTATCGATAGTGAACCAAATTGGTATAGCAGTGATAGAACTAATGCACTTTCTGAAGAAGCAGATGATTGTCAAAACTGTCCTGGAGCACAATGGACAGGTGAAAGTACCGAAATGACAGAATACGCTTATGATTTTAACTTAAATGCCGCTAATGGTGAACAAAACCTTACTGGCGAAACGAATGTACTTTTTAGAATCGTATTTCAATCTGACCCTTCTGTTACAGAAGAAGGTGTAATTATTGATGACTTCGTAGTTGATGGTTCACCCGACGACGACGACGACGATAACGACGGTATTTTAGATATTGATGATAATTGCCCTTTAACCGCAAATGCTAATCAATTAGATACTGATAGTGATGGTGAAGGTGATGTTTGTGATACCGATGATGACAATGACGGTATTTTAGATATTGATGACAACTGTCCTTTAATCGCAAACCCAGGTCAAGAAGATGATGATTTAGATGGTATTGGTAATCTTTGTGATAATGATAGCGACAATGATGGAGTACCAAATGATATTGACCAATGTGACGATACACCTAACGGAACTATAGTTAATGTTGAAGGTTGTGAAGTTTTCTCTTTACCGAATACTAACTTTCAAATTCAGACTACAGGCGGTGCCTGTAACGCAAGTAATAATGGAAGCATTTTAATTACTGCTGCAAATACTTCGTATACGTATAACGCAGTTTTATCAAATACTGGCGGCACAACAAATGATAGCTTTACAGACGAAAGTACATTTACTAATTTGTCTGCAGGAGATTATCAATTATGTATTACAGTTGAAGGTCAAGTTGATTATGAAATTTGCTTTGATTTAACCATATCCGAACCAGATGCTTTATCTGTTTCCGCTAAAATCAGTTCGCTGAATAATGAGGTTACATTAAGCTTCTCTGGCGGTGATTTATATACTATTTTCCTAAACGAGAAAATGTATTCTACAACGGCTAAAGAAATTACTTTGCCGTTAGAAGATGTAACCACATTGATTACTGTAAAAACCGGATTAGATTGTCAAGGAGTTTATACTGAAAAAATAGTATTAAGTGATGATCTGTTTATCTATCCAAACCCAATTGAAGGTGGAGATTTAACTATCTACCTAGGTACGAATGCTGCACCAGAGGTCACTATTTCATTATTTAATGTAAATGGCACAAGTATTCTATCAAAACAAATGAAATCGACTAACAACGAAATTAAACTAAGTGTAGATGGACTAGCAACCGGAGTCTATATTTTAAACATTAAATCTGGCAACACGCTATCTAATTACAAAATCATAAGAAAATGAGAACATTAAAATATATAACTTTTACATTTCTGCTTGCCACACTTTTCATATCATGTGGTGGTGGCTCTGACAGTGAACCAACCCCGGTTGACCCAATTGCACCAGTTGTATTAAATCCTGCTGCAGCTGGTTTAGTTTTCCCTGAAGATAATACTGAATGTAACGAAGGTGTCATAAATACAAACGACGAAACAAAAAGTACTGTAACTTTTCAATGGTCTGCTTCTGAAAATACAGATTCTTATGAAGTGAAAGTAAAGAATCTTGAAACAGGCAGTATTACTACAGCCATTTCTAATACCAGCCAGAAAGAAATAAGTATAAATAGAGGCACACCTTATGAATGGTATGTTATTTCTTTAGCCAATGGAACATCTTCTACTGCTACCAGTGAAACTTGGGCTTTTTACAATCAAGGACAAGGAATAGAAAATTACGCCCCGTTCCCTGCAGTTGCTATTAGCCCGCAGAGAGGCGCTACCATTTCTAGCGCTATAACAACCATTACTTTAGAATGGTCTACATCAGATGTTGATAATGATATTGTTTCTTATGAAGTATTGTTCGACACCTCTGAAACACCGGTAACATCTTTAGGTGACACAACAGAATCTTCTATAGAAGTAACAATTACTGCTGGTACTACATACTATTGGAAAGTAATTACCAAAGATTCTTTTGACAATACCTCAAATTCAGAACTATTTGAATTTAGAGTAGATTAGTAGAAATTAAAAAGCCAAAGGTGCAATTGCATCTTTGGCTTTTTAATTTAATACTTAAGTTTTCCTTATAACGAATTGAAGTAATTAAGAAAATTTATTACATCTTTCTCGTGTCTAAGATTTAGATTGTTTTCTTTTATATACGTTTTCATTTCTTCCTTTCTTGTTCCTGTAAAATCTAATATCTGATTCTTGGTTAACCGAACCTTCATCGCATGGTTCTCCTTATCCGCATTAGTTTGGTCTAACAAATAATAAGAACTATTCCAAACATATGTTGGCGGAGAATACTTTTCATAAGAGGTACTAGGGCTACGTGCTTGTTTTAATAAAGCTTCTGGTTTGAACAATAATTTTAACTTACCCTCATTTAAATCTGTAAAATAACTTGTTTTAATAGACTCATCAGTATCAACATACGTATATATACTATACATTTTACCTCCTATCTCTACTTTTATATAGGCACGTTTTAATAACGAATAAAATGAATCTTTAGATATATTATCTAATATTTCCACTTCATTTCTATATGCGTTATAACGCATCTTTCCTATTTCTTCAACTTTTCCGTGTACAATAACCTCTCCATGAACAAATTCCTCATTTAAATATGGAGTTCCCTTTGCTTTTGTAGGTGCTATTTCAGTGCTACTAGTAACAAAATTAACAATGCCCTCTTCTGGCACTGGAGAATATGCATTTTGCGCATTTACACTATTAAAAGCAAAAGCAGCGATTGTAAAGATTGTAAACTTTTTAATCATTTTATTCATAATTTTTTTCAATTTAATTGTTTATAATTGATTCGTAGATTTAAAAAATGTTATTAAAAACTTAAATAAGGATTAGTAGTTTATATAATTACCGAACATCCATTTAATACGGAATTTAGCTTATTTGATAAACGAAGAATAATAAAACTGAACTGTCAAAATTGAAATGATTTAAAATATAATAAATCCTAAACCTTAAAATTAGAATACTAGTGCTTTATATTTTGTAGCTTCTATTAAACTAGATTTACATGAGGTAATGAAAATGTTATAATTATCTGATGGAATTGTGCATAAAATTTTCGATAAATACAAATCCTTTCTCTATAATATAAAACTATTTATCATTGAAAATCTTGCTTTAACTTAAATTTAGATGCATATATAATTCATAAATCGCTGGTTGCGCTGAAACACAATTACCATTTGCAAAAACTAAAATATTAACATTACCGGTAGCATCATTTTCTAGAATAGAAATAAAATGATAATACTTATAATCGTTAATAAAAACTAAAAATATATTTAAAAAAAATCAGGCTAAATTGCTTCAGCCTGATTTTTTTTAAATAATAAAATGATGTATTTAAATCACTATTGATTTATACAAAATTCTTTAGCTTCAGAGGCACCGAATGCCCCACCACCATCAAGAACTTTCAATATAGAACATGTAATTGTATAATTACCAGTAACTGTACCATCTACTTGACCATCACCATAAGCATCAAATATCGTGAATGTATAGCATCCATCTTCTAAGAACACTTCTTCAACATAAGTTTCTACACCGCGACCAAAAGGACCAGCAGAAGCGACAACAGCTCCATCTGCATCTGTAATTTCCCAACTTGTCTCATCACCGTATAAATCTGTATTTACGGTAACAACAATATCATTACAAATAATTTCCTTAAAATACTCTATTTCTAAAGTTTCATCAAATGCAACACCATTAGCCGGAGCATTTAAGTTAACAATTAGTTTGTAAACTTCACCTTCAGTTAATGGATCAAAATTTAAAGAAACATTTAAGATCCCAGTGTAAGCCCCTGCAGGTATAGTAACAGAACCCAATGCATAGTTAGCTGCTGCACCAACTGAAGAATCATCAACTGAAACGTCAAATGTTCTATCTGCCGTAGAAACTGTAGTTACATTAACAGGTACTTCTAAACCTAAACCTTCGGTGGGTACTGAAACGTTATAAGCTGCTGTTGCAAAAGAAACACCAGTTTGTCCATTTTCATTATCAAATACTATATTCTCTTCTTCACAAGAAACAAAAGCAAATAGTACTGCAATTATTAAAATATATTTTTTCATAATTCTATTGTTTTTAGTATCCAGGATTCTGAACCATGTTTTGGTTAGCATTAATTTCTGCTATTGGAATTGGCAATTGAAATCTAAAATTGTCAGCAGCTAAAGTTGGGAAATCTGGAGGTGTTCCAGTACCATCAATAATGTCTCCCATCGTAGAACGCATAACAGGTTCTCCCCTACGTTTTAAATCAAAGAATCTATGACCTTCAAATGACAACTCAACTCTTCTTTCGAACTGAATTGCATCTTCAAGATCTTGACCTGCTTCACCACCATCATAAGCTACATATCTTAAATCTCTAAGCTCATTTAATGTAGATAATGCATCTTGGCCTAATTCGAATTGTGCTTCTGCTTTATTTAATAAAACTTCTGCAGCTCTCATAACCTTAACATCAACGCGACCGTTAACCTGTCCTGTTTCTCCCAAAAATTTTGAGATAGCGTTATATTGATTATCTTGATTTAAACCAACAAAAGAAATAACATCTTTTCTTAAATCATCTTCATCAATACTATTGATAAAATCAAAATCGAAAACATATTCTGAAATTGTAGAAGTAGCATTTGACTGGCTGTATAATACACCGACATTGTTGCCATTACTTTCAGAAGAAGTATTAATTGCCAACTTAACAACGATACCCGCTTCATTTGCATCAGTATACAAACCTTCTAATTCTTCTGCAGTTGCCAATGGAACACTTACTTCATCAGCAGCATCAATAACCTTTTGATATTCACCATTATATAAGTAAACTCTAGACAAAAGTGCATAAACACCATCGGTATTTAATTTTCCTTGACCGTTATCTGCACCAATTAACTGACTTGCTCTTTCTAAATCGCCGATAATTTCAGCATAGTTGCTAGCAACAGTTTCTCTTACAGGTTCTGCAAAAGGATCTTCTGTATCCCCATCTTCAACTTTAATATAAACTACACCTAAGGAAGCATTTGCATCTGCAGACTGAGTTGGTATTTTACCATAGACCCTAACAAGATCAAAATGCGCCCAAGCTCTAATAGCTAGTGCTTGACCTAAGATATTGTTTTTTTCATCACCGTCACCTAAGTTGTCGATTTGAGCAATTACTAAGTTGGCAACGTTTACAGCCTCGTAAGCCTCACTCCAGTACAAATCAATCGCACCACCAGTACCAGCTACATATCTGTAATTGAAATAATCTTGATTAGAACGTCTACCTGTTTGTGCAATAATTACGTTATCGGATAATATATCTGGAATACCTTGCAAACCTGAACCAGTGCTTGAATAATAGTTCCACAATTGTCTGTAAGCACCATCTACACCATTCTGAAATGCAGAAACACTATTAAAAAATGTTTCAGGATTTCCTTCTACAAACGGTTGTAGGTCATTCAACTCATCATCGCAGGACATAAAGAACCCGAACGAAAATAAAAGAACTAATAATTTTATGTTATTTTTCATTTCTTACTTTTTTTTGTTTTTAAAATCCTACTTCAACACCAAAAGTATAAGACCTTGTGTTTGGATAGCTAAATAGGTTAAATGATCCTGGTACGAAACCTACATCTCCTGGCTCACCTGATTCTGCAGAACCTAAACCTACTTCTGGATCACCGCTGAAATCGGTGATTGTAAATAAATTCTGTCCAGCTACAAAGAACCTCAATGAATTTAGACCCATACCATCAATCATGTCTCTTGGCATGTTGTAATCTAAAGTCATGGTACGTAATCGTAAATAATCTCCTTTTTCTAAGAATCTTGTTGAAGTTTGATCAGCAGTACCTTGAAATAAAGGACTAGGTAAAACATCAGTATCACCAGGCTGTTTCCAGTAATTAAAAGCATCAGTTCTTTGATTGCTATCAATGTTACCAATTGCAACACCTTCTTGCAGTTGGTTATTAAAGATATAATTACCTCCTTTATAGACAAAATCACCTCTTAGACCAAAACCTTTATAAGAGAATGCAGTGAAGAAACCACCCTCAAAATCAGCTATTGGAGATTTACCTTCTTGAATTTGTTGAAAGCTATCACTAAACTCATTTGTAATATTACCGTCTAAGTCATAATATAATGGCTCACCATTTGCAGGATTAACACCAGCATATTCAACTGCGTAATAAGAGTTAATCTCTTCACCAACACGCAGTATGTTATCACCAAATGTACCAGTAACGATATCTTCACCATCAACTAATTCAATAACTTCATTATCAATGAAAGTGATGTTACCACCAAGTGTCCATTTAAAGTTTTGAGTTCTAATAACATCTCCACTTAAAGAAACTTCAATACCTGAGTTCTGAATTTCACCAATATTAGAGAATATAGAGTTGTTCTCATCACCAACTGTGTATGAAATAGGTCTATCTAAAAGTAATTCATTTGAATTTTTCTTGAAGTAATCTACTACACCATTCAATCTATTATTGAATAATCCAAATTCTACACCTACATCAAATATCGCTTGAGACTCCCATTGAATTTGTGGGTTACCCACACCTACAGGCAAAGCTGTTGTTTGACCGTTATATGTATTTGCGAAATCTAGTAAGTTTAAATATTGAAAATCACCAATATTCTGGTTACCAGAAGTACCATAAGACGCTCTTAATTTCAGGGTATTGAAAATAGAGTTCTCCATGAAGCTTTCGTTTGCAATGTTCCATGCTGCACTACCACTATAGAAATAACCATATTTATTATCAGGTCCGAATCTTGAAGAACCATCTCGTCTAACTGACCCAGAAACGATATATCTACCATCATAGTCGTAATCAACAAATAAACCTTGAGAGAATAAAATTCTTCTTGATTCAGTTGACCCTACAGATGTTGCTTCTGCAGCTACATCTAAATATGGTATACTTGGTGAAGGGAAACCTCTACCAGTTGCAAACATATCTGTTGCAATATTCTCGTTATATTCCAACAAGAAACTAGCGGAAAGATTATGAACACCATTAAAAGTATCTGCATACGTAAATACGTTGTTAACATTGTATTCAAAATCTATGTTCAAATTATCAGTTTGAGTACCAGGAAAGTTAGCATCACCAACAAACCCTTGCAATACACCACCCGCTATAGAACGTGAAGTTCTATTATATCTGTTACTAATTAAACCAACACTAAAATTGTTAGAAAATTTTTCACTGAAGGTCATACCAGCAGTTATGTTACCTATCAACAATAAGTTTCTCGTATCTTCTTGCTCAGTCTGTAGTGCCAAAGCAATTGGAAAACCTGTTCTTGTAGGGTTATAAACATTATTACCTTGATCATCAGTCACTATCGAACCATCGTCATTAGTTCTGAATAATGGATCGTAAGGATTGTAATCATACATTGCCCTAAACGGGTTCTGCACATTGTTTCTATCTCTTGGTAAATCTGTAGTACTACGAGATACTGAAACATTGGCACCAATATTCAACCAATCTTTTGCTTGGTAATTTGTATTTAAACGAGCAGACATTCTTTCAAAACCATCTATGTTTTTGATAATACCCGTATTCTTGTCATAACCTAAAGACATGTAGTACGTTAATTTTTCATCACCACCAGAAACAGAAAGATTGTTAGACTGAATGATTGAATTCTTAAGTAATGCATCTTGCCAATCTGTATCTAACGCAGTTAATCTTGCAATTTCTTCAGGAGTAGCATTTGCACCAGGCAAACTACCTGCAGCACCTACACCTAAAGCAGCATACTGACGCTCTAACTCTAATTTCTGGGTAGTATTCATGATATCGAAGTTATTCGGAATCATTTCACCAAAACCGTAAGATGAAGAAAACTTAATTCGAGCATCACCAGCTTTACCTTTTTTCGTCGTAATTAAAATAACACCGTTAGCACCACGAGAACCATACTTAGAAACGGTAGCCGCATCTTTTAATATTGAGAATGTCTCAATATCACTTGGGTTCAAGTTACTAATTGGGTTGAAATCTCTTTCTGTATCGATAGGAATTGGAACACCATCAATTACGTATAAAGGAGTAGTTTGTGCGTTAATAGAACCAACACCTCTAATTTGAACAAAAGCAGTGTTGCCTGGTCTACCGTTTGAAGCAGTAACCTGTACACCTGCAGCTTGACCCTGTAGAATGTTATCAATACTAGTAGAAGGAACGAATGCTTCAATCTTCTCTGTACCTACTGTTGATACTGCTGAAGTTGATAGCTCTTGAGACCTTGTCCCATAACCTACGACAACAACTTCTTCCAACGCCTGAGCATCTTCTTCTAATTGTACATTAATGGTATTGGAGGCACCAACACTCATCGTCATTGTTTTTTGACCTAGGTAAGAAAACCTCAATTTTTCACCTGAATTTACGTTAATGGCATAGTTACCATCAAAATCTGTTTGTGACCCGTTAGTTGTACCAACAACTACAACGGACACTCCCGGTAGCGGTAAACCACTTTGATCGGTTACAACACCGGTCACTGTTTTTTCCTGTGCAAAGGAAAATGTCATGAAGAGCACCAATAAAGGTGTCAACATCCACGTCAACTTCTGTTTCATAAAATTTGTTTTTTGAATTAGCTTGCGCCAAAAGTCCAAAAATTTGCTTAGTATTCCAAAAGCTATCTTAACTCAAAAAAGTTATATGTTAAAAAAACACTTATTATTATTTTTTTCTTTTTAAATAGTGAAATTTGTTGAAAATAAAACAATTATTTAACATTAAATCAATGTTCAAAAATCAATATTTTAAGTTAAAAAAATCATAATGCTTCTTAAATATTACCAAAATACTAACGAAACAGGTACCGATGAGGCTGGCAGAGGTTGCTTAGCAGGACCTGTTACCGCTGCAGCGATCATTTTACCGGAATCTTTCGAAAACGCCATTTTAACAGATTCAAAGCTTCTATCTGAGCACAAAAGAGACCTTCTAGAACCACTTTTAAAAGATGAGAGTATATGTTTTGGCATTGCCCACATTCAACCTAATGTAATAGATGAAATCAATATTTTAAATGCTTCAATTCTGGCAATGCATAACGCCATTGATTCGCTGTCTCAAATACCCAAATATATAATTGTGGACGGTAACAGATTTAAACCTTTAAATGATATACCTTATTCATGTATAGTTAAAGGTGACTCGAAATACCTAAGTATTGCAGCAGCTTCAGTTTTAGCTAAAACAGCACGTGACGCTTATATGCTTCAACTACATGAAGAATACCCAATGTATAATTGGAAGAAAAATAAAGGTTACCCTACCAAAGAACATAGAGCCGCCATAAGAAAATATGGCCCCACTAAACATCATAGAATGAGTTTTAAGCTTTTACCTGACAACTTACTCTAATTATACAAATAGTATAACTTTGCACAAACTTGACGCATGAGGCACACTTTACTATTTGCAGCACTTTTACTTCTATGTTTCAGCTGCTCAACTAAAACAGAATCCGAAAACTCAATATTAGAGCTAGTCCCTACCAATGCAAGTTTCGTTTTTAAAATCAATGATTTTGAAACTTTGATAAATGAATTGTCATCTAACGAAATTTTCGATGCTCTAGAAGGTCAAGAGCCATTCATACAAATTAAGAAAAGTATAACCTCATTAAAATATATTGCTGATAAAAAAAAAGGCCTACTTGCCTTTTCTTCAGATAGTACGTTAATTGAATATACCTACATTACAACTGATAGCCTTAAAATACGAGACGGAGATAGCCTGCAAAATAAAAGTATTGAGACGCTTAGTTATGATAACCTAAAAATTATAAAATACGAGATTGAGAATTCCATATTTTATAGTATACATCTTGACAACTACTGGGTAATAAGTTCGTCACAAACTTTACTGCAAAATATTATAACAGCTGCTGAAACTTCAGCTATTGATGAATCGCTTCAGCAATTCTACAACGTTGCCAATAAAGATAAGGTCATGAATATTTGGCTAAATATTCATGATGAAAATTATAAACCACTATTTGACCATCTTTTAGGAGCAGATCAAAATATTTCTAATTTTGCTAGTACGATATCTTTAGACCTAACTTTAAACGATACCGAAATTTCACTAAACGGAATTGCTCAAGCCAACGGCACTAAAAACCTATTTTTAAATCTTTTTAAAAACACTAAACCTATACAAAACAAGACATCTATTTTAGCCCCAAGTGATGCTGAGTATTTGACCTCTTTTGGCTTAGATGATTTTAAATTATATACCGCTAATAAAATTGCCATCAACCAACCGGCAACTACTTTAGATTCTTTGCTAAATACGGTTGAAGAGATTGGAGTTGCAGATTATGATAACGAACATGTTTTATTTTTAAGAACATTCGGTACCGAAACACTACTTGATTATATTAACGAAGAGAAAATATCTACCGAAGAATTTGGCAGCAATGAAATTTGGGGATTAAAGCCTAATCTCAAAATATTTGAACCATTAATCCCATTAATTGGAGAGCATACTTTTGAATATGCGAGCATCATTGAAAATACTTTTCTCTTTTCTACGTCTAAGAGCACTTTAGAATCTGTTATTTCTAAAATAAAAACTGGAGATACTTTTGATAAAACGAACTTATTTAAAAATGCCGAAAATAAACTTACCTCATCATCAAGTGTGCTTTCAATTTCCAATTCAAAAGGCTTCTCATCCTTATTAGAAAAATCAGTTTCTAAAACCTTAGCCGAGACATTTCGTGAAAGCAATTTGAACGACTATGTTTTTGGGACTCAAATAATCGCAGATGCAGGATTCTTTCACACCAATTTTATAATAAAAAAAATAACTGCAGAAGAAAATTCAAATTCTGTCTCGTCGGTTTTTGAAGTAAAGTTCGATACTGACCTTGCTACCCTACCTCAGTTTGTTACTAATCACAGTAATGGTAGAAAAGAGATTATAGTTCAAGATCAAGAAAATATGCTCTATTTGATTTCTAATAGCGGAAAAATTCTTTGGAAAAAACAACTTAATGGAACTATACAAGGTAAAGTTCAACAGGTTGATTTGTTTAAAAACGGGAAATTACAATTGGCATTTACCACGAACAACGAGTTCTTAATTTTAGACAGAACCGGGAAAGAGGTTGAACCGTTTACAAAGAAGTTTTCTGGTGGAAACTTAAATCCGTTAGCAGTATTTGATTATGAAGGACGTAAAAATTATCGCTTTGTTGTCACTCAAGATAAGAAAGTACTCATGTATGATGGTAAAGGAGATATTGTCAAGGGTTTCACTTATGACACCGCCGAAGCTTCTATAGTAGCAGCTCCTCAACATTTTAGAATCGGAAAAAAAGATTATATTGTTTTTAAATTAGAAAACGGTCAATTAAAAATTACCAACAGGGTAGGCAAAACCAGGGTAAACGTAAAAGATAAATTCTCTTTTTCTGATAATGACATTAAGCTATATCAAAACAAATTTACATTTACCTCAGTCGAAGGTATATTATATCAAATAGATACGCAGGGTAAAATTTCATCTAGCAATCTCAACCTTGCCAAAGACCACGGCATAGATGCCACTTCTAAAACTTTGGCAATCATGAATGATAACGTACTTACTATACGAGATAAAAAAATTCAATTAGAATTAGGTGTATACTCTAAACCAACGGTTTTTTACCTGAACGATAAAATTTATGTTTCGGTAACCGATATACAAAATCAGAAAATATACCTCTTTGATAGTCAAGCCGAATCAATTCCAAATTTCCCGATTTTTGGTAGCTCAGTAATTGATATGGCTGATATAAACGCCAATAAACAACCAGAATTCGTATTTAAAGATCAAGAAAACAGTATTAGGGTTTTTAAAATACGATAATACAGTTGATAGTTGAATTCACAAGCATTTAATTACCGATCATACATATCGTTCAAAATACTGAAATGTTTTTCATATATTCAAATAGTTATTAATCAGAACTTTAACTATATAGAAATGAACTCTAAACTATTTTCAGTATTATTATTTTTAATCGGAACCATATCCATTACCGCTCAAGACAACTGTAGCAAGTTTTACCCAATGAACAAAGGTGTTTCAATGGAATACACCAACTACAACAAAAAAGGGAAAGTTGAAGGCGTTAGCAGGTACAAAGTAATTGAAGCAAACCATAATGGCGATACCACTACTGCTACTATGTCTATAAACTTAAAAGACGACAAAGGTAGAGATGTTTATAGTACAAGCTACAATCTAACTTGTAAAGACAACATGGTTACTTTAGATTACGAATCTTTATTACCTACTGAAATGATGGAACAGTACGGCGATATGGACATTGAAATATCTGGCAATGATATCGAAATACCCAATTCGCTCAGCGTAGGTCAAAATTTAAAAGATGCTAACGTTGCCATGAAAATTAGCATGAGCGGCATTAATATGAATATGACCGTTGATATGACCAACAGAAAGGTAGAGAAAAAAGAAAGCGTTACTACTACCGCTGGTACTTACGATTGCTTTGTTTTATATAGTGAAAATCGCTCTAAAATGATGATGGCCAACCAAGTGTACCCGTCTAGAGTTTGGCTCGCAGAAGGGGTTGGCATGGTAAAGCAAGAAACTTATAAGAAAAACGGCGAAGTTATGAGTAGCACCTTGCTAACGGCACATAGTAAATAATAACTAAATCAAATACCAACTTTGAACCGAGGCTTACACCTCGGTTTTTTCATTTATTTTGGCTTCAAAAAGCACTTGAAAATGTTTGAGGAGTTTTTGTTTTACCACAGCCACATCAACTTCTTTCTTACCTAATTCTATGTTTAAAGAAGTAACGGCTTTGCCTTTTATTCCGCATGGGATCATCATATCAAAATATCCTAAGTCGGCATTTACATTCAATGCAAAACCGTGCATAGTTACCCATCTACTGGCTCTTACCCCCATTGCGCATATTTTACGTGCAAACGGAGTACCAACATCTAACCACACACCAGTTTCCCCTGGTGATCGTTCAGATTTTATTCCGTATTCAGCTAAGGTCATAATGACCATTTCTTCTAAAAAACGAAGGTATTTATGAATATCTGTAAAGAAGTTATCTAAGTCTAAAATAGGATAACCCACTATTTGTCCGGGACCATGGTAAGTAATATCTCCTCCCCTATTTATTTTATAAAAAGTAGCTCCTTTTGCTGCTAAGACATTTTCATCTACTAACAGATTAGAAATGTCTCCGCTTTTACCAAGTGTATACACATGTGGGTGTTCTACGAACAGAAAATGATTCGGAGTTTCTAAACTCAATTCCTCTCTTCTATTTCGTATTTTAAGGTCTAGGGTTTCTTGAAATAGTTGTTCTTGATAATCCCAAGTCTCCTTATAATCCTTCAGACCTAAATCTTGTACGTGCACCTTCTTATTCATCTTACAAAGATATGAAAAGGAATATCCTATTTTTCTAACTCTACTTCGATGACCATAGATTCTGGATCTTTCATCATCTCTAAGAAATTTACTTCATGCACCATAGTTTTTCCATCCATAGAAAAAGTTGCTTCTTCAATATTGGTAGACTTTACACGTCTTGGAAAATGGTACTTAAAGGTATAGGTAGAACTAGATAGAAACATTTCTGCACTTGCCAAACTGTCTATACTTTTTTCAAATAATTCTTGATCTAAAATTACCGTCTCTCGTTTAAATATGTTCTTTTCAAAACTGTAATTAACTGTAGTAGTCTCTTCTGTTGCACCACCTGGTATTGATTTACCGCCAGCAATAGGACCTACAGCACTAGCATTTTGAAAAGCATTAAATGCATCATTTACCTCAGATACTTTTTTAAAATCGGTATACATGTCAAAATTCATGACCCCACCTTCTGAATCTACCTTCATATGAAGACTAAAATTCTCTAATTTTTTCAATTTAGCTTGCTCCTCTGGTGACAATTGGGCTATACTATCCTTTTTTTCGCGCAATAAATCTTTAAAAACCAAAGTAGAATCTATCGCCTTGTCTAATTGGGTAGAGTCTGATTCTGGTATCATTTGCATCATCTCACTACCATCGAAGATTATACTCATTTTACCTGATCCGTCTTCATTGAAGTAAATTTCTTCGGTAAAATTACAGGCAGCGAAAAGTACTGTTACAAGAACAGTAGTAAGAATTTTGAAAAGTCTCATGTATTTTGGTTCTAGTTCGGATTATTCAATATAACTAAGGCAGCGATTACCCCTGGCACCCAGCCGCAAAAAGTCAAAAGTAGAACAATTACAAAAGAACCGCAACCTTTACCTAAAACTGCTAAAGGAGGAAAAAATATGGCTAGTAATACTCGAATTAAACTCATTTGATTATTATTTTGATTGATTGATGTACCTTATAAGTCGCAATTAAAAATACTTTGTTACAAAATCTACTAATTTTATTCCCTAGAACCCGACCAATGCTTAGAACAGTATTTTTTATTTTTATTATTTTCTCCTGTTTTAAAGGTTTATCTCAATATAGTTTTGAAGGTCAAATTTCAGATGAGCAAAGCGGAAAGACCATTTACCTATCTATTATTGAAGATTATAGGAAGTTTGGCAGAATTTCGATGGAACAGATTCTTAAAAAAACTACCACCGATTCAATAGGATATTTTAGTTTTAGAGGAAACAACCTTAACGATGACAATAGAATTTACAGAATTCATTTAGATGATTGTTCTGACGCTTCTACAAACTCTGAACACTTTTTTGGTAGTTGCGAGTTCAGCAAAAGCATTTTATTTATAGCCAATAATAACGACACCATAACTTTCCCTACTTCTTTTGCAAACGAAGCACTCTGTGAAATTACCTCAACAAATAGTAAATCATCTACCTTTTTAGATATAGATGTTTTAAAAGAAGAAATGGCTTTCGATTTTAGTGACTTTAGAAGTGATGCGAATAGAAAGCTGAATTCTAAAAAGTGGTTCTCGACCTTGCAAGATTTCGGAGAAGATTTAGATGAACCACTAGCCGAACTCTATATTTTTAACTTTTTGTCAGATAAAAGAAATGATACCTATAGCTATTACCTAAAAGATATTAGCAAGACAAACTATTATAATGAACTTGGCGGGCGATTAATAGCGAAATATCCAGACGCAGCATTTACCGACTTGTATTTAAATGAAATAGCCATAGACCAACATTTAACAAATGGCAATACAACCAAGTCTAATTTCTGGAAATGGCTACTTCTAGCCCTACTGTTACTCTCTATATCGCTGAACGTATACTTTGTATTCAAACAAAGAAGCACTTCAAGAAACTTGCAAAACGAATCTCTTGCGAAACTCACCGACCAAGAACATAACATTGTTCAACAAATTCTTGAAAACAAAACCAATAAAGAAATTGCAGCTGCCATGTTTATTAGTGTAAGCACCGTAAAGACCCATATTAACAATGTTTACAAGAAATTAGCAGTATCAACAAGAGACGAAATAAAGCAGCGCTTTCTATAACCTTTTAAATTTCCACCTAGGGTCTAGTACTTATTTCCACCCCACGAAATCAATTTTCAACTAGTAATTTCTAGAATTTTCAGATCTAATATAAAAACTGAAAATCATGAAATTATCATTTGTATTGACCACACTTCTTTTAAGCTTCTCCTTCAATACATTCTCTCAGAACACCAACCAAGAGGTTATTATTGAAAATCAACAACCCTTTTTATTGGGACAAATAACTGTTGGCGGACTCTCAGCCAACTCCTACAAAACATGGTTCGAACCAAATTTTAAAAACTATGAGACTGACCAAAAACAAATTGATTTATTTAAAGACCAGCTAGCTTCTTATAAAATCTTAATTTTTATGGGCACTTGGTGTGGTGATAGCAAACGCGAAGTGCCTAGGTTCATCAAAATCTTAGAATCCGCAGATTATCCTAGGGAAAACTTAAAAATAGTTGCTCTTGACTATCGAAAAGAATCGTACAAGAAAAGTCCGCAGGGTGAAGAATGGGGATTAAACATTCGCAGAGTTCCTACATTTATTTTTTACAAGAACGGACGAGAAGTGAATAGAATTATCGAAACGCCCATTACGTCTTTAGAAGACGATATTCTAAAAATTATTTCGCAACAAGAATATATACCCAATTACTCATCGTCATTTCATTTCGACTAAGAAAATTCATCAATCAAAAGCATGCGATAAATAGCGTATTTATAGTAACTTATAAAACCTTTCTAATCATAATTACGTTACATTATCATGAAATACGCTCACATGCTATATAAAATTCCCTTATTTATTTTTCTATTTGCCATGTTACCTTCATGTAGCCAAACAGAAAACATACGATCTGAACAAATTGCAGATGAAACCCTAAATCAAGAAATTATCACCTATCTAGCAATTGGCGATAGTTATACTGTAGGCGAAAGTGTTGATTTTGAAGATAGTTTTCCTGCCCAACTCAGCGTCAAAATTGAGGAAAACAAAAATCTTCAAGTCAATACAACAATAATTGCACAAACCGGATGGAGAACAGACCAGCTTATTTCAGCTGTTGGTGGTCGCGAATCTGCAGATTATAATTTAATTACGCTATTGATTGGTGTAAATAACCAGTTTCAGTCAAGACCTTTTTCTCAATATGAGATTGAATTTGTCGAACTTTTAACCAAAGCCATTAGCCTAGCAGGCAATGATGCTAACAAAGTAATCGTGCTTTCAATACCTGATTACTATTACACGCCATACGGTCAAAATAATGGTGACGAACTCATCTCTTTACAACTTGATGAGTATAATAATTTTGCCAAATCTACAGCCAGAGAAAAGGGAGTTACTTTTCTCGATATTACCGATATCACTAGAAAGGGATTAGACGAAACGGATTTGGTGGCTTCGGACGGATTGCATCCTTCTGGACTCGCTTATGAAAAATTTGTAGAAAGACTCTATCCTTTAGTGTCTACAAGATTGAAAGATTAATACATATCGATTATATTTGCCAGCTAAATAAACGACGGCATGCAATTATCGGAGCAAGAGCTTATCAGAAGAGAAAAATTGGACAAATTAAGAGCACTAGGTATTAATCCTTATCCTGCTGCTTTATATCCTGTAGACGCTACATCTGCAAGTATCAAATCTGATTATGTAGAAGGTAAACAGGTTATTGTTGCCGGTAGACTTATGTCTCGTCGTATTCAAGGTAAAGCATCTTTTGCCGAACTTCAAGATAGTACCGGTCGTATTCAGGTATATTTCAACAGAGATGAAATATGTACTGGCGAAGACAAAACCTTATACAACGAGGTTTACAAGAAATTACTTGATATTGGTGATATTATAGGTATAGAAGGTGAACTTTTTACCACTCAAGTAGGTGAAAAAACAATTATGGTGAAGAAATTTACCATGCTTAGCAAATCGCTTCGACCTTTGCCATTACCAAAAAAGGATGCAGAAGGTAACATTTATGATGAATTCAATGATCCTGAGCTACGTTACCGTCAACGTTATGTTGATTTAGTAGTGAACCCAAAGGTGAAAGAAACCTTCATCAAAAGAACTAAAATAACGACCAGTATTCGTGAGTTTTATAATGCAGCTGGGTATTTAGAGGTAGAGACTCCAATTTTACAGCCTATACCTGGTGGTGCAACTGCGCGTCCGTTTTTAACGCATCATAATGCATTAAATATTCCTTTATACTTAAGAATTGCAAACGAACTTTATCTTAAAAGATTAATAGTTGGTGGCTTTGATGGTGTCTATGAATTCTCTAAGGATTTTAGAAACGAAGGAATGGACCGTACCCATAACCCAGAATTTACCGTAATGGAATTGTATGTTGCATACAAAGATTACAACTGGATGATGGATACCACCGAAAAATTATTGGAGAAAATTGCGATGGATTCTAACGGCACCACAAAAATAACCGTTGGTAAACATGAAATTGAATTTAAAGCTCCATATGCTCGTGTGCCAATTCTTGAAGCTATAAAAATACATACGGGTTACGATGTTGCCGGTATGCCCGAAGATGAACTTCGTGAAACGGCTAAAAAATTAGGTCTAGAGGTCGACGAAACTATGGGTGTGGGCAAACTGATCGATGAAATTTTTGGTGAAAAATGTGAGCACCATTACGTGCAACCAACATTTATTACAGATTACCCAAAGGAAATGAGTCCGTTGACCAAAGAACATAGAGACAACCCTGCATTGACAGAGCGTTTTGAGCTTATGGTTAATGGTAAAGAGTTGGCAAATGCCTATTCTGAGCTTAATGACCCTATTGACCAAAGAGAGCGTTTTGAAGAGCAATTGAAGCTTTCTGAAAAAGGAGATGATGAGGCAATGTTCATAGACCAAGATTTTCTTAGAGCTCTTGAATATGGTATGCCTCCAACTTCTGGTATTGGTATTGGTATTGACCGTTTGGTGATGTTAATGACCAACAATGCTTCTATTCAAGAAGTATTGTTCTTCCCACAAATGAGACCAGAGAAAAAACCATTACAACTATCTGAAACAGAAAAAGTAATTTTCGATATACTTAAGGCAGAAAAGAAAATGGAGCTTGATGCCCTTAAAACGAAATCTGACCTAAGCAACAAAGCTTGGGACAAAGGCATCAAAGGGATTACAAAGCAACAATTGGCTAAAATCTATAAAGAAGACGATGTTCTTTTTGTTGAAATTATAAAATAGTCATTTCAAGGGACGTTAAAAAACAGTAGCTTAGAAGCTGGCAAAACCAACCAGCATGAATTTAAGTAGCAAAATAGGCCTGTTCGCAGGTCCTATCATATTTTTTGTAATCCTTTTTTTACCCAATGTACTTATCTCTGAAAATGCAGATGCCGTAATTGCTGTTGCACTGTGGATGGTTATTTGGTGGGTTACCGAGGCGGTTTCTATTTCTGTAACCGCACTACTACCCCTTCTTCTATTTCCTATTTTAAAAATAATGCCAATTGGCGATGTTGGCGCAAACTACGGAAGCCCCATAGTTTTTCTATTCTTTGGCGGCTTTGTCATGGCATTAGCGTTAGAAAAAGTTAACCTTCATAAACGCATTGCCCTAAACATTATTAGACTTACGGGTACAACAGCTAATAAAGTGGTGCTGGGTTTTATGATTGCCACCGCCGTGTTAAGTATGTGGATCAGTAACACCGCGAGTACCGTAGTTATGCTACCCATTGCCATGTCGGTAATTAATCTATTGATCGAAGATGAAGACGGATTTACAAAACGAGATAGAAACTTTGCTTTAAGTGTGATGCTTGGTATTGCTTTTGCCGCTAATGCCGGTGGTATTGCAACTGTTATAGGCACTCCGCCAAATTCAGTTCTCATTGGCTTATTGGAAAATGAATACAATATTGAAATATCATTTCTTAAATGGATGATCATAGGGCTTCCGTTTTCCGTAATCATGATTAGTATTTGTTATTTTGTATTGGTGAAGGTCTTTTTCCCTACTCACGGCTTAAAATTTAAAGCGTCAAAAACTATTATTCACGAAGAGCTTGACAAATTAGGTCCTACCTCTGGAAAAGAAAAAATGGTTCTTTCCATATTCGGAGTTACTATTTTCCTTTGGGTATTTAGAACTTTGATCAATTCCATATTTCCGAGTTTGGGGTTATCAGATACACTGATCAGCATGTTTGCGGCCATAACGCTATTCGCACTCCCTTATAATCTCAAAAAAGGTGATTTTATATTGCAATGGCAAGATACCCAAAAGCTCGCATGGGGAATTTTAATTCTATTCGGTGGCGGACTCTCGTTAGCCAACGGTATGTCGGTTTCTGGTATTGTAGATTTAGTAGCTGAAGTTATCGGGCAAAGTGATTTGAGTATTCTACTCACCGCATCTTTATTGATTATACTAATGTTATTTATGACAGAGCTAATGAGCAATGTAGCCCTTGTCGCCGTACTTGCCCCAGTAGTTGCAGGTATTGCGATTGGTCTTGGCATACCCATCACTTATTTATTGATACCTATTACTATTGCCAGTAGCTGTGCTTTTATGTTACCCATGGCGACACCACCAAATGCCATCGTATTTGCCAGTGGCTATATTAAGGTTCATGAAATGGCGCGCGCAGGTGTCATCTTAAACTTAATTGCAGTACTATTATTAATAGGTCTATTTCAATTTGTTCTTCCGCTCATATTTTAAAGTCCCCTAAAAAAAAATAAAGCCCTTGCAGATGCAAAGGCTTTATAATCGACTAATTCAGAAATGAAAAAATGTTTATTCCTACTTAATAGACGCCTTTCTCTGGTTATTGTTACAAATAGCCTTAAGAAATTATTAACTATTTGTTCCAGATATTATTTCAATCTTTGAAAGATTACCAAACTAACTCACAAATGAAAAGAAAATTACTCGTAAAATTATTACTCTTTGTATGTGTTTTCGGCTACCAAAATGCCGAAGCTCAAATTTTTAAAAAGAAGAAAAAAGATACTGAACAAGAAGCCAGCAAAACATCAAAAGACAAAATTCAACCTTACAATAAGGTTATTACAAAAGATGCTGTTAGCGATACGGGACTTTTTACTACCCACGTAGTTGACGAGAATCATTATTTTGAAATTCCCGACTCATTATTCAACAAAGAAATGTTGATGGTAAGCCGTATTTCTAAAACTGCCTCAGGCATCGGTTTTGGTGGCGGAAAAATAAATACCCAGGTTCTACGATGGGAAAAGAAAGATAAAAAAGTACTACTCCGCGTAGTTTCTCATGATGTGGTTGCGGCAGATTCTTTACCCGTACATGAAGCAGTTGTAAACTCGAATTTTGAGCCTGTATTATTCTCGTTTGATATTAAAGCGGTACAAAAAGATTCTTTAAACCCGACTACGGTTATTGAGGTCAATGATATTTTCATCAAAGACACAAAAGCTTTTGGCATGCCAGAGCAGTATCGCAAGCGCTATAAGGTGTCTCGTTTAGATGAAGGCAGAGGGTATATTGAATCAATCAAGAGTTACCCATTAAATGTGGAAGTACGTCACATTAAAACATATTTGGCAAGTGCCGCACCCAGTAACGAAAGTCTAGGTTCTATATCTGTAGAAATCAATAACTCTATGGTATTGTTACCTAAAGAACAAATGAAACGCCGTTATTTTGACGAACGTGTCGGCTGGTTTGCTCGTGGTCAAGTAGATTATGGTTTAGAAGCGCAAGAAAGTAAGACCATTAAATTTCTAGACAGATGGCGTTTAGAAGTGAAAGATGAAGATGCCGAAAAATTCAAGAATGGCGAACTGGTAGAGCCTAAAAAACAGATTATCTATTATGTAGATAGGGCTACACCTAAAAAATGGGTTCCATTTATTAAACAAGGTATAGAAGATTGGCAAATTGCTTTTGAAGCTGCTGGTTTTAAAAATGCTATTATCGCCAAAGAAGCTCCGACCAAAGAAGAAGATCCAGAATGGTCTCCTGAAGATGTACGTTATTCTGTAGTACGTTATTTAGCATCACCAATACCAAATGCAAACGGACCACATGTTAGTGATCCTCGTAGTGGCGAAATATTAGAGTCAGATATCAATTGGTATCATAATGTCATGACTCTTCTAAGAAACTGGTACTTCGTGCAAACAGCAGCTATTAACCCTGCAGCAAGGGGCGTTTCTTTCGATGATGATGTTATGGGTCGTTTAATTCGATTTGTATCGTCTCACGAAGTTGGGCATACCTTAGGTTTACCACACAACATGGGTAGTAGTGTTGCATACCCTGTAGATTCGCTTCGTTCTAAATCATTTACAGAAAAATATGGCACTGCACCATCGATTATGGATTATGCCCGTTTCAACTATATAGCACAACCTGGTGATGAAGGTGCGGCTTTAATGCCAGACATTGGTGTATACGATAAGTATGCTATTCAATGGGGATATAAACCTATACCAAATACCACTGCTGAAGAAGAAAAATCTACTTTAGACAAATGGATCATGGCACATGCAGGCGATCCTTTATATCGCTTTGGACACCAACAGGTAGGTGATATCGTCGACCCTAGCTCACAAACTGAAGACTTAGGTGATGATGCCATGAAAGCTAGCGAGTACGGTATTGCCAACCTTAAAAGGATTGTACCGAAACTTATTGAATGGACAGCCGAAGACGGTAAGAATTATGAAGATCTAGATAAGTTATACGGACAAGTATTTTCTCAATTCAACAGATACATGGGTCACGTCTCTAATAATATTGGCGGCGTTTATGAAAACCATAAGACATATGACCAAGAAGGTGCTGTATATACTGCTGTACCTAAAGAGAAACAACAAAGAGCAATGGCCTTTCTACATGAACAACTTTTTGAAACGCCTATGTGGATGTTAGATCAAGATATTTTAAAGAGAACCGAGTACTCGGGATTTTTAGAGCAAATGCGATCTATGCAAGTTCGTACCTTGAATAATGTATTGAGCTTAGGTAAAATGGCACGATTAATAGAAAATGAAACTATTGATTCGGCGGATGCATACTCACTTACCTTAATGATGAATGAACTAAGAAAAGGTATTTGGTCTGAAACTAAAAACGGGAAAACCATTGATACCTACAGAAGAAACTTACAAAAAGCGCATATAGATCGTTTAGCATATTTATTGACCGCAGAAAATCAAGCGAAAGCTTCTGATTTCGGTGGCTACAGAAAATCAACAGTTGTCAACACTAGCCAATCTGATATTCGTACCATCGCAAGAGCTGAACTAAACATTTTAAAGCGAGATATTAGTAATGCAAGAAATAGAACTTCTGACATGATGACAAAATATCATTACGACGATGTTATTGAGCGTATTAACGTCATTCTTGACCCTAAATAAGAAGTCAAAAAAAGATCGATTAAATGCATCTATCGATGAACAACCAATAACATCGGTGAATGAAATGTATTAACCACATTTTAAATATTCTAGACATCAAAAAAAGCCCATTACACAACAATGGGCTTTTTCGTGCGTTATTCTTTTTTAGATTAGCAATGAATTTAAAACCCCCAAATCATGACCAGTAAATTAAAAAGTCTTATTTATCTAGCTTGTTTCATTTTTGCTTCTGTTGTATATCATCAAAGCACAACTGAAACTAATCAAGAAGAGATTGTAACTAACACTTACGAACAAGAAGCTGATATCGTAATCAACCCTTACAAAACAATGGAGGGAAGAACACCAGCGAATTAACATATTAACAAAATTTACCTACTTAAAAGCGCGGCTACCTACAGCCGCGCTTTTTTATTTTAAGCATTTTACCTAGCCGTTAATGTTTTACTAAAAAGAGGTTCGACTTTAAACCTTTTAGAAATATTCATGTCAAAGAAGCAAATAATAAAAACAATAAACATGAAAAAAATATTAATGGCCATTTTAGTAATGGCGACAATTTCAGCAACTGCTCAAGATCATAATATGAAGGGTAAAAGAGGCGACATGAAAGATTTATCTCCTGAACAGGTGGCTTCCTTACAAACAAAAAAAATGACCTTGGCACTAGATTTAAATGAATCTCAACAGGCTAAAATAAAAACTATTCTTACTGAAGATGCTACAGCTAGAAAAGCAAAAATGGAAGAAAGAAAAGCCAGTAAAGAAGATGGTAAAAAGGTAATGACTTCCGAAGAAAAATACGCAAAGCAGAATGAAAGATTAGATCATCAAATTGTACGTAAGAAAGAAATGAAATCGATACTTACTGCTGATCAATTTGAAAAATGGGAGAAAATGAACCACAGAAAAAAAATGCGTGGCCATGGTAAAGATAAAGGTGGTAAAAAAGGAAAACACTCATCTAAACAGTAAAATCAAATCTAACATAAATAAAAAAGACCTGCTTTTAGCAGGTCTTTTTTGCTTTTAATCGGTTCGTAATTTCTGCTACAACGCACCTAAAATCCAGTAATAAGCACATAAATGATTCATTCATGGATGAATTTGAATACTTAACCAATAAATTTCATGATACTGCTATTATTGAGGTAATTAGTTAGTTCGAATTAAAGACCAAATTAATTTATAACCAGTGGTCTACAATTAGAATTTTAAGATACTAAGCCATGATATCAAAAAAATTAGGTTATTTATTTCTTCTTATAACCTTTAGTTTAGCGACCAGTTGTCAACAAGAACTATACAAGTCTAATAACAAATTCCATATTCCAGAAAAGAGTACCGAAGAACCTCTTGTTCAGTTTCTCATAGAGCCTACAAATTATAGCGCCATTCTCGAAACCGAGAATTTAGCTAAAGCTTTTGACTATTCTAAAATTGCCCATAAAACCTTATGGGTAAACCAATTTAACGAGAAACTGAATATTGCACCAACGACAAGAGTAGTAACAGTTCATGAAACTGCTGGTCTAAGTACTATTGCCATAGACAGTCTATTAAAGTTTGTTTCTAAAGGTGGTACATTATTCGTTACCAAAGCTACTAAAGATGAGCGTTTGTCTTACTTTTTTGGAATGACACCAGATGCCGACTGGAGCACGAACAGAGAAGCTTCTGGACTGTACTTTAACAAAGCTCTTTTTCCTGGTATGCAAGGGCGTAGCTTTGATAACAAAACGGTTCATTTAGGTTTCGACGGGTCAAACTTTTCTAGTAGTGTAAATGTTTTAGTATCCGCACACAATAATGAAGATTATCCAGTTTTAATAGAGAATAGAATTGGTAACGGTAAAGTAGTACTCTACAACTCATCTCAAATTCTTAAAAAAGAAATGAGGGGACTCCTATTTTCAGCGAGTTTATTGGGGTTAGAAGGTATTCCATATCCTATTGCTAACATCGGCACATTATTTCTTGATGATTTTCCTTCTCCTGTATATGATGACCAAGGAAAAGCTATCAACATACAAAACGGCATTAGTAAATCTGAGGTGTTAAAATCTGATTGGTGGCCCAAAATGAAAGAATTGGCAAAAGAAGAAGATCTTAAGTTTACGGCCTATGTCACTTTTAACTCTAATAATAGTAATACGAGCGATGCTAATTTTAAAAGTTGGGACCAAACTGGACTACTAGATGGTAAAAATGAAAATGGCACTAATAAATGGATTACCAATGAATTTACAAATGCCGGTCATGAATTAGGTTTTCGCGGTTATAATGACCTTCCACTTTCTAAAAAATTATGGGAAGACACTGATCTTATCTTAGACAACACTAAAGCTTCAGCATCAAAATGGGAAGATAATGTTTCAAAAACGTTACCTGTTTCTTATGTGGCACCAAACGATCAAATAGACAGCTTAGGTCTTATTACGCTTAAGAAAGGGTTTCCTAGTTTAAATTTCGTGCATACATCATTTTTAGGCGATAAATATGAAGGTGGTGATAGAGAGTTCGACCCAGACCCACTAAATAACCGCTTTTTTGACTATCCGAGATTAAGTAGTGGTTATACCATTTCACAAAAAGAGCAATGGGCAATAGAGTCTACCTATCTATATACGGGCATATGGTCGCATGCATTAAACACAAAAGATGTCTTAAAAATCGGCAGCACCTCAAATGCTATCGGTGAATTAAAAAAACATCTTGTAGATTATAAAAAAAGACACCCATATATTCAATTTTTAACTGCTAAAAAATCTACTGAGGCGGCGATGGATTGGCGTTACCAAAGTATTCGTCATTTAAGTTACGAAGGGCAATATGAGATTTCCAGTTCTTTAAACTCTGATGAAAAAAAAGAATCGTATTGGTTGATGTATGTTGAAGAGCACAATAATGTTAAGATACACGAAAACTTAATTTTTAACGAGATAGAATTTACTTCTGTCCCGTTATTGAATGGCTTTCTTTATAATATAAAAACGAAATCGCCGAATGTCAGTGTTCCAGATATTAGACCAGAAATTAGAACCTTAATCGGTACGACCTCAACCTTAATTACAAACACCAATAGTGATTATAAATCGTACAACAAGAGCAAGCAAACCATGGTTCCTTTAAAGCAAAAAATCGACAGATTGGTTGTTGAGGAAAAAACGGAAGAGGCTACAAATTTGATGGAGAAATTATTTAAGGATAATAAATTCATTAACACCCAACAGATAGTGTCTTACGCCGAAAGTATGGAGAAACAAGGCAAGACAGATGAACTTTGGTCGCAACTAAACGGTTTATACTTAAAGAATCCGTCTAGCTCTTATGCAGATTTTTCTAGAGACATTAGTAGTGTAAGTAATTACCCTTCACCTGCAGTTAAAAAATTGTGGATGGAAAGACAAATGGAATGGGGAAAAAACGACGTTACGATATTAAAAGATTATTTCCAGAATTTTAATACCGAAGACAATTCAAAAATAATTGAACAAGTTTTAGAAGTGATGTACACTTTAGAACCTACCGAGAATAACAAATTGACCTACTACGAATTTCTAGTAAAATCAAATCATGAGGATCTTTTGAAGAAACTTGATGCTATTGAACCATGTAGTATTTCTAATAAAGATTTAGCTACATCAATTAGCCAATTGTATGCCGATAAATTGAATTTTGAGAAAGCTGAATTATGGCAAAAATGTGGAAATATTTCTGCTGAAATTGTTAAAGAATGGAAAGAAAAAACGAAGACTATAGAAAGTAAGAAGTTTACAGATTTCGAGTATTATACAAGATACTTATTAGTAAATGATCCAAATAAGGCAGTCGAGGAATTACAGGATATTGAAACTTGTAGACCTGATCTAATACGGTTATCTAAAAACATTGCCTTATTATTCGCCGAATATGCACAATACCAAAAGGCATTAGACTGGAGCACTTGTACGAACACTATACCTGTGGCAAAATTGCTAGACTGGAATTTAGAATTTGCTAATGGCAGGTATTTAAAACAAGTTTACAAAGACCATATAGAAAAAAATCCAAGAGACTATAATACTATGAACCATATGGTGAAGTTGTTATTGTTAAAAGGAGATGTAAATGCAGCTGGGGAAATTGCCGTAGATATACCACCATCGAAAATTGATCCAGATTTTAAAATTGCTTTTAATAATGAAGTAAAAGCAGAATCTAACGATAAGCAAGCTCTTTACATTAGTAAGTTTAAGGTTTTAATGGATGATGCCATTGTTAAAAAAACAGAGGTTGAAGCAAGAAAAAAGAAAGGGCATTCGATCGGACTTACTTCTTCGGCAATTGCAGATGAATTTAACCCTACGCTATTCAACAACGAATTATTCTTCGGTTTTTATAACAAAAAATTGAATTTTCATAAATTCTCAATTGTTCAAGGTGCCGCTTATTCAGTTTTAAAAGACACCATTGTACCTAATGATATTGATAGAGATTTATTAGGTATTGAATATATGTACAAAACCGAATCTAATAAAAAAAGACCCTTTTTTGTTGGTGCAAAAGTAGAGCTAGATAACTTTAATAAAGTATTCTTCCATATTAAAACGGGAATAAATTTCATTGGTGAAACTAGCAAATCTTCTTTAGCATTAAAAGCAAACCCAGTTACAACTGGCCCAGGGTATAATTTAAACATTTACGACATACAACTAAAAGCAACGCAAGAATTTGAATACTCATCGAATTTAAACCATGAGTTTTATGTTAATGCCGATTACTATACCGATAGTCAATATTATGCCATTGGCGGTACACGGGTCGAATACAACCTTTTAAACATAAACAATTTTAAACTTGGACCATTAGTGGAAGGTGCTTATGGTGTTGGTTCTGAAGACAGAAGAAACGGATTCCCATATTGGTTGACCGAATACAGGCTTTTTGCCGGTGGCGGATTGCAATTTCAACTTGGAAATGATGATTCTGATTTTAACTTAAAGAGTGATTTCTCTCTTTTCGCAGAACAAGATGAAGACAACTTTCAACGGTATGAAGGCGAGTTATCATATAGAATTAAGAATTTTACCACTATTAACTTAAACTACTCTTACTTTACTATTGACCAGTTTTTCTCAAATGCTGTTCAGTTAGGTATTCAGTACAACTTTAAATAGAATTTTAACTAACTCATAAAAAAAAGAGCCCTCAAATGAGGGCTCTTTTGCTTTAATGCAACTAAACAATACTATGCTATTATTTAGAATTTCCACACTACTTATATCGCCGTTGTCTAGACAACAGCACTTTCAAACATAAGTAATAGTATATTTGAATAATTCTTATGTTTTAGCAATAATCATTAGATTGATACTTACTTCTAATTTAAATACGCATCATGAAAATTATACAACTAGTTCTAATATATTTATTTGCCTTCTTAATGCTTGCAGGTGCATTCAATCATATCTACGCACCTGAAACTTATAAAGATTTTATACCAAATTTCATACCTGAACAATTAGCAAATATACTTTCAACCATTGCTGAAGCTATAGTTGGTATTGCTCTAATTATTCCAAAATATAGAAAATGGGGCGGACTAGGTTTTTTTATACTGATGATTATATTCTTACCTATTCATATTTGGGATTTCACTAAAGAAATACCCGCGATTGGGTCGAAGGTTGCAGCCACCGTCCGTATTGCTGTTCAACTATTATTTATAGCTGCCGGTTGGTGGATTTACAAATCTTATCAGTCAAAAGATTAAAATTCTATTTCTTTCAAGGCGCTTATGGTTGCGTCTATATCTTCATAGCTTAAAGCATCGTTAAGAAAATAACTTTCAAAAGCACTTGGTGGCAAGTAAATACCGCGTTCTAACATACCATGAAAATACTTCTTGAAGGTTTCATTGTCACCTTTCGCTGAAGAAGCAAAATCAACTACGGGCTCATCGGTAAAATGAACCGAAATCATACTCCCGTATCGATTAATTTGATGCGCTACCTTTTTTTCTGTCAATACTGCAGCAATACCTTTATGTAGGTATTCTGCCTTATCAGCAAGGCTTTTAAACACTTCTGGGTTATCGTTCAATGCCGTCAACATTGCTAAACCTGCACTCATCGCTAACGGATTTCCACTTAACGTACCTGCTTGATAAACGGGACCATCGGGTGCAAGAAAATCCATTATTTCTGTTCTTGCTGCGAAAGCGCCTACTGGCAATCCGCCACCGATTACTTTACCATAAGTAACAATATCAGCCTTAATATTCAATACTTCTTGAGCTCCGCCTTTCGCTAAACGAAATCCGGTCATTACCTCATCGAAAATTAATAGAATGCCTTCTTGGTTACATAGCTCACGTAGCCCTTTCATAAAGTCGTCCGTAGGTACAATACAACCCATATTACCGGCAATTGGCTCAATGATAATTGCTGCCAACTCGCCTTTATTTGCAGCTACCAATTCTATCACTCCGGCTAAATCATTATAATCTGCCAACAAGGTATCTTTTGCTGTACCTTGAGTAACACCCGGGCTATTAGGACTACCAAAAGTTACCGCACCACTACCCGCTTGAATCAAAAACGAATCTGAATGACCGTGGTAGCATCCGGCGAATTTTATAATCTTGTCTTTACCCGTAAACCCTCTAGCCAAACGAACTGCACTCATACAAGCTTCAGTACCGCTATTTACAAACCTAATTTTATCCATATTAGGCACCATTGAGATAGCCAGTTTCGCAAGATCTGTTTCTATTTCAGTTGGCATACCAAATGAAGTACCGTTCTGTGCCTTTTCTACCACTGCATTAATTACAGGTTCGTAGGCATGACCTAAAATTAATGGACCCCAAGACGCGATATAATCAATTAGCATATTACCATCTTCATCATACAAATAAGCACCCTTAGCTTTCTTAACAAAAATTGGATCTCCGCCTACAGCTTTAAATGCACGTACTGGTGAATTTACTCCGCCAGGTATATATTTTTTTGCCTCTGCAAACAAGGCACTACTTCTTTGATAAATCATTTTTCTAAATTGATTATACTACTTTTTCACTTTAATCGGCTGCCCAATAGACAAATCTGCACTGCGTAAATTATTCAACTGCATTAACTCATCTACACTCAAATAATATTTTCTTGATAAAGAATATAAGGTGTCGCCCTTTTGTACCGTATGTATATTATTTGAATCGTTAGATACTATAGCTGTAGTCGGTTGATAACTACCTTTTCTACCCTGCTTATCGAACTTATGTAACTCATATTTTTCAATTAAATAAATCAGCTTTTGCGGGTATTTTGGATCTGTAGCATACCCAGCTTTTCTAAGACCTTTCGCCCACCCTTTATAGTCGGTGTGTTTTAAATTAAATAGAAACGCATACCTAGATCTTGTTGTCAAGAAGATACTATGGTCTCTAAATGAGTACATAGGATGGTTATATTTTCTAAAGCATTCTCCCTTTTCATCATCGTCATGAAAGTCGTAATCACCTTCCCAACCTTTATGGCACTTTATACCAAAATGATTATTGGTTTTCATTGCCAATTCACCTTTTCCGTTTCCACTTTCTAAAAGTCCTTGTGCTAGGGTAATACTTGCCGGTATACCATACCCCATCATCTCTAACTGGGCGGTCTCTGCAAATGTGTTAATGTATTCTGAAGGAGAATCTATACTGAACCGAATAAACTTTGAAGGCTCTGCAGGCAGATTCGCTTTTGTAACTTTTTTAGAACTCTCGGTACTGGTATTTCTACGTTCGTTTTGAACATTTTTAGTACGTAACTGGTCTGAGTACCTTTTTTTAGATTTACACGATGATAACCCGATACCCACCAACAACACCAATAAAATTATCTTTTTCATATATGCAACAAAGGTAAATTTTTCTTTTTCAGTACACTATTCATGCCAGCAATACCTTGCAAACCGCCTGTATGTATTGCTAAAATTTTTGTTCTAGGTGCAAAAGTATCGCGCTTTAGCATATCGAACAACCCAAAAATCATTTTTCCGGTATAAATTGGGTCTAAAGGAATACCCGTTTTTTCTTTAAACTCATTTATAAATAGAATAAGTTCTTCGGATGTTTTTGCATAGCCCCCAAAATGATAATCGGTCAATAGCTGCCAACGTGTATTGTTTACCATTTTTTCAATTTCATCTTTCAAAAAATCACCTTTCAATGCTGAAAACCCCAATACATTCTGATGCGAAAAAGATGCATTTATTAATCCGGATACCGTGCCACCAGTTCCTACACTGCTACATATCACATCAAACTCCACATCAACTTCGGTAATAATTTCTTCGCAACCTTTTATGGCCAAACTATTTGTACCACCTTCTGGCACCAAATAGAATGCTCCAAACTCATTTCTTAAAGTCTCAATAAATTCTAAACTTTCTTTTTCTCTATAGTCGCTTCTGCTTATGAATTTAAAACGCATTCCGTCATCATAAGCTTTCTTTAATGTAGTGTTTGTTTGCCAAGAATTTTCAAGCTCATCGCCTCGAATTACCCCAATAGCACGAAATCCTTTTTCTTTTGCCGCGTAAGCTGTCGCCGCTATATGATTTGAGTATGCACCACCAAAAGTTAATATGGTATTCTTGCTTTTTCTTGTTGCAGCCAATAAATTATACTTGAGTTTTCTGTATTTATTTCCAGAAATAAAAGGGTGTAGAAGGTCTTCGCGTTTTATAACAAGGGCTACTTGCTTTTCCGCTAATAAAGGATGTTCAACAAGTTGATTGATGCTTTGCAAGTAGGGCGAATTTAACGCCAAAGATATTTAATAAAGCTGAACGTTTTTCGATTCTCTAGATAATCCATATCATTTTCATGTATGTAAGCTTCACGTTCAAAGCTTAAATTTTGGTATGCCTTGTAGGTATCTAAGTAATAAATTGCACGAATTGCCCATTCAAATAAATACAGAATATAAAACGGAAGAATCAATAATTCTTGTTGCTGGCGCAAATGAATTTTCTCATGATTGATCAACACATCATCATTTTTTAAACTTCCATTTTTTAAAAATATAAAGGGCCATAGTGAAAGCCCCACATAATTTTTATAGAAGAAATGTCTAAAAACTAATATCATAGATTTACTTTGGTGATACTATTACAAAGATAAAGCCAAAAATAGGTTGTCAGAAATTTACTGGTTTTTGTTGCCAACAAAACCGTTCAAAGGTCAATATATGGCTTAAGCGCTTTAATAACTATCTTCTAAATAACATGCCTTTAGGTTATCAACAGAAAGAAGTAACTTTATGCTATTAAAAGTTGTTGGTTACATGAAAGAGATAATACCCATAGAGGAAGGTGATTTTTATTGGTCTGAAAACGGATTTAGAGTCTTCACAAAACAATTTCACATTAAACGAGGATACTGTTGTGAAAGCGGCTGCAGACATTGCCCTTATGGCTATGACCCAAAAACAAACATGCAATAAGTTTTAACATACCTCGGCATGATATTTGTAATTAATTTTAATAGAAAATTGAGTACTTAAAAAATATAACGTTATGAAAAACATCAAATTACTTGGCTTACCGCTGCTACTTTTAGTTTTTATTACTTCTTGCTCATCAGTTAGTGTACTTTCTGATTATGACCAAAAAGCAGATTTTAACGGTTACAAATCTTACGCCTTCTATAAAACAGGTATTGATAAAGCACAAATTTCTGATTTGGATAAAAAACGCATTCTAAGAGCCATCGAAACAGAAATGAGTTCTAGAGGATTTGTAAAGTCTGAAACGCCAGATATTTTAGTTAGTATTTTCACCAAAGAACAAGAAAGAGTCGATGTGTACAACAATAACTATGGCTGGGGCGGTGCTTGGGGCTGGGGTTATAACCCGTGGGCATGGGGTCCTGGATTTGGTTGGGGAGGCGGTACGAGCGTAAGCGCAAGTACACAAGGTTCTTTGTATATTGACCTAATAGATAACAAAACAAATGAATTGGTTTGGCAAGGTAAAGGTGTTGGCACACTATCTAACACTAAAAACATAGCTAAAAAAGAAGAACGTATTAGAGAATTTGTTTCTCAGATTTTAGAGCAATACCCGCCTAATGCGGTTGCAATGAAATAACAATAGTACACACTTATAAAAAAGGGTTGTAGATAAATTTATCTACAACCCTTTTTTATTATAGCAACGGAAAGTGAGTATTGTTCTTTACTTCATTCAAAACGAATGCACTTTTAACTCCGCCAATACTTGGCAACGAAGCTATTTTAAACTTAGCAAAATTATAATAGGCATCAAGGTTTTTGACGACTACTTTTAACAGAAAATCAAATTCACCACCTACCACAAAACACTCTACCACTTCTGGGTATTTCATCACTTGTTCAAAGAAATCATCCATCATGGCTCCCTTTTGGGCTTCTAATGAAACAAAGCTAAAGACCGTAATACTTTCTTCAATTTTATCTTTATTTAAGATAGCTACATAGTTCTTTATAAAGCCATCTTGCTCTAATCTTTTAATACGCTCATAAACCGGAGTTTTAGTTAATCCTAATTGTTCTGCAATAGACTTTGCCACCGTCTTGGCATCTTTCTGCAAAATTTTTAATATCTCTCGATCTATATCATCTAATTTCTCCACCATAACTTTTTCCTGTTTAAAGATTATTTGTCTATACAAAAAAGAACTTATTCCTTTAATAATATAATTAAAAAGTAATATTTCCTAATTTAAATAATATTAACAATTAATTGGTCTGCATATAATATATTTAATAGAAATATTGTGACTTCACAGTTGAAAAGTTAAGCGTATGAATACTTCTGAATATGAAAGCAATCCTATTTTAGATAAGCTTCCTAAGCATTTAAGACAATACATTAAACCTCAGAACTATGAGGATTATACGCCAATCAATCAAGCTGTGTGGCGCTATGTAATGCGTAAGAACGTAGATTACCTAAGTAAGGTTGCTCACAAATCTTATTCCGAAGGATTACGCAAAACAGGCATTTCAATTGAAAACATCCCCAATATGTACGGTATGAACCGTATTCTCAAGGATTTAGGCTGGGCTGCTGTTGCGGTGGACGGATTTATACCACCTGCTGCTTTTATGGAGTTTCAGGCATATAATGTTTTGGTAATCGCGTCAGACATTCGCCAGTTAGAAAACATTGCTTACACACCTGCCCCAGATATTATTCACGAAGGTGCCGGGCATGCACCCATTATTGCAAACCCCGAATATGCCGCTTATTTAAGACGTTTTGGAGAAATAGGATGCAAAGCAATATCTAGTGCTAAAGATTTTGAACTTTACGAAGCTGTACGCCATCTGTCTATTATTAAAGAAGCCAAAGGTACGCCTGTAGAAGAAATTGAAAAAGCTGAAAAACATATAGAATTTCTTCAAGATAATATGGGCGACCCTAGTGAAATGGCTTTTATTAGAAACCTGCACTGGTGGACAGTTGAATACGGACTTATAGGCACTTTAGATGACCCTAAAATTTATGGTGCCGGACTTTTATCTTCTATTGGTGAAAGTCAGTGGTGCATGACCGATAACGTCAAAAAACTGCCATATTCTATTGAAGCGGCAAAAACATCTTTTGATATTACCAAACAACAACCGCAACTCTTCGTAACTCCCGATTTTGCATTTTTAAGTCAGGTGTTAGAAGACTTTGCCAATACCATGGCATTACGAAAGGGCGGGCTCTCAGGTTTACAGAAACTTATCGACGCTAAAGAATTAGGTACTATCGAACTAAGTACTGGCTTACAAGTATCTGGTAATTTCGAATCGTTGATTTCTCATGAAGGCAAACCTATTTACTTTCAAACGAAAGGGAAATCTGCGTTGGCATACCGAGAAAAAGAATTGGTGGGGCAAGATGTCAATCAGCATGAAACAGGATTTGGTTCTCCTATCGGCAGACTTAAAGGCATCAATATTCCTATAGAAGACATGAGTCCGAGAGATCTTAAAGCCTATAAAATTTATGAGGGAGAAATTGTTTCATTAGATTTTGTTGGTGGCGTTAATGTTACGGGAAGAATTATAACCGGCACGCGTAATCTTCAGGGTCGCATTATTATTATCACTTTTGAAAATTGTAAAGTGACACATAATGGAATCACACTTTTTGAATCTAACGAAGAATTATACAACATGGCTATTGGCGAAGAAATTGTTTCTGCCTACCATGGTCCTGCTGATTTAAAGAGTTTTGACCTTTTAGACCATTCATTAAGTACCGGCAGCCAAGATAAAGGTCAAGTAGGTTTAAGTGAACTGGAATCGTACTACAAACTAATTCGCGATTTTAGAGAAGGCAACAACACCATTATCTCTCTAACTAAAGTCTTTGAAGTAATACAAGAAAAGTACCCGAAAGACTGGTTACTACCCATTGAAATTTATGAGCTGGCAATTTTGAGTAACGAAAAAATACTAGCGGAGAGCATAAAAGTACATCTTGAAAATATTAAATTAGACCAACCTAACCTCGGACAATTAATTGATGACGGATTAGAATTGGCAACTATAAAAACTAAGGTTTAATAACTTGCAAGCCATCTAAAGATTCAATGGTCTTCTCTTGATACGTCAATCGCCACCCCATTGAGTTGGTAAGAATATAGAATTTCTGTAACTCGCTAATCAACCTATTTTCTGCATTGGTACGCAATGCAGAAGCTTCTACCTTTTTCATTAGAGAGGCATTCACAGTTTTCTTTATTTTGTTATAATCTGCGGCATCAAACTGGTTCAGGTAATCTGCAGTTACGTCGTAATATTCAAAATCAGGATTCAGATTTATCTCTGCATCGGGTATGCTTTTAATTTTCACCGTTTTGGTTGCCTCGTCAATTTCAAAGTCAACCTTACGTAAATCATAAGCGACGGTTACATCTGCATTTACGACTACTAACGCTTTCTTCTCTGCTCTTAAAAGCGGACCAAAAAGTTCTTTCGAGTCTTTATAATTATAGACCTCAGCAAAATGCCCTTCTGTTACCACTAATTTAGAAACATTGGTAATTTCTTGCTGAATGAGCATAGAATTTTCTTCTAGAATAGATTTATCTTCTTTGTCATTATTACAAGAACGAACAATGAAAACAATTGCCAAAGTGATTAAAACGCCAGCTACAAATTTTCTCATGTTTTTGAAATATTAAAATCCATAAACGGATAGTCTTTCTTTATATACGCAATTTTCTGTGCTAACGATTTTAAAAAAATTTGATGAGCATCTCCTTCGGGATTAAAAGCTCTATGTTGCAAACCTCGTTGAACTTCATCAACCTTTCTCATCACGGCAGTGGGATCATCAATCCACACCTCAACAAATCTCTCCCAGATATAATCTATTGCCACTTCATTTGGGTGAACCATATCTTTAGCATAAAAACGATAATCTCGAAGCTCATCCATCATTAGTTCATAACTAGGGAAATATGAGATTTTATTCTCCTCTAAAACTTTATTAATAGCAGAAATCAAGTGCGATTTACTTAATTGATTTTCTACAAAACCGTCTTTCAAATGCCGAACAGGAGAAACCGTAAAAATAAATTGGGCCGAAGGATTTACAGACTGTACCAAAACAATAATTCGTTTTAAACTTTCGGTTACCTCATCAACACTTAACAATTCTTTCGTAAAATTGGATTGTGGTACTTTATGGCAATTTGCGACTACTTCATTACTTGACGTATTTCGATACACCCACGCTGTACCTAAAGTGATAATGATATGACTGACTTTTTTTACTTGAGCTGACGTACTTTCTACAGCATCATTTATATCTGTAATAATTTTTTCTTTGGACGGATTACTTAGGCAAGAATGCGCATCGAAACTATGCCATTGCTCATGCTCATTAAACACATCTTTTTCAGTAAATAGCCCTTGATGAACAGACTTTTGAATCAGTTTTTCAATTGCCAAAGGATGAAACAATATCCCAAACGGATTCTGTAACCCCTGAAATTTATAGTATTCTAATTTTGCTCCAATATTCTCAGAAAAACAAGAACCCAAAAGTAACAACTGACTTAAATAATCAATTGGATTTTTAGATTTTGATAATGGTATTTTGGTTAAGAGATTCATTTAGGTCGCACACTCTCGTTTAACTTATGAAACACTTGATATGGATAAATTTCATAGATAACATTATCCTCATTTATAGTATTTTCTCCGTTTTCAAAGGCTTTTTTCTCCCAATCCATTCCTTCTTCATTACCTAACTTCGTCATACTTCTTCCCTTAAAATAAAGTGCATCTGCAAAATTATCGTACACCAATAATGACATATCAAAAGATGAAATAGCTTCCTTATAATTACCTAGCTCAAAATCTGCGATTCCCAAATAATACCAATCTAAGTAATGACAGGCTTCTTGCGGCGAATCGTTAGGGAAATCTTTAAATTGCTGCTCTTTACTTAATAATAAAAACTCTTTAGCTTTAGAGAATTGGTTTAATTGAAGATAATCTAGCCCAATGTAAAAGTTATAGGTATGATCCATTACATAACCATCGCCGTACTCTTTTTTGGCTCTCATAAATTCAGATATCGATTTTAGGTAGTCTTTTGAAAAAATACAACTCATGAAGCCGCTATAATCTAAATATTTTTTAGGGTCGTGTTCAACTGCCTTTTCTAAAAAAGGTTTACCTAATTGGTATTTTCTAGCTTTATACAAAGGCATTGCCTTTTGTTGCCAAAGCCAAGCATTCGTAGGATCTATGGTAAGTGCAGAATCTAAATACTGCTGATGCTCTAGAGAATGCAACGGAGTTTGAAAAGATTTTTCAACATACTCCCTAATATGCATTGAATCTATACCTGACATAATATTTGTTTCAACATCATCAGCCCCCTTAGCACTATCTTGATTTTTATCTGAAAGATTACAAGATGAAATAATCAGTAATAAAATAAAATATCTTTTCATAAAACTATTGTTTTAAACAGCTTCATAAGCTGTCTTTTGAATTCGATTTATCAATAGCTAGATGATAAAACAAGGAATGTTAATTCCGTTATTATCAAAAAAATAAAAATCTATAAGAAATTATTATAATCTCTTATAGATTTTCGCCTTTAGCACATATATTTTCTGTACAAAATTTCATTTTTAAGCTATGCTATTTCGCTAACTTCTTTGCAGACTTAGCTATTACATCACTAAGGTAACCTAAATTTTTCGCTTTTAAATTGTAACCTAAACCAGTAATGTATTCTCTAAAAATTACTTCTCCAGTTTTTGAATTTACTACCTGAACAAATCTTTCTGCATTAGCTCTCGCATAACGCAAATAATAGAATTCTTTATTTCCTTCAATTGCTTTATCTAAATCTTCGGTAGAAATAAACTCATAGTCATAATCATATTTACTAAAAAGCTTCTCGACTTCTTTATCTTCACCATCATTAATTTCTGCGGTAAAAGCATTTGTTCTTTGAGTGATATAGGTTGGTACATATAATTTAGCAGTAGTCAAGCTTGCTATCTTTTTAGCATCATAATCTTTCTCATACATCCAATATGTTTCACCTTTGTCTATAAGATCGTTTGTTTGTTGAAAGTAATTTTTTAAAAATCCTGTTGAATAATTAAAGAAAACGTTTTCAGTATACATTTTTTCTACAATAACTTCCTTCTCTTCAGAAAGAGCAGTATTTACAAAATCTGATGTTGGGAAAAGATAAATTTTAGCTATGGGCTTTTTATTATTTCTGAAGATCTCATTAATCTTTTCTTCTCTTTTTTTCTCTTTTTTCGGCTTAACCTTAGACAACTTTTCATCTATGGTTTCAGCATCATACAATCCGATATTAATATAGGTATGCAATGAATGCACAACACTACCCATTTTGGTAGTTTTAGAACGCTTGAATCCGACAAGCTCTGCTATAGAGTAATTTTTGTTATAATACTCTTGTAAATCATATTCATTTTGAGGAACTATTTTATAAGGGGTCACTGTCCAAGTTTCCTCTAAAATTTTAGCATATTCGTCAGCGTCAATAACATCTGATAAGACAAAAATGGTTGTTGATGCTTTAAATTCTTCTAATGCTTTAGGTTTTAAATCTGACGGCTTACCTACATGGCGTGCACCAAAAGAGACTTGTGAAAAGCCTGAGAAACTTAAGAACGTCAGTAATAATAAAATATAATTCTTCATGATTAAATGTTTAATTGGTTGATATAGAACCACATTTAACCATGAATATTGTATTTTATGTCGCTTTAGAACTTACCCCAAATAACCTTCAGCCTTTGCCAATGCCTCTTCTATACCTGCCGGATTTTTACCACCTGCCGTTGCAAAGAATGGCTGACCACCGCCGCCTCCTTGAATATACTTTCCAAGTTCTCGAACAATAGTACCTGCATTCAAATTCTTAGAAGCCACTAGTTCTTTAGATATATAACAAGACAATAAGGCTTTACCTTCATGCTCGGTACCGAACAACAAAAAGAGATTATCTTTTTGGTTGCCCATTTCAAAACTCAAGTCTTTTAAACCGGCAGCATCTAAATCTATCTTTTTTGCTAGAAATTGAATTCCGTCAACTTCCTTCAACTCTGAAAGCAAATCTCCTTTTAAGTTCTTGGCTTTGTCTTTCAACAATTCAGCTACTTGTTTTTTAAGACTTGAATTTTCTTCTTGAAGACTTGAAACCGATTTTACGGGATCTTGGGTGTTACCCAAAACAACTTTTATTCTTGATAATAACTTATCATTATCTAAATGAAAATCTTTAACCGCGTCGCCTGTAATTGCTTCAATTCTTCTAATACCGGCAGCTACAGCACCTTCTGACTTAATTTTAAATTGCCAAATGTCTCCGGTATTCTTTACATGTGTACCGCCACATAATTCTATCGATTGACCAAAACGAATTGTTCTAACCGCATCGCCATATTTTTCACCGAACAATGCCATGGCGCCATCTGCAATTGCAGACTTCATAGGTACATTTCTTTCTTCTTGTAGTTGTAACTGTCCGTCTATACGAGCATTCACAAACTTTTCTACTTCATACAATTCTTCTTGAGTCATTTTAGAAAAATGAGAAAAATCGAATCGTAAATATTTAGAATGTACCGCTGAACCTTTTTGTTCTACGTGCGTACCTAACACCTCTCTTAATGCTTGATGCAACAAGTGTGTTGCTGTATGGTTAGCTTCGGTTCTGCCACGTTGTTTTTTATCTACTACCGCCTTAAAACTTTCCCCTATGTGTTTTGGTAGGCTTTTAGCAAAATGTATGATTTCGTTATTCTCTTTTTTGGTATCGGTAATATACACGACATCGCCATGAGTATCTTCTAAGTACCCCTTGTCACCTACTTGCCCACCACCTTCTGCGTAAAACGGAGTAAGATTGAATACCAACTGAAACTGTGTTCCTTCTTTCTTAGAAACTATTTTACGGTATTTGGTAATCTTTACTTCTACATCGAGCATATCATAACCAACAAATTCTTGTTCATTGTCTTCTTGTAAAATTTCCCAATCTTGCTTTGAAACTACAGAAGCCGATTTAGAACGATTTTTCTGCTGCTGCATAGCTACATCAAAGCCAGCTTCATCTAATTGATATCCTTTTTCACTTAGGATCAAGGCGGTTAAATCTATAGGGAATCCAAAAGTATCATACAGCTCAAAAGCTTTTCCGCCGTCGACCGTTTTTCCTTTTGTATTTTTTATAATCGTATCTAACAACAACAATCCTTGATCTAACGTTTTCAAGAAAGAATTTTCTTCTTCTTTTATTACATTTTCAATTAATTGCTTCTGAACTTTTAATTCTGGGTAGGCATCACCTAATGAATCTGTGAGCACATTTACCAAACGAAACATAAATGGCTCTTTGGTGTCTAAAAATGTGAATCCGTAACGTACGGCTCTTCTCAATATTCTTCTGATTACATAACCTGCACCTGTATTGCTTGGCAACTGACCATCAGCAATTGAAAAAGCAACTGCACGTATATGATCACTGATTACACGTATCGCTATATCAATTTCTTCATTTTTACCGTATTCAGAATCTGTAATCGTTTCTATTTCTCGAATTAACGGCGTAAAAATATCGGTGTCATAGTTCGATTGCACCCCCTGTAAAACCATGCATAAACGCTCAAAGCCCATACCGGTATCTACATGCTTCGCCGGTAAACTTTCTAATGACCCATCTGCTTTACGGTTGTATTGCATAAATACGAGATTCCAGATTTCAACAACTTGCGGGTGATCTTGGTTTACTAGACTAGCACCAGCAACTTTTGCTTTTTCTTCCTTAGAACGTATATCTACATGAATCTCTGAACATGGCCCACACGGACCTTGATCGCCCATTTCCCAGAAGTTATCCTTCTTGTTTCCCATGATAATTCTATCCTCGGGCACGATATTTTTCCAAAGCTCAAAAGCTTCTGTATCCAACGCTAAATTATCTGCATCATCGCTTCCTTCAAATACCGATACATACAAACTGTCTTTATCAATTTTAAAAACATCGGTCAATAATTCCCAAGCCCAAGTAATGGCTTCTTCCTTAAAATAATCACCAAAACTCCAGTTGCCCAACATCTCGAACATCGTATGGTGATAGGTATCTTTACCAACTTCTTCTAAATCGTTGTGCTTACCACTTACACGTAAACATTTTTGAGTATCTACTATTCTAGAATTTTTAGACTGACTTATACCTAAAAAATATTCTTTAAATTGGTTCATGCCCGCATTTGTAAAAAGCAGGGTCGGGTCATCTTTTATGACCATTGGTGCAGAAGGCACTATTTTGTGTTCTTTACCCTTGAAAAAATTCAGAAATTGAGTTCTTGTATCTTTTGAATTCATCTAAAATGCTAAGCTTTTACAAATTTTAACCGTTTATATAAAACTATCTTTATATTTGTTTGTTCCCTAATAATTAAAAAACAAAAATAGGATAAATAACATACATGTCTAAGGTAAAATACTATTACGACCCAGATACACTGTCGTACCGTAAAATAGAACCCGAAAAATCTAAGCGTTATAGAAATATAACATTCTTTATTTTGGGCGCATGCCTTTTTGGTTTTTTAGGTCTTATTCTTCTTTTAAACACCAATCTTGTTAATACCCCAAGGGAACTTTCTTTATCTCGTGAAGTAAAAAATTACGAGCTGCAATACGAGTTATTGAATAAGAAAATGGAACAGATTGAAGAAGTTCTAGGCAATATCGAAGAACGAGACAATAATATTTACCGTTTATATTTTGAAGCCAACCCCATACCAGACGAACAGCGTAAAGCAGGTTTTGGCGGTATTAATCGGTATAAATCATTAGAGGGATTCAATAATTCTGAAATGATCGTCTCTACCACAAAGAGGTTAGATATCATAAAAAAGCAAATGGCCATTCAATCTAAATCGTTAGATGAGATTACTAAATTGGCGGAAGAGAAAGAAAAGTTACTAATGTCAATACCTGCCATTCAGCCTATAAATAACGAAGACCTTACCCGCATGGCTTCTGGTTACGGCTGGCGTTCCGACCCATTCACTAAGGCTAGAAAAATGCATTATGGTATGGATTTTACAGCGCCAAAAGGCACTCCGATTTATGCTGCAGGTGATGGTAAAATAACACGCGCAGACAATAATTCTTCTGGTTATGGCAAGCATATTCGTATTGAACATGGATATGGTTACCTGAGCCTTTATGCCCACTTAAGTGAGTATAATGTTAAATCAGGACAAAAAGTTAAACGCGGAGATTTAATCGGCTTTGTAGGAAGCACTGGTCGCTCAGAAGCACCTCACCTACATTACGAGGTGTGGAAAGAAAATGACAGAATAAACCCGATTAACTTCTATTATGGAAGTTTATCTCCTGAAGAATTTGAAAACATGTTGAAATTCGCGAATCAAGAAAACCAATCATTGGATTAATGCAGATAGATCTCCCAGAAAAAAGATATTACGGTATTGGCGAAGTTGCCAATGCCTTTGGCGTAAACGCTTCACTAATTCGTTTTTGGGAGAAAGAATTCGACGTGCTTCAACCTAAGAAAAATGCAAAGGGAAATAGAAAATTCACTCCCCAAGACATAAAAAACCTTCAGTTAATATATCATTTGGTAAAAGAGAGAGGTTTTACTCTTGACGGCGCCAAAACCCACTTAAAAGAAGAAAAGCAGAAAACGTTGTCTAATTTTGATATCATTCAAAAATTAGAACGCGTTAAAGCAGAACTCAATAAAATTAAAGACCAACTATAAAACAAACATTATGAAAAAAGGACTTATAGCAATAATCGTAATCGCTGTCATAGCATTCGGACTATACCAATGGGGCGTAGGCTTCAATAATACCGCCGTTGCTTTAAAAGAAACATCGACAAAAACTTGGGCAAACGTTGAAAGCGCATACCAACGTAGAAACGATTTAATTGGCAACCTTGTTAAAACAGTACAAGGTGCGGCAGATTTTGAAAGAGGAACGTTGACAGATGTTATCGAAGCTAGAGCGAAAGCAACCTCGGTTAGTATTGATCCATCTAATATTACACCTGAGCAATTAGCACAATTCAATCAAGCGCAAAGCGGACTTAGTAGTGCACTGAGCAGATTATTGGTAACCGTTGAACGTTACCCTGACTTAAAAGCTAACCAGAATTTTCTAGAGCTACAATCGCAATTAGAAGGTACAGAGAACAGAATAAATGTTGCAAGAGATAGATTTAACGCAACCGTTGAGCCTTATAACCTTCACATTAAAAAATTCCCGAATTCTATTTTGGCAGGTATTTTTAACTTTAGCGAACTAGCTTACTATAAAGCGGATGCAGGTTCTGAAAACGCACCAGATGTTGATTTTGATTTTGATTAATAACCTATGTCAAGAGTAGAAGATTTCTTATCGGCAACAGAAGAGCAAGAGGTAGTAGAGGCTATTCTTAAAGCAGAGAAGGATACTTCTGGGGAAATTAGAGTACATATTGAGGCACATACCCGTAAAGACCATTGCGAGCGCGCTAAAGAGGTATTTCATTTATTAAAAATGGATAATACCAAACAAGAAAACGGAGTCTTAATCTATGTTGCCGTAAATGACAAGAAATTTGTTATCTGTGGAGACAAAGGTATTGACAACGTGGTACCTAAAGATTTTTGGCAGACAACTAGAAATAGCATTCAAACACATTTTGAAAAAGGAGCGTTTAAAGACGGGCTTGTTGCCGGTGTATTAAAAGCTGGCGAAGAATTAAGAAGTCACTTCCCGTGGCAATCAAATGACACCAACGAATTAAGCAATGAAATATCTAAAGGCTAGCCTTTTACTACTTTTTCTTTGGTGCGCCCCGTTATGGAGTCAGTTTGAAATACCTGAAAAGCCCGCACTAGAAACTAGTGTTTACGATTACACCAATCTTCTGACCGATCAGCAAAAAGTGGCTTTAAGTCAAAAACTGGTTCGCTATTCCGATAGCACCTCAACACAAATTGTAGTTACCATTATTGCCAGTACTAATGGAGAAAACATCAATTACCTAGGTGCAAATTGGGGACAAAAATGGGGAATAGGGCAAGAAGGCAAAGACAATGGCATTCTGATTATTCTAGCAGAAAACGATAGAAAAGTAGCCATTAGCACCGGATACGGAGTTGAAGGCTCTTTAACCGATGCACTTTCTAAACGCATCATTGAAAATGTAATTCTCCCTGAATTTAGAGTCGGAGATTATTATGGCGGACTGAACAAGGGATCTGATGTGATTTTCCAAGTTTTAACCGGTGAATTTCAGGAAGACAGAACTTTTGGAGATAATAGTGGTACTCCATTTTCATCTCTTCTACCATTTATCATATTCGTGGTAATTCTTTTTATTCTGTGGAGTCGCAAAAATGACGACAATGGTAATAATGGCGGCAGGAGACGCGGCGGATTAAGTCCGTGGGATATGATTATTCTCAGCAACATGGGACGCTCTAGCGGTTCTAGTGGCGGATTCGGTAGCGGTGGAGGAGGAAGCTTTGGCGGTGGCGGATTTGGAGGAGGTTTCGGCGGCGGCGGCTTTGGCGGCGGCGGTGCATCTGGGGGTTGGTAGTTTTGCTACTACAAGTGCTACTTAGTCTGTTTTACCTAAAATTTTAATCCTAGTCAGAAACTGTTCCTCTTTAGGGAGAGGTTAGTCGTGAATATTTGTTAGTGAGTTTGTTGCAATTTTCACCATCGTAGAACCCACCCCCTTTACCCCGTCTCGAGAATATAGGTTTGAAAATTGGCTAAAACTCAAAAAAAATGATCAAATAATTCTGCTTAGCAGAATATTTGATCATTTTTTCTCTAACCTAAGATTAGAGTTTATTCTTCAAACCTAAAACCTCAATCGTAAGTCCTTAAATAAATTACTTCTTTCTCATAAACACAGTGATAGGCACCCCAGTGAAATCGTACTCTTCACGTATCTTATTTTCGAGATAACGCTTGTAAGGCTCACGTACATATTGTGGCAAGTTACAGAAGAATGCAAATTGCGGATACGGAGTCGGTAATTGAGTACAGAATTTAATTTTAACGAATTTACCTTTATAAGCCGGTGGTGGATAATTTTCTATTATCGGCAACATCGTCTCATTAAATTTTCTAGTAATTATTTTCTTATTTCTATTGTTATAAACCTCAACAGCAGTTTCTATCGCTTTGAAAATACGCTGTTTTGTCAATACAGATATGAAAAGAATTGGCACATCTACAAATGGCTCAATAGCTTTTTTAATTTTTTCAGTGTAATGCTTAATGGTATTGGTTTCTTTATCCTCTACCAAATCCCATTTATTCACAAGAATAACAATACCCTTATGGTTACGTTGAGCTAGCCAAAATATATTTTCTACCTGCCCATCAAAACCTCTAGTTGCATCTAAAAGTAAAATACAAACATCGCAATGTTCAATAGCTCTTACTGAACGCATTACTGAATAAAACTCCAAATCTTCCTTCACCTTCGCCTTACGACGTATGCCAGCAGTATCTACAAGATTAAATTCAAAGCCGAATCTATTATATTTCGTATCAATACTATCTCTCGTAGTACCCGCGATATCGGTAACGATATATCGATCTTCACCAATTAGTGCATTTATAAAAGAAGATTTACCAGCATTTGGTCTACCTACTACAGCGAATCTTGGTAATTCACTTTTTTCTTCAACTATATCTGGCAATTCTTGTACTAGAGCATCTAATAATTCTCCGGTTCCACCACCATTCATACTTGAAAGCGTATAATATTCTCCTAATCCTAAAGAATAAAATTCAACGGCATCTTCTGCACGCTTCGCATTATCAACTTTATTAATCGCTAAAAAAACAGGCTTTTTAACTCTTCGAAGTAACTTAGCAACATCTTCATCCATACCGGTAACACCGGTCTCCACATCTACCATAAAAATTATGGCATCAGCCTCTTCAATTGCCAGCTCTACTTGCTTATCGATCTCTTTTTCGAAAACATCATCACTACCAACAACATACCCACCTGTATCAATAACCGAAAATTCTTTGCCGTTCCAATCACTTTTTCCATAATGACGATCACGCGTAACACCACTTACTGCGTCAACAATAGCTTCACGCCTCTGTATCAAACGATTAAAAAAAGTAGACTTACCTACATTAGGTCTTCCTACAATGGCAACAATAGCACTCATAGCTTAAATTTGGCGCAAAGGTAGTACTTATAGTTGCAATTACACTATAAGTTAAATAGAGAGATTTGATTGTACGTTATTTAACGACTTTAATTCGCTAAAATATTGTTTTTTAGGAGTTGACAAGTAGGGCTCGCCGATAGTTCTATTTCTAATAATTCTAGCAGGTGAACCATAAACCACAATCTTATCGCCGAAATGATCAACCACAAGAGAACCAGCACCTATAACTGCATGTTCACCAATTTCAATTCCATTAATAATATTGACACCTAAACTAATTGCAGAAAATCTTCCAAGTTTTAAACCACCTCCCGCACAAACCGATGGGGCTAAACTTGAATATGAATCCATAATACCATCATGACCTAAAGATGAATTGGTGTTGATGATACAAAAATCGTGAATTATTGAATTGGCATTTACTATTGCTCCTGGCATAAATACATTACCGCATCCCAGTAAGACATCTTTACCGAGTATCGCCTTAGGGTGAATGGTGTTTATGAAATTAAAATTAGGGACTACCTTAGATATTTTATCTACAATTAATTTTCTAGTCCAATTGTCACCGATGGCAACTATTCCGCCAGAAACATTAAATCGATTTATCAAATATGGCAAATCAATTTCACTACCCAGAACCTGATAGCCATTTATTCTATATCCTTTTGATTTGTATGAATCTACAAAGCCAACCACATTGTATTTACCCTCTTTTTCAAGACAATCCAAAACAACACTTCCATGACCTGAAGCTCCAAAAATAATCACATTTTGCATTTCATCGGGGTTTTAATACACTTAATCGATAATTCAAATGTAATCTATTCTTTTTTAAAGGAGGAATTAAAACTCAATTTGAGCCAATAATTTCTTGAAAAAAGTCAAAACATAACTACACAAAATGACAACTTATTGATACTTAAGCTATCCTAAAAAAATGAAAATAATTTAAAAAACGGAAACCTTGAATGGATAAATTATATTGAGCTAAATATCTAAATGAGGTTATTTATTATATCCGAATCGCCTTAACTGCTTGGCATCACTTCGCCAATTTTTATTCACTTTTACATACAGTTCTATATGCACTTGTTTACCGAAGAATTTTTCTAAGTCTTTTCTCGATTCTACACCTACTTTTTTCAATGCTGCCCCTTTATGCCCTATAATAATCCCCTTTTGAGAATCACGTTCAACCATAATTACCGAACGCATACGAATAATGTCTTCATCTTCAAAAAACTCTTCAGTTTCAATTTCTACTGAATATGGAATTTCCTTTTTGTAGTTTAATAAGATTTTCTCGCGGATGGTCTCATTTACAAAGAAACGCTCTGGCTTATCTGTTAACTGGTCTTTAGGATAATACGCAGGTGACATCGGCAATAATTCGATAATACGTTCGAATACGCCTTTTATATTAAAATTGGATAATGCAGAAATAGGATGCAACTCAACACTAGGCAACATTTCTTGCCAATACTGAACTTGCTCTTCTAACAACTCTTGGGTAGCTATATCTACCTTATTTAACAGCAATAAAACAGGAATTTTACTATTCTTTATTTTCTCAAAGAATGCTTCATCTTTCAATGCCTTCTCCCCTATCTCTACCATATAAAGAAGTACATCGGCATCTTCGAACGCAGATTTTACGAAATCCATCATACTGCTTTGAAGCTGATAAGCTGGTTTAATAATACCGGGAGTATCAGAAAGAATCATTTGAAAATCATCCCCATTTACAATTCCTAAAATACGGTGCCTCGTTGTTTGTGCCTTTGATGTAATTATGGATAATTTTTCACCCACAAATGCATTCATTAACGTTGATTTACCAACATTAGGATTACCAATAATATTTACGAAGCCTGCCTTATGATCTGCCATCCTTATACTTAATTATATATTTCTTCAATTCTACGTTTACCTTTGGAGCTAACAAAAGTACGGCAATCATATTGGGTATTACCATTAGTGCATAAGACAAATCAATTAAATTCTTCACCAACTCTAATGATGCCACTGCAGCAAAGACGATCATAATTACAAAATACCAGTTGTAAAACTTACCGATTTTGGCATTTGTCAAGAATGACAGAGATTTTACCCCGTAATAAGAATAGGTAAATAACGTAGATAATGCAAAGGCTGTTACGATAACCATTAGCAGCACATCGCCCCAACCAAACAAGGTTTTTTCGAAAGCGGACAAAGTCATGACTATACCACTTGAATCTTCTAAATATGCGCCGCTCAATATGATAACGATTGCCGTAAACGTACATACCAATATGGTATCGATAAACGGACCTAGCATGGCCACAAGACCCTCGCGAATAGGTTCATCATTTTTAGATTGCCCATGATACATTGGTGCACTACCCAAACCAGCCTCATTAGAAAACATTGCTCTACGAACCCCGATAATAACAAGCCCCCAAAACCCGCCGGTTGCCAGTGATTTAAAATTCCAAGCTTCCGTAATTATCATTTTTAGAGCTGGTAGTATTTGTTCAGAATTCAGCGCCATTACCACTATTACCGCTATTAAATATACGGCCACCATAAAAGGTACAATCGCAGATGCTACTTTAGCTATATTTTTTAACCCTCCAAAAATTACCAAAGATGTTATGACAGCTAAAACAATACCTATCGTCCATTTCCAATTTACCTCACTCATTTCAAATAATGTAGATGATGGTTTAACTACACTCATGAATGTCTCGGTAAATTGATTTGCTGTAAATACTCCCAAAAAACCAAAAAGACCACAAACAGCAAAAAATATTGCTAACGGCCTAGCCTTTTCGCCTAATCCTTTGGTGATGTAATACATTGGCCCCCCTTGCAAATGGCCATCCGAATCTGTACCACGATACATAATTGCCAAACTACACGAATAGAATTTAATGCACATACCAATCAATGCGGTCATCCAGATCCAGAAAACCACCCCCGGACCACCATCATGTATTGCGATTGCAACACCAGATATATTCCCTAAACCAACCGTAGCCGCAACAGCTGCCGATAAGGCTTGAAAAGAACTCACATCTCCTTTTGAGTCTTTATTATCATACTTACCCGCTGTAATTGCGATTGCATGACCGAAAAAACGGTACGGCATTAGTTTTGAATAAAAAACAAGAAAGAGTCCGCCCCCTATTAATAAAAGGAACATTGGCCACTCTGTATACGGTAGTGCGCTGGCTATAAAGTCGTTAATTGTATCCATAGAATTGTAAAAAACCGAAGTTATGGATTAAATGTTTTTTAAAAGATAATGGTCTTAAAAAATATTATTTAAATAAGTTTTGAATATAGAGAAAATGTGTTGTATATTTGCAGCCCGTTACAAATAGTAGCGCACCTTTATCTCGTCAGCTTAATGACCTGAAGTCGCAAGACAAGTGAGATAAAAACCCATATCGCGGGGTAGAGCAGTAGGTAGCTCGTCGGGCTCATAACCCGAAGGTCGCTGGTTCGAGTCCAGTCCCCGCTACTAAGTTTAAAGTATTCAAAAACAACGGTTTAGTTTTCGCTAAACCGTTTTTTTATGCCTAATTTTAAGGAATTAGTTACCTTTGAATACGAAAATGAATACGAAAGTGCATACGATTTGTCTGTAAAGAGAAACTTTTCCATCCCTAAAATATATTCTGCCAACGGCGATTTACAAAAACGCTGGTATGTCTATTTTTCTTTTCGGGACCCTAAAAGTGGAAAATTAAAGCGTCAAACTCCTTTCTACGGGGACGCAAATAAATATAAGACCAAAGAAGATAGAATGTCCGTTTTGGTCATCTATAGAAAAGTTTTATTAAGACTCCTAAATAAAGGCTATAATCCATATTCCGATAATCTAGAGCTACACCAAAGTTTAACATCTAAAAATAATTTAGCCAATAATTTAAATTTACCAGATAAAGTTTTACCGAAATCTGAACCCATAATGGAAAAGCCAAAAATGACGATTCAAGAGGGATTTAAATTTGGAATCAAGCTTAAAGAAAAATTGGTTAGCCCTAGTACTAAAAGAGATTATGAAAGTAAAATAAAAAATTTTTTAGGTTGGCTTTCAATTAATCATCCTGAAATAAAGTTCATATCTCAACTAAATAAAAAACTTGTCTTAGAATTCTTAAATGATGTTTTGGACAGAAATAGTGCAAGAACAAGAAATAATTACAAAACCGACCTAAGTAGTATTATACAAGTACTTGTCGATAATGAAATCATAGAACAAAATTTCGTAAAGAAAATACCTAAATTAAAATCTACACCAGAACGTAACAAAACATATTCCCAGAATATTCAAGAGGAAATTTTTGAATATTTAGAAGTTCAAGACCCAATTCTATTACTCTACATAAAATTTATCTCTTACAACTTTTTACGACCAATAGAAGTCTGCCGACTTAGAGTAAAAGATATTGATTTAAAAAATAGACGAATACAATTTAAAGCAAAGAACAGCCCATTAAAAACCAAAATTATACCAGAGCTGTTATGGAACGATTTGCCAGACCTCACGAAATTGGATAAAGAAGCCGTCTTATTTACACCGGAAAAAATTGGCGGCGAATGGGATACCCTTGTAGATAATAGGCGAGACTATTTCAGCAAACGTTTTAGAAAAGTCGTTAAAGAGCATTTTAAATTAGGAATAAATTATGGGCTATATAGTTTTAGGCACACTTACATTACTAAAGTTTATAGGGCTTTAATGAAGGACTCCTCCCCTTTTGAGGCTAAAAGTAAGTTGATGTTGATAACAGGCCACTCTTCCATGACCGCCTTAGAAAAGTATTTAAGGGATATAGATGCAGAACTACCCGAAGATTATTCAACAATGTTAAAAAATGTACATGAATAATACGCCTTTGGAAATATTATATAAGAACCTGATTTCAAGGCTATGGGAAGAGCTATTATTTTTCATCCCTGACAATGAAATTTCAAATGAATTCTTAGAAAATCATGAAGAAATAGAATTTGAGAAATTTCGCAATAAGATTATAGTTATAGATTATTATAAGGGTCCTACACTCTACAACACAGATAGAGATAATAACTTGATAATACTTAAAAACAGTTCATTAAAAAAAAGTACTCGTCAATTATTAAATGCAAAAGCAAATTTCGATGAACAGGAATTTAATTACATTTTAGAGCTATATTATGAGCAGGTTGAGTGCTTATATTTTATTACAAATTGGCTGAATAAAAATATTACCCAAGTACTTCCTCAAGAGGACACTATTCTAGGTTTGTTTAAACTCCAATATAATTTTCACAAGTCACATTTTGAAACTATTCTAAAACAGTTTTATCCCGATATGCATTCTTTGCCTAAAGGTAATTTTAATATCGGAAAATCGTTAGAGTCATCTTTACCTCAAATCACCAAACTATTTAATACTGATAACAAACAAAATATTATACTTGAAGCTTCAAATTTACAAGAAGAAAGGCATGAAAACTTACCCACTTCTACAAATAAAAAAACACAGCGCAGCAAAAATAAAAAACTACCTCTAATTTCTGATTCTGAGGCAGAAACGATTTTATTAAAACGTATTTTCAATATTGATTCAAAAGTACTTAAATAAATTATGCGTAAATTAAACGTTTAATTTACGCATAATTATGACAAAAACTGAAATTTGCAAGTATTGTGGTGGTGACTATGTTCCAAAAAGAAGAGGAGCACAAAAATTTTGCAGTAACTCTTGCCGTAGTTTAAACTGGAAAAGTAACCAACATATTAAAGAATTGAAGGTACCAGCAGTAAACTCTATAGATGAGAAACCTGTTTTAAGACAAAAGTCGAGCTTACATGAAAAAATGTCTCTAGCGGGAATTGGAAATGCTGCTGTAGGAGTTGCTGCTGTAGAAATAGCAAAAAACATTATAACTCCAAACGCTAACAAACCTGCTACTAAAAAAGATATTGAAGATTTAAAAGCATTTCTTAAATCAAGATATTTTTTAGTAAAAAATATGAGAAGAGATATTTATGATAGACAAGCATATTTTGATATAGTTACAGGTAATATAATTTATAAATAAACTTCAATAATTAGTTGTTCTTTAAATATCAAAAAAAACTAACACTTCAGTTAGTAGATTTCGTATTCTTAGCCATATAATCTTGCCATAAGATTAAAACATATTTTTCTTTGCCATTTTCTTTCCTAATTAAAAAACCATACTCATAAATAAAAAAATAAACTTGCCCATTTTGATTTTTCCAATAATGTGTAAAGAAATTTGGATTAAATCCTAATTCTAGCAAAACATTGCTTCTTATTGTAACCTTACCCCCTTTATTATACTCTTTAAGTAACTTACGGTTCAATTTCAATTGATTATCAACCTTATTATAAAAGCGTTCAGGATTTTGCTTTTCAAATTGGTATTGGTAGGCACTTTTACATTGAGGATCGCAAAATTTCTTATCCGTCCTACCTCTTAATTCTTTACTACAATGAATACATTCCTTATAAATTCTCATGATAAAAGATTTAACAGTATACTATACGTATCCTATTCGTATAAGGTACGATTAAATCAATTGCATCAATTAGATTGCTAAAAAAAACCATGGAAAAAGGTAGGAGCGTTACTTTAAAGCATCTTTTAATTCAAGAAAGACGCTACATTGGTTTGCAATTCAACACAGATAAAGTTATTCATGCGCTTGTTAAACAGTTACCAGATGTTAAATGGAGCAATACCTATAACATGGCTTACATTTTGAACACCAAACAAAATCTTGATGAAATATTCAAAATATTTAACGGTGTTGTATGGGTTAATTGCAATCATTTTTTTGATCGAAACATTGCCAAAGAACATAACGAGACAATCGATATTACATGGTTTAGAAAAAGGAAGCTTCCAGCAACATATCGTGTTTGCCCTTTAAGTTATTTAGATAAATTAGAATTGAGGAAATATGCCAATAACACAGTGAAAACATATGTTAATGCTTTTGAAACATTCATAAATTACTATAACACTAAAGATTTAATATCTATTAATGAAAGTGATGTTAGAGATTATATCTTGAAATTAATTCAAGAAGACAAATCCAATGCATATATAAATTTAGCAATCAATAGTATAAAATTTTATTATGAATCAGTTCTAGGTATGCCCAACAGGTTTTATAAAATAGAAAGACCTAGAAAAGAAAAAAAATTGCCTAAAGTTCTTTCCAAAGAAGATGTTCTCAGCATCATTGCAAACACCAATAACTTAAAACACAAATGTATTATTAGCCTTCTCTATTCCTCTGGAATACGAAGAAATGAATTGGTGAATTTAAAAATCAGCGATATAGATAGTAAAAGGATGTTGATACGGATTGAAGCCGCAAAAGGCAATAAAGACCGGTATACCTTGCTTTCACACTCATTGTTGAAAGATTTACGAGAATATTATCAACAATATAAACCAGAAAAATATATTATTGAAGGTTTATACGGCAATCAATATTCAGGTCAAAGCATTGGGAAAGTTGTACTTAATGCTGCTATAAAAGCGGGTATTAAGATTCCTGTAACTCCACATATGTTAAGACATAGTTTTGCAACACATTTATTAGAAGCAGGCGTAGATTTGAGACAAATACAGGTCTTATTAGGTCATAGTTCTAGCAAGACAACTGAAATTTATACACATGTTGCCACAACAACTTTCAAAAAAATAAAAAACCCTCTTGACTCCTAGAAATTTATAAAAGATATATATAACATATGTTATATATATCCTATATTGGAGGTATATATAACATTAATGTTATATATACCATTGTTGTATTGCATTTGACCATTCTTAAATGAAAAAATTAAACCACTGTGAGATTTGCGACCTTCACTCATTCAATCTTGAGGATGGAATATTATGCAGTTTGACAAGTAAAAAGCCTGATTTCCAGAAAAAATGCCCTGATATTAAACTGGACCAAAACCTAAAGGACAAAATAATCGAAGTAAATACGGAATTCGAAGATTCCAAGTATGTAAAGAAATTAGCAATTGGAAACTTTATTTTTTACAGTTTAATTGGAGTTGGAGTACTCGGAATATGTTATCTTTTAATTATTTCACTTTTTAGATTAGCAAGAATACACACTTTTACAATCGCAGTTTTTTGTATCGGAATTGGATTTTTTGGAATTGCAATCGGAGCTCTAAACTATTCTAGAAGAAAGAGGCAAATAATCTCGCCGAAAAAACAGACTCTGGACAAATTAACCGAATTATATAATGTTCGTTATCAATTTGACTCTAAAATATCGACTGACATAATGGGAATTAAAGAAACGAAAATAAATTTGAGATTGAATGGAGAAAAAATTGAACAAACGTACCGATACTAAAAACGCAATACAACACCGGCTATAATTCATTGTGGCGGATTTCCTAAACGAAAATCCTTACTTTTAAGCTAAGGTTAGATTTCGGGCGGAATGTTCACTGCGTGAAATTCCACAACGAAATCATAGCCGAGACCGTTGTACACCATATGAAAAACGCATCCGTAATCATATTAACCTTAATTGGATTTTTAGCATTTGGACAAGAAAAAAACCTTGACCGAATTGATAACGAAGTGAAATCTATAGAATCGGACTCAACTCTTGTGGAAAAGGAATTTGATTGGGTGGAACTGACTGGAATTACTACAGATGGTGGAGGATTTTTAAAAGTTTGGCGGAATGAAAAACAGATTTGTAAAATTGTTGAGGAAATCGGACTTTCATATGGTCGAATAAGGACAGTTATTTACCTGAATAACGGAATACCAATTAAAATACTAGAAACGGAGGAAAACTTTGGTCACGAAAATGGAGAGTTGAATTATAAAGAACTGAACGAAGTTTTCAGAGCAAATATTTACGTATTTGATTGGGAAAATGACGAGAGTAAAATAGAACGGACAGGAAAAAGAGTTTTAAGTGAAGGTTCGTGTTCAACATTTGATTACGAACCGACAATTGAACGTGCTAAAAAAGCGACAACGGAATGAAAAAATACGGTGTACAATCGAGTAGACGGCCGTGAGCTGTAAAGCCCACGGTGCGCCTCTCACACCACCGTGCGTACGGGTCTCGTACA
>NZ_JBGQOO010000015.1:0-110102 GCF_052119685.1 Maribacter spongiicola | reverse complement strand
GACAACGGACAACGGACAACGGACAACGGACAACGGACAACGGACAACGGACAACGGACAACGGACAACGGACAACGAAAATCTATTCTCTCACCTCTATATCCTCAATTCTCATATTTAAACTCACCTCTTGTAGTCACTCAAACTATCAATATCGAATTTTTGTAAGAAAAAGATTATTAACTCGATGAACTGCGCAAATACGGGGTCTAGCGGAAGATTATTTTGTAGGAAAACGGACTACAAAAAGAAGTAATACATCGAAAAGCAAACTTTTCATCGTAAAAACCGTACCTCTTGTCGAATTCAAAATACGTTTACTTACAAGTAGATGGTTATCTATAAACCAAATTTACCTACTTTATTATGCGTACAATTATTTTTTTATTCCTTGTTATCTGTTTGGGAACCCAGTCCCAAGCACAATCGAAGTCACCAGACATCAAAGTACAGACTATTGTTATGCCCATGGCAGATGTAACAATAAAATCTGACGTAAACGCTCAGGGTTTTCAAACAGCTGCAAGGTTTTTCAAAGTCAAAAATGCAAGAGTTAAACAAGCCTTACTTTTTAGAATAAGAGTACGAACAGTATTTTTTGCTTAGTTTAATTCTTCTACCAGTTCTTCGGTTACCTCTGTTCCCCCTTTAGGTAACACGATAGTTTTTAATATTTCCCAAACATTTTCGGTTACTATTCGCTGACCTTCTGCAGTTGGGTGAATTCCATCTTCTAAGTTTAATTTCGGAATTCCGGCAACACCTTCCAATAAAAAAGGAATCAACATTATATTATTCGATTCTGCCAAGGCAGGATACATCATCTTAAATTGAGATGCATAATCTGCACCCATATTTGGCGGTATTTGCATACCTGCCAAAATAATTTGAGTTTCCGAATTTTTATCTTTTACCATATCTATCATTTCCTGTAAGTTATTCATGGACTCTGTAATCGGTATTCCGCGCAATCCGTCGTTCGCACCTAATTCCAAAACAAAAATATCTACCGGCTGATTTAGTACCCAGTCTAAACGATTTAATCCTCCAGAGGTAGTTTCTCCGCTCAATCCGGAATTTATCACCTTGTAATCCAAGCCTAAAGAATCTAATCGTTGTTGAATTCTATTTGGGAATCCTTCCTTTGTATCTAGTCCATATGCAGCGGTAAGGCTATTTCCGTAGAATAATATCACGTTATCATCCGCAGAAACATCTTCCTTTTCAACATTACTTACAGCTTCTGTTTGGGTGTTAGATGTTTTCTTTTCTGTACTTTCTCCACATCCAACGAATAACAACGCTAATAAAAAATAACGAAACTTTAATACTTTCAACATAGTCTTACCTAATTAGATTCCAAATCATTTGCTTATTTTGTTGTCTTGTACCAAAATGATTTATGACAAAGATATTAAACGTAAGTAATCTAAAGAAAACGTATTCAAGCGGATCTAAAAATTTGACAGTAATTGATGATATTACTTTTTCTATTGAAGAAGGTGACACTTTTGCAATTGTTGGTCCGTCAGGTAGTGGTAAAACCACATTATTAGGACTCTGTGCCGGATTAGATGAAATCAACGAGGGAGTAATAGAACTTTGTGGGGAAGATTTAAGTGGATTAAATGAAGATCAACGTGCATTACTTAGAAATGAAAAAGTAGGATTTATTTTTCAAGACTTTCAATTACTGCCCACATTAACAGCTTTAGAGAATGTTAGTGTCCCGTTAGAATTACAAGGTGTTGCCAATGCTTCTAAAGATGCTATGGAACTTTTAAACAAAGTTGGTTTGGGTGATCGCTATGATCATTACCCATCTCAATTATCTGGCGGCGAACAGCAAAGAGTTGCTGTGGCAAGAGCATTTTCTAATAAGCCTTCTATACTTTTTGCCGATGAGCCAACGGGTAATTTAGACGAGGAAACTGGTGAAAAGGTCATTAAATTATTATTTGACCTTAATAAAGAGATGGGCACTACCTTGGTTATTGTTACCCATGATCTAGAATTGGCTAACCTGAATAAACATGTATTACGACTTAAGGGTGGTAAAATAGTAATCAACGAAACCACTTCTATATCTTGAATTTAACACAAAGAACATCAAAAGCCGGTTTTAATTGGTTGTTGAAAATGGCTTGGCGAGATGGCAAAGCTAGCGGTAAACGACTGTTATTATTCATGGCATCTATTATTCTAGGTATCGCAGCAGTGGTATCTATTCAATCTTTTAGCGATAATCTTAAAGATAATATTGGGTTACAATCAAAAGCACTTATGGGTGCCGATTTTCTTATAGATAGCAATCAGCCGGCAAATGAAAGGGTAACAGAATTAATGGATTCTTTAGGTGGCTACGATGCTAGAGAAGTCAATTTTGCTTCGATGGCAGCATTCCCTAAAAGTCTAGCTACAAAATTGGTACAGGTACGCGCTATTGAAGGTGATTTTCCTTTTTATGGCGAGTTGGAAACTGAACCTGCCTCAGCTGCAAAAGAATATTTAGAAAAAGGTGGTGCATTGGTTGATGCCACTGCAATGCTTCAATATAATTTAAAACCAGGTGATAGTGTAAAGTTGGGTACAACCACTTTTGCTATTGTTGGGTCTTTGATTACGGCACCTGGCAGTACAGGTATCGGTGCTACAGCTGCACCACCCATTATTGTGCCATTTCGTTTTATGGAAGAAAGCGGACTTTTGCAACGTGGTAGCCGTTTGGGGTACAATTACTATTTTAATAATGATAAGGCAGATCTAGAAGCACTGAGTAAAAAAGTAGATTCATTATTAGATGCTGAAAATGCAGATATGGATACTCATACAGATACTAGTGAGCGACTAGGTCGTAGGTATGAAAATGTAGGTAGGTTTTTAAATCTGGTAGCATTTATTGCACTTCTGTTGGGGTGTGTAGGTATTGCCAGCTCAGTGCATATTTACATAAAAGAGAAACTAAAGGCAGTAGCGGTTCTTAAATGTTTAGGGGCTACACGAAAACAAACGTTTTTAATTTATCTTATTCAAATTGCAGGAATGGGCTTGTTGGGCGGACTCATAGGTACGGTAATCGGTTTGCTGTTACAACAGACTTTTCCGCTTATACTGCAAGAGTTTTTACCTTTTCAGGTAGAAATATCCACTTCTTTTCAGGCGATATTCGTCGGTTTATTGTTGGGTGTATGCATGTCGGTTTTATTTGCTTTGTCGCCATTAGTAAATACATGGTTTGTTTCGCCTTTACAGGTATTACGTGTGCAAGAAGATACGAGTAAAAAGGCAAGACCTTATCAAATTTGGGTAGTGGTTGCTATTGTGCTTTTTGTATTATTATTCGCTTTTTGGTTATTGGGTAAATGGGAGTTTGCATTGAGTTTCGTAGCAGGAATACTGGTGTCATTTTCCATTTTAGCGGGAGTGTCAATTTTATTTATGCGATTGATAAAAAGATACTTTCCTAAGTCTTGGAGTTTTGCTGCCAGACAAAGTTTGTTGAACTTATTTCGACCAAATAATCAGACCGTAGTGTTGATTTTAGCTATTGGGATTGGTACATTTTTAATAAGTACTTTATATTTCACTAAAGATTTTCTACTTGCCAAAACCTCGTTCGAAGCGAGTGCTGAGAGTCCGAATTTGATATTATTTGATGTCCAGACGAATCAACGGGATGCTGTTGCAAATACTATTACTCCGAAAGGATTACCTGTCATAGATAACATACCGATTGTTACCATGCGTTTAGAGCGTATAAAAGATAGAGACGTTAATGATATTCGATTAGATTCGACAACCCGAGTAAATAAATGGATTCTTAACCATGAATTTAGGACCACTTATAGAGATTCTATAATCGGTTCTGAAAAGTTGTTGGAAGGGGAGTGGATACCCACTGTTGCCCCGAATGCCAAAGTAATACCTATTTCGTTGGCAGATAATGTAGCAAATGATGCTTTGGTAACAATTGGTGATACCTTATTATTTAATGTTCAAGGTAAACTAATGAATACGGTAGTTGGTAATATTCGTCAAGTAGATTGGGCGCGGATGCAACTTAATTTTTCTATTGTTTTCCCTAAAGGAGTATTAGAGAATGCACCCCAGTTTCATGTGGTAACTACTAATGCACCAGATAAAAAGTCTTCAGCTGATTTACAGCGAGAGCTGGTAAAGAAATTTCCCAATGTTTCTATCATCGATTTAAGACAGGTAGTAACGTTAGTTGAAGATATATTAGATAAGATTTCATGGGTCATATCTTTTATGGCATTCTTCAGTATTCTTACCGGTATCATTGTGTTGATAGGATCTGTTCGTAACAGTAAATACCAACGAATTCGTGAAAGTGTTTTACTAAGAACACTTGGTGCTCAGAGTAAACAAATATTAAAAATCAATGCTTTAGAGTATTTATTTCTTGGTGTCTTGGGCAGCGGAGTAGGAGTGTTACTTTCTTTAGTGAGTAGTTTTTTACTGGCGTATTTCATTTTCGACACACCATTCGTTCCTTCATGGGTGCCATTTTTAGTGGTGTTGCCGGGTATAACACTATTGGTTCTTGCCATTGGTTTAATGAATAGTAGAGGGGTCTTAAATAGTCCGCCATTACAAGTATTGAGAAAAGAGGGGAATTAAGAAGGTGTTTTTCAGTGGAAATGCTAACAATTGCATTTTTACTTTTCTACCTTTAATAGCATGAAAAAGCAACTATTCTTTTTATTGGTGACTACATTATTGGTTTGCTCTTGTAGTACCGATAGTGTAAAAGCAGATTTGATAATTACCAATGCCAATATTTGGACAGGTAATACTAATTCTCCAAAAGCCGAGGCTATGGCTGTAAAGGCAGATACTATTTTGGCTATTGGCTCTTTAGATGATATTCATAAGTTTAAAGGCTCAGATACCGAGATAAAGGATGTAGGAGGAAAATTCATCACACCAGGATTTATAGATACTCATGTGCATTTGTTAATGGGAGGTAATAGCCTTTTAAGTGTGCAATTAAGAGATGTAAGTACAAAACAGGAATTTATCGATAGAATTTCTGGGTTTACTAAAAAGATAAAACCTGGCCAGTGGATTGTTGAAGGTAATTGGGACCATACCCTCTGGGGAGGAGAACTACCTAATAAAGATTGGATTGATGAATTTACAGGTGATAATCCGGTTGCTATTTATAGAATGGATGGTCATATGATTTTAGCCAATTCTGCAGCACTCAAAATTGCAGGAATAGATAAAAATAGTGCCGATGTAGAAAATGGAGAAATTGTTAAAAATGCTGATGGAACGCCAACCGGTATTCTTAAGAGTGAAGCTATGTATTTAGTTTTGAATAAAATACCAAAGCTTACAGATTCTGAAACGGAAGAAGCATTAAATGCGGCGCAAGATTATTTAGTTTCTCAGGGCGTAACCACCGTACATGATGTAGATAGTTTAGGTGGTTACAAGATTTTAGATAAGATGAATTCTAATAAACAACTGAAGGTGAGAGTTTATGCTGCCGATCCTCTGAAGTATTGGAAAGCAGTATCTAAGGATACAAAAGATATAAAATGGTTGAAAAATGGACTCATGAAAGGTTTTGTAGATGGGTCTCTGGGGTCACATACGGCAGCTTTTGATGAACCGTATTCAGATAAGCAAGATGATAATGGTCTGTTTATTGTCGATGTAGATAGTTTAAATAGTTGGATCTCTAGTGCCGATAAAAAGCAATTACAAATTACCGTTCATGCTATAGGTGATCGAGCAAACAGTACTATTTTAAATATATATGATAGTGTAGTTCAAAATAATGGCAAGCATGACCGACGATTAAGAATAGAACATGCGCAACATTTAAATATAGAAGATATCAATAGATTCTCTAAACTAGATGTAATTACAAGTATGCAGCCATATCATGCAATTGATGATGGTAGATGGGCAGAAGAGCTTATTGGTCCAGAACGTATAAAAACCACCTATGCTTTTAAATCTCTCTTAGATGCAAATACTAAAATGGTATTTGGTAGCGATTGGCCAGTAGCACCTGCTTCTCCGTTATATGGCATGTACGCAGCGGTTACCAGACGCACATTAGATGGAAATAATAGTGATGGTTGGGTTCCTGAGCAGAAAATTAATGTGGAACAAGCATTAATTGCGTATACAAAAGATGCTGCTTACAGCTCATTTGATGAAGACATAAAAGGAACATTAGAACCAGGCAAGTTGGCGGATTTTGTTATACTTAGCGAAAATGTACTTCAAGTTGAACCAACGACATTAAAAGATGTGAAAGTTTTGGAGACTTATGTTGGTGGTAAGAAAATTTACAATAATGATTTAGATACAAATAGGTGATATATAAAATGTACTGATAAGAAAAGAACAAAAGCTGATTGGTTTAACACTTAATGTCTATTCGCCTTGAGTAGGTTTACCCATATAAATATAAAGTCTGTCATTTGTATTGGGATCAAGAAATCGAAACAGTTTTGTTCGTATTGTTGGGAGTTGAAAGTCTTCTTCATTATATACTTCTAATAAAAGTGATGCATAATTTGAACGCGAAAAACCTCCGTTTTTTGTATTAATTTCAGATACCCGTTGATTAAATAGCATGCTCTTTGATTGCGCTATATTTCTATAGTGTATTAATGGTATCGTTTTCATAGTTTTTGCCAGTTCGTAATTATAGCGCTGAGAATTTAGTGTTAGAGAATCTCCTAAAGCAAAATCACTAACTACTTCATAAGTACTATCATTGCTTATTTTGGTTAAGACTTTGACATAATTTTCATAGCTACCATCTGAAATTACTTTTTTAATAATAAGTTCTTGCTCAAAATCATCTAATACTTTTAGTAGTGCTGTGTGGTATTCTGGGTATTGTTTGGCAATGGCGTTATTAATTGCTTCATCATATGTCTTATTAGTCATTTGGGCAGAAGTTTTATTTATATATAAAAGGAATATCGATACGAAAAAGAGTGTAGTTGATTTCATTAGATATGAATAATCTGTTCTATTTGAAATATAATAATTTATGTTTATCCAATTAATAAAATCAATGTAAACTATTTTAATATGTCCTCCTGAAAAGAAAATGCCCTTAATCTTTTCGATTTAAAAGTCATATTTGACATAATTGCCGATAAATCTCTCACTTTATGTGATTTGTCAACTAATCGGCATAGCTTTGCGCTTTAATTACAAAAGTGATTGTTATGCCGTTGTTTACCGATTTAAAGATATCTAGAAACTTAGAAAAAGCACTTGAAGATCTAGGTTTTAAAAATACTACTCCAATTCAAGAGAAAGCTTTTCCTATTGTAATGAGTGGTAGTGATGTTGTAGGTATAGCCCAAACGGGTACTGGTAAAACTTTTGCCTATCTGCTTCCTATTTTAAATACACTGAGTTTTTCTAAAGAAATACATCCAAAGGTCATAATTCTTGTACCTACTCGTGAGCTTGTGGTGCAAGTTGTAGAAGAGGCAGAAAAACTAGCAAAATATGCAGGCATTCGTGTTCTAGGCGTATTTGGTGGTAAAAGTATGTTGCGCCAAAAAGATGCCTTGGCATTAGGTACAGATGTTCTTGTCGCAACGCCAGCAAGATTGTATGACTTGATCTTAACAAAGGCTGTTCAGTTAAAACAAGTAAAAAAACTTGTAATTGATGAGGTCGATGTAATGCTAGATTTAGGCTTTAGGTTTCAGCTCGTAAATATATTTGAGCTTTTACCACAAAAGAGACAGAATATTATGTTTTCGGCTACCATGACCGATGATATTGAATTGTTCATTACCGATTTCTTTACCGGTGTTCAGAAAATTGCGATTGCCGTTAGTGGAACTCCGTTAGAGAATATTACCCAATACGGGTACGCTACACCTAACTTTTATACGAAGGTAAATCTGGTAGTGAATTTATTACAGAATGTAGAAACGTATCATAAAGTTTTAGTATTCGTTTCAAGCAAGCGTAGTGCCGATTTACTGTTTAAAGAGTTGGCAGAATTTTTCAGTGAAGAAATCTGTATTATTCACTCCAACAAAACTCAGAATTACAGACTACGATCTATTAATCAGTTCGACGAGGGTAAGAACCGTATTTTGGTTACTACCGATGTTATGGCTCGTGGATTGGATCTACAAGAGATATCTCACGTTATAAATTTTGATACGCCAACATATCCTGAAAACTATATGCACCGAATCGGTAGAACGGGTAGGGCAGAGAAACAAGGTACTTCTATCTTATTATTTACTGAGCAAGAAGAAGAGGCTAAAGATGCTATTGAAGATTTGATGTCGCATAAAGTTAATTTATTGCCTTTACCTAATGATGTTGAAATTGCTACTAAACTTACTTTCGACGAGCAACCAAAGCACAAAGAGCACGAGAATCCTTTAAATATTAATGAAGATGAACGTGGAGCTAGTTTTCATGAAAAGTCTGAAAAGAATAAAAAGGAAAATCAAGGTGGTTCTTATAAACGTATCATTAAAAAGAAATACACGAAATCGAAAACTCGTGGCGACAAGAACTACGGTAAACGTGGAAGACATAAATTTTAAATCTACTTATTTCTTCATTTTGAAGCTTTGTTTTGGTAGCAAAGCTGTCTGATATTACTCAGTTTTGAGCTAACAGCTATAAAGTCCTAAATTAAAAATACCGATGAAATACACACCAAGTCGGTGTGGTGTTTTTAGGTCAAAAACCATTCGTCGACACTTTTTGTCGATTCATCACAGATTTTTACACTAGCCGAAAATTATAGCAGTTCAGCGAGGTCACAATGCTTAATCTTAGACCTCAAGGTACTTTTACATTGTTCAATATTACAATATGAAAGCACTAATAACCATACTAATAGTAATTTTCGCTGGCGCATTAGCAATAGCACAAACACCCCAAACAGATGATAAAGTTAACCCTACTGAAGTGGGTATTGTTTTGGTTGATAGCCTTAACGATATTAGCAACAAGAAAACGATTACAATTACTACTGAAACGTCAATAGCACGTTTATACAGATATAAGAATGCTAGAGTTAATAAAGAATTAGCATTTGTTACTAACAAGACTTATGGTAAGTTGGCATAATCTTTGCCATATATTAAAAGGTGCAATGAAGCACCTTTCAAATTTAAAATTATGATGTTACTTTCAATTATAATACCAGCACTTATCGTTATAGCAACAATTGCTTTTACTTCAAAAAACGAAAAAAAAGTACGTCCAATTAAAGTGCCGGTAGACAAACGTAAGTTTTAATTTTTTATACCAGGCTGCTTAATAGTATAGTTACTTTTAGCTTTAGCCTCATCTACTTGTCTTTTAACATCTGCCAATAATGCTTTGGAATCGTAAACGATTCCATCTTTGACGGTATATTTTACGCCACCAACACGAACCACCTCGTTATCATCGGTCAGTTTTATAGCTCCCGTACCATAGAGTACTTTGAAATTTTGAAGCGGATTTTCCTCAACAATGACGAAGTCTGCCAATTTGCCTATTGTCACCGAACCTAATTTGTCATCCATTCCTAATGCTTCAGCTCCATTTAAGGTTGCTGATTGTATAATTTCTAAAGGATGAAAGCCTGCTTCACGCATAAGTTCCAATTCTCGTATATAAGCAAACCCATACAATTGGAATATGAATCCAGAATCTGATCCTGTTGTTACTCTGCCACCTCTATTTTTATATTCATTGATAAAGGTCATCCACAGTTTATAATTATTTCTCCAGGCAACTTCTTGCTCTGTACCCCAATCATGCCAATAAGAACCATGAGATACCTTACTTGGTTGATAGAATTCCCATAAAGAAGGCAATGTGTAATCTTCATGCCATTCAGCTCTTCTAGCACGCTGTAAATCTCTACTAGCTTCATAAATATTGAAAGTTGGATCCATGGTGAAATCCAATGCTAATAATTCATTCATAACATTATTCCAATGCTCAGAATAAGGTTCTGCAGCTTGTGCCCATAATTTACCAGCATTCTCAAAACGGTGTTGTTCGTTTTGGTAATTATAGTCCAATGGAAAATCTTGTACGGTTCTATCATCGAACAAAGCTTCGGGTAAACCATACCAATGCTCCATAGAAGTTAGACCGGCTCTGGCGGAATGTAAAACATTCCAACGGGCTACACTCATTTGTGCATGGTGGCAGGCAGAGCCAAGACCTAATTTTTTATTTTCATCAAGTGCTGCGGCCATAATTGCGGGTTCGGCTCCGAAGAACTTAATACCATCTGCTCCCTTTTTTGCATTGGCACGAACCCATTCTCTTGCTTGTTCGGGAGTAGAAATCGGAATATCGTTTAGCGGATTGAATGATTTACTTGTTTGCCCAAATGCAGTGTAAGAAATAATTCGTGGTGCTATGATTTCGTTTTTCTCACTCTTGTGCTTTAGTTCCAACGTAAAATCAATACCCCTACCTGCAACTTCCCGAACAGTGGTAACACCATGTGCCATCCAAAGTTTAAATACATAATCTGGATCTGCACCTTGGGCATCGCCACCAATATGAGTGTGCATATCTATAAACCCAGGCATTAAATACATACCGGTACAGTCCAATTCTTTACCACCCGCTTTTAATTGCGGTCTTTTTGAATCATCAATGGCAACCCCAGGATAGCCCACAACTGAAATTTCTTTAATAACATTATTCTCAACTACAATATCAATGGGGCCTTGTGGTGGTGCTCCATTACCGTTAATGAGCATAACGCCCCTAATTATTAATTGTGAATGTGGACCATCGCCTTGCAATGATTGGGCATTGACCGTTAGCATGACAGAGAAGGTCATTGCTGTCGCAAGAATTAATTTACGTAACATAAAGTGGTTGTTTGAGTTAGTTACCTTAAATATAGATAAAGCAATAGAAATTATAGTAACTGTTAACCAACTTTAAATTGGAATAATGATTTTAGTATTTAAGAGAGGTATTCTTTAAGCTACAGGAGATAATTGCTGCTTTATTTCTTGAAACTTTATAATGTAATTAGTTCCCTTTTTAGAATTGTCACGTTTTATGGTTCCTCTTAATTGACGTGTAAGGTTATGAATTAATTTTAAACCTAATGATTTTGTGTTTTTATAATTGATCGTTTCTGGAAAACCTATTCCGTTATCACCAATCTCTAAAATATAACAGTGCTCTTTTTCTAAATCTTTCTGTAGTTTGATGCTGATTGCGCCATTATTTTCGCCTTCAATTCCGTATTTCAGAGCATTTGTCAAGGTCTCGTTTATTAATAATCCTAAAGGTATCGCTGTGTCTATGCCTAATTTAATATCAGGAATATCTATTAATAAATCTACATTGTTTTCATTTCCTTTTATTGAACGAATTAAATACTCTCCCAATTCTTGAACGTAAGATTTATACTCAATATGGCTAATATCGTTACGCATGTATAGCATTTCGTGAACCATTGCCATCGCAATAACTCTATTCTGAGTACCCTTCAAAAGCCCTCTCATTGGTCCTGCTTCTATATTTCGCGATTGTAGACTTAATAGACTAGAAACGGTTTGTAAATTATTCTTTACCCTATGATGTACCTCTTTTAAAAGATTTTGTTTTTCGCTTACCTGTATCGCTAAATCTTTCTTTGATCTGTACATGTCGTTATAAGTCTTCAACAGTGTTTTTACTAAAGTGTTACCTAAAATAAAGACTGAAAATAAAACAGAAACTAGACTAAATATAGCACTAGAGCTTTCTGGAACTACGTTTTCTGTAAAACTAAACTCAGGTATCGATTGTGAAAAAACTAAAAGTATGAGTACTACAATAATATTCAGATAGACTCTACCATATCGCGCACTTGTAATGAAACCACCAACGGCAATAAGAGGTATCATAAATATGAACGGACTATGAATGCCGCCACTATACAAGGTTACGATTACTGCGCATATCAATCCGAAAATTGATGAAATATTGAATGTTGGTAAAATGTTCTTATGAACTTTGAAATACAGTAAATTGATAATATTTAATAAGGCAAAGCCAAATAGTACAAATGGAATGACTTGGGTAATATTCAGAACAAAATAACACAATGCTCCAAAAAGGAACGAGATGATACTTGTGGTATAATTTACCCTTAAGAAAAGTTTGGTTTTATCCTGAAGACGTTCTTTGTCAATGGTAAATCCGGGCATAGATATTATTTAGGTACTATAAAATATACGAATTACGTAATGTAAATCTAATTATGTTTTTATCATTATACTAGTATTTTCTGCTTTAGTATGATAAAAACCAGGAATATTTTTTTGAATTACATATTTTTTTTACCTAAATAATGGTTAAAAATTTTAAATCAATTGTTAATTATAGTTTTCTCTGTATGATCATAAAATAGAATAAATATTTTCATTCTTTTCTATCATGTTTATTCATAACTCGTTAGAAAGAGCAAATTAAAAAGGCATCCGATTGGATGCCTTTTTAATACTAATACTATTATATAATTTAATCTTTGGTTAACACCCATGAACCATTTTGTAAAAGTGGTTCAGCTTGTTTGAACTTTACCGTTTTACTTTCACCGCTCATAACATTTTTAATGGTAACGCGTTCATTACGGCCAATTTTTGGTTGTTCTCTGGTAATAGTTTCTGTAACTGAAGGACGTTCAGCTTGATTTTGACTAACCGCTCTGCTACGTGCCGCCATTTCATCACTATTCGGAATTTCTTCTTTTGAAGTCTGTAAATTTTCTTTACGTTGAACGTTTCTTTCCTCTTGTATTGCATTCGGATTTTCAGAAGGTAGTTCTCCTTTGAACAAGAAAGAAACAACATCTTTATTCACCTTTTCGATCATTGATTTAAAAAGTTCAAATGCTTCGAACTTATAAATTAATAAAGGATCTTTTTGCTCGTGAACCGCTAATTGTACAGACTGCTTTAACTCATCCATTTTACGAAGATGTGTTTTCCACGAGTCGTCTATAATAGCCAATGAGATATTTTTTTCAAAATCGGTAACCAATTGCTTACCGTTACTGTCATATGCTTCTTGAAGGTTCGTTACTACATTCAAGCTTTTAATTCCGTCTGTAAAAGGAACTACGATACGCTCAAAGTTATTGGCATTATCTTCATGTACCTTTTTAATGACTGGAAAAGCCGCCGCAGCATTACGCTCCATCTTATCATTATAATATTCGTATGCAGCCTTATAAATTTTACCGGTAATTTCTTGAGCGGTCATTTTACCAAATTCTGCTTCATCTACAGGCGATGTAATCGAGAAGTATTTGATCAATTCAAATTCTAAATTCTTAAAATCACTTGCAGCTTTATTGCTTTCTACGATTACCTCACAGGTATCATAGACCATATTGGCAATATCTAGCTTTAAACGCTCGCCTTGTAATGCATGACGTCTTCTTTTATACACAACTTCACGTTGCGCGTTCATAACATCATCATATTCTAAAAGACGCTTACGTACACCGAAATTGTTTTCTTCCACTTTTTTCTGAGCACGTTCAATAGATTTGGTCATCATGCTATGCTGAATAACTTCACCATCTTCCAAGCCCATTTTATCCATCATCTTAGCAACCCTGTCAGAACCGAATAAACGCATTAGGTTATCTTCTAAAGAAACATAGAATTGAGAACTGCCTGGATCTCCTTGACGACCAGAACGACCACGTAACTGTCTATCTACACGACGAGAATCATGTCTTTCTGTACCTATAATTGCTAGTCCGCCTGCTTTCTTAACAGCCTCAGATAGTTTAATATCTGTACCACGACCCGCCATGTTGGTGGCGATAGTTACCACACCTGCATTACCCGCTTCGGCAACTACATCTGCTTCTTTTTTATGAAGTTTTGCGTTCAGTACATTATGAGGTACTTTACGTACACTCAATAATTTAGATAGCAATTCTGAGATTTCAACAGAAGTTGTACCTATAAGTACAGGTCTGCCTGCTTGACTTATTTTGGTTACTTCCTCAATAATAGCATTGTATTTTTCTCTCTTAGTCTTGTAAATTAAATCGTTTTTATCCTCTCTAGCAATAGGTCTGTTAGTTGGAATTTCCATAACATCTAACTTGTAGATTTCCCAAAATTCACCAGCTTCGGTAACAGCAGTACCTGTCATACCCGCAAGTTTGCTGTACATTCTAAAGTAGTTCTGTAAAGTTACCGTTGCAAAAGTTTGAGTTAATGCTTCAATTTTTACATTCTCTTTTGCTTCAATTGCTTGGTGTAAACCGTCAGAGTATCTACGACCGTCCATAATACGACCCGTCTGCTCATCAACAATCATTACCTTATTTTCCATTACCACATATTCCGTATCCTTTTCAAATAGGGTATAAGCCTTTAATAATTGGCTCATGGTATGTATACGCTCACTCTTAATAGTAAAATCTTTAAAAAGATCTTCTTTAAGTTCAGCTTCTTTTTCAATCTCAAGATTTTGATTTTCAATCTTGGCAATTTCTCCACCAATATCTGGCATAACAAAGAAATCTCTATTTTGCTCTCCAGAAATATAATCGACACCTTTATCTGTCAATTCTATTTGGTTATTCTTTTCATCGATTACGAACAATAAATCTTCATCAACAACCGGCATTTCCCTGTTGTTGTCTTGCATGTAAAAATTCTCAGTTTTCTGAAGTAATTGTTTTACACCTTCTTCACTTAAGAATTTAATTAATGCTTTATTTTTAGGTAAACCACGATATACACGAAGTAAAAGAAAACCACCTTCTTTGGTGTCACCTTCTGCGATTAATTTTTTAGCTTCTGCTAATACACCTGTTAAATGCTGACGTTGTTTTTTTACAATTTCGTCAACCTTTGGTTTCAGCTCATTAAATTCATGACGGTCACCTTCTGGTACCGGACCAGATATAATTAACGGGGTACGAGCATCATCGACCAAAACTGAATCGACCTCATCGACCATTGCATAATTGTGCGGGCGTTGTACCAAATCTTTTGGCGTATGCGCCATATTATCTCTCAGGTAATCGAATCCGAATTCATTATTTGTACCATAAGTAATGTCGGCATTGTAGGCTGCGCGTCTACCATCAGAATTTGGTCTGTGGTGATCAATACAATCTACCGATAAGCCGTGAAATTGAAATATGGGTGCCATCCAAGCACTGTCTCTTTTTGCCAAATAATCATTTACGGTTACCAAATGGGCACCGTTACCGCTCAAAGCATTTAAATATAAAGGTAAGGTTGCCACAAGTGTTTTACCTTCACCAGTTTGCATCTCTGCAATTTTACCTTGGTGCATGGCTATACCGCCAATAAGTTGTACATCATAATGTACCATATCCCAAGTAACTTCTTTACCGGCAGCGTTCCAAGAATTTTTCCAGATGGCATTAGCACCTTCAAGTGTGACATAATCTTTAGAGCCTGACAACGTTCTGTCATACTCAGAAGCAGTCACTTGTAACGTTTCGTTATTGGCAAATCGCTTGGCAGTTTCCTTTACTACAGCAAAAGCTTCAGGTAGTAATTTGTTCAAGGTCTCTTCAGAAATGGTATATGCCTCTTCTTTTAGTCTATCTATTTCGGTATAGATATCTTCATTCTTATCAATATCGGTAGAGTTTTTTACCTCTTCTTCTAAAGTGCTTATTTGGTCTGTTTTCTCTTTTATAGATTCTTTTATAACCTTCTTGAATTCTATTGTTTTCTGCCTAAGTTCGTCATGACTAAGACTTTCTAACTTTGATTCGAATGATCTTATTTGATCTACTAAAGGCTGTAGTTCCTTTACATCTTTTTGTGATTTATCACCGACGAATGCCTTTAGGATGGAATTAATGAAACTCATATATTTTAAACTATTAGAAATGAAATTTACCCTGCCATAATTATGACGAAGATTCTATTCAAATTATTATAGAGTCGACAAATATGCTCGACACGGTAAAATAGCAAAAGGTATTCCAGTCTTGTTTTTTGAACCGTTTAACCTAATAACCTGCCAAAATTACATAAAAAAAAAGCCTCCAAGGAGACTTTTTAGTAGTTATTATAATATCGAATATTAATATTCGTCCTCGTTCCAGAGGTAGTCTTCTTCCGTAGGGTAGTCAGGCCAGATCTCTTCGATAGATTCATATATTTCGCCACCTTCTTCTTCCATAGATTGTAAATTTTCTACTACTTCAAGAGGGGCTCCAGTTCTGATGGAGTAATCTATTAACTCATCTTTACTTGCCGGCCAAGGTGCATCGCTTAAATAAGATGCTAATTCTAATGTCCAATACATAGTAATTGTTTGATTTTAATTTTTTGCAAAAGTAATTTTTAAATCGAGACAGCAAAGAAATTAGTTAAAAATTTCATTTTTTTTTTTTCGATTTTTTTTGCATTTGTTTATTGATAACGAATAAATTACAGATTTATTAGTCCTTTTTTTTAGGAATCCATTTTATTTCATTCGCCTTTAAATCATAAGACAATTTTCGTGCCAATACAAAAAGATAATCTGAAAGCCTATTAATAAAAGATAGCACATTTTTATCAAATGGCTCATTTTGATACAATAAAGTGGAGATGCGTTCTGCTCTTCTGCATACAGTTCGTGCAATATGACAGTATGACACTGTTGTGTGACCACCAGGTAGAATAAAATGAGTCATTGGTGGCAATTGACTATCCATTTCATCTATAACTCCTTCTAAAAATTCAATTTCAATGGTACCTACTTTGGTAATCTTCAAGCGATTTTTACCATTTTTAAGTATTTCCTTCTCTGGGTCGGTAGCTAAAATAGCCCCAACGGTAAATAAATGTTCTTGAATGGCAGTAAGTTGTTGTTGGTAAATAGGGTCTATGTCTTGATCTCTAATGAGACCTAACCAAGAATTCAATTCATCGACTGTACCATAGCTATCGATACGAATATGATGTTTAGGTACACGGGTGCCCCCAAAAAGTCCGGTAGTGCCGTCATCTCCTGTTTTGGTATATATTTTCATTTTATAAATTGTAGAAAGTAGAGGTGTAGTTTACTTTATATAAATAGGGAGAATTATTGTGATATAAAATCTGAATGATTAATTCTCTTTCTTGTCTTTACGTTCATAATCTTCCATGAACTTTCTTGATTTTCGCTCGCTAGATTTACCTTTACTGGTAATACGTATAGCTAAGTAAATAGCGAAAACGACACCTAGGGTAATATAAATAGTATTACTGCTCATTAAAAATTTACTTTAGTCTAAAATTACTGGTTTAAATCCGTATTTTAAAATGTTCCTTTACTTGTTCTTTTCTGAAGAATAGAGCTCCGCAATAAAACATATCTATAGAAACGCGAACATGCTTTAATTCTGTAAGTTGTGTCCAGGTTTTAAAATTTTTACTATTGGTATGTATATTATCTAATAGTAACATGCAATCATTAGATAAATTGTTGATATCTAAATTAGTATCACTAAGGTCAGATATGTTGCAAACGATAACTTCGGCATTATTTTCTGTTATTGAAATAGTTGTAAAGTATTGTTTTATAATTTCTTCAGATGTTTTATAATCTCCAATTAGATATATGGAATCATATTTAAAATAGGCAATACTTTTTATGAGCACTTTTAAAGTTTTCGGAAGCTTAAGCTGCTTTTTCTTGTAAAGGCATTTGGTTATGTAACCATAAACAAAAGGTGAATGAACCCCATGTTGATTGGTAGAAGTAAGTATAAATTTAATTAAGGATATAAAACGGAACAAGATTTACTTTTTCAATGGATTTAAAAGTAAAGATAGTGCTTGAACTTAGAATTGTAATGATTTAAAAAGTAGGTTTTGGTAAGAAATGGGGTAGGTATACGTTTGGGGCGAAAAGGGTATTTGAAAATTGTATTAAGAAAGTTTAGCGTTGTTCATTTTTGTTGTGAATTCTAAAGCCTTGATTACTCTGTTGTTTTTGTTCTTGTATAATCTTGCAACTTCGATTGTGTTTTCAATTGTTGGAAGAACGATATCATTACTTTCAATTGTTTGAACCAGCTCTACTTGTATAGTTTCGATTTCTACAGAAATATTCTCGTTGTTAGCTTGCGCCTGTACTAAGAAAGTAGAGAAGAAAAGAGCGGTTAAAAGAATAATTGATTTCATACTATTTGTTTTACACTGCTAAAGTACAGGGATGAACAAACATATTTTGAAGCACGTCGTTGGGCGTCATTTATCTGTAGACGAATGGTAAAAATCATTCGTCTACGGTCAATGTAGCTTTAAAATATATTCGGAAATAAATGTGTTACTCTAATTTAACCTTCCATTAGTGCTGAAAGCTCGAACCAACGCTCGGTCTTACTTTCAATAGTGTCGGTTACTTCTTTAAGTTCTATACCTAGTGCTTTAATATCATCGCCACTTAATGAACCATCGGTGAACTTCTCTTGTAGCACAACTTTTTGTTTTTCTAATTTTTGAATTTCACGCTCCAGTTTTTTGAACTCCTGTTGGTCTGCGTAAGATATTTTCGGTGTATCGTCGGGTTCTTTCCAGCTAGTTTTTGGTGCACTTTGAATTTCTTTCTGCTCGCGTTTCTCCAATACCTGACTGTCTTCGTATGCTCTGTAGTCAGAATAGTTACCTGGGAAATCTTCAACTACGGCATCACCTCTAAATACAAATAGGTGATCTACAATCTTATCCATAAAGTAACGGTCGTGAGATACCACCATTAAACATCCTTGAAAATCTAACAAGAAGCTTTCCAATACATTTAGGGTTACAATATCTAAATCGTTGGTAGGCTCATCTAATATTAAAAAGTTCGGATTCTGAATTAATATGGTACATAGATATAATCGCTTTCGCTCACCACCACTTAGTTTGTCAACGAAATCATATTGCTTTTTTCTGTCGAAAAGAAAACGTTCTAATAATTGCTGAGCGGAAATCTGTCTCCCTTTCATTAAAGGAATGTAGTCTCCGAACTCACGAATGACATCAATTACCTTTTGACCAGGTTTTATATCAATACCTTTTTGTGTGTAGTAGCCGAATTTAATTGTTTCGCCTACAATTACTTTACCGCTATCTGGTTGGTCTCGTCCACTTAAAATATTTAAGAAGGTAGATTTACCGGTACCATTCTTACCAATGATACCAATACGTTCTCCTTTTTGAAAAACATATTCGAATTTGTCTAGAATAGGTTTGCCAGGGAAGGATTTAGAAATCTTATGAAGCTCAAGAATTTTACTTCCCACACGTTCCATATTCAACTCTAGCTGAACTTGATGATCTTTTCTACGTTGGCTAGCTTTGTCTTTAATTACGGCAAAATCATCTATTCTGGATTTAGATTTTGTAGTACGCGCTTTTGGTTGCCTACGCATCCAATCCAACTCCTTTTTAAATAGTAATTCTGTTTTATGTTGCTCTGTGGCTTCTTGCTCAATACGGGCTTCTTTCTTTTCTAAGTAGTAAGAATAGTTTCCTTTATACGGATAAAGCTTTCCGTTTTCTAATTCAATTATTTCATTACACACGCGCTCTAAAAAGAAACGGTCGTGCGTTACCATAAATAAAGTCATGTTCTCTTTGGCGAAAAACTCTTCTAACCATTCGATCATTTCTAAATCTAAATGGTTGGTAGGCTCATCTAATACCAAAAGGTCTGGCTTATTTATTAGCGCATTGGCAAGTGCCAAACGTTTCTTTTGTCCACCAGAGAGTTTGCCAACTTTAGCATCTAAATCTTCTAGTTTTAGCTTAGATAGAATTTGTTTGTATTGGGTTTCAAAATCCCAAGCTTCAAAACGATCCATCGCATCAAAAGCTTTTTGATAAGCATCTGCATCTTCAGGGTTTAATAATGCTTTTTCGTAATTTTCTAAGACTTTTAAAATCTCATTATCAGAAGCAAAGATAGTTTCCTCTACAGTTAAGTTGGGATCCATTACTGGCTCTTGATCCAAAAAAGATACGCGTGTAGATTTACGGTAGTTCACCTGACCAGAATCGGGAGTGTCAGCCCCTGACAATATATTCAGTATAGAAGTTTTTCCTGTACCGTTTTTAGCGATTAAAGCAATTTTTTGGTCTTTATTGATCCCAAAAGATAAGTTTTCAAAAAGAACATTTTCGCCATAGGATTTCGAAATATTTTCAACGGTAAGTAGATTCATGTAAAGTAACTTGATTTTTATTTTTTTGCTAAATATGTACTCTTAAAATAATAGATTAGATATAAATAGCGAATAGCTAATGCTAATAATACGATGATTAATAATATAGAAAACACTTGAATTTTGAACATCCAAAGTATACAAGTGATACCTAATAATATGATTAAAAATATGATGTAAGTGATCATCCATGACGGAATCTGCTTTTTAATCATAATAAATGCGATTATGACATTGGGTGCAAATGCCCACAACGAGTTAAAGTTTGCCTTCGTTGCCAAATGGTCTGTGCCAAACCAAAGGAATAAAATTAGAACGCCTGCTAACCCAGTAACCGCGAATAGTCCGAAGTCTAACCATTTATTTCTTCGTAAGTTTTTAAAATCTGTATAGGTGATATAACAAACCAATACCAGTAAGATGAAAAGCCAAAATAATGGGGTTAGAAATATAAGTGATCGGTATTCTTGTTCAGGTATATCTAAAATAACGGACTCACTTTTAACTATCGGCTTGCCATTTAGCGTAGAATGTTTCATCTGCTCGTACACATAAATTGGTAAGAACAAATGTTCGTATGGCGTTGCTTCTCTGTCAATTACGGATCCTAACGCAAGGTCAATACCGAAATTAGACCACGAATTCGGATTCAACTTCAAACGGATCAATTCTCGAAATGTCAGTTGATCTTCTAAATAATTATAATCAAAATTAAATGTGCTACCTAATGTCTTTTCAAATACCATTGGTATTCTGGTAGCGCAGTTGTCGAACAAAAAGTCATACTTATATTTCTTGTTTTCAGGTAGTAAGTTGTGCTCTAGAAAAGTGACGATCTGGTTGCGTTGTTCTAAGTTTACATCTAAAATTTGTTCTCTGATCCACCGTTTTTCTTGTTGGTATGAGTAATCGAAGTATTTGAACGGAATTCTAGATATGGTGTATGATAACTTACCTCTAGTAAAATTCAGATAAAAATTAGGGTCTTCAAAATCGTATGTACCATAACCGTAAACTTCATCTATGCCCAAAGTTGGGTCTTGTAGTCGTATAGCGCTATGTCCAAATTTGGCTGCTAAATCTTCACCTGTACCAACGGTTAGCAAACTAATTTTTGATAATGGCGAGAGTTCTACATTTTGAGAATGTCCCAAAAGTGCAATGAAAAATAGAAATAAAATTAAGATTCTTTTGAACATACGTATACTAACTCATAGCAGCTGCAAAGATGCGAATAATAAGATACTTAATTCTAAATGCTATTATAATTTACCATTGAAAATTTGTATTGATTTTTAGATTGGCGGTAAAACTGATTTTACTTTCTTAATTTAAAACTTAGAACCAGTAGAAATATCTTATTTTTATCGCAGATAATCAAGGTGTATATTAAGATATGTCCTTGTCATATTAAATAGGTACTTATTGTTTAATTTAGAATCAAATGAAAAAACATATTCCTAATGTTATTACACTTTTAAACGTATTTTGTGGCTGTGTGGCTACTATGTTCGCTGTCATGAATAGATTAGAACTTGCTGCAATTTTTGTTGCACTAGGTATTTTCTTTGATTTTTTTGACGGATTAGCAGCGCGTGTTTTAGATGTAAAAAGCGAATTAGGTTTGCAGTTAGATTCTTTGGCAGATATGATTACTAGCGGACTCGTACCAGGTATTGTAATGTTTCAATTATTGGCAATGTCACAAACTAGCGGATGGGGAGATGGTTCTCACTTTTTTATGGAAGCTGGTAAATTTCAATTTATTCATTTAATACCCTTTTTTGGTTTTATCGTTACCATGGCATCTGCATATCGATTGGCGAAATTCAATATTGATGAAAACCAGACGTCTTCATTTATTGGTTTGCCAACACCTGCAAATGCACTTTTAATTCTTTCATTACCATTGATACTTTTATATCAGAACAATGATTTTTTAAATAGCATCATCCTTAATCAATGGTTCTTAATCATTTTAACACTGGTAAGTGCATATTTGCTGAATGCTAATTTGCCGCTCTTTGCTTTAAAATTTAAGAATACGAGCTTTAAAGATAATGCCATGCGTTATATCTTTCTTATCATTAGTCTTGTGCTAATCGTTACCATGAAATTCATGGCTATTCCCTTAATTATTCTGTTTTATGTAGTAAGTTCTGTCATACAAGAGAGACTTTAAACTTAGATTTATTTAGGAAAACGATTATGGATAATGATGAATATGAGTTTTGGTTAAGCGGACCTATACAAGGTGTACCAGATTTATTACAACCTGCCGCACATGCATTATTGCAGTCTGAACGTGAATTGAAAAAATACACTTCAGATTTCCCTAAAGAGTTATTATGGGCAAAAACTGCAGGCAGAGCTTCCGTTGGTTTCCACATGAATCATATCACGGGAGTTTTAGATAGAATGTTGACCTACGCAAAAGGAGAATCGCTAACCGACGTGCAATTTCAATTTTTAAAGAAAGAAGGTGCCTTTAATTTAACTACCGATGTTGTTGATTTACAAGAGCAATTTTCAACTAAGGTTGAAGAAGCGCTAGCATACTTCAAAACGATACCAGAACAAACACTTACAGAGAAAAGAACTGTTGGTAGAAAGAAGCTGCCATCTACTGTAGTCGGACTCTTATTTCATGCTGCAGAGCATAGTCAAAGGCATATTGGGCAATTATTAGTAACTGCCAGTGTACTGCAATCTAAAATATCTTAGTCCGTCATTTAATCAGAATAACTTTATAGCATGAAAACATCGGTAGTAATTATCGGCGCAGGATTAACGGGTTTGTTAACTGCATATCGTTTACAAGAACTAGGTTTTGATGTCAAGGTTTTAGAAGCACGAGAAAGAATTGGTGGTAGAATTAACACTATAGTATCTGGGAAGGCAAAAGTTGAAATGGGTGCTACTTGGTTTAATGAAAGTCACTACCATTTATTAGATGTTATAGAGGAATTTAAAGTTCCTTATTTCGAACAATTTATGACCGGTACATCTTATTTTCAAACATTTTCAAATGTACCACCCCAAGAAATTGCGGTTCCAAATGATAGTCCGAGTTACCGATTTAAAAACGGGACTGTTGATTTGCTAAATTCAATAGCTGCTAAACTGAAACCAAATACTATCTTTTTAAATGAAGAGGTTAATGAGGTAAATGTGATTGATGATGATTTTGAAGTGAAAACCAATTCTCGCACTTTAAATGCTGATATTGTTATTACTACATTGCCACCAGCAGCATTAATAGATCAAATAACATTTACACCTCAATTACCTAATGAATTGGTTTCTTTAGCAGAACAAACCCATACTTGGATGCAAGATTCCATTAAAGTTGCCCTAACCTATAAAAAACCGTTTTGGAGAGCGCAAGGTAAATCGGGTACTATATTTAGTAATGTTGGACCGCTTACCGAGTTCTATGATCAATCTAATTTAGAAACGGGTTCTTACGCGCTGGTTGGTTTCGCATCTGGCAGTTGTGCTCGTTTTACAAAAGAACAACGCATAGAGAAAATAGAAGCACAGTTGAAAATGGTATTTGGTGATGAGGCTTTGCAATACGAATCGTATCACGAGACGCCTTGGTACAATGAAGAGTTTACCAAATCGAATAGGCAAGAAGAAAATTTATTTCCACATCAAAATGGGGGGCATGCACTGTATCAAGCACCCTTATTCGAGAATAAATTATTTATTTCTGGTGCAGAAACCTCAAAACATCACTCTGGTTACATGGAAGGCGCTATTTTTGCAGCTGAATCTGTTGTTGCAAAACTGAAAAGTTTGCACCTAACGCAGTAATATATACATGTCAGTTACCTTATTATCATCCCCATTACAGGGCTTTACCGATTTTAGATTCCGCAATGCGTTTCATAAATATTTTGGAGGTATCGATACCTTTTATGCGCCATACATTCGTTTGAATGGTAAAATGGTGATAAAAAACTCCTATCAAAAAGATTTACAGCCAGAGAATAACACTACGTTAGAAGTTATACCGCAAGTTATGACGGGTGATGCCGATGAGTTTCTGTTCGTTGTAAAGTATATTCAAAGTTTAGGATATAAGGAATTGAACTGGAATTTAGGTTGCCCTTACCCAATGGTAACAAAACAAGGTATGGGTAGCGGACTCATTTGTAATCCCGAAAAAATAGATTACATTTTAAAACGTGCTCATGAAGAAACTGATGTTGTAGTTTCTATGAAAATGAGAATGGGCTACGACAATGCAGAAGAGATTCTAGATGTTTTTCCTATTCTAGATAAGTACCCGTTAAAGAATATTGCTATTCATGCACGTATTGGAAAGCAATTGTATAAAGGCGGAGTAGACCTTGAAGCTTTTCAGAAGTGTGTTGAAAGTACCAAACATACATTATACTATAACGGCGATATTACTACGGTAGCGAAGTTTAAAGAAATGCAAGAACGTTTTCCTTCCATAGACCATTTTATGATGGGAAGAGGATTAATTGCCGATCCATTTCTGCCAAGTATGATCAAGAATAACACCACTGAATACCCGAAAGATCGATGGAAGATTTTCTCAGAATTTCACGATACCATTTATCAGCAATATGATGAAGCATTATCTGGACCAACGCCCATTAAAATGAAAATGCAGGGCTTCTGGGAATATTTCGCTCAATCAACTTCTAATCCGCAAAAGGCATTCAAGAAAATAAAGAAAGCAAATAATCCAAAGGCTTATCAACAAGCGGTATGTAAGATATTGAATAATGAATAAGCGAACAGTTATCTTTGCAGCATTGCTCTAAAATAACTTTGTGAAAGATCTCCTTTTAATAACACCACCTTTTACCCAATTAAACACACCGTATCCGGCAACGGCATATATTAAAGGGTTTTTGAATACAAAGGATATTTCTTCTTTTCAGTCCGATTTAGGGATTGAGGTTATTTTGTTCCTCTTCAATAAGAATACATTTCAGCAGCTATTTGACATGGCTTTTTCTTCAGATGCTATTGTGTCTGAAAATTGCCGGAGAATATATGCTCTCCGCCGAGATTATTTGAAAACGCTAGATTCCGTTATTCTTTTTTTACAAGGAAAAAATGACACCTTGGCAAGGCAATTATGTACCGATAACTTTTTACCGCAAGCATCTCGATTTAATCAGTTAGATGATTTAGAATGGGCTTTTGGTAACATGGGTATGCAAGATAAAGCCAAACATTTGGCGACTTTATTTCTTGAAGATTTATCAGATTTTATAGTAGAATGTATTGACCCAAATTTTGGGTTTAGTAGGTATGCCGAACGGCTTGGCCGTAGTGCCAATTCATTTGATGAGCTTTATGATCATTTAAATAATGCACCTACTTTTATTGATGAATTAACACTGAAATTACTAGCTAAGCAATTAGAAACCGTACAACCTAAACTGGTGTGTTTTTCAGTGCCTTTTCCTGGTAATTTATATAGTGCTTTTCGCTGTGCCCAATTTATAAAAGCAAATTATCCTGATGTGAAAATAGCCATGGGTGGCGGATTCCCAAATACGGAACTCCGTAGCCTTACCGATGTTCGCGTGTTTGAATTCTTCGATTTTATTTCGCTAGATGATGGGGAACTTCCTTTAGAACTTGTTCATCAATTTGTAATAAATGGCGAAGGAGAATTGAAACGCACTTTTATCTTAGAGGATAACCAAGTAGTTTATAAAAATAATAGAAGTCAACCAGATTATAAACAGCAAGATGTTGGTACACCAGATTATGCTGACCTGCAATTAAGCAATTACATTTCGGTCATTGAAATTGCCAACCCCATGCATAGTTTATGGAGCGATGGTCGTTGGAATAAATTGACAATGGCACATGGTTGCTATTGGGGGAAATGTACTTTTTGCGATATCTCTTTAGATTATATTAAAATATACGAACCTGTTGCAGCAAGTCTTTTGGCTGACCGAGTTGAAACATTAATGACCCAAACAGGTGAATCAGGATTTCACTTTGTTGATGAAGCAGCACCGCCATCATTAATGAAAGCTTTTGCATTGGAGATTTTGAAAAGAAATTTGACCATTACATGGTGGACAAATATTCGTTTCGAGAAAAACTTTACGCAAGACTTGTGCTTTTTGCTAAAAGCATCGGGTTGTATTGCGGTTTCTGGCGGATTGGAAGTGGCATCAGATAGACTTCTGAAACTCATAGATAAAGGCGTAACGGTAGAACAAGTTGCGCAAGTAACGCGAAATTTCACCGAAGCGAACATTATGGTGCATTCGTATTTAATGTACGGCTACCCAACGCAAACGATTCAAGAAACGGTAGACAGTTTAGAGATGGTTCGGCAGTTGTTTGAACTGGGAATCATACAATCGGGATTTTGGCATCAGTTTGCATTGACAGCTCATAGTCCGGTAGGTTTGCATCCTGAGGAATACGGAGTAATGCCAGATTTGAAATCTATCACCTTTGCTAACAACGACATTGATTTTAAAGACAAAACAGGAGTAGATCATAGTAAGTTTAGCTTCGGATTAAAGAAATCGCTCTTCAATTTTATGCACGGTATCGGTTTTGATATGAGCTTGCAAGAATGGTTCGATTTTAAAATTCCGACTTCAACTATATCCGCAGATTATATTTATAATTGCCTGCAGCAAGAATTGGTTTTGAATACGAAACCAACCGCAAAAATTGCGTGGATCGGTCCTTTGCCTTTAGCTACAGAAAGAGTAAAAAAGAAAAAAGGTGTGACTTGGCAGCAGTTAGATTTGGGTTTTCATACAAAGACTGATATGTATGAAATAACAGTAGATAAAGATAAAGGCGAATGGTTACTTGCTACGCTAGAACAATTGAAACCTGAGAATAAACCAGTAAGTTACGGTCAGTTAAAAAAAGATTACGAATCTCAGTTAGAAGATTTTGAACTTTTTTGGTACTCTAAACAAGTAGTAGGTTTACGTGATCATGGGTTGTTAGTTCTATAATTTAAGTAATGAGCATATGAAAATTGAAAACGTTCGAATAGAAGAAATAGATGAGATTTTCAGGCTATATGATATAGCTTCCGCTTATCAGAAGAGTAAGAAAACAGTTGTGGTGTGGCCAGAGTTTGATAGAGGTATGGTCACCAATGAAATAGTAGAAAACAGACAGTTTAAGTTATTAATAGACGATACGTTTGCTTGCGTGTGGGCTATCACTTTTTCTGATGCTCAAATATGGGAAAAGCGAAATGAAGACCCAGCTATTTATATTCACCGTATCGCAACGAACCCAGATTTTAGAGGGCATGATTTTGTAGGTGCAATTGTGAAATGGGCTAAAGATTTTGCTAAAACTCATGACAAGCAATATATACGTTTGGATACTATTGGTGATAATACCGGTCTAATCAATCATTATTGTAAGTGTGGGTTTAACTTTCTGGGTTTATTCGAACTACCGAATGTTGACGAATTACCACCACACTATAAAGAAGGTCCAGCTTGTTTGTTTGAAATAGACTTAAAAAAAGATGAAAATGACGGCTAGAATTGTTGATTTGAAACCTAAAAATCTTGTAGGTCTATTTCAAGAAATGAGTTTTGTTGATAATACAACGCTAGCACTTTGGAAGAATTTTAGATTGCGAAGTAAGGAGATTTTAAATAGGTCGTCAGATGATTTTATCTCGTTACAAAAATATCCTACTGACTATTTCCAAGTGTTTTCTCCTGCTAAAAAGTTTGTAAAGTGGGCTTGTGTTGAGGTTGCTGATGTAGGGCTTATTCCAGAAGAAATGAATAGTCTAGTATTGCAAGGCGGACTATTTGCTGTCTTCAACTATAAAGGAACTGCGCAAAATGCATCCGCTTTTTTTCAATATATTTATGGAGAATGGATTCCTAATTCGGAATATGAATTAGATGACCGTCCGCATTTTGAAGTGCTGGGTGCAAAATATAAAAACAACGATCCTAGCTCAGAAGAAGAAGTTTGGATTCCCATTAAAGCCAAGTAAAATAGCTTCTGATTGCATTTTCGTGATAGTCGTTGTCATTAGTTTTAGTGGCATTTAACGTTATTATACTACTCCTTTTAAGGTTACTATTGTTAGTTGTATTTTTACTAAGTAGTAGAATAACTGCGTTAAGTTACATTCAATTTTATGGCAAACCATTCAATGATGAATCAAAAAAATCTTAATTTATTATTATCAGGAATTATAGTCATCATCGCCGGTATAGTCTATGGTGGTCACCCAACGTATATTATGCCCGAACTTTTGGGTTTTGAAGTGGTTGATTTAGAGCTAAAGAATATGTTGCGTGCAGTAATGGGTATTTATATGGGTGTGGGTCTATTCTGGGTGTTAGGCTCTTTTAAAGCAAAACTTTGGTATGGAGCTACTGTCTGCAATGTTTTGTTTATGGGCGGAATTTCATTTGGTAGAATAGTAAGTACACTCTTTGACGGTGTATCACCACTATTTACGCCCGCCTTACTTTTAGAATTATTATTCTTCGGATGGGGATGGTATAATCTTAAAAAGTATTCGGAAATGGAGTAGGTGTATAGTGCTCTTTAGAAATCTAACTTCTTCTTACGAAGTTCAAAGTTCTGACCTAGATACACTTTACGTACCATTTCATCTGCAGCCAATTCTTCTGGTTCGCCAGATTTTAAAATACCACCTTCGAACATTAAGTATGAGCGCTCTGTAATAGCAAGTGTCTCTTGTACGTTGTGATCAGTAATAAGTATACCAATGTTTTTGTCCTTTAACTGCGCTACAATACGTTGTATGTCTTCTACAGCTACAGGATCAACCCCTGCAAAAGGTTCATCCAATAAAATGAATTTTGGATCGGTAGCCAAAGCCCGAGCAATCTCTGTTCTTCTTCGCTCACCACCAGATAATAAATCGCCTCGACTTTTACGAATATGACCTAAACCGAACTCTTCAATAAGCGACTCCATTTTCATGTGTTGCTCTTTCTTGCTCAATTTAGTCAATTGAAGTACGCTTAAAATATTCTTTTCAATACTTAGCTTTCTAAAGACAGATGCTTCTTGTGCCAAGTACCCAATACCATTCTGAGCTCTTTTATACATGGGAAATTTTGTGATTTCCATGTCATCTAAATAGATGCTACCGCCATTTGGTTTTATAAGTCCAACAATCATATAAAAGGAAGTTGTTTTACCAGCACCGTTTGGTCCAAGTAATCCTACAATTTCACCTTGGTTAACTTCAAGAGAAATTCCTTTAACCACCCTACGACCTCTGTAGGACTTCATAATATTGTCGGCACGTAACTTCATGTATTCAAATCTATTGGTTATTGGTCTGTTAGAAAAGTAATTAGGGATTATTTAACCTTGTTGGTTTTCTAATTCTTCCCAATACTCATATGCTCTTCTTAAATGTGGTACCACAATTGTACCGCCAACAAGAGTAGCAATACTTAAAGTTTCCATTACTTCTTCTTTAGAGGCGCCTTCTTTATGTGAGCTTTCTAAATGGTATTTTACGCAATCGTCGCAACGCAAAACTGCTGAAGCAACAAGACCTAACAACTCTTTTGTTTTAACATCTAAAGCACCCGCAGCATAGGCATTGGTGTCTAAATTAAAAATACGCTTAATTATCTTATTGTTATCGGCCAACAGCTTTTCGTTCATCTTAGAACGATAGGCATTAAATTCTTCAATTTGGTTTGACATTTCTATTTGCTTTTTTTTCTTTTTCAGCTTTTCTTCTTTCTTTTCTAAGTACCATGGCAGATATATAAATACTTATTTGGTATAAGAATATTACCGGTATGGCAACTATAATTTGACTTGTAACGTCTGGTGGGGTAATTACCGCAGAAAGTATTAGAACAATTACCAATGCAATTTTTCGATACTTTTTCATTAGTTCCGGTGTAACCAAACCTACCTTGGTCAAAAAGAAAATGATAATTGGTAGTTCGAACAAAATACCACAGGCAAGCACAGATATTTTTAAGGTGCCGATGTAAGAATCTAAGTCGAACTCGTTTAATACAGAATCACTAACAACGTAAGATCCTAAGAAATTGATAGAAAGTGGTGCTACAATATAGTATCCGAATAATACTCCAACAAAAAATAATAGAGAAGCAATAAGTATAAATCCTCGAGAATTCTTACGTTCGTTCGCATGAAGACCAGGACTAATAAATTTCCACATTTCATATAAAATATAAGGAAATCCGATAATGACACCTGCCCAAATAGAGGTCCAGATGTGTGCAGAAAATTGTCCGCCCATTTCACGGCTCTGAATAGTAAACGGAAATTCATCACCACAGAAAGAGGAATCTATTACGGTAAAAGATTGAATTTCATTTAACCATGTGGCTATATTGCAAAAGAAACGATAGGTAGGGAAATCCATGTTTTTAGGACCGAATATAATCGTGTCAAAAATGAAACCTTTCATTAAAAAGGCAACACTTGCAATTATGACAACAGCCAAAGTCGATCTAATTAAATGCCATCTTAGTTCTTCTAAATGGTCGAGAAAAGACATCTCGTTTGGAGGCGTGGTAGCTTTGGAACTCATTATAAAATACCTTCGTTTATTAAATTATGTAAATGGATAACGCCGACGTACGTGTCTTTGTCCATGGCTAATAATTGAGAAATACCCTTTTTCTGCATGTGTTCTAATGCTTTAATAGCCAGCGTATTTGCAGGTATAGTTTTAGGGTTGCTGGTCATAATATCTTCAGCGGTTAGGCCTTTAATATTGTCATGTTTATTTAGCATACGCCTAATATCGCCATCGGTAACGATACCAACAACTTTTTCGCCATCAAGAACAGCGGTAACACCAAGCATTTTTTTAGAAATTTCTACAATCACTTTTTTGACCTCTTCGCCTTTTTGAACTTGAGGCACTTGGTTTTTACTTACTAAGTCTGCAACTCTTAAATATAATCTCTTACCCAAAGAGCCACCTGGGTGGTATTTTGCAAAATCTGAACTACTGAAACCTTTAATTTCTAAAAGAACAATAGCCAAGGCATCGCCCATAACTAATTGTGCCGTTGTACTCGTTGTAGGTGCCAAACCATTAGGGCAAGCTTCTTTTTCTACATGGGTATTTAAAATATAATCGGCTTGTTTTGCTAAAAAAGATTCGGTATTACCGGTCATGGCAATTAGTTTGTTTGTTCCTCTTTTTATAAGTGGAACTAACATTTTAATTTCAGGGGTATTACCACTGTTAGAAATACAGATTACTACATCATTATCTTGTACTGTGCCTAAGTCTCCGTGTATAGCATCACCAGCATGCATAAAAATTGCGGGAGTACCAGTAGAATTAAGGGTAGCTACAATTTTTGTTGCGATAATGGCGCTTTTACCAATACCAGAAATGATAACGCGACCTTTAGCCTCAATAATGCAGTTGACTATTTTTGCAAAATCATCGGTTAAATGAGTGGTAAGTTGTGCTATAGCATCACGCTCAGTTTCAATGGTTTTTTTCGCTAAGTCAATAATGGTGTCCGTTGCAATCAATCTATTATTCAAATTATGGATTGTATTCCTAAAAGAATGTATTATCTTTAAGATGACAAAATTAAACAAACTTAATTTTATATGTCGATTATCACATAATAATTTAGAAACGCCAAGTCTGGTATTTTGTAATTTTGTTCGCTTATAAATTTAAAAGCAAGTAGTGTCCCCTTAAATGTAAAATGTGACAGACAGTAAAGAATTTGACAATATCGATTTACATTCCTCTTTAAAAAAGTTTTTTGGTTTCTCTCAATTTAAAGGACTTCAAGAAGAAGTAATCAAAAATGTTTTACGACAGAATAATACGTTTGTAATCATGCCCACTGGTGGTGGTAAATCTCTTTGCTACCAATTGCCGGCGCTTATGCAAGAGGGTACGGCAATTATTGTATCGCCGTTAATCGCTTTAATGAAGAATCAGGTTGATGCCATTCGTGGAGTTTCTTCTGAGGTTGGAATTGCCCATGTGTTAAACTCCTCTTTGAACAAAGGTGAGATCAAGCAGGTAAAACAAGACATAACAGATGGTGTTACCAAATTGTTATACGTGGCACCAGAATCGTTGACTAAAGAAGAGAATGTAGAATTCTTGCGTTCGGTATCGGTTTCTTTCGTAGCAGTAGATGAGGCACATTGTATTTCTGAATGGGGTCATGATTTTAGACCTGAGTATAGAAATCTTAAATCAATAGTGGAGCGTCTGGGAGAGAATATTCCGATTATCGGTCTTACTGCTACCGCGACACCTAAAGTACAAGAAGATATCATCAAGAATTTAGGTATTGGCGGTGCGAAGTTGTTTAAAGCTTCATTTAACCGACCTAACCTATTTTACGAAGTACGTACGAAAACAGAGAATATTGAAGCTGATATCATTCGTTTTGTAAAACAAAATTCGGGTAAATCAGGAATTATATATTGCCTTAGCCGTAAAAAAGTCGAGGAGTTAGCGCAAGTATTACAGGTTAACGGTGTAAGTGCCGTACCATATCATGCAGGTTTTGATGCGAAAACAAGATCGAAATACCAAGATATGTTCTTGATGGAAGATGTAGATGTGGTCGTTGCTACCATTGCTTTTGGTATGGGTATCGATAAACCAGATGTACGTTTTGTAATTCACCACGATATTCCGAAAAGTATAGAAAGTTACTACCAAGAAACCGGTAGAGCTGGTCGTGATGGTGGAGAAGGGCATTGTTTGGCGTATTACTCCTATAAGGATATTGAGAAGTTAGAGAAATTTATGTCGGGTAAACCGGTCGCTGAACAAGAAATTGGGAATGCACTGTTGCAAGAGGTAGTTGCTTATGCAGAAACCTCGATGTCTAGACGTAAATTCATGCTTCATTATTTTGGAGAAGAGTTTGATGATGTTAACGGCGATGGTGCCGAAATGGATGATAATACCAGAAACCCTAAAGAGAAAGAAGAAGCTAAAGATAATGTTGAAAAGCTGCTTAAAGTTGTAACGGGTACAAGTGAGAAATTTAAATCTAAGGAAATTGTAAATACATTGCGTGGTAAAATGAACGCAATTATTTCTTCGCATAAAACCAATGAAAAAGAATTTTTTGGCATTGGTTCAGATAAAGATAAAAGCTATTGGATGGCGTTGATTCGCCAAACCTTGGTTGCCGGACTTCTGAGAAAAGAGATAGAGCAATACGGCGTATTGCACGTAACTGATAATGGAAATGAGTTTTTAAGTAAACCATCATCTTTTATGATGACCAAAGATCATGTGTATAATGCAGAAAATGATAATGCCATTGTAGGTGCCGCTAAGTCTGGTGGTATTGCAGATGAAAAATTATTGAAGCAATTAAAAGATTTACGAAAAGCACAAGCGAAGAAATTAGGTGTGCCTCCGTTCGTAGTATTTCAGGATCCATCTTTAGAAGATATGGCGCTGAAATACCCAATATCGCATGAAGAGTTATTAAATGTTCATGGTGTTGGTGAAGGTAAGGCGAAGAAATATGGTAAACCTTTTCTAGCTTTTATAAATACGTATGTTGAGGAGAATGAAATTATAAGACCAGATGACCTTGTAGTAAAAAGTACAGGTGCAAATTCTGCGTTGAAATTATATGTCATACAGAATGTGGACAGAAAACTGCCCTTATCTGATATTGCTTCATCAAAAGGATTAGAAATTCCGGATTTGATTAAAGAGATGGAACAAATCGTATATAGTGGTACCAAGTTGAACATCAATTATTGGATTGATGAGATTTTAGACGAGGATCAGCAAGAAGAGATTCATGAATACTTTTTAGAAGCCGATACTGACGATTTAGAAGAGGCTATGGCCGAATTTGATGGTGATTATGAGGAGGAGGAATTAAGACTCTACCGTTTAAAATTTATTAGTGAAGTGGCGAATTAATCTCGAATAAATAATTTATTTACAAATCCATCAAACCCTCTAGGTAGTTTGATGGATTTTTAATTTGAATCTAATATAAATAGAATTTGATATGCTATTTATAATAGACTTTTTTGTGTGATAGGTGCTATTTGTCATACAAAAAGATTGATTTTAGGTTTTATATCTTTAATTTTACTTGTTAAGTGATTGATTATGAAATACTTAAAAATTGTTTAACTTTTTTATTAAAATTTTAAACAAAATTTAAGACTATTACTTGTAGTTCCGTTATACTTTTACAGAAATCTAAATAAAGAACTATGAAAATTTTAAAAATTACCTTACTAAGTGCAATTACATTATTTGCTACCAACATTTACGCTCAGTCAGAAACTATTGTAGATGTAGCGGTATCAAATGACAATTTTACAACTTTAGTTGCGGCTGTTACAGCTGCCGATTTGGTGGAAACATTAAGTAGTGAAGGACCGTTTACCGTTTTTGCTCCTTTAAATAGTGCATTCGAAGCTTTACCAGCTGGTACAGTTGAATCTTTGTTAGAGCCAAGCAGTAAAGATGCCCTAAGTGGTTTGTTAACGTATCATGTAGTATCTGGTAAATTTATGGCTGCTAATGTTATCAAAGCTATAACAGATAACAGTGGTTCTTTTGCTGTAAAGACTGTACAAGGTGGTACAATTACTTTATCATTGAATGGAGATAAAGTAATGTTGAAAGATGAAAAGGGAAATATGGCAACTGTTGTAATGGCTGATGTAGCTGCTAGCAACGGAGTTATTCATGCTATAGATTCTGTAGTAATGCCAAAATAAATATAACATACTACAAGTAATAAAAATCCCTTTGTAATTCTTTCAACAGAATAGCAAAGGGATTTTTTCTAAACACTACTTAAAATCTTTGTGTTTTTTAGCGTGCCGCTGTACCACTACCAGATTTGTCTTTTCGCAATTGTCTCTGTATTTTCTTAATCGCAGATTCAATTGATTTTTCAGGTTCTATGATATTGTATTCTCCCCAGAAATCTGGATCAGCAAAACCGATTGCCTCGTCACTTAATATAATAGATGACTTCATTCTATCTTTAGACTTTGGTATACTGTTATCAATATTCTTTTCCCAGTCGGTAATTGCCATTTCACAGCTCATACTGTAAACAGAATTGAACAAGCGCTTGTCCCAATTAATTTTAAATTCTAAAAGTACATTGCTATACCCATAGTACCATTTACCATTTTTCTCGCGGTAGTCAACTCGATACGAAACCTCTGTTGGCCAAACCTCGGCATTCTTCGGCTTTCTGCGCACGAACATTTGAGATGCTAATCTCTTATCGGTAATGTTTAAAGAATATACAGCACTGGTTAAAATTTTGTTCTTTGCATCTATATATAATTTGCCATTATATAAGGGATCAATAATTTCAGGCTTTTGTTTGAAATCGATAACATATATTAATTGATCGTTTACACGGGTGGATGTATTGAACGAGAAATCGTAATATTTCAATGTCTCTTCAGTGAATATATAATTTGGATACTTTACCATATCAACAAATAAGGTGTTGAACGGACCACCTTGTAATTTTAATGCAACCGTATCTAATTTAGAATAGTCGGTGCTTTTACGTGCTTTATAAAGCTCAAGAGCATCGGTCTTTTTAGAGGAATATGGAGTTTTATATATATTAACTACAGCCTCAGATAAACTAACATTAGTTTTTCTTTTCTTAATCGTTTCTCTATAAAATGCGGTCATTACCGTATTTTCATCAAGGTAATTATCCCCTTTTCTGTCGAGTGTTTCTTTGACTAAGGCTTCTGCATCGTTTGGAGCGTCGATACGCGCTTCAGCTAGTGCAACGACAAACTCATCCATAACTATTTTATTTTTCTCCAGTTCTAATTGAGAAATAGCTATTTGCTTGGTCTTATAACCTAGAAAGCTAATCGTTAGGTTGTTGCTAAGGTATTCTTTGGGTACTTTAAGGGAAAACTGTCCTTCAGAGTTTGTAATAGTAGTAACGTTGGTATTGTTAATCGTTAAGGTTGCAAAAACCAAAGGTTTTTTACTATCTGCATCTATAACTTCCCCAGAATACTCTGTAAAGTTATTTGTTTGCGCGGTAATGGTCGTAAATATAGATCCTGTTAAAAAAAACAGAACCAATACATACTTTAAACTAAGAGGTCTAATAATGTTGAGGTTTTTTCTTGACATAGCGTAACTTTTTGTTTTAAGATAGTGATTTTTAGTTAATTAAGGTGTTATTTTTATATTAATTAACTGTGCTGTCCTTTAGAAAAAATAGCTAGTATGTAATGATTATTTGTTGCTATCAAATGTTTTTGATGACGTACTAACTAATCTATTTATCTCTTTTAATTCTTCTTCGGTAAGATCACGCCATTTACCGACAGGTATATCTAGTTGAACATTCATAATCCTAATTCGTTTCAATTTCTTTACCCTATACTCTAAATACTCACACATTCTACGAATTTGACGGTTAAGGCCTTGGGTAAGAATTATTCTAAATTGGTATGTGCTCACTTCAAAGACTTCACATTCTCTAGTTACTTGGTCTAGAATAGGAATGCCTCTTCGCATCCGATTTAAGAAATCTATTGTAATGGGTTTGTCTACAGTTACCAAATATTCTTTTTCGTGGTTATTACGGGCACGCAAAATTTTATTCACAATATCACCATCATCGGTTAAAAAAATGAGTCCCTCACTAGGTTTATCTAATCTACCAATAGGGAAAATACGCTTTGGGTAATTAATATAATCTATGATGTTATCTTTTTCAACACCCGTATCTGTCGTACAAACTATGCCTACAGGTTTGTTAAATGCCAAATAGGTCGATTTTCCTTTTGGTTCTTTTATTAGCTCACCGTCAACTTTAACAATATCACCAGTAGATATTTTGGTACCCATTTCTGGCACCTCTCCATTTATAGTTACTCTACCCTGATCAATAAGTTTGTCTGCAGCTCTACGCGAGCAATAACCGGCTTCACTTAGGTATTTGTTAATTCTTGTTTTATTGGTGTCGTCTTGCATAGTCAACTTACAGTTCTGTTATTGTTTTCTGTTTACTTCTTGGTTATAGATCTCTCGTCCTAACTGCGCTAAAAACGGAATTCCGATTTCATCATATTCATAGGCGTCATCATTAAAGATACCATCTTTGTTTACCAAAATTGTTGCAGTTAAAAGAAAATCTATATTCTTTTCGGTGTCTTTTATATATGCGCAATCGGTTAACGTACCATAAGCAAATCCTACTTTATTATAAATTTCGATATGTTCGGGTATGTCATCCTTCTTATCGCCATACATGAAAAATTTACAATAGCCATCATAATATGTTGTTGGATCATAACCAACTTTTTGAGGTACGGTATGCATGGCTTTTAAGAGAAGATCTCGTTGTTCGGGATTAATATCAAAACGTTCTGATGCATCGAAATTCTCTGGGAATACTACTCGCTTTAATAAGTTGTGTTGTGATGATACAGGATAGTAGTTTTTTTGACTAAAATCGAATGGTTCTACAATTAGCTCATCGTCTTCATAATAACCTATTCCTTTTTCAATTTCTAATAGTTCTAGTTTGTCAGGGGTTTTATTTAGTATAGACTTTGTGATGCCCGTTGTTGAGTCGTTTAAATAAATAATTAGGGGTTTGGTTCTTAAGTCATCTGAATGATACCCTAATCGATGACTTATTCTAACTGGTGAAATACCTTTATTGGTTAAATTCTGATTTATTTCTTCAAAGCCTAAAAATTCGACCAGTCTATTATTTGCTAGATTATCGCTAACTGCAAAAATTTGAGATACATCTTTGGCTACCGTACTTTCAATTGTATCACCTTCTATGTAATATCTGGTGTTTAAGTTTAAGCTGTCTATTTGGTTAAGCTTTTCTAAAGCTAATACCGCCACGGGAAACTTTACCGAACTCGCTGGGTAAAAATACATGCTATCATTAATCTGAAAATCGTAGTCGGTAAAAATAACACTGTCGTTTCTTCGATCTATTTGTGTGTACCGTATTTGAACTTGATAAAGATCTAAGCTATCCATTACCCTTTTAATTCTTGAGTCATTTGAGGATAGTGCAACTTCAAGAAAATTTAAATTCTGCTTTTCTTGGGCGCAAGAGAATAAAAGTACAAGGCATATAAAAAAAAGAAAATGCTTCATAACCATATTTTAGGGGGTGTAAACTTCACCTCTGTGTGGTTTCAATCTATCTCTTACCGATATCATTTCTTTCTCCTCTACCACCATAAATGCAATGCTATACATATCATTAAGTTCTTTAAAACCCGTAATGTTCAATGCGGTTTTTTCAATAGCTATAAATTCATTAAGGTGCTTAACATGGTGTTCTGCAGTTTTTAATGCTGCAGGACCTCGAAAATCCCAAATTAATTTTATTTGTCTGTTCAAAAATATGCGGTGTTAAATTAAAAATATAAGTACACAAATTTACCTAAAAAATGGCAGTTTATGGTGAGTTCGCAGCCAGATTACAATTTTCTCAATTACTAATTTTAATTGATTATTAGGTAATTGTTATATCTTGTAATCCCTAAAAACGTGTTAAGTAAATCATGAAGCATTTGCACACGATTTGGTAATTACTATTTTTGCTCGATGTTTTTTAAGAAATCAATGTTTTTACTCCGCAAATTTTATCCTATAATAACCATAGGGTTAATTTCTATCGTCTTTATTTCATGCGACGGTCTTTTTAAGAAAGAAGAAGAAAGAAAAGTTATCGCTAGGGTAGGCGAGCGTTTTTTATATCAAGAAGACTTAGAGCCGTTGCTAACAGAAAATATGACAAAAGGGGACAGTGCTTCTTTTGCTACAAATTACATAAACAATTGGGCTTCTAAACAGCTACTGCTTTCTAAGGCTAAAATTAATTTGTCTGAAGAAAAACTTGCAGAGTATAATGCGTTGGTCGATGATTATAGAACCGATTTATACACACGTGTTTATAAAGAAGCTTTGGTTGCACAGGCTACAGATTCTTTAATTACCGATGAGCAATTGAAGGATTTCTACGAAAAAGGTAAAGAGAATTTTAAGCTTAAAGAACGAATTGCAAGAATTCGCTTTGTAGCACTACCTAAAGGTTTTTTAGATCAAGACGAGGTAGCTAAAAGACTAAAGAGATTTAAAAAAGATGATGTTCGTTATTTAGATTCCATTGGTGTTCAGTTCAATAAACTGAATTTTAATGATTCTATTTGGGTACGTTATACTAGAATATTCGAAGAAATACCGCCAATAAACGTCGACAACGCCAATAAGTACTTAAAAAATTCACAATTTTTTGAATTGGAGGATTCAATCGGGGTATATTTGGGACAAATAGAGGAAATTAAAGATGTTAATGATATTGCACCTTTGTCCTTTATAAAGCCTACCATAGAACAAGTTTTATTAAGCCGTAGAAAAATGGACTACCTACGCAAATTAGAAACTGAATTATTAGATGAAGCAATCAAGGATAATGAATTTGAACTTTTCGAAAACAAAAAATAGTATTTACATCGGTGCAGTGTTGCTGTTCTCAGGTATTGTAACAGCACAAGATTCTATACCAAATGTTCATGAAGAACAGATAGAGCCAATGGAAGCTATTGCAGAAGCTACTCCCGTTAAAAGAGACTCGACAATTAATTTCAAGAGAATTAAATTAGATGGTATCGCTGCAGTTGTTGGCGACTACGTAATCTTAGATTCTGATATTGAGAAAACACTTATAGATCTTAAAAGTCAAGGCGCATCTACAGAAGATATTACGCACTGCGGACTTCTAGGAAAGTTGATGGAAGATCGTTTGTATGCAAACCAAGCTGTTCAAGATAGTATTCTGGTGTCAGATGATGAGGTAAATGCTACCGGAGACCGTCAACTACAATCATTAGTACAACAGATCGGTTCTATGGACAAGGTGTTGAAGTACTACAAAAAAGAAGATGAATCTAGCTTTAGAGAAGAGCTGTATAAAATAAACAAGTTACGTATGCTGTCTGAGCGTATGCAACAAGATATTATTAAAGAAATCGAAATCACACCTGAAGAGGTTCGTCAGTTCTTTAATAAAATTCCTGAAGATGAGCGCCCGGTATTTGGTGCTGAGTTAGAAATTGCCCAGATTACAAAAGAGCCAGAACCATCTGATGAAGAAAAGCAGAAGGTAATTGATAAGTTGAATCAAATTAAGGCAGATGTTGATGATAATGATGCTAGTTTTAGTGTAAAAGCAATTTTGTACTCTCAAGATCCAGGTTCGAAATCGAAAGGTGGGTTCTACAGTATTACTAAAGAAACCGGTTTTGATAAGAAATTTAAAGATGTTGCTTTTAGTTTAAGAGAAGGTGAAGTTTCTGAACCTTTTGAAACTGCTTTTGGTTACCATATTATTTATATCGAAAAAATTAGAGGTCAAGAGCTAGATTTAAGACACATTTTGGTAATTCCTGAAATTTCGCAAAATGTTATGGAAGAAGCGAAAGCGGAGTTGGACAGTATTCGTAAGAAAATTATTGATGGAGAATTTACTTTTGCAGAGGCTGCTTTAAATTTCTCTGATGAAAAAGAAACGAAGTTTGATGGCGGATTGTTACGTAATCCCGTAAACTTCGATTCTAAGTTTGAGTTGACTAAAATGGATCCTACACTTTATAATCAAGTTCAGAACTTGAAGGATAATGAAATTACATATCCTGTATTAGAAGAAGATCCAAGAGGTGGTGCTCCGAAATATAAAATCTTGAAGATTACCAACAGGTACGATGAACATGTTGCCGATTTCTCTAAAGATTATACTAAAATCCAAGAATTAGCACTTACTGAGAAAAAATACAACGCCATTAAAAAATGGATGGACAAATATATTAAGGATACCTATATAAGCGTTAATGAAGAAAATCAAGATTGTGATTTCGCTAATAAATGGGTAAAAGAATAAATATATGTCAGACGTTGCAGCAATAGAACGCCTAGTAATAAAACATGCGGAGCTTAAAAAGGAAATAGCCAAAATCATTGTAGGTCAAGATGAGGTTATTGAGCAGATTCTGCTTTCTATTTACACAGGTGGTCACTCATTGTTGATCGGCGTGCCAGGCTTGGCAAAAACTTTAATGGTCAATACTATCGCCCAGGCAATAGGTCTTGATTTTAAAAGAATACAATTTACGCCAGATTTAATGCCAAGTGATATTCTTGGTAGTGAAGTGTTAGACCAGAATAGAAACTTTAAGTTTATAAAAGGTCCGATTTTTTCGAATATTATTTTGGCTGATGAAATCAATAGAACTCCCCCAAAAACTCAGGCAGCACTTTTAGAAGCGATGCAAGAAAGGGCGGTAACTATTGCAGGTCATCAACATAAGTTAGAATTACCATACTTCGTTTTAGCTACACAAAACCCAATTGAGCAAGAAGGTACTTACCCATTACCTGAAGCGCAGTTAGACCGTTTTATGTTTGCTATTGAATTAAAATACCCATCCATAGCAGAAGAAATTCAAGTAGTTAAAAATACGACTGCAGATAGAAAACAGGTGGTTAACCCGTTATTTAACGCACAAGATATTATTGATATTCAAGAATTGGTGCGTAGAATACCTGTTGCCGATAATGTTGTCGAGTATGCAGTTAAATTAGTAAATAGTACACGACCTAATTTAGACTCGGCTTCAGATTATGTAAAGCAGTATTTAGATTGGGGTGCTGGTCCGAGAGCTTCTCAGAATCTTATTTTGGGGGCAAAGGCAAATGCAGCTATTCATGGCAAATTCTCACCTGACATTGAAGATGTACATGCCGTGGTAAAGGGAATATTACGTCATCGTATCATTAAAAACTACAAAGCTGAAGCAGAAGGTATCAGCGAAGAAGATATTATAAATAAATTGCTTTAATGAGGTGCGTTTTTTAAAGTCTCTGTTACATTTATTAGTATATATCACGAATTTGTTTTAGAACACTTAGCTTTTTACTTCATTTGATAAAAAGCTCCTTATCATACTTATTTAGTTTTAAATGCGTTCTATAATGCGTAATTTTACTGAATTGCGTTAACCTAAAATTATATAACGGATGACTTTTAATATGATTATTGGCGACTATTCTGCTCTTATTCAACATAGTAGTATTCAAAAATCAAGGTTATCATTCAAATTGAACCAATTGTGATAGTACATTTATCTTCAATTCTACTGTTACGATGATGAAAATCGGACTTCAATTTTATTCCAAAATTAAAATTCAAATTACTTTTTAATGAGCATTTATAAAGATTACCTAAAGGAGATCGAAGATCGTAAAGGTCAGGGTCTTCACCCGAAGCCGATTGATGGAGCTGAATTACTTAGCAAAATTATTGAGCAGATTAAAGATGTAGATAATGAGTATAGAGAAGATTCTCTTCAGTTTTTTATCTATAACGTTTTACCTGGTACTACTAGTGCTGCCAGTGTTAAAGCTAAATTTTTAAAAGAAATTATTCTTGGTGAGTCGGTTGTAAAAGAAATTACGCCAGCATTTGCTTTTGAACAATTATCTCACATGAAGGGTGGCCCTTCGGTTAAAGTGTTATTAGATGTCGCTTTGGGATCTGATGTTATATTGGCAAAACAAGCGGCCGATGTTTTAAAAACACAGGTTTTTCTTTATGAGGCTGATACTTCTCGTTTAGAAGAGGCTTTAAAAAGTGGTAGTTCAATGGCAAAAGAAATTATAGAAAGCTATGCTAAGGCAGAGTTTTTTACAAAGCTTCCTGAAATAGAAGAAGAAATAGAAGTAGTTACCTATATCGCTGGTGTCGGTGATATTTCTACAGATTTGTTATCTCCAGGTGGTGATGCACACTCAAGATCAGATCGTGAGTTACATGGTCAATGTATGTTCGAGCATAACAAAGAAATGCAAAGGGAATTATTGGCTTTAAAAGCGCAACATCCTGATAAGCGTGTAATGTTGATTGCCGAGAAAGGAACAATGGGTGTTGGTTCTTCTAGAATGTCTGGTGTGAACAACGTAGCATTATGGACAGGGGTGCCTTTTAGCAAATATGTGCCTTTTATCAATTTTGCTCCAGTTATCGCTGGTACCAATGGTATCGCTCCAATTTTCTTGACAACTGTTGGTGTAACCGGTGGTATTGGTTTAGATCTTAAAAACTGGGTAAAGCAAAAAGATGCTGAAGGCAATACTATTGTCGATGCAGATGGTGAGCCAATTCTAAAGCAAATGTATTCTGTAGCAACGGGTACAGTTCTTACTATAAATACTAAAGAGAAAAAACTTTATCACGGTAAAGTAGAATTGAAAGATATTTCTGCAGCATTTACTCCGCAAAAAATGGAGTTTATGAAAGCAGGCGGATCTTACGCTGTTGTTTTTGGTAAAAAACTACAAACTTTTGCTTCTAAGGTATTAGGTATACCTGTAGTGCCTGTATATGCTCCTTCAAAAGAAATCACAATTGAAGGTCAAGGTTTAACAGCTGTAGAAAAAATATTCAATAGAAATGCTGTTGGTACATCAGGTGCAACTTTGCACGCTGGTTCTTATGTACGTGCAGAAGTAAATATTGTAGGATCTCAAGATACTACAGGTTTAATGACTTCTCAAGAATTAGAGATGATGGCCGCAACGGTTATTTCTCCAATTGTTGATGGAGCATATCAATCTGGTTGTCATACAGCATCAGTTTGGGACGATAAGTCAAAGGCTAATATTCCAAGATTAATGAGCTTTATGAACGATTTTGGTTTAATTACCGGTCGTGATCCTAAAGGAAAATATTTTCCGATGACAGATGTTATTCATAAAGTATTGAATGATATTACGGTTGGTGATTGGGACATCATTATTGGTGGAGATTCGCATACTCGTATGTCTAAAGGTGTTGCCTTTGGAGCAGATTCAGGTACAGTTGCATTAGCACTTGCTACAGGTGAGGCTTCAATGCCAATACCTGAGTCAGTTAAAGTAACTTTTAAAGGGCAAATGAAATCTTATATGGATTTCAGGGATGTGGTACATGCAACGCAGTCTCAAATGTTAAAGCAGTTTGGTGGTGAAAACGTATTTCAAGGTCGTGTAATAGAAGTACACATCGGAACATTAACCGCCGATGAAGCTTTTACATTTACTGATTGGACAGCGGAAATGAAAGCGAAAGCATCTATTTGTATTTCTGAAGATGATACCTTAATAGAGTCTTTAGAGATTGCAAAAGGTCGTATCCAAATCATGATCGAGAAAGGTATGGACAATGCTAAGGGAGTACTTCAAGGTTTGGTTAACAAGGCTGAAACTAGAATTACAGAACTTAAAACGGGAATAAAACCTTCTTTAAGACCAGATGCAAATGCTAAATATCATGCAGAAGTAATTATTGATTTAGATGAAATATCTGAACCAATGATTGCGGATCCAGATGTAAATAATGACGATGTTTCTAAACGATATACACATGATAATATTAGACCATTATCTTACTATGGTGGAACTAAGAAAGTAGATTTAGGTTTCGTAGGATCTTGTATGGTTCATAAAGGCGACATGAAAATATTAGCTCATATGTTGAAGAATTTAGAAGCTAAATATGGTAAAGTAGAATTTAAAGCACCATTAGTTGTTGCACCACCGACATACAACATTGTTGATGAGTTGAAAGAAGAAGGCGATTGGGATGTTTTAGTAAAATACTCAGGCTTCGAATTCGACGATAGCGCACCAAAAGGTTTGGCACGTACAAAGTACGAAAACATGCTATACCTAGAACGACCGGGTTGTAACCTATGTATGGGTAACCAAGAAAAAGCAGAACCAGGCGATACGGTAATGGCAACTTCAACACGTTTATTTCAAGGTAGGGTCGTAAAAGATTCTGGTGAGAAAAAAGGGGAGTCCTTATTGTCTTCTACTCCCGTAGTCGTATTATCTACAATTTTAGGTAGAACCCCTACTATGGCAGAATATGAAGCTGCAGTAGATGGTATTGTTTTAACTAAGTTTAAACCTTCAACAAAACAGTTGGTAAGATAACTAATTTCAAAATATATAGTAGTAAAAGAGCCTGAGTAGAAAACTCAGGCTCTTTTTTTTTGGTATTTTTTCTAGTTATTCTTTATTTCAAATGCGGTTCTTAATTCATTGTACATTTCGTATATTGTACAGGTAAGATAGAATAACAATTTATATAAATAGATTTTATGGCTTTTGACATAGATATGATTAAAAAGGTTTACGCTTCCATGTCGGATCGTGTAGACAAAGCAAGAGAGGTTGTGGGTAAACCGCTTACTCTTTCAGAAAAGATTTTATATTCTCACTTGTGGGAAGGCACGCCAACCAAAGCATTCGCGAGAGGAAAAGATTATGTTGATTTTGCTCCTGATCGTATTGCTTGTCAAGATGCAACCGCTCAAATGGCGTTATTGCAATTTATGCAGGCGGGCAAGCCAAAAGTTGCGGTACCAACAACTGTGCACTGTGATCATTTGATCCAGGCTAAAAATGGTGCCACTGCCGATTTAAAATCAGCAAATACTACAAGTGCAGAAGTTTTTGATTTCTTAGAATCTGTTTCGAATAAATACGGAATTGGTTTCTGGAAACCAGGTGCAGGTATTATTCACCAAGTAGTTTTGGAAAATTATGCTTTTCCTGGCGGGATGATGATCGGTACCGATTCACACACTGTAAATGCAGGTGGTCTAGGTATGGTCGCTATTGGTGTTGGTGGTGCAGATGCTGTTGATGTAATGGCAGGTATGGCTTGGGAACTTAAATTCCCGAAACTAATAGGTGTAAAGTTAACCGGAACTATTTCTGGATGGACAGCACCAAAAGATGTAATATTAAAAGTTGCCGAAATTCTTACCGTTAAAGGTGGAACAGGGGCAATCGTTGAATATTTTGGTTCTGGGGCTAAATCTTTATCATGCACTGGTAAGGGTACAATTTGTAACATGGGTGCAGAAATAGGGGCTACTACTTCTACTTTTGGATATGACGAATCTATGGAGCGCTATTTAAGAGCTACAGACAGAGCTGATATTGCCGATGCTGCAAATCAAGTAAAAGAATATTTAACTGCCGATGCAGAAGTGTATGCAAATCCTGAGCAATATTTTGATGAGGTAATTGAAATCAACTTATCTGAATTAACTCCATTATTGAACGGACCTTTTACTCCAGATTTATCTACAAAAGTAGGTAAAGACATGACAGAAAAAGCTACTTCTCACGAATGGCCGTTAGCTGTAGAATGGGGATTGATCGGTTCTTGTACCAACTCTTCATATGAAGATTTGTCTAGAGCTTCCTCTATTGCACAACAAGCAATTGATAAAGGAATAAAAATGAAGGCCGAATTGGGGATCAATCCTGGTTCTGAGCAAGTGCGTTATACTGCTGCGCGTGATGGTATTCTTGGAATTTTCGAGAAATTAGACGCCAAGATTTTTACGAACGCATGTGGTCCATGTATTGGTCAATGGGCTCGTTACAGTGATCCAAAAAATGCACCTAAGAATAGTATCGTTCACTCTTTCAACAGAAACTTTGCAAAACGTGCAGATGGTAACCCAAATACACATGCCTTCGTAGCTTCACCAGAAATTACTGCGGCAATTGCAATTGCCGGTAGATTAGATTTTAACCCGATGACGGATAAACTGATTAACGAAAAAGGAGAAGAAGTAATGTTCGACGAACCAACAGGGTGGGAGTTACCTCCGAAAGGTTTCGAAGTAGAAGATGCAGGTTTTCTTGCCCCAGATGCTGATGGCTCTGGTGTAGTTGTTAAAGTTGCAGCAGATTCTGAACGTTTACAGTTGTTAGAACCTTTTACACCTATAAAAGACGAAAGTTTAATGGGTGCGAAATTGTTGATTAAGGCATACGGTAAATGTACAACGGATCATATTTCTATGGCAGGACCATGGTTACGTTTCCGTGGGCATTTAGATAATATTTCTAATAACTGCTTGATCGGTGCTGTTAACGCATTTGGTCATAAGACCAACTTGGTTAAAAATCAATTGAATGGTGAATTCGGTGGTGTACCAGATACTGCGCGTGCATATAAAGCAGCAGGTGTAAGAAGTATTGTTGTGGGGGATCATAATTACGGTGAAGGTTCTTCTCGTGAGCATGCTGCAATGGAGCCTCGTCACTTAGGTGTTGCCGCGGTAATCGTTAAATCTTTTGCACGTATACACGAAACAAACCTTAAAAAGCAAGGTATGTTAGGGTTAACTTTTGCAAATGAAAGTGATTATGATCTTATAAAAGAAGATGATACTTTTAACTTTATAGATATAGCAGAATTTGCTCCTGATAAACAATTAACCATAGAAGTTGTTCACGCAGATGGTAGTAAAGATGTAATTAAAGTAAACCATACTTATAATGAAGCTCAAATTGGGTGGTATAGAGAAGGTTCTGCTTTAAACGTGATTAAGAGAGAAAATGCCTCTTAATTCAATACTTTAAAATTTATAAGGAAAACTCCTGATATTGTTCAGGAGTTTTTTAGTTTTGACCCCTATTAAACTTTTATGAAGAGACAAACGTTTTTTACCTTATTGATCATGGCTTTTGTGCTTTCTTTTTTTGTCACTCCTTTAGGTGATTATAGTAAGATTATGCTCAACAGGGTTTTTGCTACTTCTCCAACAATAATCAAACTAGATAAAAGAGGTAAGATAGCCAACTACGACTGGAAGTTAAAAGACGAAAATTGGAAATTCATAAATTTTAATGAAGCAAAAGGTAAAGTTGCTTTAGTTACTTTTTGGACTTCTTGGCACATGCCATCACAGGCGCAATTAAAAGACATTCAGTATCTTTTTGATACGTATGGTGATAAGGTTAGGTTTTATGTTATTACTAATGAGGAAAGAGCTCCTGTAGAGCTTTTTATGAGTGAGCAAGGATATACTTTTCCAGTAACCTATCAAATTATAGGCGAACCGAGTCCGATTTCATTATTAAAGCCACCAGGGTCTTATTTAATCGATAAAACTGGTACTATCGTTATACACCAAAATGCTATTGCAGACTGGAGTAATGAAAAGGTAAATAAGCTTTTAAACGAATTGATATCAGAGTGATCAGATGTCTCAGATTACAACAATAACTTTATTTAGGTATACTACTTTTTTTAATAAGTTCTGGGCTTTTGGAATGATGCAATTTGCGCACAGTCCATTAAAAAAAGTTAATGGGCTGCAAGAGTATAAACTAATGGGAAGCGGAAAGGACGGTTTTAATCCTTTTGCAGATTGGTCGGTTTATGCATTGCTTCAAATATGGGAAAATGAAGAAGCGGCAAATAACTTTTTTTCAACCTCTAATTTAATTGAGCGATATCTAGAAAGGACTGACGAACGGTATACCTTATTTTTAAAAAACACCAAATCTAGGGGGTTTTGGTCTGGTAATAATCCCTTTATAGAAAGTGATACTGTTAGTCAAAATAATCCTTTTATCGCGGTAATTACTAGGGCTACGATAAAAATTGGGTCATTATACAAATTTTGGAAGTATGTTCCAACTTCTCAAAGACCATTAGCAGGTAATAACGGATTAATTTATACAAAAGGAATAGGGGAAGTTCCCTTTTTGCAAATGGCTACATTTAGTATTTGGAAGGATGAAGAATCTTTAAAGCAATTTGCGTATAGAAGTAAAGAACATGCAAGTGCAATAGCAAAGACAAAAGAGCTAGACTGGTATAGTGAGGAATTATTTTCGCGCTTTCAACCCTATAAATCCATAGGAAGATGGAAAGGTATTGATGAGCTTCCTTTTTAAGCCTAGAAATAAAAATATAAAAAGAAGAGAAACTGTGCCAAATATAAATTCAGTGATAATATTCGATTGCCCTGAATATTTAAAATTTTTATAAAGGCCTGAAATATAATTCCCAGTAAAAACCAGGTCCAATAATTCTCAAAAGTTGGAACACCACCAGCGAATTCCCAAAAGTCAAAAATTGGTGCGCTTTTTTCCATTAAAAAGTCTAGAAGAACCATTAAACTTGCAGCCCCAATTATTTTAATTCTATAAGGTAGCTTTGTGAAGTCTAAAATACTTGCGGTAATAAAGGTTAAAAGTGCCCAGTAAGCTCCAATTAAATAAGGTACACCATCTAACTTAGGTCCAAAATTATTTCCATATTCATATTCTCCAAATAAAATTTGATAGTTTACCCCAAGCCATTCGGCAAACATACCGCCAATAAAAAATAAGAGTAAAGCACCAGTTTTTTTTAGGTTGTTAATTGGGTAAATTAATAAAAACAGTAAAAAAGATAACCCAAGATTTATGGGTGTTTTTTTTATGAACCAGTCTAAATGATCCAATGTTATTCCAATAATTGCCGATATATGAAATAGCCATATTATACCAACACTTAAGCGCACTTTATTTTTTACGAAGACATCAATCATATTCTTCGGATTTGGGCACAAGGTCGCCTATGATTTTAGCGGAAAGTAAGCATAAGGGTATGCCGCCACCTGGGTGAACAGAACCTCCACAGAAATATAAATTTTTAATTCTGTTAGAAAAATTTGGGTGTCTTAGAAATGCTGCAAATTTATTATTACTTGCCGCCCCGTAAAGCGCTCCACGATATGAACTTGTGTTTTTTTCAATGTTAACTGGGTCTAAAATATGTTCGGTGATTATTAATTTATCTAAATCAATATTCAGTACTTTATTAATTTTTGAAATAATATTTTGACGTGCTTTTACTTTTAACATTTCCCAATCTTGCCCATAATTTCCTGGGGCATTTATCATTACAAACCAATTTTCAGTACCTTCAGGAGCATCTGAAGGATTGTCTTTAGAGGTGATATTGATATATACAGTTGGGTCGTGGAATAGTGAATTATCATTAAAAATAGCATTAAATTCTTGTTCATAGAATTCACTAAAAAGAATATTATGTAAATCTAATTCTGTAAATTCTTTATTAATTCCCCAATAAAAAATAAGTGCAGAACTAGATCTTTCTTGGGTCAACGTTTTTTCCGGAGCTTTTTGCTTTCTTAATAAACGCCTATATGTCGGATAGATGTCCATATTAGAAACAACGATATCTGTCTTATAAGTATTTTTTGTTGAAAGAGCTCCAGTTACCTGATTATCGACTATGCTAATCTCTTGTACCTCTTCATTAAAATTGAACATGATGCCTTCATCTAAGGCTAATTTGTATAAACTTAAACTTATTTGGTGCATTCCACCTTTTGGGAAGAAAGTGCCAAAGTCCATTTCTAGGTGGGGTATCATTGACATGATGCCAGGAGTTCTATATGGTGATGAGCCGTTATATGTTGCAAAACGGTTGAATAACTGTACTAGTCTCGGATTGGTAAAAAATCGTTTATTGGTTTCGTTTAACGTATCATTTATATCTAAAATACCCATTTGAAAAATGGACTTTAAAGTTTGTATCGATAGGTAAGTATCTAATTTATGTAATGATTTTTCAAGAAAAATAGGAGCGGTTAAGTCGTACTTCTTTTTGTTTTTATCAATGTATCTTGAAATATTAGAATGAGGTTCGTCAAAAGTTTTTGAAGCTTGGGCTATAAAGTCATCTTTTTTGGAAGCCGCCGTAAAACGAAGTCCATCTTCCCAAAAGTAATTACAAATTGTTTCCTTTTGTTTGTATTGGAAATGGTTTTCAGAATTTTTGCCGAATAATTCAAATAGTTCTGTAACTAAATGTGGCATTGTAAATAAAGATGGACCAAGATCGAAACGAAACCCTTCTTTTTCGATAGCATGTAGTTTGCCACCTGGATATTCATTTGCTTCCACTACGGTAACATCGTACCCTTTTTTTCGTAAACGTAACGCACTGGCAATGCCGCCAATACCGGCACCTACGACCAGAGCTTTTGGCATTTTTATTTTTTAAAATATTTGAAAGGAACAAATAACATTCCAAAACATTCCCCATCACCCTTGCCTAAGTGTTTGTGATGCATTTTATGTGCTCTTCTTACACCTTTGCTATACCAATTATTGGCATTTCTAAATAATTTAAAACGTTGGTGAATAAATATGTCGTGCACTAAAAAATAGGCTATCCCGTAAGCTAGTATTCCAAAGCCTAAAGGATATCCATACCAAAATCCATTGGCGCCTGTATAAAATAAAGACATACTAACGATTGCATAAAAGATAAAGAATGCATCGTTTTTTTCGAACCATGAATCATGGTCTTTTTTATGGTGATCTTTATGAAGACTCCAAAGAAAACCATGCATTACATACTTGTGCGTAAACCACGCCATGAATTCCATAAACAAAAATGTTCCTAGAAAAATCAGAATTCCAATAACTATATTCATTATACCAAGTTCATTTTAAATTTAACGTAAGAACGAGCTAGTAATCCGAATTTCTGATAATTCGGGACTCTAATTCGCGCATTTTTAATTTCTAACGACGGTGTGCATTGTAATTTGTATAACAACTTATAATAGTATTTATAAGCTGTGTATACCCCGAATTTTGCTTCGGTAGGTAATCCTACAATTCCTTCGTACCCTTTTCTAAAGTCTGCTTTTATTTCATCGACAATGCGTTTTTTAGAGGCTTCGTCTAATTCTTTTAAATTGGTATTCGGAAAATAAGATCTATTTAATTCTTCAAAATCTGCTTTTACATCTCTTAAGAAGTTTACTTTTTGAAAAGCAGATCCCAGAGCCATAGCTGATTCTTTTAATTTGTTGTATTCTTCTACATCACCCTTGACAAAAACCTGAAGACACATTAAGCCTACAACATCTGCAGAACCATATATGTATTCTTTATACTCGGCATCGGTACGGTAAATGTTCTTTACTAGATCCATTCGCATACTTTTCATAAACGAGTCTACCAAATGCTTGGGAATATTAAAAGCATGGTAGGTGTGTTGAAAAGAGTTCAAAATAGGGTTAAGACTTATTTTATCTCGTAACGAAGCTTCAAGTTCCTCTTCAAATTTATTAAAGAGAATTTCTTTATCATAGTCATGAAAGGTATCTACGATTTCATCGGCAAAGCGAACAAAACCATATATATTATAGATATGACCACGTATCGATGAGTGTAACATCTTGGTGGCTAATGCAAAAGAAGTACTGTATCGTTTGGTAACAATCTTACTGCATTGGTATGAAACTTGGTCAAAAGTATCTTTCATAAATTAACTAATTATCCTTTATAATTAATTCTGACACTAATTTACCGGATATCAATGCGGGTGGTACACCGGGGCCAGGAACAGTCAGTTGTCCTGTAAAATATAAATCAACTACTTTTTTACTTCTTAAATTAGGTCTTAAAAATGCGGTCTGTGTTAAGGTATTCGCCATACCATATGCATTGCCCTTGTACGAATTGTATCTCTCTACAAAATCATTTACACAGAATGTTTCTTTGAATATAATATTTTTTCTAATGTTTTGTCCTGTTCTTTTCTCAAAACGATCCATTATTATGTCAAAATATTGACTTCTTAATGCTTCGGTATCTTCTAGAGCGGTGGCAATAGGTACTAGAAAAAAGCCAGTTTCACAGCCATCTGGTGCCATGCTCGCATCTGTTATAGACGGAAAATTGGCATAGAACAATGGGTTCGTTGGCCATTTAGGAGTATCATAAATTTCTTTTGCATGTAGCTCAAAATCGGTATCAAAAAATAGATTATGATGCTCAACATTATTTAATTTAGTGTCAAACCCAATATAAAATAATAGTGACGATGGCGCGAAAACCTTTTTATCCCAATAACTTTTAGAATACTGTTGGTGTTTTTCGTCTAATAGGCTTTCTGAATGCTGATAATCTGCTCCACTTAAAACAACATCTGCAGAAATCGTTTTACCATTGCAGATTACTCCCGTTGCTTTACCATTGGTTACTTCAATTTTTTCTATCCCTGAGTTCGTATGTACTTTTACACCAAGCTCTTTTGCAAGATTGTCCATGGCTTTTATTACTTCATACATGCCGCCTTTTGGGTGCCAAGTGCCTAAGCCAAAATCTGCAAAATTCATAAAATTATAGAAAGAAGGTGTTTTGCTTGGCTTAGCACCTAGAAACAATACAGGGAACTCTAAAGTAGATATCAATTTCGGATTTTTAAACGACTTACGCACTTGCGAGCTAATCGTTTTAAAAAATTGGTCAACTTTTAAAATGGTTTCTTTTGTTACCAATTCTAAAGGCGAAAGACCTGGTCTTAGAACTACTTTGTTAATGGCAATATCATAATTTTCTTGAGCTTTGTCGATAAACTTTTTTAAAGCTTTTGAGCTACCAGGTTCTATTCTTTCGAACTCAAGGCAAATTTTATCCATGCTGTCACCTATGGTAATAATATCATCACTAAAGAAAATTTTATAAGCGGGACTAAGCTTGTCTAATTGGTAGTAATCAGATGTTTTTTTATTGAAATCGGCAAAAAACTTATCAAAGATATCTGGCATCCAATACCAACTTGGTCCCATATCGAATGTAAAGCCGTCTTTTATGAATTGAGAAGCTCTACCGCCAACAGTATCATTTTTCTCATAAATTGACACATCCCAGCCGGCTTTTGCTAAGTAACATGCCGCTGATAGTGATGAAAAACCAGAACCAATTACGATGCAACTTTTATTCATTTGTATCAAAGGGATTATAAATTGTTTACCAAATTATCGATAGAAGTGAATGTTCTGCAAAATTTAGGTTTTGTAGCCGCTTCAATAAAATTTGTTTGCCTTCCTAAAATCCAGAAATTTGGGTTGTTATATTCTGCAACAAGTTTAGAGAAATCTTCTAAGTACTTGTTTATTTTGTCTTTTTCAGGAAATACAGTAAAATAAGATACGAAATAGATGTCATCGAAATACTTCAATACATCTTCTAGATTTTCCATAGGTATGGTAGGTCCTAAATAAATACACTTATAACCTTTTAAAATAATCTCGTAATTTAGATACAATAATCCTATATCGTGTATTTCATTTTCAGGTAAAAATGCAACAAACACTTTGTCTTTTCTGGTAGGCTCTAAATGTTGAAGCTTTTCGGTATTAAGAAGAATCTTCTGTTTTATTAAACTGCTCATGAAATGTTCGTGTGCCGGACTAATAGTGTCTGTTTGCCATAAAAGACCTAGTTCGTTCAAAAGAGGAATAAAAGTATCTTTAAATATTTCTCGGAATGAGTTTTCACTCAATAGCGCATTATACGTGTTAAAGAACATAGTTTGGTCAAAATTCATCATAGCCAATTTAAACGCATTGATGGCTTGGCTCTTATGACTGTGTTTTGCTACTATTTCGCGAACTACGTAGGGTATATCTTTATCAGATATTTTAGCAATTTTCGATATTTTGTGTCCGGTATTATACAACAATGTAACATTAAGTAACTTCTGTAGGCTCGAAAGACTATAAGTTCTAATGTTTGTGTCGGTACGTTCAGGAGATAAAAGATTGTATCTTTTTTCCCAAATTCTGATAGTATGTGCTTTTATACCAGAGAGGTTTTCAAGGTCTCTAATACTAAATTGCTTCTTTACATTGTTCATGTTTTCTGAAAAAGGATTAAACAAATCTACAATTTATTAAAATGTATTAGGGTACTTGATAGTTAAAATTATCAAAATAAAAAAAGGTTAGACCTAAATCTAACCTTTTTGTGCCCACGACTAGATTCGAACTAGCACGTCCTTACGAACACTACCCCCTCAAGGTAGCATGTCTACCAATTTCACCACGTGGGCATACTTAAAGTATATTGGAACGCAAATATAGAAACCTCTCATTTAATTTAAGATATATTGATGATAATTAATAAGGGAACTTTTCTATAGTACTAACGTTTTTTGATACTGGGTTGGGGTTAAGCCTTTTATCTTTTTGAATTTTTTATTAAAATTAGAAATGGAGTTAAAACCAGAAAGGTCAGAGATCATATTAATATTCAGTTCTTTTTTAGAATTTAATAACTGGCACGCGTGTTCTACACGAAGCTCTATTAAAAATTGAAAGAATGTTTTATTCGTGCGTTGTTTAAAAAAGCGACAAAAGGCATTTGGAGTCATATAGGCCATTTTGGAAATGTCATCTAATACTATAGGATGTTGAAAATTCTTGAAAACAAAATCAAAGATTTCTTGCAAGCGTTCCCCTTCGTTAGAACTTAAAGTTTTAGCATATATAAATCTACTTAAAGGCTCTGTAACTGCCTTGCTCAATTGTTCTAATAGCTCTAAAAATGATGTAAAGCGTTTTAGTTTATGTTGAGATTGTAGCGCTAGAAGTTGATGAGTTAATTGATTTTTGTTCGACTTAACTTTAAAACCAGAAGCGGCATTAATAAAGAAATTTTGTAAATCTTTAAAATAAGGTAGGGTAAAGAACTGTTCGCCAAAGGTACTGTTTGTAAAGAAAACCGTAAGCATATGGGCATCTTCATCACTTGCTATACTTTTAAAAACATGGGGTAGATTACTACCGATTACATAAATATCGCCGGTTGAAAATTGTTGTACACTATCACCCACCAACAATTTACCGTTACCATTTATAATATAACTTATTTGAATTTCTTCATGTTGATGTAAACGATTATAAAATATTGGTTCTTTATCGATTTGAACAATTAAATGCTCATCGATTGGTTTTGGTATTTTGAACGGGAAGACCTTCATATGCATCTAATTTAGCACAATATGTTGTCATAGTGTTACTAAGATGGTAAAATAGTACTATGTGTGGATAATATGAAAACAATTCAATTCTAATACTACCCGTAGATTTGAATATCATCAAAAACAATATATAATGAGTATTTCATGGACAGGCGTTATGCCAGCAGTAACAACAAAATTTACCGATAAAGATGAACTTGATTTAGATATGTTCTCGGTCAACATAAAAGCTCAACTAGATGCTGGAGTAAGCGGAATTATACTTGGCGGAACCCTAGGGGAAGCAAGTACCCTAACCTACGATGAGAAAAAGGTTCTGATGAAAGAAACCGTAAAGTTGGTAAATGGGCAGGTGCCGGTCATCATTAATATTGCCGAACAAACCACAAAGGGTGCTATTCATGCTGCTGAAGTTGCCGAAGAATGTGGTGCAACAGGCTTAATGATGCTACCACCAATGCGCTATAAAGCGAATGACCATGAAACGGTTACCTATTTTAAAGAAACGGCAAATAGTACCGATTTGCCTATCATGATTTATAATAATCCTGTGGATTACGGTATTTTGGTTACTCTAGATATGTTCGAAGAGCTAATGGTTTGCGATAATATACAAGCGGTAAAAGAATCGACCAGAGATATTTCTAATATTACCCGTATAAAAACAAGATTTGGAAATCGATTAAATGTGTTAACCGGAGTTGATACTTTAGGCTTAGAAAGCACATTAATGGGTGCCGATGGTTGGGTCGCTGGTTTAGTTTGCGCTTTTCCGGCAGAAACCTGTGCTGTTTTTGAATTGGCAAAGGCCGGTAGAATTAAAGAAGCATTAGAAATTTACAGATGGTTCTTACCATTATTAGAATTAGATATAAGTCCGCAATTGGTACAAAATATTAAAATGGCAGAGGTTGCAACAGGTATTGGCACCGAGAATGTTCGTGCGCCAAGGTTACCGTTAATTGGTGCTGAGCGAGAGAGAGTAGCAGCGGTTATAAAACAAGGTATGGCAACCAGACCAACATTGCCAAATTATAAAGGTTATAACTAATTGAAGCATAGTTTTATGTCTCCATAATGTTATTGGGCATATTTAGAAATGTAAAGAAAGAATCGAAATTTGTTTCGGCTTCTTTCTTTACTTTTGAGTAACATCAGAAAAATAGAAAATGATAAGCGGTACAAATGCAATCGGAAGTAAATCTTCTAAGCAAGGAACTAAAACTTTTAAGACCTTTAATCCTAAAGAAAATAAAGATACAGAATGGACTTTTTATGAAGCATCTTCAAATGAAATTAATGAGGCGGTAGCCTTAGCCACAGATGCTTTTAAAGCTTATAAAGATTTTTCAGGTGCTAAAAAAGCGGAGTTTCTAGAAGCTATCGCTGAGGAAATTGAAGCTCTTGGAGATGAACTCATTGATACCTATTGTAAAGAATCGGGTTTGCCAGATGGTAGGGCAAGAGGCGAACGTGGGCGTACGATGGGGCAATTACGCGCTTTCGCTAATTTATTAAAGGAAGGTTCTTGGGTAGAAGCGGTTATTGAAAAAGCCCAGCCGAATAGAGCCCCAATGCCTAAGTCAGATATTCGTAAAATGTTATTTCCGTTAGGTCCGGTAGTTGTATTTGGTGCTAGTAATTTTCCATTAGCATTTTCAACGGCAGGTGGCGATACAGCAAGTGCACTGGCAGCGGGTTGCCCGGTAATCGTTAAAAGTCACCCTATGCATGCAGCTACAGGTGAACTAGTTTCATCGGCAATTATAAAAGCAGCAGAAAAAACAGGAATGCCTAATGGCGTATTTTCAAACTTAAATAGCAGCGGTATAGAAGTAGGGCAGCAGCTGGTAAAACATCCAAAAGTAAAAGCTGTTGGGTTTACAGGCAGTATAAATGGTGGTACGGCGCTTTATAAATTAGCGAACGAAAGAGATGAGCCGATACCTGTATTTGCAGAAATGGGGAGTATTAACCCTGTTGTATTACTTCCATCTGCACTAAAGAACGAAGGTGATGCATGGGCTACTAAATATGCTTCTTCAATAACCATGGGTGCAGGGCAATTTTGTACCAATCCAGGGTTGGTATTAGGGCTGAAGGGAACAAATTTAGATAGTTTCATTAACACCATATCCGAAGAAATTCTAAAATTAGAACCAACATTTATGCTGCATCCGAATATATATGCAAAATACAACGAAGGCAAAAAAGAGCTATCTGCCCAAAAAGGAATTACCGTAACAGCAGATTATAAGAAAGCTACAAATCCGAATACAGCACAACCTTCTATTTTAAAAGTTAGCGGTGCCGATTTTTTAGCAAATACCAAATTGCATAAAGAGGTTTTTGGTCCTTTCTCAGTTGTGGTAGAATGTGAAAATACTGACGAAATGGAAACCATTTTAAATCATTTAGAAGGTCAGTTGACAGGCACTGTTTTAGGTTCTGAAGAAGATTTGGCTGCACATGCCGGTATCATAGATGCTTTGCAAAGTAGAGTAGGTAGAATTTTGTTCAATGGTGTGCCAACCGGTGTAGAAGTGAATTCTTCTATGGTTCATGGTGGTCCATTCCCTGCTTCTACAGATGCGCGTTTTACGTCTGTTGGTACATCGGCGATAAAGAGATGGGTGCGCCCTGTTTCTTTTCAAGACTGGCCAAATAAATTATTACCATTGGCATTGCAAAATGAGAATCCGCTGAAAATTACACGTCTTGTTGAAGGCGTCTATACTAAAAATTAGAATTATGAAAAGGTTGGACCGTAGATTAAAATATGTTTTGGCGTTTATTTCGTTAGTATGCGTTTTAGTCTACGGTCAAGCCCAGAGTTCTTCAGAAGCATTAACCTCACTAATTAAAGAAGTTGAAGATTATAGTGCGTATGACAGTGCTGATTTTCCGTTGGGTGTGTACCAAGAATCGCTGGAGCGCACGAATGCCGAGTTTGCAGAAAAACAACTTCGGTCTCTAGAAAAGTTGAGTGAAACCGATCTTTCAGAAACTGAACTTATATCTAAAGAGCTGTTGCGATTTCAGCTTCAGAATAGTGTAGATGAGTTTTCTTATAAAATGTATCTAAATCCTATTCAGGCTGATCAAGGCTTTCATTTAAATCTAAACTATCGTATTAAACCAATTCTTACTTACCAAGGTGCAAAAGATTATTTGAATATGCTTAGCGCTATACCACAATATGTCGATGAGCATTTGGTTTTGTTAAAAGAAGGTCTAAAACAAGGGCTCTCTCAGCCTAAAATAATTTTTAACGGTTATGAATCTACTTATGATACGCATATTGTAAGCGATTATAGCCAAAGCAGTTTTTATTCCCCGATTACTGACTTACCTGCAGCAATGACCCAAAAGCAGCAAGATTCTGTTACCAATGCGGCTCAGGTTCTTACTATAGAAAAAGTGGTGCCTGCTTTTAAAAAGATCAAAACTTTTTTTGAGACCGATTATATACCCAATACCAGAACAACTATTGGAGTTTCAGAAACACCAAATGGGACTGCATTTTATCAGAATAGAATTAATTATTATACAACGACTACTGAATATACAGCAAATGATATTCATGCTATCGGTTTATCTGAAGTGGCACGAATAAAGGCTGAGATGGAAAGTATAATCAACCAGGTCAATTTTGAAGGAAGTTTTTCTGATTTTCTAAATTTTCTACGGACAGATGCTCAATTTTATGCATCGACGGAAGATGAACTATTAATGCATGCCCGAGATATCGCCAAACGTATCGATGCAGAATTACCTAAGTTTTTTAAAACATTACCACGAAGACCATACGGGGTTAAAAAAGTACCCGACGCCATTGCACCAAAGTACACTGCTGGTCGTTATTCACCTCCTTCATCAGATGATCAGCCAGGTTTTTATTTGGTAAACACCTATAAATTAGAAAGTAGAACTTTGTATACTTTACCCTCATTAACTGCCCATGAAGCTGTGCCTGGACATCATTTACAGGGAAGTTTAAATAAAGAATTAGGCGATAGTATTCCCCAATTTCGAAGAAATATTTATTTATCTGCTTACGGTGAAGGCTGGGCTTTGTACACTGAGTTTTTAGGTAACGAGCTTGGTATCTACACCACACCTTATGAAGAGTTCGGTAAATTGACTTATGAAATGTGGCGTGCTTGTAGATTGGTAGTTGATACCGGTATTCATGTAAAAGGGTGGAGCAGGAGCGAGGTTGTAGATTTTATGCTGAATAATACAGCCTTGTCTGAACATGAGATAAATACAGAAACCGATCGTTACATTGCATGGCCTGGTCAGGCACTTTCTTATAAGATGGGAGAATTGAAAATACAAGAGCTTCGTAAAAAAGCAGAAAAGGAATTGGGTAGTCAATTTAATATTCGTGATTTTCATGAAGTTATTCTGGAGCAAGGCACTGTTACCTTACCTATTTTAGAACGTAGGGTCAACGCATATATCAACAAAACTAAATAAAGCAATATGTCTAGCAGCACATTTGTTTGTATCGATGCGCATACTTGTGGTAATCCTGTTCGGGTTGTAAAACATGGTGGTCCTGATTTGGTCGGAGCGACCATGAGCGAAAAACGCCAACATTTTTTAAAGGAATATGACTGGATCCGTAAAGGACTCATGTTCGAACCTCGTGGTCATGATATGATGAGTGGCAGCATTTTTTATGCACCGAGTGATCCCAATAATGATTTCGGAATATTGTTTATTGAAACCAGTGGATGCTTGCCCATGTGTGGTCATGGTACCATAGGTGCTATCACAATTGGTATTGAAGAAGGATTAATTATACCCAAAACACCTGGAATCGTTCGTATGGAAACTCCAGCTGGCCTGATACATATATCGTATCAGCAAACGGGTGCTAAAGTAGATTGGGTAAAATTGACCAATGTAAAGTCTTATTTGGCTGCCACAGAATTAACCATAGAATCATCTTATTTAGGTGACGTTGTTTTTGATGTATCCTACGGAGGTAATTTTTATGCTATAGTGGATTCTCAAAAGAATTTTAGTGGCATTCAAGATTACTCCGCAAGTCAATTAATTCAATTCAGTCAAGAACTGCGAGAGAAAATAAATCTGAAATATTCCGATTTATTTATCCATCCAGAAGATTCAACCATTAGAAATGTGAGTCATATGTTATGGACAGGCAATACTATTTCTGAATCTGCCACCGCAAGAAATGCCGTGTTTTATGGCGATAAGGCTATTGACCGTTCGCCGTGCGGTACAGGTACTTCTGCACGAATGGCGCAATGGCATGCAAAAGGTAAATTACATGTAGGTGAAGATTTTATTCACGAGAGCTATATAGGCTCTCAATTCATAGGTCGTGTTGAAGAAGAGACTACCTTGTTTGATACACCAGCTATAATACCGAGTATTACCGGTTGGGCAAAAATATATGGTCAAAATACCATTACTATAGACGACAATGATCCATATGCTTATGGATTTCAAGTAATTTAAACCACGCTAATAAGATGATGTACAAACGAATTTTTCTGGTGTTATTTTTAGTATCTGGGTGGTGTAATGCTCAAGAGCCTAAATTGGAAGAAACTCTTATTGACCGAGTTTCAGAACAATATGAATATTTATATCATTATTCCATCAAATTTTTAGATACGGATAAACCCATGCCAAGAACATTAGTTGAGGGTAAATTACATGCGGTCAGTATTTATGATTGGACTAGCGGATTTTACCCAGGTTCTATGTGGAATTTATACGGACTTACAAATAATACAGAATGGAAAAATAGAGCTAATTATTATACCAAACTTTTAGAACCTTTACAGTTTTATACCGAAACTCATGATTTGGGTTTTATGATAGGGGATAGTTATGGTAATGCATTAAAGTATATGGATAACCAAGATTATGAAATGGTAATCGTTCAAGCTGCAAAATCGCTTTCATCACGTTTTAAACCAAAAGCCGGCATCTTACAATCTTGGAATTCGAATGATAAGTGGCAATGTCCTGTTATTATAGATAACATGATGAATTTAGAAATGCTTTTTGAAGCAACAAGAATTTCTGGTGATTCAACCTATTATAATATTGCTGTAGCTCATGCCAATACAACTATGCGTAACCATTTTAGAGATGATTATAGTTCGTATCATGTATTGGATTATGATATAAATACGGACAATATCTTGAAAAGAAATACTGCACAAGGATATAAAGATGAATCGGCCTGGGCAAGAGGTCAAGCTTGGGGCCTTTATGGTTATGTTATCATGTACCGAGAAACTAAAGATGCGAAATATCTGGCACAAGCAAATAACATCGCAAATTTTATAATCAATCATAAAAATTTACCTGTAGATAAAATACCTTATTGGGATTATGATGCCCCTGTTACAAATAAGACACCTAGAGATGCCTCTGCGGCAGCAATTACCGCATCAGCTTTATATGAACTTAGCACCTATGTTAATAATGATTTGAACGCACTTTATGTTAATAGGGCAAACAATATATTGCAGTCGTTGGCAGCTGAGCCTTACTTGGCAGAAGTAGGAACTAATGAAGGTTTTTTGTTAAAACATTCTACGGGTCACCTGCCCATTAATTCTGAAATAGATGTTCCTATTAATTATGCAGACTACTATTTTTTAGAGGCACTTTTACGTCAACGCAACTTGAATAAAGATAATTAGTATGAAAAAAAACGTCCTTATTATTGGCGGAGGTATTGTTGGTTTAAGCACCGCCTATTTTTTAACTAAAGAAGGTTTTGAGGTTACCGTAATAGATAAAAGTGATATCACATCTGGTGCTTCTTTTGTAAATGCAGGGTATATAACCCCAAGTCATATTATTCCGTTAGCATCGCCAGGTATGATTGCAAAAGGGATAAAAATGATGTTTAATTCTGCTAGTCCGTTTTACATGAAACCAAGACTAGATGTCGATTTTTTGAAATGGTCTTGGTATTTTAACAAGTCTTCTACAACGGCAAAAGTTGAAAAGGCGATTCCTTTAATTAAAGACATAAACCTTATTAGCAGAGAACTATTTACAGATATTAAAAACTCGGGCGATTTAGGCGATTTTCAACTTGAGCGAAAAGGTTTATTGATGTTGTATAAAACTGAAGCTAGTTACTTACATGAAAAACATGTTGCCGAAAAGGTAGCTTTTGAAGGGCTAGAGGTAACTGAGTTAAACAAAGCAGAACTACATAAATTAGAGCCTAATGTGAATATCGATGCAGAAGGTGCTATACATTATGAATGTGATGGGCATACCACCCCAACAGAAATAATGCCAAAGTTAGTAGCATATTTAAAGAGTAAAGGTGTTATTTTTAAAACAAATGAAGCGGTACTAGATGTTAAGATTTCTGGAGAACATATAAAAGAAATAATAACCGATAAAGGTTCTTACCAGCCAGATGAGGTTGTTTTAGCTGCCGGGTCATGGAGCGGCGAATTGGCTAAAAAATTACAATTAAAGTTACTACTGCAAGGTGGTAAAGGGTATCGCATAGATGTAAAACGTGAAACAGGTATTTCTATGCCCGCTATATTGATGGAATCTAGCATGGCGGTTACACCCATGAACGGATTTACAAGATTTGCCGGTACGATGGAGTTTTCTGGTTTAAATGACATTATAAGAAAAGAAAGAGTAATGGCAATCGCGAAAGGTGCACATGCTTTTTACCCGAATATTGAAATAAATGACACCGAAATAAAAAATGTGAAAACAGGGTTGCGACCAGTTTCTCCAGATGGTTTACCCTACATCGGTAAATCTACAAGAATTAAAAACCTAACCATTGCTACTGGGCATGCTATGATGGGGTGGAGTTTAGGACCCGCTACAGGTAAACTAGTTTCAGAGTTATTGTGTGGTACTAAGACGGCTATGAACATCGCGGCATTTAGCCCTGATCGAAGATTTTAAATAATGTTGAAAAATACTCGTCGGTAGAGAATTACCATTCACCGACAGTAAACTGCCATTCACCCATAGCAGATAATTTATACGATAAGATTGTCAGACTTTTGAATCTCAAATATTTATGTTATGGACATATTACTTATCGAAGACGATTTAATAGAAGTTATGAAGTTGAAACGTACCGTTTCTAAACTTAACTTAAAGCATTCGATTATAGAAGCTAAAAATGGTGAAGAAGCTTTGGTTTTTTTAAGGTCTGGCGAAAAATTACCTGATATCATTCTTTTAGATTTGAATATGCCAAGAATGAACGGTATTGAATTTCTAGCTATTTTAAAGGCAGATGAATTACTTCAATATTTACCTACGGTTATTTTAACAACCTCAGAAAATAGGGCAGATTTGTTGAAATGTTATCAAGCGGGTATCGCTGGTTACGTTATCAAACCATTGAAATATGAAGATTACGAGTACAAATTAAATGCTGTTTTAGAGTACTGGAATGTTAATCAACTAGTGAAAGGCTAACAAAAAAGCTCATTTCACAACATTTTTTCCTATTTACGTATTAATTTTCCTACGTTTGAGTGTATTTAAAAAATTCAAATGAAAGGAATCGTATTTACCGAGTTTTTAGAAATGGTCGAATCTGAGTTCGGTTTAGAAACAGTCGACAATATCATTGAGAAATCAAATTTACCTTCAGAGGGTATTTACACCTCTGTCGCTACCTATGAATTTAATGAAATGGTAGCGCTTATCACCCAACTAAGTAAAGAAGTAGATTTACCTGCCGGAGATTTAATTTATGCATTCGGTCTTTACTTGTTTTCAAGTTTAAAGAATGCACACCCAGAGGTTATACAAAGCTACAAATCGCCAATAGGGTTATTATATTCTATTGAAGATCATATACATGTTCATGTAAAAAAGCTTTATCCAGAAGCTGAATTGCCTACCTTTAAAATTCTTGAAAAGACCGATAATTCTATTTCTATGATATATTCTTCATCTAGGGGGCTATATAGATTGGCACACGGTTTAATTGAAAAAGCATTTGAACACTTTAATGGCAAAGCCGATATTACTTATGAACTTCTTAAAGAAGACGGTACTGAAGTGAAATTTGATGTCGTACAACATGGATAATAAAGAAGTACTTCTCTTAAAGAAAGCGCTTGAAAGACAGAAAAAAGCGCGGCAACAGGCTGAGAATATCTTGGAGCAAAAATCTAAGGAGCTGTACGATGTTACCAGTCATCTAAGGGAATCTAATAATAAACTTGAAAATTTATTAAGTGAAAAAACATCTGAATTAGATGGTGTTTTTATAAATATTATTGATCCATATGTAGTAATGGATCTTCAGTTCAATGTAATTAATATGAACAGGTCGGCCAAAGAATTCTTAGGTTTTGATCATGTTGAAAAATTAGTTAACCTTTCTCAATTTATTCATCCAGATTTTTTAGAGTATACCCAAGAATCAATGGCTTCAATGTTAGAGGTCGGTAGTTTAAAGAATTACCGTGCCAAGATTTTTGTTGCTGACGGTGAAGAAAAGTGGATTCAGATCAATGCTAGTCTTATTTATGATAAACATAGAAGACCAATTGCGGCACAAGGTATTATTAGAGATATTACCCAAGAAACAGAAGTAAAAAGACTTGTTGCAGAACAAAAGGCGCAATTAGATATCATCGTTGAGAACTCTCCATTAGGTATTGTTTTGGCAATAGATGGTAAAATTGTTAAAACTAACAGTACATTTACCAATATGCTAGGGTATAAAGAGTTAGCGCTTAAAAATGTATCGTTTAAAGCTATTTCTGTACCAGAAAATGAATTAGAAGATAATCTTTCATTAGATAAAATGTGTGCCGGTAAATTAAAAAAATTTACTGAAATCTGGAAATTTAAGAAAAACGACGGTTCTACCATTATGGCTAAAACCATGATGACCGCTATACACGACGAACATAGAAAAAAAGATTATCAGGTTGCCATTATAGAAGATATCTCTAGCCAATTGGAAGCCGATAGAAAATTAAAAGCTTCTGAAAATAGATTATCTGCATTGATTTCGAACTTACAGACAGGGGTGTTATTAGAAGATGAAGATGGTAAAATTGCACTGACCAATCAAATGTTCTGTAATATATTCGGTATTAAAGATAGTCCAGAAAACCTTATAGGTTTAGACTGCGCAGAATCTGAAGAAGAAAACAAGAAATTTTTCAAAAAACCTAAGGCATTCGTTAGTAGAATAGAAGAGATTCTTGCTAAAAAAGAGCCTGTTCTAGCCGATGAGTTAGAGATGATTGACGGTAGAATTTTATCAAGAGATTTTATTCCTATTAAACATGAAGGTGATTATAAAGGGCACTTATGGGCTTATCAAGATATTACTATAAGTAAAAATTACAGAAAAAATTTAGAGACACAGCGAGAAAAATATAGTAGCATTATCGCTAATATGAATTTAGGTTTGGTTGAGGTCGACAATGAAGATTACATACAAATGGTTAACCAAAGCTTTTGTAATATGAGTGGCTTTGAAAAAGAAGAACTTATTGGTAAAAAAGCTTGTAACGTTATACAACTTAAAGACTCGAATATAATTGAAAAGAAAAATCAGAATAGACTAGAAGGTAAATCTGAATCTTACGAAGTCGAAGTAATCGGTAAAAATCAGAATATAAAACACTGGCTTATTAGTGGAGCACCTAGGTATGATGATGCCGGTGTTGTTATAGGCTCTATTGGTATTCATTTAGATATTACAGATCAAAAACTATTAGAAATTCAGAAAGAGAAATTATTAAAAGATTTAGAGAATAGTAACCAAGGTTTACAAGAGTATGCCCATATTGTTTCTCATGACCTTAAATCGCCACTTAGAAGTATAAGTGCATTGGCAACTTGGTTAAGTGATGATTACAAAGATGTTCTAGATGAAGGTGGTCGACAGAATCTTGAGTTAATGCAAGAGAAGGTTGCCTCTATGGATAAGTTGATTCACGGTATTCTTGAATATTCAACAGCCAATAGCTCTGCCTTAGATGATTCTAAAGTTGATCTAAATACGGTTATAACCGATATTGGCGAAACAATATATATTCCAGAACATGTACAATTAGTAGTACCAGCGCCATTACCAACGATAATGGCGGACAGAATTAAAATGCACCAAGTTTTTCAAAATATTATCGGTAATGCCGTAGTGCATATCGAAAGAGAAGTAGGGCTTGTAGAAGTTCTCTATAAAGATGATGGCGAATTCTGGCAATTTACCATTAGCGATAATGGGGTGGGTATACCAGAAGAATATCATAAAAAGATATTCGACATATTTCAATCTATAGGTAATAATGAACGATCTACCGGTATAGGGCTATCGATAGTAAAGAAAATAGTTGATCGCTACCAAGGTAGCGTTTGGGTAGATAGTGTAGTTGGCGAAGGTACCCAATTTCATTTTACCATTAAAAAAGACCATAACTAATATATTAATGATGAAAATAGTTCAAGCAATAAAGAAGCCTAATGAGTCTTTTGTACTCACTGATTCAAAAAAACTAGAAGAACCTTTAGTGTTGGTTTTTGGTAATAGATATATGTTAGAAAGTGAACATATTTATGATGAGGTAAAACAGTTGTTCCCGAACGGGCATATTGTTTTTGGTACAACCTCTGGTGAAATTATAGATGATAATGTTTTAGACGGATGCGTTGTTTTAACTGCTATAGAATTTGAAAAAAGTTCCATACTGGTCAAAAGAAATAATGTAGCAGATTTTAAAAATGATGATAAAAAACTAGGAGAGAGTCTTATAGCAGAATTCCCTAAAGAGAATTTGAAACATTTATTTGTAATATCGGAAGGTAGTACCGTTAATGGAAGTGCTCTTATTGAAGGACTCGAACATTTAGGTAATACACATTTCGGACTCTCTGGTGGATTATGTGGTGATGATGATCGTTTTGAAAGAACGTTGGCAGCTTATAACGAAAACCCTAAAGAAGGTGAAATAATAGCTATAGGTTTTTATGGTGATACCTTAGAAATTACAAGTTCTAATTACGGGGGTTGGACCACTTTCGGACCAGAACGTATTATTACAAAATCAGAAGGTAATATACTATATGAGTTAGATGGTAAACTTGCATTAGATCTTTACAAAACCTATTTAGGTGAAAAAGCAGATGAGTTGCCAAAGTCTGCATTGCTATACCCGTTGAGCGTTAAGGTGAGCGAAGATGCTGAACCTTTGGTGAGAACGATTCTTAGTATAGATGAAAAGGAGAATACTATGACACTTGCAGGTGACATTCCAGAAGGAGCAAGGGTTCAATTAATGATGTCTTCTGTAGATGATATAGCAAATGGAGCTTTTCATGCAGCAGAGCTCGCTATGGGTGGTAGAATAAAGTCTCCAGAACTTGCATTATTGATTAGTTGTATTGGCAGAAAGTTGGTCATGGATCAACGTACAGAAGAAGAAATCGAAGAAGTTAAATCGGTAATTGGAGATAGTACGGTAATAAGCGGATTTTATTCCTACGGCGAAATGGCACCTTTTAGTGGTCAAGATAGTTGTAAATTGCACAATCAGACCATGACTTTAACCTTATTTAGCGAATAATGCATTCCCTGTTAAAAAGACAAATTCGAAAATATTTACCTGAAGATATAGAATCGCATCCTGCATTGGTACCCTTTTTAGATGCTGTAGAAAAGTCGTATGAAAATTATGATGATAAATTTTCTATGCTTCATAGAGCTTCTACGATAAGTTCAGATGAATTATTTGAAGCCAATAAAAAATTACGAAAAGAGGCTGACCAGCAAAAAAAAATTCTAGTATCCCTAGAAAATACTATTCGTAGTCTTACGGAGAACTTAAGTGAAGAACAACTTTTCGGTGAAAATGTTAAAGATGACTTCAATGCAGAAGATTTGGCCGCATACATAAGTAATTTGGCAACGAAGGTTTCTGAGATGACTACAGAAAAAGATAAACTTCTAAAGAGTTTAGAAAGCCAAAATCAATCTCTAAACAACTATGCGCAAATGGTTTCGCATGATTTAAAATCGCCCATAAGAAACATCAATGCGTTAATGAGCTGGATAATGGATGATGAGAAAGAAAAGTTTTCTGCGGTCAGTAAAGACAATTGCTCATTGGTATCGCAGAACCTTACTAAGATGGATAAGCTAATTACAGGCATTCTTAACCATGCAACCATGGGCGAAACTGAAGAACATAGGGTTACATTTAGTTTAGAAGAGAGCTTAAAAGATATTGAACAAACTATTTATGTTCCTGAAAATATATCTTTTGAGTATGCAGATAACTTACCGCAAATGGTTTTTGAAAGAGCTCGCTTAGAGCAGTTGTTCATGAACCTTTTTACCAATGCCGTTACCGCAACAGAAAATGTTGAAAAAGGAGTTATATCAGTTGGTTATGAGCCAGATGACGCCTATTGGAAATTTAGTGTTTCTGATAATGGCAAGGGAATACCAGAAAAACATCAAAAAGGAATTTTTGAAATGTTTAAAAAGCTGGAGACAGCCAATAATGCTACCGGCATCGGACTTGCAATTGTGAAGAAAATTGCAGTACTTTATGAAGGCGATGTTCGGTTAGAATCAGAAGAAAACGTTGGTACTACGTTTTATATCACATTAAAAAAGAATTCATGATAGAACAACCTAACCTTAATTATGTAGACGAGCTCGCTGGTGACGATATTGCTTTCAGAAATCAGTTTCTTGATATCATTAAAATGGAGTTTCCTTTAGAAAAAGAAGAGTACTTTGGTCATGTAAAAAATACGAGAGTAAAAGAAGCTGCCGAAATCGTTCATAAGCTAAAGCATAAGTTCAATATTTTAGGAATGGAAAATTCTTATAAGCTAGCAGTAGCCTATGAAATGGAATTATTGAACGGAAAGCACGGTAGTCAATCTAAATTCGTTGAAGTATTAGATACTATTGAAGAATACATTAAAACTATTTAAATGAACTGTATTATAATCGATGATGAAGCTACGGCAAGATTAGTTGTTAGGCAACTTTGTTCAAAAATACCCGAGCTTGATGTTATTGAAGAATTTGACAACGCCATTTCGGCAATCAAGTTTTTAAATCAACAGAATATTGATGTAATTTTTCTAGATATTCACATGGCTGGTTTTAGTGGTGTCGATTTTATACAAACACTTAAAGATCCACCAAAAGTAGTTATGACTACTTCTGACACCGATTTTGCAATAGCTGCTTATGAATATGAATGTATCGTTGACTACTTAGTAAAACCGATTACGTTAGAGCGCTTTGAAAAAAGTATAGAAAAAATTAAGAATACTTCTGCTAAAAAGCCACAAACGCAGGCAGCAACACAACAAAATTCATCTGAAGGTGAAGATTTGTATATTAATATTGACAGAAGGTTGATTAAGTTGAAACTCAATGAAATTTTGGTTATTGAAGCCAAAGGCGATTACATTGATATTAAAACAGAGAAAGAAGAACACAGGGTACATACTACCTTGAAAAAAATAAAAGATAAATTACCTGAAAAGTTATTTATTCAAATACACCGATCTTATATCATCAACTTTACCAAAATTATTGATATTGAGGATAATAGTGTGCTTATAGCTAAAAACGTGGTACCCATAAGTCGATCTAATCGCCCAGAGTTAATGAGGCGATTAAATTTGCTTTAAGTTTTTTAAACCATTATCTACCAATTTTCGTGGTAAATCTTTTTGAATATTTCTGCTAGCTGAACTTTATTTACCGGCTTTATTACATACCCTGTAAGCTCTTCAAAGTCAGAGGCTCTTTTTATATCGCTATCGCGCATAGATGAGCTAACCATGTAAATATTAATGTTATTAATAATTTTAGGTTTTAGTTTTTTGAATTCGTTTAAAAAGCCCCAACCATCTAAAAATGGCATATTAATATCTAAAAATATAACCTCTGGTAATTCAACCTTTTCTTCAGTACATTTTGAGATATATTCAACAGCTTGTTCTCCGTCTGTAAATGTTGTAACCACCAAATCTTTTGATAATTGATGTATGGTTTTTTCCATTAAATACAAGTACAGTTCGTCGTCATCTACTAGTAAAATGTTTGGTTTTGTGTTCATTTTTCGAATATTAATTTAAATGTAGTTCCTTGGCCTACTTTACTATCTATTGTTATTGTTGCATTAAGTGCTTCTAATTGAGATTTCACCAAAAAAAGTCCCATCCCTTTACCAGAGATGTTTCTATGAAAGCGTTTGTATAGTTTAAAGACATTATCGCCATGTCTTTCTAAATTTAATCCTATTCCATTATCTCGTACATACAACACCTTTTGCTTATTTTCTATTGCAGATTCGAATTGTATGTACGAAGAGACATTTTCTCTTCTGTATTTAATAGCATTAGATATGAAATTGTGAACAATACTCTGTAAATAGAATTTAGAATATGAAATATGGTTCCAAGCCGCTAAATTAAGTTGAACTTCAAAACCAGAATTATCTAAAAGTGTTTCTGTAAATTCATTTTTAACCTCAAGTATCAATTCTTGTAAATCGATATCAACTATTTTTATTTCTTTAGTATCAAGTATAGATACATAGTCATTTATGTCTTCTGTCAAGTTTGTTATGCTTTTGGCTACTTTATCTAGCTTGGGCAGTAACTGATGTAATAATTCTGGATTTTTTTCTTTTTGTATCATCTCAACAATTACAGACATACTTGTAACTGGTGAGCGTAAGTTATGAGAAATTAAATAGTTGAAATCGCTTAACTGCTTATTTCTAATTTCTAAGCTATTGTTCATTTCATTGACCATTACATTATTCTCTTCTAATTGGTCTTTACTTCTAGTCAATAATATATTTTTGCTTTCTAGTTCTTTATAGAATAATTCTTTTTGTTCTCTATTTTTTTGGTAGATATATGATAATCCAAAAAGAACTAGAATTGTGATAATATTAAATATCATCAGACTTTCATATACAGGTGATAGGTAATCTTCGAGAACACTTGGTGGTGTTTCTTGCGCAAAAACCCAATTGGTAGGTGTTATTACAGTTAACGAGTCTTTAGAACTACTACCATAAGGCTTTAGCGGTCCACTTAACATTAAGGCTTGTTGAGACCAAATGTGATCGCCATCGACATAGGTACTATCTTTAGTTAAAGTCTTGAATTTGGCAGAGCGAATCTCAGATAAAATTTTTCCTTTATTGTCGATTTCATAAGGTATGTCTATAGAAGATGTACTCGCAGTTATGATATTTGAATTTTTATCTAATAGATATATATTGTTTTGTACGATTCGCGACTTCAATTGATCAAGAATTCGCTTCATTTTAAAATTGATTACTACTAAACCAATTTGATTATTTTCGATATCGAAAATTGGAGCAATACCTCTAATTACGGGTTTGTAAGGTTTTTCTATAACCCCATTTTCTCGATTCAAACCAATTTGAGATAAATACAATTCATTGCGTTTTAATGCAAGACCAGCTTTTACATAATCTCGTTCTCGCTTATTTTGTAAGTTCCCTACCACTATAGAATCTGTGCCTTGTCGAACAGCTCTAAAGATTTCTTTACCATGTAGATCGAGTATACGAAATTGGTCGTAATCTGTAATTTTTTTTATCATTTCTAAATACGGTAGCATTATAGCTTCATGCCGCCCCATGGGATCAAAATCTTTTGGATATTCTAAAGTTGACCAATAGTGGGTATTATTCAGAAAAGAATGTAATTGTTTTTTAAAATTAATTATTTTGAATGATGTAGCTCGTGACTGAAATTCTGATAATTGCGCTATTTGTTTTTGCTTCTGTGTATAGTATAGAAACACGGTTAAAGCCAATAAAGGAATATAAAGGCCAATTAACATTTTAAAAACTCTTTTCCACATATAAGCTCGATTAGAGTTTCATTTTCAATTGTATCTCTCGAATAATAAATGCGTCTTAGACTCACACTAAAGTAAGTAAAATTCTTACAAAATTGATTTTTTATCTATAAAATTTAGTGCTGAACACCTTATTTTGTAAGTATTTTTAAAAGGATTACAAGAAATATATATAAGCTTCAACAATTCTATTTAACTCTTTAAAAGTTTTTCTATAAATATTGAAATAAGTATATGTTAAAAATTAATTATGTAGCCGTATTAAAACTAATCTAAGTTTAACTTTTTGTGGAATAATGGTTTACTTAGAAACAACCATTTTGCTTTTAATCCGATTTCGGTAAACTCGAATCCGGCTGCTGTGGCAGAGGCGATATTACTATACTTGCCATACACATTTAAGCTAAATCGTTTCGAGAATTGACGTTGTACAGAAGCTTCAGCCCTAAAAATAGCCGTTTTAGCATCATCCTCCACTTGTTGAATACCTGTGGCGGCACTAGCCATATACGTTGTTTTTTCTGAGATGTTACCTCGTATATCTGCAAATAATTCGACTGCTTTGTATACTTCTGGACTAAAATAAATGGTAGGTACTTGGTCTTTAAATGTAATATACTGAAAGTTAACTCCCATTTTTAATGCAGGTTTACGCAGAACATTATAATATAAAGAGGTAAATAATAAGTTTCTAACGTTATCATCGCTCTGTTGGGTGTGCATTAGTTGCGTATACCAACCAAAATTTACATTAGTACCAAGGTTATAATTAAGTCCGTAATGGTTTTGTACAATTTCACGTTCTATTAATTCAGCGTTAAAACTCTGTACTTCTCTTTGATACCCAAGTGTTAAGTTTTGCAATTTAAAAGGTTGCATGTCTAATTTAATATCTAAAACCGGTTGTGTATATGCATCATCTAAAAACCTAGAGTTGTTTAAACCTAGTACCGTCTTTAGCACCGTTTTCGGAAATAATTTGTATTGTAAGCCGGCCAATAAAACATGAGAGGTTGCTTTATTATCGGTAACACTATTTTCTGTTGTTCTAAAAAAGTAAGAAACCGTAGTTCTAAATTTTGTGCTAAAAGGGACATCAACAGTAGTATTGGTAAAAAATGCGACATTATTACCATTGTCAAAAGTATAGGCTGCATGCTCTTCTATGGTCGGTGTATGCATTAAATTCAGCTTCTCAATAAAGCCTTTGGCATCCTTTTGATTTTCATAAAATTTTAGTGTTTGGTTCGCCATAAAGTAAGCTGGTAAAATTTTGTCAGATGCGAATAATGCATTTGCCTTACCCAAGTTACCATCAAAAGAAGCGCTGTCATTAACTAGAATTCTATCATAACTTTCAACACTAGATTTTGCATCACCGGTGTATAACCCTAAGGTGGCTTTTAAAGCTAAAATCCAATTTTTATTAGGGTAATGAACTTCTAGACTATCAATCTTATTTCTGGCAGAAATAAACTTTCTGTTCCATATTAAAGCTTGAACATAGCGATCATAAGTGCTTTCGGTTAATTTAATATCATCAATTTTATCAACCTTTACTGTAGCTGTTTTAGAAATAATAAGTGCCTCTTTATCATTTTCATCGATATGTTCTGCCAGTGCGATACCGTTTAAAGCCGTAATAGAATCTTTTGGGGTAGTTGCATATCTAACATAAATATCTTTTGCCTTGTCTGCCTCTTTTATAATGAGATACAAGTTCGCCAAATTGATTAATACATCTTTATCTTCAGGAAAATCTTCAAAAATCTTTTTTAAAGTTTGCTCTCCTTTACCATATTGCTGATTGTTTACAAACTGATTTGCATAACCTAAACGCATAAATTTTCGAGAGACCTTTGCACTTGCATTTTCTGGATCTAGCGCAATTGCTTTTTCAACCCAACTTAATGCCAGTTCATATTCTTTTAAATTACTTAAGGTATTGGCATACCCTAATACTGCACCGAATTTAGTCGGAAATTTTTCTACCAAATCTGCATACAAAGGTTTTGCTTGTTCATACTCTTTCGCCCATAAATAAGATTCGTTGTAATTAATTAAAATTTCAAAATCACCAGGGTAGTCTTTTAAAAGGTCAGCGAACAAACCAGTTGATTTTTGTGGTTCTCCACTCAAACCAACTGCACGACCATAACAGAGCAATGCCGTTTTATTATTTGGGTCTGTTTTAAGATAGTCACCAAAAAAAAGTTCTGCTTCTTGAAAATCACCTTTCTCTAATAAACCAAAGCCTTTGGTCATATCAGATTGTGCCTTTAAGAAGGATGAGGTTAAAAGAATAAGGAATACTAAATTACGAATCATTCAAAGTGAGATTAATACTACAAATACCTAACGGTAATTATTGCGATTTATTTGTCTTTTTCAATATTGTAAAGATAAAATTGACTTCACCATTACCGAAGTACGATAATTGCTATTCGTCTACAGTAAATGGTCAACGACCTAAAGCCCTTATAATTTAAGGTTAGCCTTTATGATATTTGATGTAGAACCAAGTCAATATTTAGACTTAAAAAAATATGATTATGACAGCTATTAGACTAGTACTATATAACATATCTCCTGAAAAATTATTTATTGGAAGCGTACTTGTCGTAAATGGTGGTAATTATCTATATAATCTTATTTTGGGTAGATTGCTTGGTCCGGCTGTATATAGTGAGGCTGCTTTGCTAATTACTTTCCTATTGGTGCTTTCTTTTTTAGGTATGACTTTTCAACTTGCTACCGCTAAGTTTGCAATCTTGTTCAGCAATGATGATTGGGTTGCTTTAGAACAAATGCTCTATAAATATGCTTTAGGTTTTGGTTTACTAATAGGTATTCTACTATTTGCCTTTGCAGATAATTTACAAGAATTATTTCATACAGAATCTTCTTTATTATTTAAGACCTTCGCTGTTTCAGTGCCTTTATATTTTTTTGTGTCGGTCAATAGAGGTAAATATCAAGGCAAGCAAGATTATCAGAAATTATCGCTTACATACCAAGCAGAAATGTGGGGAAGATTGGTGGTTACACTTGCTTTATTGTGGGTAGTGCCTTTTAAACCAACTTTTTTAGTAGCATTAGGTATCGCATTGTCGTTTGTTTTCGGGTTGATTCCTACCGATTTTAATATAAAGAGAATCATTAAAAAGTTTAAGTTGTCTAAAGAAAATAAAAGAAAAGTAATGACTTTTATAGCACTGACCGCCTGTTATGAACTAACCCAAATTATAATAAATAATAGTGATATTCTTTTAGTAAAACACTATTTCGATACCTTCAATGCCGGACTCTATTCTTCTTTAGCCTTAATTGGTCGTGTCGTTTATTTTGTCGCTTGGATGTTCGTAATGCTATTATTGCCTACCGTTGTTCAAAAACAAAAAGATGGAGAAGCAACAGCTCCTATATTAATAAAATATGTTAGTTATATTAGTCTATTAGCTATCGCTATAATTTTCTGCTGTGCGGTTTTTCCTGAATTCATAGTTCAATTAATGTTTGGCGAAGCTTATGTTTCAATGGCACCGTTATTATGGCAATATGCCTTGGCGACTTCTTTATTCGCAATTTCAAATATTTTTGCCTATTACTTCTTGTCGCTAGATAAATATATACCTGTAATACTTTCTGGAGTTTTGGGTATATCGCAAATTGTCATGATCATGTTCTTTCATAGTACATTATATATGGTGGTACAAGTTCAAATAATAGCCATGGTTGCTTTGCTGGTGGCTCAACTACTATATTTTGCTCATAATAACATACTGAACAAGACCTCTTAATACTTTAATATTAGGTGAGTCTAGCCCGAAGAAATCCCCCATCTTCGGGCTTTTTCAATTATTATAGTTTCAGATTATTTAAGAAGTATCAATTGTATTACCGATAAATCAATTTTAAGAATGGCTTAACCAATAAGAACTTCCATTCGTCTACAGTAAGGCTTCATCCACCTAAAATCACCTGAAAATCCTACATCATAGTTAGATATTTGTAGAAGAAATAACCCAATAGTATAGTAAACCTTAACCTATGAGACTTGCAATTGTAACTGCCTACCCACCAAGTAAAGTAACATTGACGGAATACGGTTATCACTTGGTGAAAAATTTTAGACTTCAAAAAGAAGTAACAGAAATAATTTTAATTACCGATAAGACGGAAGGTGAAAAAGACCTTAGTTTTAATGAAAACGGATGCAAGATAACCGTTAAGGAGTGTTGGAATTTTAATGATTACAAAAACATATTTAAGATTAACCGTGCTATTTCACAAACAAAGCCCGATGCTGTACTTTTTAATCTGCAGTTTTTAAAATTCGGAGATAAAAAAATTCCCGCAGCACTTGGTTTAATGTTACCATTAATGTGTAAGCTAAAACGCATACCTACTATTTCTTTACTACATAATATATTAGAGCAAGTAGATTTAGAGAATACTGGTATTACCTCAAATAAAGTGCTGCAGAAAGTTTATAACGGTATAGGTAATGTATTAACAAGGTTTGTATTGGCTTCAGATGTTGTTGCGGTAACTATTAGTAAATATCAATCTATTTTAGAAAACAAATATCAATCTAGAAATGTGGCTTTAATTCCGCATGGCTCTTTTGAAACTCCGCCAACCCCAGATTATAGTTTACCTGCAGGACCAAAAAAAGTAATGGCTTTTGGTAAGTTCGGTACGTATAAACAGGTCGAAATAATGATTGAAGCGATCGAGTTAATTAGACAACGTACGAATGAAGATATAGAAATTGTAATTGCAGGTACAGATAGTCCAAATACACCTGGTTACTTAGAAAGTATGAAAAAGAAATATGCTCATGTAAAACAGTTAGTTTTTACGGGTTATGTTGCAGAAGAAGATGTACCAGAATTATTTGGTGAAAGCGCTGTAGTTGTTTTTCCATATACATCAACAACTGGTAGTTCTGGTGTATTGAACCAAGCTGGTAGTTATGGTAAAGCGGTTGCGTTGCCAGATTTAGGTGACCTTAGTATACTTGTAAAGGAAGAAGGCTATAAAGGAGAGTTCTTCGAACCTGAAAGTGCAACTTCATTGGCAGGTGCCATTGAAAATATTTTAATGCATGATTCTTATAGAACATATTTGGCTAAAGCTAATTATAGAGCAGCGTGTTCTTTTCCAATGGAAGATATTACGAAAATGTATGTAGAATATTTTAAAGTATTACAAGTTGCAAAACTTAAAGGGTTCACTTTAGATGTACCCATGGTTGAAAAAGAATTAATGGCATAAACTTTTTGGTTAGGTTTTGTGAAAAAGGGGGTAGTGTGGTTAGCTACTCTCTTTTTATTTTTTCTAAAAGGTTTTTCATAATGTTTGATTTACTTTTTATTAAAAACAAGAAATATTACCATCAAGGTTTTATTTAGTGCAACTACTGGTTTTTAGTTACAAACCAAGCGTATAGATTTATTATTCTCAAAATAAAATTTTTAATTTTTTTATGAAAACTACAATTTTCACAAATTTCGACGTTATATGTAAGTAAAATCCCACTTGCTTAAACTATGAAAATATTAACAATAGATGATCAACAGCTTATTTTACTATCTGTTGAAAAAAGACTTACCGAACTAGGTTATGATGTAAAAACGGCTGATTCTGGTCAAAAAGGAATTGAATTATATGACGCGTTTGAACCAGATTTGGTTCTTGTAGATATAAATATGCCAGATATGTCTGGGTTAGATGTTGTTAAGCATATTAAAGAAGGTTCTAAAAAAGAAACCCCTGTTTTGGTAATGTCAGGTAATACCGATGAAACCATTATTACCGATGGCTTTACTTTAGGCATCGACGATTATATGAAAAAACCAGTGAGTTTGTCTGAAATGGCAGCTCGTATCAAAAGACTTATTGGCGCCCCGGTAATTGAATTAAATTCTCAAGATTCAAATAGTGGCAGAATGCTACAAAAAAACTGTGTTGGCGTTGTTATACCTTGTTATAATGAAGAAGAACGTCTTTTAGGTAAAGAGTTCAGAGACTTTGCACACAGTAACCTTGGCTACCATCTTTGCTTTGTAAATGATGGTAGTACCGATAAAACCTTGGAAGTTTTAGAAGAATTAAAGAAAGGCAACGAAAGCAATATCAGTATTTACGATTGCGAGAAAAATGGTGGTAAGGCCGAAGCGGTTCGTTTGGGTATGCTACACTTGGCAAAAGATCCTCAATTAGATTATATCGGATTTTTAGATGCTGATCTCTCTACCGATTTTAGAGATTTTGACGATTTAGTCGAAACTTTAGACAACTCTGAATTTAAGATAGTTAGTGGCTCGAGAATGAGTAGAATGGGTGCAGATATTACTAAAGAATCTGCGCGAAAGGTTATTAGTATGACTATAAACCTGATTATTAGAACCATTTTAAGAATGCCATTTAATGATACCCAATGTGGTGCAAAAGTGATGGATCGCTCAGTAGTTCCTTTACTTTTTAGTAAACCTTTTATTACCAAATGGTTGTTCGATGTTGAAATGTTTATTCGAATGAGAAAGTATTATGGTAAAACGGAAGCGAAAAAACTTATTTGTGAGCAGCCGTTAAAAAGATGGATACATGCCGATGGTTCTAAACTTTCAATGAAAGATTCTGTAAAGATTGTTGGTCAGTTGGCAAAAATCGCTTTTGTCTACAGATAAAATAAGTACTATCGAACCCCCGAAAACCCTATCAAATTCATGACAGCAATTAAATTGGCTTTAAAGCGTATCTCCCCAAAACATTTGTTTATGGGTAGTGCTGTGCTGGTAAATGGTGGCAACTATTTATACAATTTACTTTTAGGTAGATTGCTAGGTCCTGAGGCTTTTGCCGATGCCGCGCTTTTGGTAACATTACTATTAGTGTTGTCTTTTGTTGGTATGACTTTTCAATTGGCAACCACAAAATTTGCTGTGTTATTTACAGATTATACCTGGATCGCATTTAAGAATACTATGTATAGATATGCATTGGTATTCGGTGTATTTACAGGTATTCTTGTACTTATTTTTTCTAAAAATTTACAAGCACTTTTTAATACGCAAAACCATTACATGTTCATGATTTTTGCTGTCGCCATACCCTTATACTTTGTTATGAGTGTAAACAGGGGTAGGTTTCAAGGTAAGCATGACTTTGGTAAATTGGCAGGTACCTACCAAACAGAAATGTGGAGTAGGTTATTGATTACTTTTGCCTTATTGTTATTGGTACCCTTTGAACCGGGAATGTTAATTGCAGCGGGTATTGCACTTTCTTTCGTGTTTGGACTTTTTCCGTCAGATTTTAAAGGTGTTCAAGTTTTTTCTAAAGATAAATTAGCTGCGGTAGAATTAAAGCAAGTCTGGCTTTTTATTGGTCTTACGGCTGGTTATGAACTTACGCAGATTATTATAAACAATAGTGATATTCTATTGGTCAAGCATTATTTTGATGATAAACAGGCTGGCTTGTATTCATCATTGGCATTGATAGGTAGGGTAGTGTACTTTGTCGCTTGGATGTTTGTAATGTTATTAATGCCAACAGTCATTCAAAAACAAAAAGATGGCGAGCCAACGGCTCCTGTACTTTTTAAGTATGTATTTTTTATTGGTGGCTTATCGACCTTTATAGTTTTTGTATGCTTTCTATTTCCGAATTTGATTATTACGTTGATGTTCGGTGATGCGTATTTGTCTATTGCACATTTACTTTGGAAATATGCTTTGGCGACTTCATTATTCGCAGTCTCTAATATTTTTGCATATTACTTTCTGTCCTTAAATCAATATTCCCCTGTCATATTATCAGGTTTGTTAGGCTTTTCTCAAGTGGCACTAATTATGCTTTATCATGATAATCTTGAAACCGTAGTTCACATGCAAATTATTGCCATGGTTATACTATTGGTAGCACAGTTACTATTTTTCATCATCAAGAATAAAAAGGATTCATCAGCCTTAAAAAAACAAAATAATTTGGTCTAGCACTGCTTTTCCAAAACAAAATAACCCTGTATACTAAAATTTAGTTCAAATGAAATTAGCAATCGTAACCGCCTATCCGCCTAGTAAAGTAACTTTAACAGAGTATGGTTATTACTTGGTAAAACACTTTAGACTTCAAGAAGAAGTGACCGAATTAATTTTGATCACCGACCGAACCGATGAACCTAAAGATTTAAACTTTGAAGAAAGCGGTTGTAAGATTACGGTAAAGGAATGTTGGAGTTTTAATAGCTACAGCAATATCTTTAGTATTAGCAAGACTATTTCTCAAACAAAGCCAGATGCCGTATTGTTCAATCTTCAGTTTTTGAAATTCGGAGATAAGAAAATACCGGCGGCACTAGGTCTAATGCTTCCATTTATTTGCAAGTCTAAGGGTATACCAACAATATCACTTTTACATAATATTCTAGAACAGGTTGATCTAGAAAATGCAGGTTTTACTAAAAACAAGCTGTTACAAAGTATCTATAATTTCATAGGTACAACGTTGACCAAATTTGTACTGGCGTCAGATATTCTTGCCGTTACTATTAGTAAATATGTGTCAACGCTTGAAGATAAATATAAGGTTAAGAATGTAGCATTAATTCCGCATGGCGCTTTTGAAACTCCGCCAGAGCCAGACTTTAAACTTCCGGCTGGTCCAAAACAGGTGATGGCTTTCGGTAAATTTGGTACGTACAAAAAAGTAGAAATACTTATTGAAGCTGTAGAAGAAATTAGAGCTAGAACCAATGAAGATATAGAAATCGTTATTGCAGGTACAGATAGTCCTAACACCCCTGGTTATTTAGAAGAAATGAAACAGAAATATAGCCACGTGCCTCAAATTAGGTATACAGGTTATGTAGCAGAAGAAGATGTGGCGAAAATATTCGATGATAGTGCGGTAACTGTATTCCCATATACCTCTACAACAGGTAGTTCTGGTGTATTGCACCAAGCAGGTAGTTATGGTAATGCCGTTGCCTTACCAGATTTAGGTGATTTAAGTGTTTTAGTTAAGGAAGAAGGGTATGTAGGCGAATTTTTCGATGCACATGATACTTCATCTCTGGCAAATGCAATTGAGAAAATTATTACCGATGATGCTTATAGAATTCAATTGGCGAAACAAAATTATAAAGCGGCATGCTCTTTACCAATGTCTGCAATTACTCAAATGTATATAGACTACTTTAAGGCTATACAGAAATCGAAAGAAACCGGTTTCAATATAGATATAGCAACTATGGAGAAGAAATTGGTTCATTAAGAATCGATATGGTTAGTATTTGAGGGCTGGTGTGGTAACCAGCCTTTTTTTTCCTCATTTTTCGATAGCTATTATTGAATTGGATAGCGCATAAAAATGGCTATTTACTTTTTTATCGCTAGTTCAAAATATGCTGGTTTTTTATTTCCTAAAGAATCTAAACAACCAAAGAAATGTTGTTTTTTGGTTTTCCAAGGTAGGCTACCAGCAACCGAACTAGGTACTTTTTCAAAATCATAGAGCGTCCAAAATAAAAAGGGAATGTTTTCTTTTTCTAAATAGCCTTGCATTTCTTTGTAATAAGCTGCTTGTTTTTCATCAGAACCTAAGAATCCGCTCCACATACCATCATAAGAAGAGTCGCCATATTCTTGTAAAACAATGGGCTTATTGGGTGTTAAGTATTTCAAAATCTTATAAGATTCTATAAAGTATTGCGGTTTTTTATAATAGTGAAAAGAAATAAAATCTACTTCATCCGATAGGTTTAATGCTGCTTCTGGGGTAGACCAACCAATGGTTATAGGGTTCTTTTTATCCCATCTTCTAATTTCTAAAATCATTTGATTCAACCATTGAATTACCGTATTCTCTCCTCGAGAATCAAAATCTAGGTCGGGTTCATTTTTTATATCCCATCCTAAAAGGGCAGGGTGGTCTTTAACCGCATTTACAATCGCTTCTGCATGTCTGTGGGTGAGTGTCCAGTTAGAAATATCATAATCCCCATAGAAATCAAATAAAGTAATCAAAACATCTAATTTGTGTTCTTGTGCTTTATCCAATAGTATCTTTAAAAGTTCAAGTTTTTTTTCATCGACCCTGTTTTTTCCAAAATCTTCATATTGTAGAAATACACGAATCGTATTTAAACCCATATCTTGAATGATCTGAAAATCTTGATCAATTATAGTATCATTAAATCTTTTACCAAAAGTATCCCAAGGGGAATCTTTAGGGTAGTAGTTAATGCCTTTCTGGTTCTTTATTTTTTTAAGTTTTGGCGCTATGTTCCGTTCAATTACTTCAACTGTATCTGCAGGCGTAGGTATTTCTTTTAAGTGTCTAATACGCCAAAATCCGTCTTCTAAAAGCATCATGACTTGGTAGCTGGTCGTATTTTTTTCTTTGAGAATAAGTGTTTCACCTTCGTACGTTTCTTGGTACTCTTCAACATTATAATCTTTGAAGACGACCATGGTACCATCGGCAGTATAAAAATCTAAAGCAGAATTGTGGTTTAAGGTTGTACGCTTGTACCAGTGGTTATTCTTTTTGTTGAGGTCAATGTTATCGTAAAGTCTAGCTCTTGCACTATCGGTGTAAAAATCTTCAATACCGTAACGGTCATTTTTCTTAAATGCGATATTACGAACGTGCCATGCGTTCATGTAATCGTTGGTAATTTCGCCCAATGCTTGCTCTTCCATTGGCCGCCCTGGGTTATCTAAATTTGACCATTCTAGATTAGGTTTATACACATCTTCCATAGGTACTTCTAAATGCAGCATAGAAGTTTTATCTGCACCGGTATTCATAAATGCCCATGCAGCGCCTATTCCGTAAAGAATAAGTCCGTTGATAGCCAAAAAGGTGACTATTAATACGGTTCTGTATAATGTTTTATTTAACTGTATCGCCATGTATACTTTTTGTAAATTCTTTTGTGATGCCTGCAGCCGTTATTTTAAAGACATAATCACCATCCGGTAAAAAATACTCGCCCAAGAAAATATTACAAACCCCACTTTTAGTAGTTGTTATTTTAGATTCTATAAACTTTCCTTCTGTATCATAAATTTTTAGTTGTAATAGGAGTCCGTCAGGAATAAGCTGTTTCATAAAGCTCTCGAACGGACCAATATCTATATTTCTATTTCCTTGTGAGAAATGAACAGGATAGTCTTTTATGGCAGCTTTAAACTCAAATGCTGTGGTATTACTTTCTGCGGCACCAGTTACAAAAGCCTGTATCTCCCAAGAAGAGGCTTTATCTGGATGTAGTGTTTTCGCCTCGGCAATACCGTTTATAGTAGTACCGATAGTATACAGATAAGAGTCATCTTCATTTTTAATGACAAAGGTTACCAAGGTGCCATTGGTGACCACATTACCAAATTCATCTTTTATAATATCTGATGTAAACGTTACAATTTGATTGCCATCTGCAAAGTTGTGCGCACTAGAACTGCTGATGTTAAAGTTGACCGCATTCGCAGGATAAACAATTGTTGCCAGTTCTTTTGAAGTGGTACCGTTACATTCAGATGTAACCAATATTCTCCCCGATTTTAAAGTAGATGCAACATTGTACCAAGCAATAAAGCTTTCCGTGGTTATTTTTAACTCGTCGATATTCTCTAAAAATTGATATTTAACCGTTACCTCGGTGCCATCATCTAAGGGGTTGTCATAAGCATCGGTTGGCGATATGGTCAGCATAGAGAAGTCATTTCTGCCTGCGGTAACGCTTCGTGGTCCAAAATACGATTCTATATAGGTGGCTTTCGTTGCGTTCGTTGCAATTTCATGAGTGCCATTGCGTAAGGTCACATCGTGTAATAATAACTTCCATCGAAACGGACCCGCAATTCTAGTAAAGTTTGTAGGGACGTTAAAAGTGATGTTTTGATCAGTTGAAATCTCAGGATTTAATAACACATTACCGTATGCATTTTTTATTTGTAGCTTATAATTTGCATTCGGTATATCTGTACTAAAAGCCAAAGTAATAGCCTCGCCTGCTACACTCGTATTTGTTGTTGTAATTAATGCAGTATTTGGGGTGTTCGTTTCCTTTGGTTGTTCTTTCTCTTTACTAGAACAACCAAGCAGTACAAGACTTAAAATCATTAAAATTTTAATACGCATACTATTTAGGATTACCGATATAACTGTTAATCTCAAACTTTATGTACTCATAACCTTTTCCTTTAAAAGGCTGTGCTTGCTGCATACCATGTTCTAATTTTCTATTGGGGAATAATTTATCGGCTATGGCTTTATTAGGCGAACCGTTTACGAAGCAATTTTCTAAACTACTACTTACAACGGCTAAACTATCCAAATCTAAAGGTTTGTAATTAAAGAACTGCTTACGCTGTATTCGTACCCCTTCGGTTACAAATTTATGATCTACCCAAAGTAACTTGCCCTCTGCATCATAATACGAAATTATAAGTTGCGGTATAGTTACTTCTTGCACGCCCGAATTAAATAGTACACCATTAAAACCTTGCTCTGTGTATACCAAATCTTGTAAAGCAACATGCTTATACAAATCAGTATTGGCAGTGTTACCTGCAGATTGCAAATTGAATTTTGTAGGTTGTTCTTCGAAACTAACGGGAGTAAACTCGTCTGGATTAAAAGTTGGCGGTAAAGTGTCTTTGGTAGAAGACCACGCTATACCTTCAAAGTTAATTTTGAACGTTGTTGTTTCTTTTGGCATCAACTTATGTTTAATTTGATGCTTGGCGTTGTAATTCGCTAATTCTTTGTTGTTATCATTATACAAGGTTGCTTTTATGACAATATCTGCAGGAGTATTGTCAACATTTTGTAACTCGCCAATAATGCTATATTGCCCTTTAAATTTTACCAGTTTAGCAGATAAAATTTCTAGTACAGGCTGTTTTAATACATCTTCATGATAGGTTTCTTGGGTCGTAATTTTTCGTCTACCGTGGTTGTAATATGTTGTGCCGTTTGCTGTAAAAAGTTGATCTGGCGGAATGTCATTATCAACTTTTGATGATTTAATGTACCACTTATTTTTTCGCTTTACCAGTTCGTGGTGGTCGTTGTTGAAAACATTTTCTAATGGAGTGATCCACCTTGTTGATACTTTTGCTTTTGCGCCATTTTCGGTTTTATCGTAAATTTCAATACCTAATGAATCTAGTTTTGCATATGAACTTAAGATCCCATCGGTCACCGAAACCTCTAGCATATACTGGGCAATGTCTATATTTTGCTCTGGATCTATGTATGAATGTGCTCTAGAGAATTCTTTAAAATCTAAAGCATCATAATAAGATTCAACCACATTGTTCGGTGATAATTGCGTAACATTTTTAACGTAAAAAATGTACATGCCATAGCCCATACAAATCAATATTATCAATGCCCACCAATGTGAGAAGGTTAATAGCTTTGAGGGGAATTTATTGTACGGCAGTTCTAATTTCATAAAAGAATGCACCGGAACTTTTTTGGACTTTAAAAGCCGCACCCATATCATTTGAATATTTACGAATATGGCAATCAGTACTGTCGATAGCGGAATGATACCCCACATAATCTTCATTATGGTAGGTACATCTTGCTTGGGCATGATTTGCGGTATGGGTGCCACATTCAACTTCTCCCAAACCATAATACCGTTTTCTAATTGCTGCAGCCGTTGCCAGCCACAATAGTAGAGAATAGGGTCATAGAATTTATCGTTCGAGAAAATGTATTTTAAATTATATTTTTCAGGTACGGTCAAAAATTGCTGTAAAGATCCGATACCTTCAACACCTCTAAATTTAGAGTTTTCTATGCGTTCTATCGCTCTGGTAGTTAATTCGGGTAATCGCCGTGCAGAGTGGTAATTTCCATCTACGGTCATTGCGCCTGTTTGTGCAGATAACCATGCCATCTGATCACCGAAACCTAGTGGTAAATACCGCCAAGAATCATGCGAATCTGCCCCCAGAAAGTTGACAATGGGTAGCATCTTTATTTTAGCCGGCTGCGAGGGTCTAAAATAGCCCAAGGTCATGGTAAAAAGTACCATAAACAGCATTCCACCAGCAATTAATCCGCCTAAGACCCTATGATATACTCCGCCGAATCTTTCTTGAATCAGCACTTTTAAATCTCCTTCAACCATCCGGTAGGCAAATTCTGCGAATATGGGGAGTGCCATAATAGTTGCCCATAACGTAAACCTATCTAACGTAAGAATATTGAAAGCCATTTCACCCAACATCATACGCGGAATAGGAGTAGTGCCACCGGTTCCTAAAATTGTTAATAGCGCAAAAGACAATCCGAAGAACACATACCTTTTACTAAAATATCTGTAAAAGAAATAAGGCAGAATAAATAGAAATACTCCCCACGGAATTATAAAGAAAACAAGCCCTGAGGAAGTAATTTCCAAGAAATTATCTCTTGACCCATGAGGTATGGCTACCTGGGTAATAGGGTTTCTTTTAGAATTATACCAGTAAGGAAAAATACAGAATATGAGTAAAAATATTGCGGTACCACCAAACTTGGCTATGCGCCAAAAGTGCTGTAAAGTGGTGCCCCAAAATACTTTAAATGTAAGCGCTTTGTAAGATTCGACTTTTTCTCTAGCGGCATCCATAACCGCCATACCCATTAAAGGTGCGATGAAAAAGACCATACCAAAAAGCGGAGTTACATGATGTGAGGTAACGGTTACGGCAAGCATGGTCGCCGATGTTATAAAGTACCGCGTTTTGCCTGTTTTGATATACAGGTATATTTCGGTCATAGAATGAAGTAGTATCGATAATGCCGAGATGCTGGGTAATTGTCCGAAGATATGAAGGGTTTCTACAAATGTAGATGAGAAAACAGCCATAACTGCACCATAACCTGCTATTCGCCGGCTTCCGGTCATTAAAAGGGTAAACCTATATGCCCCAGTAATAAATAAGACAATTGCAATTAATGCAACGGTGTACATACCGAATTTTAAGCCGCCAATGTAAGAGAGAATACCAATAAGTTGATGTACTAATGGTGGGTACGACTGTACGGTAAAACCTGTATACCAGCGATATTCCCACGGATCAAACCAACTATTGGCATAGTGATCGGCGAAAAATAGGTGAATTAGTGCGTCGTAAGTAGACTCTAACGTAAAGAAAATAGCAGAACCATGAAAAGCTAGCCCTACGATTAAAGCTAATATTAAGAGGGTATTGGTTTTTTTTTCCAAAGGTTAAATTAGAATCAAATTCTATATAAAGGTATTAAATATATGAGATGATAAATACATTAAAAAGGGATTAGTTGAAATTTTAATAATAGAATACCTACAATATACCGTTCTGTTATTATCAATTCGTAATAATAGCAAGGACTATAATTTTAAAATTAAGTCGTTATCTAATGTTATAAACCACTCGTCTATAGTAAACAGTTATCCATCTTTTTTGAACCGAATTTGCCGTACGTGCCAAGTAAATTTGTAACCGTAAACCAAGCATAACCAAAATTATAGTAATGAAAATTCTAGCCATAGACGACCAAAAACTTATTCTACTTTCTGTTGAAAAACGATTATCGGAATTAGGTTATGAAGTAGAAACTGCTAATTCTATTGAATTTGGTATAAAATTATTTAATTCATTTAAGCCCGATTTGGTTTTACTAGATATGAATATGCCCGAAATGTCAGGTACAGAATTGGTTTCGTGTACCGGTACCGAGGTGGTGAAATATATTAGGTTATTCATGAAAAATGAAACGCCAATTCTTGTAATGTCCGGTAATACAGATGAGAAGCTTATTATGCAAAATTTTGATTTGGGCGTAAACGATTATCTGAAAAAACCGGTAAGCTTAGACGAAATGGCAGCTAGAATAAAAAGAATAATAGGTGCTCCTGAAAATAAGGGTGTCGTTACTTCGAAAATATCAGATACCCGTATACTACAAAAGAATTGTGTAGGTGTGGTGATACCTTGTTATAATGAAGAAGAGCGACTTTCTAGTGAGGAGTTTAAAGACTTTGCGCATAAAAACCTTGGTTACCACCTATGTTTTGTAAACGATGGCAGTACAGATAATACGTTGTCAGTGCTTCAGAAATTAAAAAAAGAAAATCCAGATAATATAAGTATTTATAATTGTAAGCAAAATGCAGGAAAAGCTGAAGCTGTAAGACTAGGAATTCTACATTTGGTAAAAGACCAACAGTTAGATTACATAGGGTTTTTAGATGCCGATCTATCAACAGACTTTAGAGATTTTGATGATTTGGTAAAAACTATTGAAAGTTCAGATTTTAAAATAGTAAGTGGTTCTCGTATCGCAAGAATGGGGGCTAATATTACAAAAGAATCTGCTCGCAAGATTATTAGTATGACAATCAACTTAATCATACAAACTATTTTAGGCATGCCTTTTAAAGATACCCAATGTGGTGCAAAAGTGATGGATCGCGAGATTGCTTCTAAAATGTTTAATAAGAAATTTGTTACTAAATGGCTTTTTGATGTAGAGCTGTTTATGAGAATGAAAAAGGATTTTGGTAAAACCGAGGTAAAAAGCATGATATGCGAGCAACCTTTAAAAAGATGGATACACGCCGATGGTTCTAAACTGTCTATGAAAGACTCGGTTAAAATTGTGGGTCAACTAGCACAAATCGCTGTTCATTACAGATAGTAAGACTTAAAATTTAGATTCCCATTTTTTAAGATATTCAAAAGGTGTTGAGATTTCATTATCTCAGCACTTTTTGTTTTTTTGTAGTTAATGCGTCTTACTACCAAAGTGTATCTTTGTACCTGATTCTATAGGTGTTGAACAAAATTCAAAATTTCATTTCTGTTTCTTTCAAAGAACTACTACAATATTTGGGTAGTACTAGTTTTTCTAAGTCGGTACTTACCGTAGTTGCCGTTATTACACCTTTGTCTATTGGTATTTCTACTGGGTATACCGAAATAGGCGTTGCCATATGTTTTGGTGCTTTTTGGTGTAACCCTAGTGATGTAAATGGCAGTCAAAAACATAAAATTTACGGTATACTTTTTTCTGCTGCTTTAGTAATGGTCGTTAGCTTTATTGGTGGGTATTTACACTATGCTACTTGGCTTGCCCTACTTATTTTAGGGGTTGCAAGTTTTGCTATATCGTTAATATCATCTTACGGTTTTAGGGCTTCACTAATAAGTTTTTCAGGACTTTTAGCTTTGATTTTAAGTTTTGCCCATACACCTGATAAGTTGAAAATTTATGAATATGCTTTGCTAGTTGGGCTTGGTGGTCTCTGGTACTTGGCATTGTCATTATTATGGCATAAAATAAACCCGAAGGGGCAGACCGAAGAAATTTTATACGATACCATAGGGCGTACCGGTAAACTTTTAAAGAATCGTGCGCAGCTAATAGATGGTCGATCTAATAGAAAAAAACTGCAGCAAAGGCTGTTTCTACTTCAAAGCGAACTTACAGAACAACATGATACGTTGCGTGAAATTCTTATCCTTTCCCGTAAAAACTCTGGCAGGTCTACATACAATGGTAAGCGGGTTTTGGTATTGGTGCAATTGATAGAGATGCTCGAAACAGCAGGTGCGAATCCGGTAAACTATACGAAGATGGATGAGCAGTTTAAACTGTATACAGAATTTACCAAGTTGTTTCAAAACCTGACTTTTGAGATGGCTAATCAATTGCAATTAATTTCTGCAATTGGTAACAAGCCTAGTCAAATGCCAAAGCATGATGCGCTAACGAATCATTTTGAAGAATTACGAATTAAGATTTCTGAGCTTGGTACGGTAAAAGACGCAAAGGCGTACGAAGCTTTTATTATGTTTCAGAATTTGTTAGAATATCAAGAAAAGCAATTCGACAAACTTAAAAGAATGAAGTGGTTGCTTAGTGATCACGATGTAGCCTCGGAAGAATTTATAGATAAGGAAATTCTAAAACGTTTCTTAATATCTCAAGATTATAGTCCGCGAATATTATTGCGAAACCTTAGTTTTAGGTCTACCATATTTCGACATTCATTACGTTTAGCGGTTACCTTAATGATCGGATTTGTGGTGGGTAATGTATTTGAATTTCAGAATCCATATTGGATACTTTTAACCATCATATTAATTATGAGACCTAATTATGGTCTTACAAAAACACGATCTAAAGACCGAACTATAGGTACTATTATCGGTGGAGTTATTGCTACTGGTATCGTTTATTTAGTTCAAGATGTGTATGTATACGCAGTATTAGCATTGATTTCGTTTGTTGTTGCGCTGTCTATGCTACAGAAAAATTACAAATTGTCGGCAATCTATGTAACCTTAAGTATTGTATTCATTTACGGAATTTTGCAGCCCGATGTAATGACCGTAATTCAATACCGAATTTTAGATACGCTTGTTGGTGCAGGATTATCTTATTTAGGATTTCTTTTTCTATGGCCCAGCTGGAGCTTTCAAGAAATTCAAAAAGATGTTACCAAAAGTGTTGAGGCAAACCGAATGTACCTAACTGAAATTGCGGATTTTTATAGACACAAGGGTAGTGTGCCTACCAGCTATAGATTAGCGCGTAAAAGTGCTTTTCTAGAAACTTCGAACTTAAGCTCGGCATTTCAGCGTATGACCCAAGATCCCCATTCAAAACAAAAAAATCTGAATAAAATATATGAGTTGGTAGAGTTGAACCACAACTTTTTGTCATCTCTGGCATCATTAAGTATTTATATTCAGTATCATACCACCACAGAAGCTTCAGAACGTTTTAATAGCATTGTTTTTAAGATAGATGAAAACCTGAGTTTAGTGATGAAAACGCTTTCTAATAGCATTGCTACTGGCGATGGGCCGAATTTTGAAGAAGTTGGTTCGTTTGAGAAACAACTGCCCAAGTTTGAATCTGAAAATGTGAATTTGAATGCAGAAGATAATAATGCGTTAAAACGAAATCATCAAGAAGAGCAACTTATTTGGGAACAATTGCGCTGGCTATATTCTTTAAGTTCTACGATGATGAAGTTGACTTCAGGTTTGTGATAAGTAGTTGTTTTATGCTAATCCTTAGTAACATCTGAACTCTTAAATTCTATACTTTTAGCTTCTAGGTAATCCCAAATTTCTGCCATATTGCCTGAGTCAGATAATGCATTAAAATCGGGTTGCGAAAGGCAATAGGTAAGAAAGCCGTTTACGTTCGATTCTGGTATGTCAAAATTTTCTGCTATTGTTTGCTTTGAAAATTTATAAATAATTTCTTTTTCTAAATTCATGTTTTGGTCGCGCTCCACCATTTCTTCTAATGATTTAGTTCTGCCAGAAACTTTGTTCATGATTTTATGGGTATTTACCTTAACACTCAAACCAACGTAACTCAAAATTTCATTTAGCTTACCGTACTCATCCATTGTTTGGAGACTTACATATTTTCCTCTATCAGCTTCTTGTAACAGCCTTTCACTTTGGGTCATTTTGGTGACATCTGCATTTTGTAGCCCTAAGGAATATGAAGTTACAGTGGGTTTTATATGCAGCCTATCTATATCTCTGTCAATATCTCCGGTTAAATTATAAGGGGTAACGGTAACTTCATTTAAATCAATAATATTATCAATGAGTTGAATAGTGATTAAACTACTATTTATGTGAGATTCACTAATTACTATTTCTTTTGGCAGGTATTGTACGGCAGTAATACGTACAGAGTCTTTTAACTTTACCTCAATAGAAAATAAACCTAGGGAGTCTGTTATGGTAGATTTTTTAGAATTGAGATTAACGATTAATACATTAGAGACATCATTTTTAGAACTTGAAACCTTAGCATTTAGTAGGGTAGATTTGTCTTGACCAAACCCTAAAAAGGAGGCTAGTATTGCTACAAGTAAGAATATTGAATGCTTAGGCAATGGTTGTGTTTGTGCTAAAAATACTATGCCTTTATTAAAAAAATGAAAAGATTAAGTTAAAACAGGAATACTGATTATTAATGTTTTAGAATTGCTTAAGGTGTTTAATAAGCAGAAAATGAGAAATAAAAACTATAGGCACTATGCAAGTGGGTAAGAAACTATAAGGGAATTCTAAAAGAGCCACATTTGGTTGATCAAACGCAAATTTCTGAATAGGTAGAGGCGAAGATAAAATGGCAATTAAAACTATGACTGAAAGAAATAATAGCCCAATTAGATTCCAAAATAAAAAATATGATTTTGCTAAATTCTTCTTTTTTACGGATTGATAAATTAAAATAACAACGGCAGAAAGCCCGATTAAAATATCAAAATTCCAACCGGTAAAAGTCATAATTTCAGGAATTTGACCTTTAAGAAAAAGTTGATACAGGCATAATTCTACTGGAATTCTTATAATGTGTATTCCTAGCACGTAGTTTGTGTTTAGCTTTTCAATTGAAACCATCTTAAAACTCAAAAAAGAAAGTAGGGTAGTGGCAATGATTGCTAGCGGGAATAATAGCGGCTTTTCTTTAAAGACTTCAAAATATGACAAAATCCCTATTAAAATCTGCCAAGCAATAAAAATTAATACTATCCTTATGTTTTTTCCTGTTCCGGTATAAAACAAGAATAAGGTCAACAGGGTAATGAGTAAGAATATTGCTTGTAACATCATATGTTATTATCTGCCAAATTGCTTTAAATGGTGATCTGTATGTTTGTAAACAAATATGCCAATTTCATCATTGGTCATTTTTCCGAAGAATGGATGAATAAAGTTAGAGCTTGAATAACCGTTATAATCATTTAATAAACCCATCCATTTTTCTTTCTCATTATTGAAATTTCCGGTTCCAGATATTTTAAAATCCGGATGCGTAGGCTGATTTTTTTTCATTGGAAGCTCATTATTTATAATTCCCTTTAATGCTATTCCGCCAAATAATCTACCAATAAATAGCCTTTTATAATCCTTTTTACCTTGAAACATTTCTTCGCCCAACGTACAATGTTTTAGCATTTGATATGCGTTCATTTTACCCCATTGCGCATTGTCAGATTCTTTCAGGGTTTGAATTCGTTCAATCAGTTCGCTATTAGAGTTCTTATTAAATATTGTTTTCATAAAGTGGTTCTATATTATTTGCCTTTTGAACAGCCGTGGTTATAAAGACAAATATATGTGGCACTTTTCACTAAAAAATTGCCTATGGCAAAAACGGACTTTACGATACTATTTCTTTGCGAATACGACTTAACGAATACTTAGTAATGCCCAAATATGTAGCAATATGTTGTAACGAAACGTTTTTTATTATATGTGGATTCTCTTGAACCAATCGTAGATAGCGTTCTTTTGCTTCATCTGCAATGAACGATACTCGCTGATTTTTAAGTGCAAAATAACTACCGACCAATTTTTTACGACCTTGTTCTCTAAAGGGTTCAATACTATGAAACAGCTGTTGAAAAGTCTCAAAGTCTAATTGCCAGCAAACAATGTCGGATAAAGCTTGAATGTTTTCTCGGGTAGGGTTGCGAAGAAAAAAGGAAGACCAATCTATGGCGATTTCGCCTTGCCCATAAAAGTCAGTAGTAATATCGTTGCCTTTGGTGTCATTAACAAACGAACGGGCAAAACCGCTTTCTATAAACCAATAGTGGTTTTCAGTTTTACCTTCTTTTAAGAGAAAGTCGTTTTTACGAAAGCTTACCTTTTTGAATTTTGGAATAATGGTTTTCAATTCGCTTTCTGAAAAAGTAGTAGGGGAGAAAATATTTTTTAGGAAGTGTTCGGTTTGCATTATAAATGGTGGTTTTTAAAATAGATTAATGCTGATTAATTTATTTCTAAACTACTTATAATTTGTTTCTGACCGATTACTAACATTATAAAATTTGTTAATTTTTCTTGAGTAGGTTATCCCTCATTTTTTATTTGCTCAATACCTTCTCGATATGTGGTAACCGCAAAATCTGGGAATCTATTTTTAAATTTGGTAGAAACGAATATGTTATCGCTCTTATATCTTGGTAGCAATTCTTGCAATTCTTTCATTTGTGTTTTGAAAACACCACCTATTTTAAAAACGATTTTAGGCACCACTGAATAGGGGAATGATTTGCCATAGACATCTGAAGTTAAAGCGATAAACTGTTTGTAGGTAAGCCGAGAATCATCGCAGGGTAAGTGCCAAGTTTGATTATAGGTGTCGGGTGTATTACCAATTAATGCCATAGCCTTACTGGCATCTGGTGTCCATATTAATGTTCTTAGCGTAGCGTCGCTTATAAATACCTTTAGTTTTTTGCCTTGCTTTATATTATCAAATATAATGGCGTTGGTGATACTCTGTGTTTTTCCAGGACCATAAAATTCCGGTGCTCTGCAAATAACCACTTCTAAATTATTTGCGGCCATTTCATCTAAAAGCATAGTAGTAATTTCAGCCCTCACTTTTCCTTTTTGTCCCACAGGTGCAAATTCACTCTCCTCGGTTAGGGGAGTTTCGTTTTGCGCATACATATAGGTGTTGTCAAAGAACACCAATTTCGTATGGTGCTTTTTGCAAGCATCGATGACATTACGCATCATTATAGGGAATTGGTCTACCCACATTTTAGTATTCATCGGTAGACCAACGGTTAGGTAGGCGATTTCACTCCCTTTTACCGCTTCTTCAGTTTTATGCTTGTCTAATAAATTGGCAGAAAAAAGCGTGTCAGTATCGTTTACTTTTTTCGGATTTCGACTAACGAGTCTTATGTTAGAAGTGTACTTCTTTTTCAACTCTTTCGCCAATTCTATAGCTATTTGACCATTAGCCCCTAGTATCGTTTGCATCTGAGTATTTATTGCTTTCTGATCCAGTATTGGGTTCTTCCTAGTAACGAAAAGCCTAAATAACCTCTCACTTTCAATTTGTTAGATTCTTCTAGTTCTAAATAACACTTATACTCTTTACCGTTTTCTGGATCTAGAATAGTACCGTCGTTGTACTCATCACCATCTTTCTTAATGTCTTCTATAATTACTAGACCTCTTATTTTTTGTCCTTTTTTAGCGCCTTTACAGTTGTCGCAAACTTTGTCTGCATCACTTTTATAACTATTAACTATTTTGGCGAAATAGGTGTCGTTTGTTTTATAGATTTCAATGAGTGCTTTTTTCTCGTTTGTTTCCTCATCGAAGGTTTCCCATTGACCTGTAATTGTTTGTCCGTAGCTGATAAAGCTTATTGTCATTACTAATAGGAAGAATAAATTTTTCATTTTTGAATGCTATTTTTTATTGTTAAAAGATGTATTACCCTCTTTTCGTTATTGAACAATTGAATAAAAGGGAGTAAAAAATAAAGATACTATTTCTACTATTACTCTTAGTCCTTGAACTTTTATTGCATTAAAAATTCAACTAGAATTTCAAGAACGTATAAGATTTATGCAACTCGATTTCAGTTGTTTATAATTATTAAAGCGTAAGTAGAGTATTTTGTAAAAAAAACTTTTACCGTCCTAACCAATAACCAATAACCAACAACTAAATACCAGTTTTTTTCTGCCGCTTCTGTTTAAAATAAGCTTTATCAGCGATGTAAATTGTTTTTCTAACCTCGCAAAAAACTTGGCTTTTCTCTTTATTGGTAAGCTGAGTGATTTTAATAATATCAATTTCTTTCTTTTCGGCTACTTGCGCTCTAATTTCTGCAAGCTCATTCTCAGAAAAATCGAAATCTGCATATAAATTTTCTTTTGCGGGTTTTTTAAAGAATATTTCTGCAGATTTATCCCAGACTACATAGTCGTTTCCCATAATACTTAATAGTTGAATCATGGGTATGGGATCAACGGCTGAGAACATACTACCGCCAAAAATGGAGTTCACGTAATTTTTGTTCTTGTAGCTCAATGGTACTATTATTTTTACATGCAATAGGTCTTCTGAGACCTCAATTAATTTTGCGGTACTTCTTTTGTACATAGGCGACAGATTGAAGCCATATCTAAATATGGTATTTTTCTTAAACACTTTTGATGCTAATGCTTCAACTTTCTGATAAACTGACATATTGTTTTTATAATTTAAAAAAGGAATTAAAATTAGAGGAACTTCTAAAGTTCCTCTAATTTTCTAACTGATAATTTTGTCGCCACAACACTAATTATCAGTATTTGTATGGCATGAAATAGCATGAGCGGTAATAATATAATACCAATAGATGCCATGTTGCCAAATAGTATTTTTGAGAAAACGGTACCATGTACCAACGATTTTTTAGTGCCGCAAAATTGGGCGGTAATTTGGTCTTCTGTATTGAGATGTAGTTTTCTTGAGAATAATTTGGTGAGATAAAAGACAATAGTAAACAAGATGATGACACCTATTAAAATGAGAAGTAAATCTAATATGGAAACAGCACTAAAAATATTCTTTTCAAATGACTCGCAAAAGCTTTTATAGATAATCAATAAAATTATCGATTTATCGAACAGTGTTATTTTGCTATTATGTTTCTGTACAAAAGAACCAAAAAAGCGATGCAAAAGAAGACCTATAATTACCGGTATTATTATTTGAACAATTAGTTTAATGTAAATATCTGTAAAATCGAAATCTGTTTGTAAATCACTTACAAAAAGTCCCATCCATAATGGGGTAAGGGCAATACCTATAATGCCAGAAATGCTGGCGTTGAAAATTGCTGCTGGTATATTCCCTTTTGCCAGCGAGACCATAAGAACTGAAGATGAAACTGTAGATGGTAGTGCAGCCAAAAAAAAGAATCCCAACCAAATGTATTCTTGTTCTTCATTTTGAAGAAACGGATGTGCCAGTAAAACCAATAAAGGAAAAAGCAAAAAAGTAGCTCCTTGAACCAACAAATGTAATTTCCAGTTTTTGAGTCCTTGCTTTAATTTTTCGGGACTTAACTTGAGTCCGTAAAAAAAGAAAATAAGTGAAATGCCTATACTACTAATTGCGTTTATCGGAAGTTTACTTTCTTGTATTCCCCATTGTGGAAATAAGTATGCTAATACTATGGCAATAATTATAAAAAAGACAAACTTATCAATCTTCAATTTCATGAATATTCTTTACCGCAAATAACTGAATTTTATTTGATACCCTTGGTGAAGAGGTTTTTCTATATGGAACGAATTAACATATACTTAGTATTAACCCCTCTGCCTTTATAAATTCTAATCTGAAGATGTAGTCGCTACACCTACCGGAATTTCATATACCTGTAAATCAAAATAGGGTAGGGCAGCTAGTAGGTGGTCAAAAATATCAGCCATTACATACTCGTAATTCTCCCAACGTTTGTCTGAACTAAAAGCGTATACCTCTAACGGTATACCTTGCGGCGTTGGTGCTAATTGGCGTACCATTAAGGTCATACCCTTATTTACGGCAGAATGGTTTTGAAGATAATCGATCACATATTTTCTGAACACACCAATATTGGTCAAATTCCGACCATTTATGGCTAGTTCTTTATTAATGTTATTTGCGGTATTATAAGTGCTGATCTGCTCGCTACGTGTTATAAGATAAGGCTGAATTAGTTGTATTTTTTGAAATTCTGCCACATCAGTTTCCGAAAGAAAACGAATGCTTTTCTGACTAATAATCAGAGCTCGTTTCATACGTCTTCCGCCAGATTCTTGCATTCCGCGCCAGTTTTTAAAAGAATCTGATATTAACGCGTAGGTTGGTATGGTGGTAATGGTATTATCAAAATTTCGGACTTTTACCGTTGCAAGCGATATTTCTACCACATTGCCATCGGCACCGAATTTATCAAAACTGATCCAGTCACCAATGCGAACCATATCATTGATGCTAACTTGTATACTCGCTACTAGACCAAGAATGGAGTCTTTGAAAATCAATAGCACTACTGCCGATCCTGCACCTAGGGCAGTAAAAAACTTCCAAATTTGTATTTCTGTAATAATGGCGAAAATGGTGAATATACCTACTACCCATGCGAAGATCATAAATACTTGAATGTAGCTGCCCATTGGTTTATCTCTAAACCGGGGTTTTGTTTTTAGGTAGTCGTTAATACTTCGAAATACACTTTTTACAACGTAAAGCGTAAGTACTACGAAGAGTACATTTAGAAATTTTAATGCGATTTGGGCGGCATAATCGAACCCAATGAAACCGAACGGCACTAATTCTACCAATATACTTAACGGAATTATATGCGCCACATATCTCGGAACTCTATTGGCCACCAGAAAATTATCGAAATTGGTTTTAGATTTTCGAGCTAGTTTAAGCGATACAGATCGTAACACCTTCCAGATGATTAAATCTAAAAACCATGCTAGTACCAATGCAGCTACTACCAAAATGGCAAGGTTTAAATACGCTGCAACATTTTCGCTTAGTCCGGTTTCTACAAGGTAGTTATATAGTATTCTGTGAAAATCGTCGTTCATTGTCCTTGTTCATTTTACCATACAAAGGTACGCTATGTGACTGCCAGAAACGACGATGGTGGTGGTAAAAAGCTTATTTTGAATGAAGTGCCAAAACGGGGAGGTCGGCATAGTACCCAAGCTTGTTAAGCGATAGTTTGCCAAAACCAAGTCGTTCTAAAAAAGAAGGTTTTTTATCTATGTAGCTGATCATATTAGAATTTCTAATTTCAACAAAGCAGCTTAAGGCTATTGCCATTTTTACATTTTTAAGCGAATTAAAGTTATATGCAACTTCTTTTATTTGTGTGCGAATAAATACTTTGTTTCTCTTTTGTTCAAAACTCAATTTATGTGCTGGTGATAGGCTTAAAACTTGAATACTGGCATTGCTCAGTTTTGCTATTTCAACCAAGTATTTAATTTCTGATGATTTAATTTTAGTATTAAAATTAGTAGTCAAAACAATTTCTTTGGGGTGATTGAAATCGACTTTCGTAGGAACTACCAGAACCGGACATTTTCTAATATGCTTTAAAATTTCTAGGGTGTTTTTACCGTACGATTTTCCTTTCTTGTTACCTACGCCTCTTGCTCCCATAACAATCATATTAAATTGAATTTCTTTATTCAAGTTTTTAACGGCACTCAATAAAAGGGTCGATTCTGATACTACATGAAATTCGTGATTTTCATTATTTTTAATTCTCGATAACTGTATCATAATATCACCCAAGCCTTGTCTTGATCTTAATTCAGACAATTTATTAAAAGCTTCATCTGGGTCTAATAATGTTAAACTATCTAAGCCATGGGTTTCTTTAGAATAGGCATGCAAAATGTAAAAGGTGCATTTTTTATCTTCAAAAAGTTTTATGGCATACTGTATGGCTAACCATGAGTTCTTTGAAAAATCTGTTGGTAATAGTATGCTGTTATCCATGTCGCTTTGATTTATAACCCTATGATTTTTGATTGTTTTAGGGTCGATTATACATCTATATTGTTCACTTTACTTGCTTGCCTTTAATAGAATTTGCGATAATACTCTGATTTTTAGATTCCTATAATTTTGTATAAAAGCGATATAAGTATCTCTTTTCTTTTCATGATGATTTAAATAGTAGGCATCACAATCTACCGTATCACATTCAATGGCCTTGCCAAGGGTGCTTTCGTAACGATATAATGCTGCCAATAACAGCGCACTTTCTCTACGAACACCATGTAACTCTTGGTACAGTTTTGAACTGTGGATCATACTATCTTCAATGTCTAAATAATAGTCTAACTCTTTATTTAAATATTCGAGTTCATCTGTCCAATTATTAATTTCTAATCGATCTTTTTTTACCATGATCTTTTTATCAGATTCATGCGGATAGAAATGTCTAGATGCGATCATAATACCATATTTAAATTCATATGTTCATTCTCTTGTTCTACTTTTTCAATAACTAGTTTTTGTTCACCTGTTGGAAAATCCCATATAATGGTGTCACCTTCGCTATAGCCCATTACAGCAGCACCCATAGGGGTTAGTATAGATATTTTGTTGTTTTTTATATCGCTATCGGTAGGCATTACCAACCTAAATTTTTTGTGCCATCCGTTCTCAGATGTAATGGTGATCGTAGTGTTGAATCGAATAACATCGGCATACATCTCTAGCTCATCTTTAATTATGGCAGTTTCCATTTCACCTACCAATTTTCGTACAGATTTACGTAATGTATCATCTTTGTAATACCCCGATAGGTTCATTAATCGCTTAAGTACCACGTATTCTTTTTTCTCTATAACTAGATTTCCGTACTTCATTTTCTAATTGTGTTTTTGAGATAAAGGCGCTGAAAACTAATGGTACCCATATGAGCGCGGTCGAGAAGGGTAGCTAACTTTCTACACATAATTTCGACCGCGCCCTATTTGGTACTATTTAACCTTTATTCTTTGTTATAAATCGTTTCTAATTGATCAAGGGAAAATACCACGTTGAACATAAGCTTCTTCTAATCGCTCAATGGCAATTATAAATGCTGCAGTACGCATGTCTACATTTCTCTTTTTCGAGGTTTCTAGAACGGTGGTGAAAGACTCTTTCATTTTCTTTTCTAATTTTTCCATCACTTCATCTAAAGACCATATTTCGCCGTTACGGTTCTGTAACCACTCAAAGTAGCTACCTATTACTCCGCCAGAGTTGCATAGAATATCTGGTATAATATCGATGCCCTTTTTCAACAGAATTTCTTCTGCGTCAACATCTGTTGGTCCGTTAGCACCTTCAGCAATCAAATATGCTTTTATCTTATGGGCATTTTTAGAGGTAATTTGATTACCTAAGGCTGCAGGTATACATATATCGCAGTCTAACGAGAAGAAATCTTTACTATCTATTGTTTTTGCCTTTGCATATCCAAGTATGCTACCTTTATTACCTTTTTGATATTCGAATAATTGTTCAACATCGATACCTTCTTCATTTGCGATACTGCCATAGGCATCTTGCACCGCTGTTAAAATGGCACCTTCGTTTACTAAGAAATATGAGGTCCAATAACCTACATTACCGAAACCTTGTACTATGAATTTTTTGTCCTTCAAATCTATGTTATGACTTTCTGCCCAAAATTTAATGGTTAGAAATACGCCGAAACCAGTAGCTCTGTCTCGACCTTTTGAGCCACCGGCACCTATTGGTTTACCAGTAACTACGTGCATATTGGTAGATCGTTCTGCAGGCGATTTGGTAGACATATATGTATCAAGGATCCAAGCCATCGTCTGCGGATTGGTATTTACATCGGGAGCGGGAATATCCAATTCCGGTCCAATATTATCGCCCAACGCATAGGTGAATCTTCTAGTGATGCGCTCTAACTCAGTATCTGAGTATTTGTTAGGATCTAATTGAATACCACCTTTTGCACCACCATACGGCAAACCTGCTAAAGAGGTTTTCCAGGTCATCCACATTGCCAATGCTTTTGCAGCATCGATATCTACGGTTGGGTGGTAACGTAGTCCGCCCTTGTAGGGTCCAAGTGCATTGTTATGCTGCACACGGTAACCGGTAAAGATTTCGACCTCGCCATTATCCATCCGTACGGGAAAATGAACAACTATTTCATTATTGGTTACCTCTAATATTTTTCTAATATTAGTGTTTAGGTCAATAATGTCTGCGGCATTATCAAATTGTCGCATTACGTTTTCAAGCATACCTTGTTTAGGTGCTTTTTTAGATGCTACTTTTGCTATCATTATATGTAGTTTAATACTAATTCTCTTTCAAATTCTTTACTTGCCATTTCATTAGAAATGATCAATGTTGGTTCATTGGTAATATCCAATACATGCACATATTCGCTACATGAAACAATGGAGTTCTTATCTTTTGTTAATGAGCAATATGCCATATAAGTACAGGTAGAGCATATGCTACGAATATAATTTTTCATCGAGCTCATAGTAAAATGTATTTAATTGTTTCTCAATTGAGGATGGGTTGTTTTCTTTTTAAGGGATAAAAAATTAATGCCAATAGAGCTAGACCGATAAGTATTAAAAAGCCAAGTGATAGATTAGACATGAGCAAGTTGCTCTCTAAAGCTTTATTAGATAGCTGTGTCATTTGCTTGCTTTCTTCTAACTGTATTGTTGCCAGTACATCTAATTTGTTTTCTATTTCCTTAAGTGTTTGTAGTGATAAAATGGTAACCCCATTGCTAAGATTATCTTGAGATTCCAATACCTTATTTTCAAATATTTTAAGCTTTTGAAATTGTGTGCTCAATGCGTTCAGTGCACTGTACTCTTTTGTAGTTAGTTCTGTAAGTGCAAATTGAGAAATTAATTTTTCTGCTTTTTTATTTTCAGTTGCTACAGAGGTAAAATTGTCTTCAGTAATGAACCGAAGCCTTTTTGAATGAAAAATGTTGTTCAATTGATATATGTAACCTTGAACTTTAACCCGATCTTCATAAACAGAGTTTACCGTGTTCTGTAGGGTAGAAAAATGTCTGTGGTATAATCTATTAGAACCCAAAACCAATAAAAATGCGATGGCCAATATAAAGCCAGTATGCATTCTTTGTTGTGTTTTAAGTTTTGTAAACATGAGTTCAGTTTTAGATAATAGCGTGTAATTCGTTTTAAAGGAAATCCACTTGGTCTCTTTAAATCAGCCAACTTATTTAAAGAGACCAAGTGGATTATCAATCAACTAAAAAAAATTATAAAGCCTGTAATTCGCCAGACGTAATCGCTTCGTTAAAGTCTGCAGTTACTACAGTATGGCTACCGAAAAAACGACCACCATCATTTCTTTTTATTTTAATTTCTGTGGTACCATCTTTTTTTTCCTTAACGGCAGTAACCACAACTTCTTCACCTTGGGCACGCCTATAATTGGCAATACCGCCGCGTTTGATAATGAAATTTTCTCTCGGAAAATCTATGTGTTTGTATTTGTTCGTTTCAGGTTTACCTATTTCAAAAACATCTCCTACGCTTACATTAGTTGATGTAGTTAAAGAATCTTGTGCATTTAATACACTTACTGAAAACAAAAGGGCAATTGCATACTTCATCATAATTTTATTTTTTAATAATTAATAAATAGATATTTCTTTTGGTTTTCTAATATTTAAGGTTGGATTGGTTTTGGTACTATTTTCTGGTTGTTTTACTTGCTCAATTTTTAGGGTGATGACATCGCCCGGTAGTCCATAGGTAATTTGGTCACCTTCAGCTCTACCAATTAAGGAAGCACCCAAACTGCTCAAAACTGCTATTTTTTTCTGCTGAATATCTACCTTAATAGGTTGAACAATTTGAAACGTTTGGTGGTTGCCAGACGTTGTGGTGACTTTAATTATCGAATTTATTTTTATGATATCGAAGGGGATGTCTGCAGATTCTAATACCAATGCGGTAGCCATGTTTTGGCAAAGAAGTTCTAACACATTTTTGTGCGCATAATCTTCAACCGTTACATTATTATCGTGATAATCTTTAATCATCAAAAATTCACTTTCCTCAAAAACTAAACTGCCGTATTTCATTTGATACTATTTAAAATTCTACATCTTACGCATACTACTTTTAATCTTTTGGTAGATGTCAAGTGGTTTATGTAATCGAATTCTAAATAGCAATTGATATGCCTAGAAAATATGGAATGCGTGCCAAAACATGTAATGTATTGGTAATCAGTGTTAAATAATAATTTGGAATTTTAAAAGGAAATAGATGACTGGGGAAATATTACTCGGTCGGGGAGAAATTACCCGGTACTATTTTAGTTTTTCGCGCAAGGTTTTGCGGTCTATTTGAAGAATTTCGGCTGCTTTGGTTTTGTTACCGTCTGTATGATTCAAAACACGCTGAACATATTCTTTCTCTATTTCACGTAGCGGACGCAGCTTATTATCAGAAAAATTAATTTGATACTTTAAAAAATCTGGCAGGTCTTTGACATCTACAATACCATCGGACATGATAACAGCTCTTTGAATAATATTTTCAAGTTCTCTAATGTTACCGGGCCAATTGTAACGTTGAAGAATTTGTAATGCTTCCGGAGAAATACGAAGCAACCGGTCTTTAAATTCTATTCCGTATTTACGAAGAAACTTATCGGTTAAAAGCGCAATGTCAGATTTACGTTCGCGTAGGGGAGGAACGTTAATTTCTACGACCGTAAGCCGGTAATACAGATCTTCTCGAAAAGTATCGTTTTTAATATCTTCTCTTAAATCAGCATTGGTAGCTGCTATAATTCTAATATCTACTTTCTCTACTTTTTGTGATCCTACCCTGGTAATTTCTTTTTCTTGGAGCGCGCGTAGTAGTTTGGTCTGCACTGCTAATGATGCCGTACCAATTTCATCTAAAAACAAGGTGCCACCTTTCGCAGCTTGAAAGAAGCCGTTTCTATTTTCGTTTGCTCCGGTAAATGCACCTTTCATGTACCCGAAAAGCTCTGCTTCCTGAAGATTTTCTGGTATTGCAGCGCAGTTGACCGCAATGAAAGGTTCTCGAGAAAACTTGCCGGAATAATGAATAGCCCTTGCTACTAATTCTTTACCTGTACCACTTTCGCCGGTAACTATAACAGTTGCTTTGTTATCTTTTACGCGTTCAATAATCTTAGTGACCTTTCTAAATGCCTCAGATTCACCTACCATATCAGCATAGATATTCGGGTTTTGATTTATGGCTTTTGGTACTAATTTTTTACGTGCTTTATTTTGTTTCAGCGCTTTTTCTACAGCTTCTTTAAGTTCTAATTTAGTAAATGGTTTGGTCAAATAATCTGTGGCTCCAGATTTAATAACTTCTAAAGTACCTTCAACAGATGGGTATCCGGTAACCACAAGTTTCGGAATTTCAGGATAATGCTCATTCGCGAATTTCAATAATTGGAGTCCGTCTATTTCGGGCATTTGTATGTCGGTAATCAGCAGATCTATGAACGTATCTTTAAGTATAAACAGTGCTTCTTTTACAGAAACAGCTTTATAGGTATGATAATCCATCGACTGTAGATGCCTGTGTAAAAGCTCTAGAATATCAATATCATCATCAACAATAAGAATGTTTTCTTTGCGCAGATCCATCAGTTTAATTTAGGAAAGTCGACCGTAAATATAGTCCCTTTCGGTGTATTACTTTTGTGCTCAATTTTGCCTTTGTGGCTAGTAATAATTCCGTGAACAACACTGAGTCCTAAACCAGAACCTTCGCCAATTGGTTTGGTAGTAAAAAAAGGCTCAAATACTTTATCTTCTAATTCTTTAGGTATGCCATTACCTTCATCAAAAATTTCAATACTTATATGACTTTCGGTTTCTAAAACATGTACGGTAATAGTGCTACCCTTGGGAGAATAGTAAATGGCATTCATTATTAAATTAAATAATACCTGAGTCAGCTGTACTGTATCTACCCTAAGTTCAATATTTTCATTATCAAAAGCTTTAGTTAGTTTTAAATTCTTAGAGCGTAAAGAAGGTTCAAGTAGTTTTATAACACTGATAACAATAGGTATAAGCTGTACCCTTTTCATTTCTTGTGGCATCTCGCAAGCAAAGAACATCAGTTTTTTAACGATTTCTCTGCTGAAAATAGCACTGTCCATTATTTTTTCTAGATCTCTAACAGTCTCTTTATCGGTAATCTTATCTGTTAACAATTCAGCAAAGCCAAGAATATTGGCAAGGGGAGTGTTTAATTCATGAGCAATGCCTGCGGTAATTTCGCCAAGAATATGCAAACGATCTGTACGTTCCATCTTTCTTCTGGTAATGGCTTCACTATCGCGAATTTGTTTACGTTCAATTAGGTTACCAACATCTAAGGCCACATTATTTAGCAGCGTTTGTTCTTCCTCTAAAAAATCGTTAATAGAAAATTTTTTTGACGGATAACCAACCAAAATTTCACCTTCTATCTTGTTAAATACTTTAATTTTTGATATCAGCATGACCATGTCATGGGTGAAATCATCGGTACGTACTTCGTATTCGCCTACTTTTAAAAAAGCTTCGGTTACATTTTCGTACTGCCATGCTCTTTTCAGGCAATATACGATGGCTTCTAATGAGGCGTCTAATTGGTCATAATCAGAATTTACTATGATAGAGGTAACCTCATAAAGACAGGTGAGTTCTTTTACACGCTCTTTTAACTTCTCTTCTGCTGTCGTCATACCAATTAACATTTGTATCCTATAATAAAGATCAGCAATAATTGTGAGTTACAGAAATAACTTGGTTAGCTTTTAAAATGATATCAATTGAAAGAATAATATAAAGCTTTTAGCTGATACAATGGAGTAATAATGAGCGAAACCGAGCTTATCAATGGTTGCAGAAATGGTGTGCCTTGTAGCAAAGTGAACCATCAACCCTACAGAAGATCGGAGTTTATCGTGGTAGAATAACCAACATAAACCAATACATATTGAAAAGGGAAGGAGCATAGCTCCTTCCCTTTTTTTGTTTTGTTTATAAATTGGACTACAAAAAAAAAGTGTTGTACATCCGATTTTTAAAAGAGAAATTAGAATAATATTCAATTAAGACTACAAAAACATAGAATTCTTACAAAAGCAGAAGTTATTTAATTCCTTTAAAATTATGTTTTTATCGATGAAATACATCTTTTAGATAAATTTTCATATACAAAAATGATTATTTCGCAACAAATTGGTGTTGGCAGACAACATATGTTAACAACTAATTGAGTTCTCTCAATACTTTTAAGAAAAATTACTAAAACAATGTAGTCTAAAACCTACTTTATAATTGTAAGCTAACTTGAATTTATGAATTCTGTTGTTGATAGTAGCGAACCTCAAATTTTAAGTAAAATAATTGACGAAGAGAATTATCGCATTAAAATGAAGATGGCAATAAAAAAAATAATACCGTTCACCTACACTTTTGGTTCGTTGACCTTCGTAGAATTACCAGCTGTATTGAAAAATCAGTTTTTAAATCCTATAACATCTTTCTTTGGTATCATCAATCCAAACCAAACCTAGCTAAATATTAGTTTTTATAAAATTTAAAATTCCCCTGAATACGTTCCCCATATAATAACCACTATGAAAAAATCACTACGAATTACAGACACTTCATTCATAAAGTATCTAAGTTTATTTATTTTATATTTAGGTTTTTATTATCCTTTAGAATTACGCTCCAATACTCCAATTGATAGTAGTTCTAGTTTTGCTATGAATACTAATAATCCAATTGGTAAATCTATTTTAGATGTTGGTTTTTATAATTATGCGTTACCAGTATTAGATTTAAATAGCGCTACAGTGGGTAATAATTACGCATATAATGTTGATCCTACCACTAGTAATGTATACCCTATAAGTTTAAATTCATCCTTAACTTCTGATACAAATACAATTCTAAACGCAACTATTACCGTATCGGGCGTTGTAGATACCCCCAATGGTGAGTTGTTATCCTTTAATGACGGGACAAGTGGATTTATTTTGTTTTATTTAAATGGAACACCACCATTTCCTACTAGATTATATAATTTTGCTGGTACCAGTATACGGATTACTCAAGTTACAGCGACAAGTTTTCTAATTACAGAAGCTTCTGGTAACCCAATACCTAATGCTGTATTTGAAGCTGTAATGGCAGGTGGCTATTATGGTAATTTATCAGCTTCTCAAACAGATGGTTTACGAACTATCGATATTCAAGTTACTGATACAGCTTCGCAAACCAGTACTTCACAAACATTGATTACGGTATACACTGCACCAGTTGCTACTGATAATGTAAACGCTATTGCTGCCAATAATACAGGTACTATAGCCGGAAATGTCTTAACAGACGGCACACCAGATACAGGGAATAATATTTCTGTATCTGAAGTTGATGTTTATCCTACTCAAGTGGGTGTTCCCTACGAAACCCTATATGGTAGTGTTACCATACAAGCAAATGGTAGTTATACTTATGATGTTAATGAAACAAATTCATCGGTTACGGGTTTAAAGAATGGTGAAAGTCTTCAAGATATAGTTTCTTATACTATAGAAGATGCCGGCGGTTTTATAGATTATGGTATTTTGACAATTACTATAAACGGGGTTGATGAAATGCCCGTAGCTTTGGACAATACGGATGATATTACCGTTTTGACAGAAACTAATGCTTCTGGAAATATTATAACAGACATTGGTGTCAATGGTGCCGATTATATTGATAGAGGTTTATCTACTTTAGTTTGGGAAAATGAATTCAGTGCTCCGGGTGGTGTATTTACAAATTTATCTGCGCCAGTAACTGGTACAACAAGAACTATTGACGGAGTTTTAGTAAGTTTCACCTCTACTGATCCTTCTGGAATAGGTATTGTTAATCAAAATCAAGTTGTATACCAAACAGCTACCAATGGAGGGCATACCGGCTATTTGGGATATGCTATAAATTCAACCACCAATCCTGTTAATGATACAGAGCTAACCATAACTTTTGATGAACCTGTATTTAATTTAGGCTTCTTATTAGTTGATATAGATTATTCACAGGGTACTTCATGGCAAGATCAAATTAAAATTAATGGGTTTTTAGATGGTGTTGCATCCAATTTTAAGTTTGTAACCACAGGCGGGGTAGTAGATGCAGGTAGTAATACCTTTTACGGAACAGGAAATGCAATTACTTCAGATGCTACCGGTAATGTGAATGTTTTTTTTGAAGAACCTATTAATCAATTGACATTAAGTTATAACTATGGTCCCAATGTTACAGATGCAGACCCTGCAACACAAATTGCAGGTGTATCAGATATATACTGGCAAGGTGGTGCGAATAATGTTCTTGTTATAGAAATAGATGGTAGCCCTGTTGTTGTAGGTTCTACATTTGTAGGTACTTATGGAACTATTGTTGTAAACCCCGACGGTAGTTACACCTACACACCAGATACCAACAACCCTGCTGTGGCAAATTTGCTTATTGGGGAAACACTAACTGAAACATTTCAATATAGATTATCGGATGGTACTAATTCAGATACTGCTAATTTAATAATTACGTTAAATGGATCAAAAAATCCTCCTACCATTTCGATCACCACTCCAATAGAAGGGGACAATATCGTAAATGCATCGGAAGACGGCGATGTAACGATATCGGGAACGACCACGGGAGTAGAGGACAATCAAACCGTAACGGTAACCTTCTCAGATGGTACGACCACCGTAACGACAACGGCAACAGTAAGCGGAGGAACATGGACCGCAACCGATGCGGATATCTCCGCATTGACCAACGGAACGATCACGGTAACGGCGAACGTGACCGATGTAGCATTGAA
>NZ_JBGQOO010000014.1:0-126071 GCF_052119685.1 Maribacter spongiicola | reverse complement strand
GGTGGGTCGGTTCCACCATCTTAATTACAGTTCACAACAAGTATTTTGCCGCTCGTTGCTTGCTCGGCACACTATGGTTAGTACGGGAATTTAAATTACTGAATTTTCGATTAAGTACTTAGCCAAAACTTTTTATTTTGTTTTATCTTTTTCTCTGTAAAGCCAAATCAAAAGATTTGGCGGACTTTATAAATATGCCCAAACTTTGGGTTAAGCATCAAAACCCGTATTAATTATAGCCCTTGTTAGCTGTTGTTTTTTATTTTTCAAATGCAAATAAAATTCCTTTTGTTATAAAACTTGGATAAACAGTAAGGTGGTCTTCATCTGGGATTATTGATGATTTTATTTTTAAATCTGAGTAGTTCCTTGATAGTAACCTTTGTTCAAAAGTCAACATTTCAGACACCATATCTGAATTGTTATTTTTCTCTTTTTCTCCAATGCTTAAAAAAACATTTGCTCTCAAGTTAGTATTGGCTTTTGAATACTTTTCTTCAAAGTTATTTATACAGTAATTATCATACCAAAATGAAGGGCTTCCGATTAAGTAATACTCAAATAAGTTAGGGGTAGTTACCAAAATATAACTTGCAAGTAACCCGCCAAAAGAATGTCCAGAAAACACTTTTTTCGACATATTTGTCCTGTACGTATTTTCTAAAAATGAGAATACATCTTTCTTGATAAATGCAATAAAATCATCTGCTTTTCCTGAAGCTAATCTAGATTCTTTAGAATGACCTCTCTCTTCATTAGGGGAATTTGTTGGCATATAATCTCTAGTCCTACTAACTCCAGGCGAATCTCCTTTGGAATAGGATATTCCAACTATTATGAATTCTTCTGTTTTAACCCGTTTGCTTATACTAGTAACTAATGGAAAAGCGTAATCTGAATCTGTAAGTACCAATATTGGATATTTTTTATCTGAACTTGATACATACGATTTAGGTAGCTTAACGTATAATTCATAATGTTTTTGATTTGTTGTTGATTGAATTTGATGAACTTCTGTACCTTTTATTTCAAATGATGTTAATTTCTTTGTTTCGTTATCAGAAATCACTTCATTATTACTATTTATTTTATCACCTATTGCCTTATTTTTTTGGTTTCCGTTACTACAAGACATTGCTATTATAACAATGATGAGTATTGATGAAAATTTATTCATTATTTATGATTAGTTTATTTTAGTAATTACAGCTAACAATTAAATATATAACATATGTTATATATCCTGCTAATATGATATATATAAAACATATGTTACATATATTTTTTATATATCACCAATTTGGTTATTTATGAAAAAGGATGGAAAATTTACTTCATCAAATTAATTTCGGCAATGCTTTTTATTCTATTTCGCTCTAAGAAAGCGTCAATAGTTTCGAAATGCTCAATAACGCGTTGTTCTTTAAATTCAAACACTTTTTGCGATAAGCCTTGTAAGAAATCGCGATCATGAGAAACTAATATCAGTGTACCATCATACGTTGATAAGGCTTCTTTAAGTACATCTTTAGATTTAAGATCTAAGTGGTTGGTCGGCTCATCTAATATCAAAAGGTTTACAGGTTCTAGAAGTAGTTTAACCATCGCCAATCGGGTTTTTTCTCCACCAGAAAGCATGCTTACCTTTTTATCGATATCATCGCCACTGAACATAAAGCGACCTAAAATGTTTTTAATCTGGTTACGAATATCGCCAAAGGCAACTTCATCTACTGTTTGGAAGATAGTAAGCTCGGGGTCTAAGAGTGAGGCTTGATTCTGGGCAAAGTAACCTACTTTAACATTATGACCTAGTTGGCAAGTGCCCTCAACAGAAATTTCGCCTAATATTGCTTTAATCATAGTAGATTTCCCTTCTCCGTTTCTTCCAACGAAAGAGACTTTTTCTCCTCTTGCAATAGACATATTGGCATCTTTAAAAACCACATGTTCATCATAAGATTTTGACACATCTTTAACCGTAACAGGGTAATCGCCTGAACGCGGTGCTGGTGGAAAACGTAATTTTAATGAAGATGTATCTATTTCATCTATCTCTATAATTTCAAGCTTTTCTAACATACGCTCTCGCGATGTTACTTGATTTGTTTTAGAGTATGTGCCTTTAAATCGCTCTATGAAAGCCATATTATCGGCTATGAATTTTTGCTGTTCTTGGTAGGCTTTTACTTGATGTGATCTGCGGTCTTCCCGTAATTGTAGGTAGTGGCTGTAGTTTGCCTTATAATCATAAATGCGCCCCATAGTTACTTCTATGGTACGGTTGGTAATATTGTCGATGAATGCTCTATCGTGAGAAATCACCATAACAGCATTTGCTTTATTCAACAAAAAATCTTCTAACCAAATAACTGATTCTATATCTATATGATTTGTAGGCTCATCTAACAGAATTAAATCTGGTTTTTGTAATAGAATTTTAGCCAATTCTATACGCATTCGCCAACCACCACTAAACTCATTGGTCTGTCTGGTAAAATCTTCTTGCCTAAAACCTAAACCTTTTAATGCCTTCTCTACTTCAGCATCATAATTGACTTCATCTAGGGCATAATATTTTTCACCAAGATCAGATACTTTTTCGATGATGCTCATATAGGCATCACTTTCATAGTCTGTTCTAGTTTCTAATTCTTTGTTCAGTTTGTCCATTTCATCTCGCATGCTAAAAACATGCTTAAATGCCTTGGCAGCCTCCTCAAAAACAGTGCAGTTATCTTCGGTCAACAAATGTTGGGGTAAATACGCGATAACAGCATCTTTAGGTACACGAACATTACCTCGTGTGCCTTTTTGCTCGCCAGCGATAATTTTCATCATGGTAGATTTACCCGCTCCGTTTTTACCCATTAGGGCTATTTTATCGGTTGGGTTTATGACAAAAGATACGTCACTGAATAATGTAGTGCCACTGAATTCTACGGCTAGGTTATCTACTGAAATCATGCTATATATTTAAAAATGCAAAACTAGTAATAAGTTGTGGTGCTTGTTACTAACTGCATGAAAAAGTTATAGCCGTTCTAACCAAAAAACTATTTATTTATTTACTGGTCTTATTGCTTAACCAATTGTAAATTAACAGTACTACTGCCAATAAAAGAAGTAGGTGAACTAGCGCTCCCATAACTTTAAAAACTACAAAACCCAATACCCAACTTATGACCAATGCGGCGACTAAAAAGTATACTATATTTTTCATGCTTATTTATTGATGGTCCAGTTCATTATTTCATCGTGAATCTCTTGTTCAGATTTTTGTCTTCTTTTTGCAATAGCGCTTATTAAGGTTTCAACACCGTCGAGCTCTCCGTTATCATCTATATCTTGTGTTTCAGGAAAATTCGCCAAATATTCATCTCGTACCGCCAACCACTGCTTTTCTAAATGTATATCATATGTAGATGTAGCTACTCCGCCATTATTAACAGGTTCACCTATGGTTTCATTTAAGTCATCGTTTTGAGATATTCCTTTATTTTGAGGAACGTCGTTTTGTAGGCCTCCTGTAGTCTTTAATTTATTTATGCTTTTATCTTCTGTAATCATCTTGTGAATGTTTTAATATTCTTAATGATGACAAGGTAGCAAGATGAGCAGTGTAAGATTTGCTCTAATATTAGTTTAATTGACCGTAAAAAATCTGTTTTTGAATAGGTACATAAACTTGTTGCAGTTAGAATGCGCTACGAAGTGCCTTCATTTTAATTTTAAACATTTTTGCTGCAGATGTGTACCCGCCTTCGGTACCATCAACGAAATGAGAATGGCTAGTTTTTCTATCCAATACGTAACAAGACATAACAGAGGCATGCGTAACATGAATACCGTATACTATTTTATGTTCGCTTTCTAGTTGGTCTAAATAGTCTGTAAACACATCTATTTTATCTTGTTCAGCAGTAAAAATGGTATTGATCATACCATCTAACATAAATGAATGTGATAATTGACCAACTTGTTTTAGATATTGCTTTCCGCTTTTAGAGAGGCTAAAATATACACGACCGATATTGGTTAGAATCCAGTTTTTAATGAAGTAGGACCAATTTTTATCTGCAAGTCTTACGCGCATTTCTTCCCATATTTTATAAAGGCTGGCATCTAATTTTAGACGTTCACTTTTAATGGGTTGCCTTTCGGTAAAGGTTCCGAAAATATCATCCATCTTCATTAAAATGGCTCTATAGCTGTCTCTTTGAAATTCTTCTTCGTTTGCCTTTAATAATAAACAAATCACCTTAGCTTGATTTTGCCCTGGGTTCACTTCTTCCCATCTGCACTCCATACCTTCTAAGTTCAAAAGTTTTTTATTAACGTTCAAGATAGTGGGTGCTATAAAATTCGATTTTATAATCTTTTCAGCTTTATGTAGACCGTTACCCAATATTATGGGTATGGTCAGCCTTTCTGTAAGTTGGTGTTTTGCTATTTTAAGATGACAATTATGCGATACAAGATGGTTAACAGACACATGGCCTACCCTTAATACCAAATTGGTTTTTCTTTTAATATGTACGCTATAATTGTTTAGTACCTCGATTACATTGTTAAGTAGTGCAGTTGGTAATAAAAAAGTTGCGCCATCACCACCAAAGAAATAAGGGATTTCTACATAGTGTTTAAATTTGCGAACGGTGTTCAATACTGAAATAATACTGCCGGTAGCAGTTAAGTTTACCTGGTGATGATTGCCATCTTGTACTGCCTGGGTAGAGTTTTGTATATCAACAACGACCACATGCCATGAAAGTGGCACATCTGTAAAGGCAGTTTCTTTTTCTAGTAAATCTACCAGTGGTTTTTTAAACTTCTTTAGATCAGTATAAAATTTGGTATTTTTCATTCGCTAATTAGCAAGTCGCATTTTCTCAGTGAAATTACAAGTTTATTCTCGTATTTAATGAAAATTGAAAATGTGTGTGCGGTTTAGAAGTTTTTAATTGCTAATTAGCAAAGTTCAGACCTTAGATTGGTCGTAACCAGGTTTATAACAAATTTTATACCTATACTAATGGGTGTAAGTGCCGGTTTTGATTATGTTAGCGTGTGGTTAGAAAATGACAGTGATACCAAATAGCATAACGACTATGGCGGATCGGTGTAGATATCTGGTTTTAATGCACTAACAGGTAATTTAGGATTTTATCATGATGATGACGGTAATCGATTTGTATTTAGCTTAGGGTATAATTTTTAATTCACCTGTATTATTTATATGTGTTTAATGGATGGGGTATGAATAAATCAAATCTCATTAGTTTATAAAAAATAACTGATATTTCTTAAAGCTTTTCTTAGAACCTATTTAGCAATAGTTTTGCAAATTATATTTTGAAGGATTTACTAAAGCTTATTAAGTATCATTTTTCATGAAACTACCGTTGAATTTTATCAAATCTATCTGTTGTATTTCGATATTTGTAATTGGTTTTACCGTAAAGGCCCAATTGGTGAATATAGAATCTAAACGTATGCATACCGACTCTTTGCGGTTTGTTTTAAGTAGTGATTTACTTTTCAATTATACCGATAACAATGGTGAATATATACTTCAAGTAAGTTCAAACGTTGCAACACAGTTTAAGTCTAAAAATCTGAATAGTATTTACTTCTTAATAGGGAATGTCAATCTCATACGTTCTAAAGATGAAGATTTTCAGAATTCATATTTTTTACATGCCAGGTTCAATCACAAATTAACTGAACTAGTACGTTTAGAAGCCTTTATTCAGAATCAGAATAATCAAAAGCTAACCATATCCGAAAGAAATTTATTAGGTGTTGGTTTACGTCTAAAAATGTTTTCTAAAAATGGATCTCTTGCCTATTTCGGTAACTCTTACATTTATGAAATTGAATCTGTTATAGATTCTGAGCAAAAATTTTATAACCATAGAAATAGTAGTTATATCTCTTTAAATCAGAATTTCAAAAAATACAATATAGATATTACCGGTACTTTTTATTTTCAGCCACTGTACAAGAATATAAGTAACCATAGAATTCTAAGTCAATTTAAAGCAGAAATGCCTTTAACAAAACGAATTAGCTTTTCTGCACTTTACAATTACTCCGTAATCAACTTTAGTTCTGTTTTAGAAGATAACCGTTCATCTAATGTAAGCTTTGGGCTAACGTTGAATTTATAGAAAGAATTAGAGTGCTTTACTATTCTTATTCTATTTTAAATCAATCAATTTATAACATGTATTATTAATAATACTTGTAGCGTTTTGGATAGAATTTATTTAAATCATACCCACGATGAAACCAAATAAACTTACCAAGAAAGCGAATACATAAATTATCTCTTTTTCAATTCTGAATTCTTATTACCCAAAAACTACCCAATTTCATTTACGTCTATGAATTGTCAGGGTCTATTACCCAATTTTTTTTAAACCTAGACAAGAACAAATAAAACGATGCATAAAATAAATAGGTGTAATCTGCATTATTCTTAAATGCGACTATAAATTTTTCAAATAATTCTTTAATTAAAATGGATTTTGGGGTTCATCTTGAATTGGATTTACTCGTAAATAATTCTAGTACCTACTTTTTTCGTTTAAAATTTCAGAAAATCAACCTGTGTTGCACAGATTTTAGAAGTTGATTAAGGTTCTTTTCAAGACAGATTATGTTCTAAATCGTGTTCACTTTCGTGTTCAATTGTATTGGTATGTAAAACTTGAGCATAAAAAAACGGTCTAACTTTCGCTAAACCGTTTATACTGTGCCTTTTATTATGTAGCGAGAGGGGGGCACGATCCCCCGACCTCCGGGTTATGAATCCGACGCTCTAACCAACTGAGCTACCTCGCCATATTATTTTTAAACGGCTGCAAATATAGTGGTAATTTATTTGTTCTTCAACAAAACTTGATGAAAAAAATAATACTCAACATTTATTTTTTTATCATTTAGAAATATATATATTGCCCGCAATAAAGTAGCATGAACATGAGCGATAAAATAAAATTTGAAATAGAGTTTGTAATTCAGTCTTCACCACAAATGTTATATCAATACCTGGCAACCCCATCTGGACTGTCAGAATGGTTTGCAGATAATGTGAATTCTAGAGGTGAGAAATTTACATTTATATGGGACGGAGCTGAAGAAGAAGCTAAGTTGTTAAAAAGAAAAACTGATGAATTCGTTCGGTTTTCTTGGGAAGAGGCAGATGATGATAGCTTTTTTGAGATGAAAATAATTGTTGATGAAATCACTAAAGATGTTTCATTATTTATAACCGATTTTGCCGAAGATGATGAAGTTGAGGAGTCTAAAATGCTTTGGACGAACCAAGTATCTGATTTGAAACAGGTTTTGGGTTCGTCATAGAAATACCCTTATTTACAGTATCTTTGAGCCTTAATTTTTTAAGGCTTTTTTTATGTTCAATTTTAATGGAGAACTTCTTGAGGAGAATACTTCTTTTTTAAACGAAAAGAATAGGGGAGTGCAGCTTGGTGATGTCGTTTTTGAAGAATTACGTGTGGTTAATGGTGATATTATTTTTCTAGAAGACCATTATTTACGTCTGATGTCTTCAATGCGTATTCTTAGAATGGAAATACCAATGAAATTTACCATGGAATTCATGGAGGAAGAAATTCTTAAATTATTTTCTGAAATTGAATTAAAAGAAGCGAAACAAATAAAATTTACCGTTTTTAGAAATAGTGGAAATGATTTTTCTAATTCTGATAACAGTATTTCTTATTTTATAACGAGTAGTTTATTGGCTAGTCCGTTTTATATTCTAAACGAAGAACCTTACGAAGTAGAGCTTTTTAAAGATTTCTATAAGAATTCTAGCATGCTCTCTAATTTAGATACCAATAACAAGATTATTAATGTAGTAGGTGCTATCTACGCTCAAGAAAATGATTATCAAGATTGTTTGTTGCTCAATGAGAGAAAGCAGGTTATAGAGGCTCTAAATGGTAATTTGTTCGTTGTAAAAGGTAATCAGATTAAAACAGCCCCTGTAACAGATGGTTGTATCAATAGTATTCTAAGAAAGAAGCTCATTGATATGGTTTCAAAACTTAATGATTTTGAATTTCTAGAAGAAAGTATATCTCCTTTTGAGCTTCAAAAAGCAGATGAGTTATTCCTAGTAAATAATATTGAAGGTATTGTTTCTATTACAAAATATCGAAAGAAAGATTTTGTAAACTCTACGGCTAAACAATTAATAGGTAAATTAAATGCTGCTGCTAGAATGTCTTTAAGTACCAGTGCCTAATTTAGGCTAGGGTTTTCTGGAGCATTAGACCAAAGTAGATAGTCACCACCTAGTTGTATCATATTCTCTTTCCAAATTGCTTTTGCAGCTTTTTGAATAATTCTACTTTCATGCTCGTTTTCAACAACGATCCACGATTTTGAGGTCAGTTCTTCATCTAATTGTAAAGAAGACCAACCAGAATAGCCAAGAAAGAATCGAATATCATCTTCAGAAATTATCTCTTTATTGATAAGTTCTACGGTAGTTTCAAAATCACCGCCCCAGTAAATACCATCAGAGATTTCAACACTATTATCTATTAAGTGCGGCACTTTATGTATGAAGTATAAATTGTCTTGCTCAACGGGGCCACCATTATAAACCTGAAATGGTAATTCAATTTCTGTTACCAATTCATTTATTTGGTATTCTAGTGGTTTGTTTAAAATAAAACCAACAGAGCCATCATTGCTATGTTCGGCTAACAATACGACAGACCTATTGAAAGAAACATCGCCTGTTAGCGAAGGTTCGGCAATTAATAATTTTCCTTTAGTTGGCTTTAATGCGATCATAAATATCGTATGATTATATACCTAAAGTAAGACAAATCCTCTTAAATGCAAAAACATATAAATAAAAAAAGCGCCTATTAAGGCGCTTTTAATAAATTTATCTGTGTAAAATTAGTTTACAGCTTTACCTAAATCAGCACCAGCTTTAAACTTTACTACATTTTTAGCAGCAATTTGGATAGTTTTTCCAGTTGATGGATTTCTACCTTCTCTTGCATTTCTTTTAGATACGGACCAAGAACCGAAACCTACTAAAGAAATTCTATCTCCTTTTTTAAGAGAATTCTCAACATTCCCCAAGAAAGATTCCAATGACTTTTTAGCCGCAGCTTTTGTGATGCCAGCGTCAGCTGCCATTGCATCGATCAATTCTGTTTTGTTCATAATGTGATAATTAATTGTGATTAAATAATTTATACCTACTAACAAATTTATATGGATTTCTGAGCAACACAAGTAAAACAAGGGGAAATCCCTTATTTTGTTGATAACTCAGCGTGTTTGTTGATAAAGTAGGTTTTTTTTTACGTTTCTCGCAGCCCAATAACGACGGGGGTTTACCCCATTTTAGCATTTTTCTCCAAATTAAGGCCGTTCAACAGATCTCTTACAAGCATTCTTTTCTTGCCTTGAAGTTGTATTTCATCGAGATTTATGTAACCACCTTGTACTGCAACTTTCATCTCTTTTTTAGTAAAAATCAGAGTTCCGGTTGTTAGTTTATGTTTTTCGTCTTCTACATTGGCCTTGTAAATCTTGGTAATTATCGTTTGGTCTCCGTTTATCAAAGTTGTCCATGCTGCAGGATACGGACTCAAACCTCTTATAAAGTTGTATATATCTTCTTTAGACTTTCTCCAATCTATTTCACATGTTTCTTTAAATAGTTTATGTGCAACTTTTAAGTCGGAATTTAGCTGTTTTGTTGTTTCAAAATTTCCTTCTTGAATTCTTGCTACTGTTTTAATTACTGTTTTAGCCCCTAAGTGCATTAGTCTATCATGTAAGTCTTCGGCATTATCAGTTTTTTTAATGCTAGTTTCATCTTGCATTATTATGGCACCTGTATCAATCTTCTCATCAATAAAGAATGTGGTGACGCCGGTTTTTGTCTCTCCATTTATAATGGCCCAATTAATAGGTGCGGCACCTCGGTATTGTGGCAAAAGAGATGCATGCAGGTTAAAGGTTCCGTATTTTGGCATATCCCAGACAAGTTTCGGCAACATTCTAAAGGCCACTACAATTTGTAAATTAGCATTTAAAGATTTTAGGGTTCTTAAAAAATCAGTGTCTTTTAAATTGGTTGGTTGTAATACTGTAAGGTCATTTTCTACTGCATATTTTTTAACGGCAGATTCGTTCAGCTTTCTCCCTCTACCTGCAGGTCGGTCTGGAGCTGTAATAACACCTACTATAGTATATTCCTTTTTTACAAGCATATCTAAAATGCCTACAGCAAAATCGGGGGTTCCCATAAATACAATTCTCAATGCTTCCATATTATAATAGTTGGTATTCGTTTATACTGTTTAATGTTATGTAATTGTCCTCTAATAATTCTTGTATTGCAGCAATAACTATAGTTTGGGCAATATTTAATTTTGTTTGTATTTCTCGAGAACTTGCATCGTTCTTTTTTAAATATTGTATAATCTTTATTTTGGCATGTACAACATCTGTATTACCTAACTTCTGGCTGATACATACATCGCAAATTCCACATTCTTTTTCTTGAACTTCACCGAAATAACTCAATAACTGTATACTTCTGCACAAGGTGTCATTTTCAATAAAGTTCAACATCATTGCCACCTTATCAATTTTGAGTTGATTTTGTTCCTCAATATTTTTTGCGAACATATTAATGGTACGGTCATCATCTCGTGGTACCAAAAAAACGATTTCTAAATCGCTAGAAACACTGGTGTATTCAATGATTTCATCTTTTGAAAGTTGCTCAAAGTTTTGATGTATTACAGATTCTGATAAAGATATTTTTTTAGATAGTAGATAGGTATTTATTTGAGTGTCGAATTCAAAGAGTCCGCCATAGGTGCGTAATACAACTTTAATGAAATCAGCAAGTTTAGAATTTTTATCTATATATCTGTATAGGGTATCATTATCTGTTATGAACTTGATGGTTATTTTCTTTGAGAAATTTTCAGAGAGAGAAATCACCGAATTGCGATCTAAGAGCTGTAAAGCATTATAGGTTAAAAAGGTATTTAACTTATAAATACTACAAAATTCATTAAAGTTAAGATGGAATTTGGCTTCGGTAAACTCTCCGTACCCTATTTGAAAAAATGTATTCAACTTTCGGTAAATCATTTTTACATACGCTACATCTGGTAAAATTTCAACGAATTGCTTTTTTACTAGAACCTTATCAGTAGTATTCGTTAAGAGGATGGCTTTTGCAAAATCACCATTTCTACCTGCTCTACCTGCTTCTTGAAAGTAATTCTCTACACTATCTGGTATTTGATAATGAACTACCAACTCTACATCTGGTTTGTCTATGCCCATACCAAAAGCATTGGTGGCAACCATAATAGCTAGTTTATCATCTAACCAAAGATTTAACCGTTCGGTCTTTGTTTTTTGATCAACACCACCATGATAAAAAGTTGCTTTTAAATTATTCTTTAGTAAATATTTAGAAAGTTCTTCTGCTTTTCTTCTGCTTCTGACATATACAATAGCACTGTGTTGAATTTGTTGGCAATAGTGTTTTAGATGTCCATTTTTATCTTCTGTCTGTATAATCTCAAAACCTATATTTTTTCTAAAAAAAGAGTCTTTTACTACGAATGGATAATTTAAATCTAATGAAGAAATGATGTCTTCGCTAACTCTTTTTGTTGCCGTTGCCGTTAAAGCTACCATTGGTGGTGTAGGGTGTAGTTCTCTTAAGATTGAGCAGCTTAAATAGGCTGGTCTAAAATCGTGACCCCATTGAGAAATACAATGTGCCTCGTCTATAACGAACATAGAAACGTTCATGGCTTTTATGCGTTCTTGAACCAGTTCTTGTTGTAAACGTTCTGGTGATAAATAAAGAAATTTATAATTACCATAAATACAATTATCCAATAGTTTATCTACTTCGGTAAATTTGAGTCCGCCTTTTAGACCTATGGCTTTAATGCCTAGTTTTTGAAGGTTGTCTACCTGGTTTTCTATTAAAGCAACTAAAGGAGAAATGACGATGCAAATACCGTCTTTCATCAATGCCGGTACTTGAAAGCATAACGATTTTCCACCTCCTGTGGGTAATAAACCTAAAACATCTTGACCGTTAGATATGGCGTTGATGATTTCTTCTTGAGAGCCTCTAAAGCTGTCAAAACCCCAATATTTAGATAAAATTTCTTTTGGTGTATTATTCACCCGCTTTTTTTATAAAATCTACTACAAATTGTAAACGATTTTCTATAGTACCAAAAGGCACTTCAATTGGTCGATATCCTAACTCAATATAGGTATTTTCAAGTTGCTCATGAATACCACATGCCTGTTCAAAGTTCTCCATTCGTTCGTTGTCTTGAACGTAGATTTCTTTCCAAGGTGGTAAAATCAAAACTTCGTCATATCTATTCTCCATACATAAATCAGCATACTTTTTTTCTGTAGGCTGATTAAAATAATTCATATATGCGATAACATCAGGTAGCCCGCGATCGTAAAACAAATTTTCCTTACCTATTTGCTGACCATTAATAAAATGTTGCAAACGGGCATTGATCAAATCATCATTAAAGCTTTTTGCATCTTTAACGAAATCAATAGGGTTTACTAATTTATCATCTAAAGATACATCACCCAATGCATCTAAAGTCATGGTTCTGATCACTTCGTGAAAACAGTGATAGCCATTTTCTTCAAGTGATGATATCAATACCGTTTTTCCGGTTCCTGGACCGCCTGTAACAACTATTCTCTTGCTTTTCAAACTCATCATTTATGAAAGCAAAAGTACATAAACCAACAGTATTAAAAAACTGGTACATTACGCTTATCTTTGCATAAAACACTAGTTATGGACGAAAATAACCCAGTTGAATTTTATAAGAAATTAAAGGAACAATTAACTGAAACATCAAAATGGCCATCTGACTATCTGTATAAATTTATTGTAGAGACGCATACAGATAAAATTGATAAAATCAATTCTATCTTTGACAATACTGGTGCGGTTATCAATTTAAAAAAATCGAAAAATGGTAAATATACCAGTATTTCTATAACTGTAAACTTGTCTAGTCCGGATGAGGTAATAGAAAAATATAAAAAAGTAGGCGAAATAGAGGGTGTTATCTCCTTGTAAAATAGCATTTCATCTATAATTTTATTAATTTGGCATCGTTATAAGAATACTTCTCAAATACATTAAGCTAAAATTTTCAATTTGCAATTAGTAGAAAACCTAGAATATAATACAGAGCGTGAACATTTGATTATACCCGAATATGGTCGTCATTTTCAAAAAATGGTGAACCATGCGATATCAATTGAAGACCGTGAAGAAAGAAATAAAGTTGCGCAAGCAATCATAAGTGTAATGGGAAATATACAGCCCCATTTGCGCGATGTACCCGATTTTCAGCATAAACTTTGGGATCAGTTATTTATAATGGCTGATTTTAAACTAGATGTAGATTCACCATTTCCAATTACTTCTAAAGAGATATTAAGAAAGAGACCTGATGCTTTAGAGTATCCTCAAAACTTTCCTAAATATCGTTTTTATGGTAATAACATTAAGCGTATGATCGATGTTGCCGTAGATTGGGAGAAAGGTGATAAGCGTTCTGGTTTAGAATATGCGATTGCCAATCACATGAAAAAATGCTATTTGAATTGGAATAAAGATGTCGTTGATGATAGCGCTATTTTTAAGCATTTATTCGAATTAAGCGATGGTCGTATAGATTTAGCTGCCGAAGATGAGAGTTTGACCGATAGCGGACAATTTCTTAAAAATCGAATTGCTAAAACGCCTCGTTCGAGTAATACAGGAAAGAAAAATCAAAGAAATAATAATAATAATAATAATAACCGCAGTAAAAAGCGGTATTAAATTTCCACTTCTCTAGATGGGGACATTCAAAATTGAAGGAGGGCATCAGTTATCTGGTGAAATAACACCTCAAGGAGCAAAGAACGAAGCACTTCAAATACTTTGCGCAGTACTACTTACAGACGAAAAAGTTACAATCAACAATATACCAGATATTGTTGATGTCAATAAATTGATATCGCTTTTAGAAGATTTAGGTGTAAAAATTCAGAAGAAAGGCAAAGGCTCTTATACTTTTAAGGCAGACGATGTTAATCTAGATTATTTACAATCAGATCAATTTAAAGAAGATGGTAGAGGTTTAAGAGGCTCTATTATGTTGGTGGGGCCCTTATTAGCACGTTTTGGTAAGGGGTATATACCTAAACCTGGTGGCGATAAAATTGGTCGTAGACGTTTAGATACACACTTCGAAGGTTTTATTAAACTAGGCGCCAAATTTCGCTACAACCGCGAAGAATATTTCTACGGTGTTGAAGCAGATAAGTTGAAAGGTACGTACATGTTGCTTGATGAAGCTTCCGTTACCGGAACTGCAAATATTGTTATGGCAGCGGTTTTAGCTGAAGGGCAAACTACTATTTACAATGCGGCCTGTGAACCTTATTTACAGCAACTTTGTAAAATGTTAATAAGAATGGGCGCCAAAATTACTGGTGTTGGTTCTAATTTATTGGTTATTGATGGTGTAGATAAATTAGGTGGTACGGATCACCGTATGTTACCTGATATGATCGAAATTGGTAGCTGGATCGGTTTGGCTGCTATGACTAAAAGTGAATTAACTATTAAAGATGTTAGTTGGGACGATTTAGGTCAAATACCAACTGTATTCGGTAAACTAGGTATTACGCTAGAACGAAAAGGAGATGACATTTACATTCCTGCTCATAAAGACGGATACGAAATTCAAAACTACATCGATGGTTCAATTTTAACCATCGCAGATGCACCTTGGCCAGGAATGACACCTGATTTATTGAGCATCATTTTAGTTGTTGCTACGCAATCTAGAGGAGAAGTTTTGATACATCAAAAGATGTTTGAAAGCCGTTTATTCTTTGTGGATAAATTGTTAGATATGGGTGCAAAAGTTATTCTTTGCGATCCACACAGAGCAACAGTAATAGGTCATGATTTTAAATCTACTCTTAAAGCGACTACAATGACATCGCCAGATATTAGAGCTGGCGTTTCATTATTAATTGCCGCATTATCGGCAAAAGGTACTTCTACTATCCACAATATTGAACAAATAGATCGTGGTTACGAGAATATTGATGAAAGATTACGTGCAATAGGTGCTAAAATCGTTAGGGTTTAAGCAGTTGTTTATCAGATATAAAAAACTCCATAATTAGGTTTACCTTATTATGGAGTTTTTACTTTTATACTATTTGAAATTACTTTTCTATTACTGTACCATCTGGATATTTGGCAAAACGACCTCGCTGTATGTCATGCACATGATCAGGATGTCTCCACGGCCAACCACCAAACTGCGTAGTTCTAAATTCATTCATGGCATTCTGTAGTTCTTTATCGGTATTCATTACAAACGGACCGTATTTTGCAACTGGCTCATCAATAGGTTTACCTTGTAGTACTAGAATACTAGCTTCTTTTTTAATAGCTTTCAATATAATTTCTTCAGATGCCACTACGTCAATACCATGATTGGGAGTTATTGTTTCACTCAAGATTTCTAAAGAATGCCCATCATAAAAATAAATGGTTCGGGTTGAACCTTCATTCGCTTTTGGTAAAGTAATAACGCCATTAGCTTCAATTTTTATATTCCAGATCGCGACATTGTTTTCAGTATCTGATGCCCATGAATCTGGTGCCGGTGCTAATGCTTGTTCAGAACCAAAACTGCCAGCGATAATCTTTACTGTGGATTGCTTTAATTTTAATACCGGAATATCTTCATGCCAAAGCATTTTGAAGTGTGGATCTACAAATTTGCTTTTTGCGGGTAGATTCAACCATATTTGAAACAGCTCTAAAGTGTTTTCTTTATCGGTGTGAATAAGCGGAAACATTTCTGAATGTTGTACACCACTACCAGCAGTCATCCATTGAACATCTCCTTCTCCAAATCGTCCTGCGGCACCTAATGAATCAGAGTGATCACAATACCCTTTGTTCACTATTGTTATTGTTTCAAATCCGCGATGCGGATGCGCGGGGAATCCGGGTATCGTAGTTCCATGATACATTCTGTACCCGTCTTTAATTTGAAAATCGTTTCCTAGGTTTCTTCCTTCTAAAGAAGTATCAGGGCCTAATTCACCATTTCCTTTAGGGTAATGGTCTAGATGATATACGCAGAACAGAAATGGGTCTTGCGTTTGCCATGGGAAACCTAATTGAAAAATTTGCTTTATTGCGCTATGCATAAGTATGTGTCGATTATTCTTATTTTAATGTACTGCGTCATTGATCTCGACCCAATTATTTTCTGGGTCTTTTAGATATATCTGTCTTACTCCGTCTGCTCTTAGGGTTACAGTATTTTCTTTTCCTGGCCAATCCCAATACGTGATATTTTGTTCTTCAAGAGAAGCTAATAATTCATCTAATTTCTGTGTGGCCAAGCAAAGGTGTACACTTTTACTGTGTTCCATAGCCACGCTATCTTTGCCTATTAAATGTAATTGTGAATTTCCCTGAATTATAAACCACTTAAAACCCGATGGGGCAGAAGGGTGGGGAATTTCTTTTAGGTTGAGAACATCTTTGTAAAATGCACCTACTTTATCTAAATCTTTTACAATTACCGAGTAATGGTCATATTGAAAATCAAATGATTGTGCCGAGGAAAATGTACCAGTGATTAAAATTAATAATGCGATGAGTTTTTTCATTGTTGTTGTTTAAGTTAGGTGGTTCAAGTTACTTAAAAATGAAAGAAGCCATCTGTTAAGATAGCTTCTTTTTATTAATGTTTTATTCTCCATCTAATGGTGGTGGACCATCGATCATTGGCTCATAAACTTCATCACCTTTTCGGGTTTTGAACTCCTCTTTTACCTTGGTAACTAATTTCGGATTTTGAAATAAGTCCAACATCGTCATCCCCATTGCTTTAGAAGCATGAATCATTCCTTTATGTCCAATAGACATTCCCCCGCAGGCAACAACTGCCCAAGAATGCCAAGGTGTGCCTGTAGGAGCTACAGAAACACCTAAATTAATATTAGGTACATTCCAGCTTACATCGCCAACATCTGTTGAACCACCACCAGGGTTTTCTAATGTTTCTCTTAAAGGGTGTACCGTACCATCAAAACCAACTTCTGGTTTACCGGTTGCTTTTTGAATTGCTTTACCAAAAACAGTTTCTTCTTCAGTATAGGTAATCGGACCTAATAACTCTAAATTATTTTGCATGATTTCTCCGCCAGAGCGGTTAACCAATGTTTCGTAAATACCTGATACCAACGAAATTTTATACTCTACGTTCGCCATAATAGCGGCGCCTTCTGCCATAGCTTTTACACGTTCATAAGTTGGTAACATATTTGATCTTTTAGGGTCTCTAACACGCACCCAAAGTTTAGCATAATCTGGTACAACGTTTACAACCTGACCACCATCTTGTATGTGGTAATGAATTCTAGAAGAGGGTAAAATATGCTCTCTGTAATAGTTGATGCCTGTTGTGTATAATTCTAAAGCATCAGATGCGCTACGACCGTTCCAAGGATCCATAGAGGCATGTGCCGCCTGACCGTAAAACTCAACTACAAAATCAATAAGTGATAATCCGCTTTGTACATCTGCTTCAATACCTGCAGATGGATGCCAGCTAACATTGACATCAACGTCATCCCATAACCCAGCTTTTACCATCCATACTTTTGCAAAGTACTTTTCTTCAGCTGGTGTGCCCAAAAATTTTACGGTGCCTTTTATTTTACCAGCATCCATTAGTTCTTTAATCGCAATTGCAGATCCAAGACTTGCAGTACCGAACATATTATGACCGCAACCATGACCTGCAGCTCCTTCTTTAAATGGTTCTTTTACAGGTGACGTTTTTTGAGAAATTCCCGGTAGGGCATCAAACTCACCCAAAATACTGATTACAGGGCTGCCAGAACCATATGTTGCGGTAAAAGCTGTTGGAATATCGGCAACACCTCTAGTAACTGTCATTCCGTTCTTTTCTGCGTAATCTGCTAAAATTCTTGAAGATTCAGTTTCATCAAATGCAGTTTCAGCAAGCGCCCATATAGAATCGCTGATTTTAATAAGTTCTTCTTTGTGATTTTCGACAGAAGCGATGATTAAGTTTTTGTCTTTGCTCATTTTCTGAGAAAAAACTGAAGCACTCATGCACAAGCAGAGCACCAATAATAACGTTTTTTTCATATTAGTAGTTTTGGTTGTTAGTTCTCTAATCATTAGCAGTGTTAAACCTTTGATTAAAGTCCTAGTAAATATACCAAATTTAAACGCTTAATATCACTTCTTAAATGATGGCTCTGGTTGTGTATATCGTACAATAGCTAAATACTGGTCATAGGGTTCGAATTCTAAATTTATGGTTTCCCTAATTTGTAAAATATATAATTTAATGCCCCATTTTTCGTTATTAGCCAAATCCCAATGTTTTAAAAAAATTCTAATTATGAAAAATTTAGCCTATAAAGTATTGTTGACCTCTGCATTTTTTTCAATAATGGCATGTAGTTCTACCAATAGAATGACGATGGGTATAACCCAACCTGCTCAAGTACCAATACCAAATGATGTAATTAACATAGGTATTGTAAATAGAAGTAGTGCTTCTGAAAAAAACAAGGTTATAGATAATATTGATAAGATTTTATCTTTAGAAGGTCTTAATTTGGATAAAGAAGGTGCTCAAAATGCCGTTACGGGACTCAAATATGAATTAGAACGTAGTAATCGATTTGATGCTGTTAAAGTAATTGATAATCAAAAAGATATAGAAAAAGGATTAAGTATTTTTCCATCAGAAATCTCTTGGGAAATTGTTGATAGAATTTGTAAGGATAATGATGTGGACGTTCTATTTTCACTAGAATTTTATGATACCGATACCGCTGTTGACTATGAGTTGACAACGGTTAAAATTCCTAATAATCTAGGAATTGATGCCAATGTACCGGGACATAGAATTAAACTAAATACCGCTATAAAAAATGGATGGAGAATTTATGACCCGTCTAATAGAACTATTATCGATGAGTTCGTTTCTAATGACAGAATATTTTCTTCAGGTGAGGGAATCAATCCTGCTAAGGCATTAGAAGCCGTTATTGGTAGAAAAGAGGCTGTTCTAAGTGTTAGTTCTAAATTAGGTGCAAATTATGCGCTTTTTACAAGACCAGAAAAGATTCGTATTGCCAGAGATTATTTTATAAAAGGAAGTAATAATTTAGAAATTGCCGACAGACGCGCAAAAGCTGGCGATTGGGACGGTGCCGCAGATTTATGGAATGCCGATTTAAACAATACAAAAAGTAAAGTTGCTGGTAGAGCTTATTACAATATGGCAATTAGTAATGAAATAAACGGCAATCTGAACAAGGCAATAGAATATGCTTCTAAAGCCTATACAGACTACGAAAATAAAGACGCATTACGTTATATAAATATGCTAAAAAGAAGAGTTGTTAATCAGCAAGAGCTAAATCGTCAGTTATCGAAATAGTTTAGCTAACAGCTTCTTTATAAGTTGTTAAACAGCGTTCTCTAGCCATTTTGTGGTCCACCATTTTTTCTGGGTATTTGTCGGTGCCAAATTCTTTAATCCAGGTTTTTATGTATTCTTTGTTCTTGTCGAACTTATCGACTTGGGTCATGGGGTTGAAAATTCTAAAATAGGGAGCAGCATCAACGCCACTGCCTGCTGCCCATTGCCAATTGCCAACATTTGAGCTCATTTCATAATCTAGCAACTTTTCAGCAAAATAGGTTTCTCCCCATCGCCAATCTATTAAAAGGTGTTTGCATAAAAAACTTGCTACCAACATACGTACACGATTATGCATATAACCAGTCTCATTTAGTTCGCGCATACCGGCATCTACTAAAAGATATCCTGTGGTGCCAGTTTTCCACTTCTCGAACTCATCTTCATTATTACGCCATTCTATACGGTCATATTTTGATCTAAAAGCATTATCTACCGTATGTGGAAAGTGATATAAAATAGTCATAAAAAATTCTCGCCATATCAACTCACTCCAAAAGACCTTGTTATTTTCAGCAATGGCTTTTTTCATCATTTTACGAACCGATACAGTGCCAAAACGTAAATGCGGACCTAGATGAGATGTTCCATTCTCTTTTGCTGGAAAATTACGTGTATCTTCATAATTGTCAATCAAAGTAGGGGTAACATCATATTCAGGCACGACTATTTTAGATTTCTCAAAACCAATATCGCTCAATGATAGATTTGGTAATCGAGTATTTCTAATCAAATTAGCTAAATACTGGCTAGTATAGTGAATGACCAAATCTTTATCGGCACTAAATTGCTCTTGCCATTTATTCTTATAAGGTGTATAAACCACATACGGCTCTCCATCACCTTTAACAATCTCTGATTTCTCAAAAATAACTTGGTCTTTGAATGTTTTAAATTCTATGGATTTTTCCTTTAAGAAACTTGCAATTTTTTCGTCTCTTTCTTTTGCATACGGTTCATAATCTCTATTCGTAAATACAGACTTAATCTCGTATTCTTGGGTCAGATTTTTTAAAATATCTATAGGTTTACCAAAATACATAGCTAAAGAGCTATCATTTTCTTCTTGTAATTGATTTCGCATGTTTTGCAAAGTCTCATGTATAAACGTAAGTCTTGCATCATCTTTCGGTAATTTTGAAAGTATTTCTTTATCAAATATAAAAATAGGCAGTACTGGGTAGTCACCTTTTAAAGCTTCAAGAAAGCCGACATTGTCGTCTAATCTTAAATCTCTTCTAAACCAAAATATAGATACTTTTTTAGACATTTAGTTAACGTTTAAAGTTGAGAGTCCACCATCTACGCCAATAATTTGTCCGGTCATCCAAGTACTCTTATCACTTAGTAGAAAGACTGCTGCATGTGCAATGTCTTCAGGGTTTCCGACTCTTTTTAATGGGTGACGATCGCTCATCATTTCACGTTTTTTATCATTGTTTAATAGTCTCTTCGCTAATGGTGTATCTACCAAAGATGGTGCTATAACATTAACTCGAATTTTAGGTGCATACTCTGCCGCCATCGATTTTGCAAAACCTTCTATAGCTCCTTTGGCCGCTGCTACACTAGTGTGAAACGGCATGCCCGTACCTACTGCAATCGTACTAAAAAAGACCATACTTGATCCGTCATTCATCAATGAAATTATGCCTTTCACTATTTTAACCATAGCAAAGAAATTGAGTTCCATATCATCTTTTATGGTGTCTAATGACATCATTTTAAATGGCTTTAGATTTATGCTACCGGGGCAATATACAAAGCCATCAATTGTTTCAGGTAGTTGAGAAATATCAAGTTCGTCGGTCGTAACGTCGAATTTAATATGAGTTATATTTTTATGCTGCAAGGCTTCATCGGTACGAGAAGCAACAAATAAATGATTCGTTTCTTGCAATTCTTTTACCATGGATAACCCAATACCATGAGATCCGCCAATTAATAGTATATTTTTCATTTAAAATGATTTAAGTTGAAGTTGATTAGGAATGTTAGGTATAATTCCGAATAGATCCTTTAATTTTTGCTCACGGAATTTAAAAATTTCCATCAGCTGTTTTTTTACAATGATAGGATGTGCTAATTGACCTAAAATTCCCAATGGAATTTTATAATCTATAATGTCTTCCATGATTACGCCCTCATCAATTTCTTTGATAAAGTGTTTGTGATGCCATAAAGCATATGGTCCAAATCGTTGCTCGTCAACAAAATAATTGCCTTCATCAACATGGGTTATTTCGGTGACCCATTTTGTAGTGTATCCTGGAAAAGGAGATACCTTATATTGTATTATTTGCCCAGGAAACATTGCCCTATCTGCACCAGATAGAATATGAAACCCCATACGTTCTGGGGTAATAACCTTTAAATTTGCTGGGTCAGACAAAAACTCCCAAGCTTCTTGCTTAGAAATTGGTAAGGCTTGTTGTGAATGTAGTTGATATAATTTCATAGAAATTTATGGTCAATGCTGTAATTTGTAAATGTCTAACAGAATCCAAAAATAGTTAAACAATTTTAAAATTGTTTAACTATTAACTTAAAAATTAACTTTATCGATTAAATTGAATTTAGGTCACTTAAATACAAGTGGTTAACTTTATTCTAGTTTATTTTGCACTATGAAATTATTCTTTCAACAGTTAATGTTTGGTATACTAATTATTTTTACTGCTCAGGTAACTGCTCAAGAGAATGTGCAAACTGTAGGTAATTTGCCAAATGATATATTTGAAACCTCGGGATTACTTTATTTTAATGATTATCTCATAACTCACAACGATTCTGGTAATGAAGCCGTTTTGTTTGAGTTAGATACCTTATCACTAACAATTCAAAGAAGGGTTACCATTAGCAATATTTCTAATATCGATTGGGAGGCACTTTCTCAAGATGAAGATTTTATTTACATCGGTGATTTCGGTAATAATGTTGGTGGCAGAACCGATTTAGCAGTACACAGAATTTCTAAAGAGGATTACCTAAGTTCAGATACCGTTACCGCGACCACGATTAACTTTACATACGAAGACCAGCAGAATTTTGATAACAATGGCAATAGCGATTGGGATGCAGAAGCCTTTGTAGTTATTGATGAAAATATTTTTGTGTTTACAAAACAATGGCAGAGTCTTGGATCTATTGCATATCAATTTCCGAAAACGCCTGGTACACATGTAGCCACTAGAGTGGCAGCTATTGAAAACGTGGGTCTGGTTACAGACTCAAGTTATGATGCTGAATCTAACAGACTGGTATTTATCGGTTATTCTTCGATATTGAGTCCGTTTGTTGGTATCGTTGAAGATTTAAATTTAGATGCAGTTTTTGAAGGATACATACAACAATCTTTAGGTCTTAATTTTGTTCAGGCAGAAGGATTGACACAAACGAGTTCGGGAAGTTATTTCTTTTCGTCGGAATATTATTCTAGGCAAACACCAACAATAGAATCACCATCCAGATTGTTTACATTTCAGATTCCTATTATTGTGCCTGAGGAACCGGAAAATCCTGAAGAACCAGAGACGCCAGAGGAGCCAGAGACTCCAGAAGAGCCCGAGACACCAGAGAATCCTGAAAACCCAGTTGAACCTGAATTACCCGATAATGCTTCGGCCGATGAACGACTAGTAATTTATAGAGACGGACTTTCCCAATTGTATTATTATTCTATCGTCACCGATAAATCTGTATTCGGACAAGTAATTTATGACATAACCGGTAAGCAGGTTTGGCAGAATTCTGGCGAAATTAAAAAGAAAGGTGTCATCTCTCATCATCTTGAATCTTCAATTTATTATTTGGCACTATACTTAGAAGACCGAGTAATTTCAACCTCATTTGCAGTATATTAAATTCAGTGGCAAGTATTTAAGATTTTGTTAACATTTCTACCTCTCCTTTATAAGTAGCTTTGCGATGAATAACTAATCAGCAAAATAATTATGAACAAAGTAGTACTATTTTTATTGGCAATTGTAGCTTCTATAACGGTTGAAGCACAAATAAATACACCTGCACCAAGTCCGTCAGCAAAATTAATGCAGACTGTAGGTTTGACAAAGGTGAACATTGACTATTCTAGACCTTCTATGAGAGGTAGAAAAGTATTTGGTAATCTTGTACCTTTTGATCAATTATGGAGAACTGGAGCGAACGGTTATACTTTAGTAACTTTTGATTCTGACGTAACTATCGGTGGTAAAGAAGTAAAAGCGGGTACATATTCTATCTTCACTAAACCAGGAGCTTCTGAATGGGAAGTATTCTTTTATACTGATGTTGTTGGTGGTGGTACTCCAAGTAATTGGGAGGAGAGTAAAATAGTGGCTCAATTGTCTGCGCCTGTATATCCTATAGAAATGCCCATTGAAACTTTTACAATTTCTATTGATGATGTCACCAGTAACGGAGCCAATATTGGTATCATGTGGGAGAACACGTATATAGGTATCCCTTTTACTGTTGGTACAGACGTTACTGTAATGAGTAGTATTGATAAAGCTTTAAATGGTCCATCTTCAGAAGATTACTATGCAGCTGCTGTGTACTATTCTAGCGAAGGAAAAGATATTAACAAGGCTAAAGAATGGATGAATAAGGCAATGTCTATGACTGAAAAGCCTGCATTCTGGCAACTAAGACAACAGTCTTTAATATTAGCGAAAGCTGGTGATAAAAAAGGAGCGATCGAGGCTGCTAAAAAATCATTAATAGGTGCAACTGCCGCTGGTAACAATGATTATATTAAAATGAATAATGATTCATTAAAGGAATGGGGTTCTAAATAAATAGCATCTTTATAAAACTTAAAAGTCCGTGTTGCAGAACACGGACTTTTTTTATGGAAAATTTTGGAGTAGTTATTCAAATACTTTAACACCATCATCAATGGCTAAATGGTAATATTCGGCATCGATACCAGTTTGCTCTTTATACTGTTTTAGCATAGACTCTATACTTGCTTCTAGTTTTTCTGTCAACATTAGGTTTATGGTACAGCCGCCAAAGCCGCCGCCCATCATTCTAGATCCTAATACACCATTTAAATTTTCGCCAATTTTAACCAAAGTATCTAACTCGATGGTGGTTATTTCATATTCGGTAGACATTGCCCAGTGACCCTGCCTTAGAACATTACCGACTTCTTGTGCATCACCGATTGTCAATGCCTTGATCATTTTACGAACTCGGTTATTTTCTTCGATAATATATTTTGCACGTTTACAGTCTGTAGCATCTGCTACATTAGATACTTTTTTTACATCTTCAAGTGTAACGTCGCGTAAAGAGGTAATTTCAGGTCTATATTTCTGTACTTCTTTAACGATATTCTCACAAGAAATACGGCGCTTGTTGTATTCAGAATCAACTGCTAAGTTGTGTTTTATATTAGAATTCACTAAAACCCAGCTATAACCCTCTAAATTAATGGGAATGTAATTGTGACTTAAATCTTTACAGTCTAATAAAAATGCATTTCCTTTTTTTCCGAAGAGAACTGCATATTGATCCATTAATCCGCAATTGAGTCCGATTTTATGTTCGGCTTCCTGTGCGATTAAAGCAATTTCTTCTCGTAAAATATCTTGACCAGATACTTTGGTTACTGCATAGATCAATCCGCAACAAAGAGCTGCAGAAGAAGAGAGACCCGATCCAATTGGAATATCGCCACCAAAAACACAATCAATTCCTTTTAAGGGATAATTCTTGGCTACTAATATTTCAATTATTGCCTTAAAGTAGTTTCCCCAAAATGATTCAAATTTTTGATGCTCACCATTAAGTTTAAACTCTATTTTTTCTGGTTGAGTTAAAAAAGCCTCTATACGAATGGTATCATCATTGTTACCTGATACGGCAAAGTAAATTCCCTTTTCAATAGAAGCCGGCAATACTAGACCTTCATTGTAATCTGTATGTTCACCTATTAAATTTATTCTACCAGGAGCTTTTACGAGAATAGGGTGATTACCATAATTCTCTATAAAATAGGATGCAATTTTTTTATCTACCATTAAAAATTTTATGAAGTACTTTAATTTTTAGCTTGTCGTCAACGGCTTTTTTAGCATTCGATCAAAAGCTTCAAATATAAACGATATTGATATGACTAAGATGGCACCAAAAAAGTTAAGCCATAAATATCCTAATTTTTCTTGTCCAGAAGGGTAAATATGAATCAGGTAGTAATAAATAATACATATAATTACCTGTGTTACTACTGCAGCAAAGAATACAGCATTTCCTTTTATAAATTTAAAGAAAAAGGCAATTAAAAAAATGCCTAAAACGTTACCGTAAAAAATACTTCCGATAATATTTACCAACTGAATTAAATTATCGAAAAGGTTTGCTACACTTGCAATTAATATTGCTACAATACCCCAAATTAGAGTAAAGAATTTAGAGGCTTTTACATAATGTTCTTCTGATAGATTTTCTGAAGCTCTATTTCTTTTATATAAATCTAGTGCAGTAATGGTACCTAATGCATTTAATTCAGAAGCAGTAGAGGACATTGCAGCAGACAAAATAACGGCTAGTAAAAGACCAACTAACCCTGATGGTAAATTATTTAATATAAAATGGATAAAAACATAATCTTTATCATTGGTTTCTACGGAGTTATTTGCCTGATTGATTAGTGATTTGGCGGCAACCCGGTTGGTACTATCTTTTCGGTTAATACGTATAATTTGTTTTTTTGCCTCTTCTACAGCAGTGTATTCTTTTATTTCCAATGCGGCAGAAAATTTGTTTTGAGCGATTCTTTTTTCTGCTTCAAGCGCTATTTGTCCTTCTTGTAACAGTTTGTAATCTTCTGCATAACTAGATTCCATAACTGCTTGTGTGGCAGACGGATTAAAATTTAATGGGGATGGATTATATTGATAAAAGACGAATACCATTACACCTACCAATAGAATAAAGAATTGCATCGGTATTTTTAAAACGGCATTGAAAATAAGCCCTAATTGACTTTCTCTTACTGATTTACCAGATAAATATCGTTGCACCTGACTTTGATCAGTACCAAAATAAGCTAGAAAAAGGAAAAGACCACCTGTTATTCCGCTCCAAAAAGTATATCTGCTTGAGGTATCTAAATCAAAATTTAATATTTCTAGTTTATTACTAGCACCAGCAATTTTCATTGCTTTACTGAATGTAATGTCCGATGGTAAGTAGCCTAAAATAAAGAAGAAGGTTATGAACATACCAGTCATAATAATGAACATTTGCTGTTTTTGGGTTACGCTTACAGCTTTTGTACCCCCCGATACTGTATAGATAATAACAAGGGTACCGATTATAACATTTAATGTACGTAGATCCCAGCCTAATACAGCAGATAAAATTATGGAGGGTGCAAATATGGTAATACCAGCAGCTAAACCTCTTTGAATTAAAAATAGAATTGCGGCTAAAGATCGAGTTTTAAGATCAAACCTATCTTCTAGAAACTCATAAGCGGTGTACACCTTCATTTTATAGTATAGTGGAATAAATACCATACATATGATAATCATGGCAAAGGGAAGTCCAAAATAAAATTGAACAAAGCCCATACCATCATGAAAAGCTTGACCCGGAGTAGATAAAAAGGTGATTGCACTGGCTTGTGTTGCCATTACAGATAAACCTATTGTCCACCATTTAGAATCACTACCACCACGAACGTAATCATCTACGTTTTTACTTCCTTTGGTTTTCCAGACTCCATAAATTACAATAAAGAGAAGTGTGCTGGCAAGAATAATCCAATCTAATCCTCCCATATTAATTAAATGAAGTCATTACGTAATAAAAAATAAGAACATATATAAAATTGAGAACTAATACAATGCTGTACTCTTTTTTCCAAGTTTTATTTTCGTCGCGTTCTTTGTTCATCCTTTGATTTTCGCTTTTGTTTCCACCTTTTCTTTGCCTACAGATAACATATTCGAGAATAACTTATATGCCCCTGGTACACCGACTGGTAATTCTCTGAAAAAACTTAGTCCGGTATAAATATAGTTTCCCTTTCCATATTTAGCAATTAACAAACTACCTTTTAAAGAATCTTCTCCTTTATCGTGCATTTCTAAAATAGGGGTAAACTCATCGCTCCACTTATTCGGGAAATACAGACCACGTTCTTGAACCCAACCTGTAAAGTCATTTTTATCGATTTCATTAGGAAAATGTACTAGCGAATTATCTTTTGCAATTATTTCTACTTCTGAGTTCTCATTTGTTACTCTATCGCGAGAAATTTCCAATTCAAAAGGCGCTATATTTTCGAACTGCGATCCCCATCTACTTGCCGTATTATATTGCACAATTACTGTACCACCATTTTTAACGTACTCTAGTATAAATCGTTGTTTGAATTTTAATTCTTCTACCACATTATAGGCTCTTATACCCAAAACTACTGCATCATACTTTTTTAATGATTCTTTAGTAATTGTAGCAGGGTCGATCAGTTGAACATTGTAACCAATTTGTTCTAAACTAGTAGGTACTTCATCGCCAGCACCCATAATATAACCAATATTCTCTCCTGCTTTTTGAATATCTAATCGAACTACTTTTGTTACTGAAGGCAGCAAAATAGTTTGCGTAGGTACATGGTCATAAGCGATAGTTACCATTTCTTTGGTAATCTCTTTACCATTCAGTTTTATAACAGGGGATATAATACTTTCATTTTCAGTAGCGGGCGGACTCAATATAAAGAAAACTGTTTGTTCATCGCCTTTTTTATTGATTGAAAAAGGTTGCGATTTTTTATCGACTTGCCAACCTGCACCGTGTTTTAATTCTATAGTACCACTAATACTATCTTTATGGGCTTTGATGGTAATAGGAATTCTTTTTTGATTGGCATCCGCAAAAATTAAAACCTTATCGGCGAAGCTCGCCGTAGCTTCTGGCACCACTTCAAAAGGTTGATAGATTTCTCCTTTATCTGGTTTTGCATATTTGTAAATAATTGGTTTAGAAATAGGAATCGCTACTCCGTTAATATCTAGATTGAAGGTGGCATTGAAGGCTCTTGGGGTTTCGGGTTTTCCTATTAAATCTGCATCATTTACAGTATATGTGCCTAAAGTGCCTTTCTCCATTAACCAATACGGACTTGTGAATTTTGTTGTGGTAGGTATTTCTAAAACAACTTTTTCATCAAACGATTCATTATTGCTCAAAGCAATTTCATCAATCGCTATATCTTGATTGTTAAAGAATATCGATTTCAATTTAATATTCAAATCACTTCTATTTAATGCTTGTATTTGTACATCCACTTTTTCTCCTGGGTTGGTGTAAGATGCTGAAGTACTAGCTTCAACATGTAAACCCGAAATTGCAGAGATAATAGTTGTTAATTCATCGGTTTTAAGTTTTTTCCAGTGGTCGTCGGTTGATTGTTGAAGTAGTTGATATGCCTCTAGCAAGGCTGGTAAATGACTCGTAGGATTCTTAAAATTAAAATTCTCTTGTACCCTATATAAAATGTCACCTATTGCTTTGCCACCATCAATTCTAGACCAGCTTGTGTCGATACCATCAAAAATGTTCGTTTTATCATTTGGTAAATCGCCTTTTAATAATTCAACATATTCATCTTCTGAACCTCTGGCAGTTAATCTACCAAAACCTTGACATAAATGTTGACTGCTAGCTAATGAAGCTATTTGATTATTAGACATACCTATCATAGGGTAGTAGGTGCCTACATCCATATTCAGCATTTTAGATTTGTCTGCCTCTTTAAATTTTTCTTCACTACCGTAAAACCACCAAGAGGTATTGAAAAATAAACGCTTTGGTTGCCAGGTATTTGTTTCAGTTAATTGTTCAGGATATGCATTTGAGTCATTTGCTAGATCAAAGGCTTCAAAACTTAGCATCGCAGAAGATGTATGGTGCCCGTGAGTACTACCAGGTGATCTGTGGTCGAATCTGTTAATAATGACGTCGGGCTTAAATTTTCTAATGGTTCGAACGACATCACCTAAAATGGCTTCTTTGTTCCAAATTTCAAGTGTTTCATCTGGGTGTTTAGAATAACCGAAGTCATTAGCGCGACTAAAAAATTGTTCGCCACCGTCAACTCGCCTAGCAGCAAGTAACTCTTGGGTTCTTAAAACCCCTAAAAGTTCACGTAATTCGGGTCCGATTAAATTCTGTCCTCCATCACCTCTAGTTAATGATAAATAGCCTGTTCTTGCCTTTGCATTGTTAGCGAGGTAAGAAATTAATCGGGTATTCTCATCATCGGGGTGTGCAGCAATATATAGTGCTGAACCAAGAAAATTTAATTTTTCAATTGAGTGGTAAATGTCAGCGGTAGAAGTATTCTTTGGTGTTTGTGCTCTAAGGGGGCCAAGTACAAAAAAACTACAGGCTAGTAACCCTAATAAATATCGCATTTCAAGTTGGTTTTGGTAGTAATTCCAAATATAATAAGATTAGTACCTACGCTTGCTTTTTTTAACGACTTCTTTAACAGAATCAAATAATTTGCTCTTCCTCTTCTTCCGAATTTAAAAATTCGCCTTGTTGGTAGGTCGAAATCAGTATAACCCCTTTTTGTAGCAAAAGGTTATTTGGGTAAGTTAAAATCTCGCCATTGTTTCTTCTTAAGTGTAAATGAAAAGCCCTAATATCTTCTATTACAAATTGATCTAAATCGGTATTGTTCGGGTCTAGTAATTCTTTATCAAGAATACGAATGGTATTTCCTATTTTAAATGGGAAAGAAAAGAAGATGATAACCCCTGCGGTGATGTTACTTAAAATAGACCATTGCGCAAACAAGGCGACACCTATAACAGCAAATACAGAAGACAGCATAACGCCTAAATCTCTATAGTTTACACTCCATACCAGTGTTAAGGCAACCATAGCGATGATAGTCAATGCTATGTTGATGAATTTAAGTATTAGATTGGTTCGAACGGGATTGTAATCGCTGATTTTACTCACCTTTCTTACCGCTGTGGTGAAAAGGAATTTTAAAACAAGTATTACAATTAATACAATGAGACTGTATATTAATTCATTATGATGATTATCAAGAAATTCTTTCATATGCTATAACCCTAAACTATCGCGCAAAGATAAATCCTTATTCGAATTTTGTCGCCAATAGGGTGTTGTAATCCTGTTAATTCTTGTTGCTTTAGAAGTTAAAACTTTTTTATTGTTGCCAAATCCTTCAAGAAAAGTATCTGTCCAACTCTCAATCAAAAAAGGAAACTTATTTTCAAAATTGATTTTCAAAGTGCGCTCTAGTTCAGGGTATCGTATTTCATAGGTGTTCATACCATCTTCTTCAGTTAAAGAAGTGATAACTTCATAGATTTTTAGCTCTTTGTGAGATAGTCTAATAAATTCTAAGGAAGGAATCATACTAATTTCACCTATTGGCAAATCTGAAGGATTAATCCTGATTTTGTTCCAGATTTCGTTTTCAAGATTTGTTTTTTCCACATGATAATCTTGATCACCTTCAGATTCAAAATAAGAATGGCTCATTATTTCAAAATCATCTTTGTTGTTCAATTGTGCGTACACATGACCACACCATTCTTGAGATGAAAAAGATAGTTTAAGTGCATGTTGGTTGTCTTGTACAGGGTAGAAACTACTCGTCATAATAGAGTAGGGATAAATGCCTGTTAAATAGTTTTTAGTGGAATTCAGTTTTAAAACCGGAATATTATTTTTATTGTTATTATCTGCCTTTACTTGGGCATCGGGTAAAAATGGCTCGGTGACATATATCATTACCGCGCTACCTTCTCTCAATTCACCATATCTAGCTTGTTCTAAATTATACGATGTAATTTCTGCAGTACCATTAAACCAGTACTTTTTAAAATCTTCTGATAGCTGTTTTTTAGGTAGCTCGGTACCGACTTCAGCCGTAGTCATGGCTAAAGTTTTGCTGGGGTCTTGTGGATTTTCTTTACAACTGGCAAATAAAATTAATAAAGCGAAAACGCTATATAATGCTGTATTCAATTTTAAATTTTTCATATCTACCATTTTTTAGAGTTGTTTTACTTTTTATTGTGCCATTTCTGACAAGGTGTTATAAACCAATTGGGTTGGCAGCCCAACTACATTAGTATACGAGCCTTTTATTTTTTCAATACCGATTAGCCCTATCCATTCTTGAATACCATAAGCCCCAGCTTTATCAAAAGGTTGATATTCTTTAATATAATGGCGTATTTCTTCTTTTGATAAATTTTTGAACTTAACCTCGGTAATAGAATGTAGAACTATCTGTCGTTCAACTGTGGTGAAACATACAGAGGAAATTACTTGATGCCAAGCTCCAGATAATTTTTCAAGCATTATTTCGGCTTCATCGCTATCAACTGCCTTTGCTAAAGATTCATTATTAAACCAAACCACAGTGTCAGATGTAATTAAAATGTCTTTAGGTAGCAATTCTGCTTTAAATACTCCTGCTTTTAATATCGCTAAATAATCTGATATTTCAGCACCTTTTAATTCTGATGGATATACTTCGTCAACAGATTTTATACGTACTTCAAAATCGAGCTCCATATCCTTGAAAAACTGATGTCTTCTTGGTGAGCCAGATGCTAGAATTACATGATAATCTTTCAATTTACTCTTCAACATAAACTAATCGTTTGCGGCACTGAAATGGTTCGACCAATCTCCGCGTACTTTTAAAACTTGTTCGATAACATCACGTACACAGCCATGACCACCGTTTATGTGCGATATATATTGACTCACACTTTTTACTTCTGCAACCGCATTTTGCGGACAAGCAGCTATAGCAACCGCCTTCATTGGTGGAATATCTGGAATGTCATCACCCATATATAAAATGTTTTCGGCGTCAATATGGTAGATGTCCATATACTCTTCTAAAGCATCCATCTTATAATGAGCTCCCATGTAAATATCGGTAACACCTAGAGCGCGTAATCTAGTACGCACACCTTCATTTGTTCCGCCTGTAATAATACACACATTATACCCTTTATTTAAAGCCACTTTTAGGGCATAGCCATCTTTTACACTCATTTTTCGTAACAATTCTCCCTCACTTGTAATTAAAAGACTACCGTCTGTAAATACCCCATCAACATCAAATACAAATGTGGTAATATCTTTTAAATACTCTTTATAACTCTTTTCCATGCTTTTCTTTAATTGTGTTACTTAATAGGGTGTACAGTTCCCGTTGGTGTTTGTCTTTTATAATTAGTAAATGATTGTGTAAAGTTTGTTGGTCTCCACGTTTTGCAGGTCCCGTTTGGGCTTGCATAGGTGTTAGCGTATCTAATTTTGCGGCAGTTTCTTTAATTAAGGGTCGTAATAGTTTAAAGTCGATATTATGTTCTTCGCATATCTCGGCACCAATCGTATACATATAATTGGTAAAATTATTTACAAATACCGCTGCTACATGTAATGTTTTTCGTTGTTCTGAATCTATTTCAACTACTGTTTTGCCTAATGCTTCACCAAGCTGTTTTAATAATTTAAGGTCTTCTTCATTTGTTGCTTCTATGCAAATAGGAATAGTATCAAATTCAATAATCTTACCTTTTGTAAAAGTTTGTAGTGGGTAAAAAATGCCCGCACGTTTCGCACATTTTATGGCTTCAAGTGAAGTTGCACCAGATGTGTGTACTAAAAGCCCATCAATATCTTTAAAATTATCGGCAACTAGTTTTATGGCATCATCTGAAACTGCAAGTATATACACATCTGAAGTTTCAATTCTATTAAAATTTGTGCTTGACAGAACAGTACTGTTGACAAAAGCCAAATGTTCTCGGTTTCTACCAATTACTTGCTTAATGGTTACATTACTTGATTTTTCAAAAGCTTGATAAAGATTTTGAGCCACATTTCCTGTACCAACTATTACTACGGATATCATGCCGCAAAAATACAAAGTTTATAATAGTCTTGTTATATTAAAATTAACAGTTTCTGTGAAGTTTAAAAGCAGTAAAAGGCATCCTTAAATGATGAAAAGGCCTTATTTTTGCATCTTGAAAATCAACTCCTATCTTCCATGACGGAAATGTTCAAAAAAATATTCTTCTCTACACGTTTAATGTCCATCTTATTTATCGTTTTTGCCACTGCAATGGCATTCGGTACTTTCATTGAAAGTTGGTATAGTACAGAAACTGCACGAATTTGGATTTATAATGCCTGGTGGTTCGAAGTTATTATGGTATTCTTTGTAATCAACTTCTTTGGTAATATATCGAGATATCGTTTGTTACGTTTAGAGAAATGGCCTGTACTAACGCTGCATTTATCTTGGGTGCTGATTATTATAGGAGCATTTGTAACCCGATATATCAGTTATGAAGGTATGATGCCTATTCGTGAAGGTAAAACAGAAAAGGTTTTTTATTCGGATAAAACGTATTTAACGGTTTTTGTTGATGGTGAGATTGAAGGCGAGGCACGTCGAAAAATTTTAGAAGATAAGATAATTGTTACACCAGAAGCTATAAAATCTAACCTACCATGGAAAGCCGATTTCAATGGCGAAGATTTTGAAGTTTCTTATGTTGAATTTATTAAAGGAGCTAAACAAGGTTTATTGCCAGATGCTAATGGAACCAAATTCCTTAAAATAGTAGAAGCTGGTGATGGTGAACGTCATGATCATTATTTAGAAGATGGTAAGGTTGCTAGTATACACAATGTTCTTTTTTCTTTAAATAATAAAACCGATGGTGCCATTAATATAATGACGAACGATTCTGTCTACCAAATTCATGCGCCTTTTGAAGGTAATTTTATGCGAATGGCAGACCAATTTCAAGGGTTATTGGTAAAAGATAGTTTACAACCTTTACAACTTCGGTCCCTATACAACACAGCTGGTATGCAGTTTGTTATTCCAGATTCTGTAACGCAAGGTTCATATGGTATTGTTGAAATACTTGATGCCGAGAAAACTAAAATAGATCAAGATGCCATTGTTTTTGATGTTACTGCTAACGGAGAAACAAAACAGATTAAGTTATTAGGTAGTAAAGGTCCTTCAGATTTTAGTGAAAAAGTAAATGTTGGCGGACTCAATTTTTCTATTCGATACGGATCTAAAGTGTATGATTTACCTTTTGGTATTAAACTGAATGATTTTATAGCCGAGAAATATCCTGGCACCGAAAAAGGATATTCTTCATATATGAGCAGAGTAACTATTGAAGATGAAAGACCTTTTGACTATGATATTTTTATGAACCATGTATTGGATCATGACGGATATCGCTTTTTTCAATCTAGCTTTGATCCAGATGAAAAAGGTACAGTTTTATCTGTGAACCATGATTTTTGGGGAACTTGGATTACCTACATTGGTTACTTTCTTTTATATATCGGTTTAATGGGGATTATGTTTTTTGGTAAAACGCGTTTCAAGGATTTGGCTAATTCTTTAGATGAATTGAAAATAAAAAAGAAAAAAATGTTTGGTGTTATCACTGTATTAATGGCGTTTTCATTCTCATCTTTTGCGCAAGATCAACATACGCCAGAAGAAGTACATCTACAGGCGCCTAGTAAAATTCAAATAGATTCTTTGCTTGAAGCTAGTATGGTCAGTAAAGAGCATGCCGATAAATTTGGTAAGCTGGTCATACAAGATGAAGGTGGGCGAATGAAACCCATCAATACCTTTTCATCAGAACTACTTCGTAAGTTAAGTTTGAAAGACACCTATTTAGGGTATAATTCTGATCAGATTTTACTTTCTATGATGATGAATCCTGCGGTTTGGTATAATACGGAGTTCATTGCTTTAGATAAGAAATCTCAAAATGATAGTATTAGAAATGTTATAGGAATTCCTTCAGGTCAAGAGTATGTAAAGGCTACAGATTTCTTTGATTCTAAAGGACAGTATAAATTAGAGCCTTTTTTACGGGAGGCAACAGCTACTACTAATCCGAATAAGTTTCAACAAGATTTTAAAGATGCCAATATTAGATTGAGTCTTTTAAATCAAGCTTTAGGGCAAGATATCGTTAAGATATTTCCATTATTAGATGATGAGAATAACAAATGGATTTCAGCGGTAGAATATAGAGGAGGACAATATGAAATCAGAGATTCACTGTATTCTAACTTTGTAAAGAATGCTATGCCGTATTATTTAATGACTTTAGGCAAAGCGCAACAAAGTGGTGATTACACTTCGTCTGATAAATTACTGGGAGCCTTTCAACAAAATCAGCTAAATCACGGTAGTGAGGTTTTACCTTCTCAACAGAAAGTCAATACCGAGGTTATTTATAATAAGTTGAATATTTTTAATAGACTTTATCAGTATTACGCTCTTGTAGGCTTATTAATGTTCTTCACATTGATTTTTCAGATTTTTAAGGACCGTTCTATTTGGAGGATAGCTATTTACTTCTTTAAAGGAACGATATTGCTGCTTTTCTTATGGCACACTGCCGGATTAGTCTTACGATGGTATATTTCTGGTCATGCTCCATGGAGTAATGCTTACGAAAGTATTTTGTATGTGGCATGGGCTACCATGGGTATAGGATGGGCTTTTGGTCGTAAAAGTGATATGACATTTGCAGCATCTGCTTTTGTTACATCCATGCTTTTATGGATAGCACACCAAAGTTGGATTGATCCTTCTATTGCCAATCTACAGCCGGTTTTGGACAGTTATTGGTTAATGATACATGTTGCAGTTATTGTTGGTAGTTACGGACCTTTAACCGTAGGTATGATATTAGGATTGGTTTCTCTAATCTTAATGATTCTGACTACTAAAAAGAATAAAGAGCGTATGACAATCAATATAAAAGAACTGACTATAATTAACGAGTTGGCTTTAACCACAGGACTTGTAATGCTTACCATTGGTAACTTCTTGGGAGGACAATGGGCAAATGAAAGCTGGGGTCGTTACTGGGGCTGGGATCCAAAAGAGACCTGGGCATTGGTTTCAATCATGATTTATGCCTTTGTAATTCATACAAGATTAGTACCAGGTTTAAGAGGTAAATGGACCTTCAACTTTATGAGTGTTGTTGCTTTCGGTAGTATAATGATGACCTATTTCGGTGTAAACTTTTACTTAGTGGGTCTACATAGTTATGCCAGTGGTGCACAAGTAATTACACCAACGTTTATATACTATTTAGTTTCGGGAGTATTAGTATTAGGGGGAATCAGCTATTGGAGATATAAAGTCAACTATAGTAAATAAGATAAAATATACAGTATTGAAAAGCCTCAGAGTACATCTATGAGGCTTTTTCTATTTTTAATTACTTATACTTCTTTAATCTTGACTATCAAGTAAATCCATTAATTCTTCAGCGGCTACTCGACCTTTTTGCTTTAAGAAATCTCTTGGGGTATTATCGCCTAATTCAAAAACAATGGCAGGCATACCGTGATTCACATAAAAATAATTACGTGAAACCATAGTCGGTTTAATATCCTTCGATGGATTTATATTCGTATGCTTTTGTGGTAATCTATTGGTGATGTTCTTTATCCAATCAAAAACTATTTTACCTTTCTCACCAGTTATTGTTGAGTCGATAGGGTAGTAGATATCGTCCCATGTGGAATGGAAATCCGCTCCGAAAACAAATTCATAGCCTTCAGATTCTTTTTTCATCAAAAAGTCTCTAACACTTCTTGTTTCTGGTTGATTGAAATCTTGCCAATCTCTATTCAAATCTATTCCGCCCATATTATGACGCCAGTTACCGTTATCAACACCGTCAGGGTTCATTAATGGCACAACAAACAAATCATAGTTGTTTCTAAATTTTTGAGCCTTTGGCGAGTCTCCGCTTAAAGTTTCAATAAAAGACTTCATGGCAAGAAACCCGGTAACTTCTGGTGGGTGTTGTCTAGAAATAACCATAACTGCTTTTTTGTGCCTACCATTACTAACTTCCATTATATTCATTGACCTATTCTCTCTACTTTTTCCTATTTCATAAGTAGATATGAAATTTTTGGTGGTTAAAGAATCTATCCAACTTTTTACTCTTGTAGATTCGTAAAGTTCTTGTGCAGTGATATAAGTGGGCACTTCGCTAATAGCCACTTTTAGTTCTACCATCTCTGGTACCGCTTTAATTCCAAAATCACCCGTTCCTTTATTTATTCCTATAAAATTGGCGCTATCTAACGGAGTGAAATTTTCGCCATCACTACTTATTTTTGGGTAGTATCTACTTCTAGAATCTTGGTAGGTCATTTTAATAGTGATGGTCTTAGGTGTTTTTGACCAAACTTTGAAAGCATACCACGGACTCACATTTACAGGAGTATTTTCAGCTGTAATTAAAGCTGTATAATGATTATTTCCATCAGAAGTTATTCCATTTAACCTTCCGCTTTCAAAATCATTGCTAAAGAAAGTAGCGTCGTCATCAAATGTCCAAATACCTTTCCATTGTTTTTGAACTGGTTTCGATAAGGTAGAAACAACGGCACTTTTGCCCTGACCTTGATATCCTTGAGTTGCAGGTTTTTGATTTTTGCACGCTGAAATAGTGAAAACAAGTAAAATGATATAAGCATGTTTCTTCTTCATGGGTTCGATTTTATATAGGTTTTGACAAGTTGAAGTTTAAATCTAGAAACAAAATGGGAAAGTAGATGTGTTTAAACGGTTTTAGAATGCAGTATTACGTATTTCTTAATAGTTAACTCAATTTAATAAAGTTTTGATAGATGAATAGTGATGAGTTAAAAGATGGGAAAGGTATTTTTAATAATATTTTGAAAGTTTAATACCAATTTTGAGACCTAAGTTCTACTGTTTTAATGCTAACATACAGATGTTGGATAGTGTGTTTGTTTACATTCTATTTTCTTACCTTTATTTTCTATAATTTTTACATATGAATTCGAATAAAAAAGGCTTGAACACTATTTGTACCCACGTAGGTGAATTAGAAGATAAACAACATAAAGGTGCCATTTCTCCATTATATATGAGTACATCTTATGCTTATGAAGATGTTGATGTAAAACGGTATCCAAGATACTTTAACACCCCAAACCAAGAAGGGCTTTGCAAAAAAGTAGCGGCATTAGAGCATGCAGAATCTGCACTTATTTTTGGTAGTGGTATGGCTGCAGTCAGTACGGCTTTAATGGCTTTTTTAAAAGCAGGAGACCATGTGGTTTTACAACAGACTTTATACGGAGGAACATATAATTTGGTGAACGAGGAGTTTTCTAAATACGGAATCGAATATTCTTTTACCGAAGGGTGGGGTGCCGAAGCGTTTGAAGCGAAAATTAAAGAGAACACAAAGGTTATTTACATAGAAACACCTTCTAATCCGCTATTGACAATTACTGATTTAGAGGCTGTTGCTACTATTGCAAAAAAACACGGAATCACAACTTTAATTGATAATACCTTCGCAAGTCCGGTGAACCAAAACCCAATTGATTTTGGAATTGATGTGGTAATACACAGTGCTACCAAATATATGGGTGGTCATTCAGATATTTGTGCAGGCGCAGTAGCTTCTACAAAAGAAAATATGGAGCGTATTTTTCATTTGGCAAAGAATTTTGGTGGTAGTCTTAGTGATTATACGGTTTGGCTATTGGAAAGGAGTATGAAAACGATGGGTATTCGTGTACGGGCGCAAAATGAGAACGCATTGGCAATGGCTCATTTTTTAGACGGATTACCTGAAATTGAAAAAGTATATTACCCTGGTTTACCATCTCACCCTGATCATGATATTGCTAAAAAACAAATGAAAGGATTCGGCGGAATGTTATCGTTCGAATTGAATTCTAGCTTTAATGCATCTAAATTTCAGAAGGCATTACAATTAATAAAATCGTCAATGAGTTTGGCAGGGGTAGAGAGTACGGTTTTATCACCAACACAAACTTCTCATGCGTTAATGAGTGCAGAAGTTAGAGCAGAACAAGGTATAGCCGACGGATTAATTCGTTTTTCTGTAGGTATTGAAGAAGTAGACGACTTAAAGCAAGATATTTTACAAGCTTTAGAAAGTTTAAAATAATTACATCAATTACAATTAGCATAGCATGAAGTTGGATATTTTAGTATTTGGAGCGCATCCTGATGATGCAGAATTAGGGGCAGGCGGTACCATTGCCAAAGAAATTGCACTAGGTAAAAAAGTAGGCATTATAGACTTAACCCGTGGTGAATTGGGTACAAGAGGTTCTGCTGAAATTCGTGATCAAGAATCTGCAAATGCAGGAAAAATTTTAGGAGTAGCAGTTCGTGAAAATTTAAGATTCAGAGATGGCTTTTTCGTAAACGATGAAACCCATCAACTTGAAATTGTAAAAATCATTCGTAAATACAGACCGCAAATTGTTTTGTGCAATGCCATAGATGATCGACATATTGATCATGGCAAAGGTAGTAAGCTTGTTAGTGATGCTTGTTTTTTAAGCGGGCTAAGACGTGTAGAAACAAAAATAGGAGAGGAAAACCAACAAGAATGGCGCCCTAAATTGGTATATCATTTCATACAGTGGAAGAATATTACTCCCGATTTTGTGGTAGATATTAGTGATTATATTGAAGCTAAGACCGATGCGATTTTAGCATATACATCTCAGTTTCATGATCCAAAAAGCAACGAGCCAGAAACTCCTATAAGTAGCAAAACCTTTATTGAAAGCGTACATTATAGAGCTAAAGATTTAGGTAGATTAGTGGGTGTTGACTATGCCGAAGGTTTTACGGTCGAAAGAATGGTAGCGGTAGATTCGCTTGACCATTTAATTTAAGCAGATACTTTATATTGTTTCTGTAATCTTGGTATGGTGAAATAAAAACTAGAGCCTTTACCTAAGGCACTATGTACCCATATTTTGCCATTATTTTTCTCGACCATTTCTTTACATAACGAAAGCCCGAGTCCGGTACCTTTTTCATCATTGGTGCCGTAGGTGGTGTGGTTAGAGTCTTTTTCAAATAATTTGTCAATAATATCTTCAGTCATGCCCAAACCGTTATCCTTAACATATATTTCGCATGTTTTAATTTTTTGAATAGCACCAATAATAATTTGACCATTGTTAGGAGTAAATTTTAGGGCGTTGCTCAATAAATTTCTTATGATAATATCTATTTGGTTCGGGTCTGACCAAATTTGGCAATTTGGCTCAATTCTATTTACTAAAGTAATTGACTTAGCTTCTGCAATTTCAGATAATAATGCAATATTCTCCTCAACTATACAATCTAAGTTAGTTACAGAATGTCTTGTAATTGACCCGTTCATTTGTGTTTGACCCCAAGATAGTAAGTTATTAAGGGTGAATGAAATAGTATCAATATCTACTTTCAGTTTCGGTACAAAATTCAAGAATTCGTCCTTACTCATTTCTCCTTCTTTAAATAATTTTAAGAGCCCTTGAAATGCACCTATTGGTCCTCTTAAATCGTGACCGATGATAGAGAATAGCTTATTTTTCGTTTGATTAAGTTCGTTTAGATAAGCTTGTTTTTCTTCTAAATCTGCTTTTTTGTTTCTAAGCTCTAAGTTTAATTTTTTCTGTTCTTTTTCATTTCTATGAATAAGAAAGGTGATAATGGCGAAGATTATAAGTATTACAATAAAGATATAAATGTATATATTTCGTTTCGCTAAAGCTTTTTCATTTTCAATAATTAATTGCTGCCTTTGTTGGTCATATTCTACCCTAGTTTTAAGCATGTTCAATGCTTTTTCATTATTAGTTGCTGATAGAGACTCATAAGTAACTTGATAAAGTTCATGATACCAAAGGGATTTTTCAAAGTCTTTTTTGTTCTTGAATATTTTAGCGAGCTTTTGTGTGCTGTTTTTTATACCGACTCTTAATCCAATTTTTTTTGATAATTCAAATGCATTCAAGGCATATACTTCAGCTATACTATCTTTATTAAGATTTAAATATGCCTCGGTCATACCATTTAACAAATCTATTTTGCCACGATCATCTTCTATTTCTTTATGAAGTAATTCGCTTTGTTTATACCAGTATAAAGCCCAAGTATTTTTATTTTTTTTGAGATATATCTTCCCTTTTATTTCATAACAGTAGGCTAGCCATTCTAATATTTTTTCTTTTTCGAAGGTAGCAATGCTAATATTGACATTATACATGGCATATTCTAACTCGTTCATATCTGCATATGTAGAAGCGATATTACTTAAGGTTTCAGCCAGAAATAAAGGGTTGCCTATGTCCTCGTGAATTGTTTTAGATTTTTGTAAAAACACCATTGCTTGCTCGTAATCTTTTTGTTCTAGATATAAATGTGCAATGTTGTCGTTTACTATTGATATAATATTTTTATAATTATTTTTTTCAGCAATTTCAATGGTAGCCAAGTACCATTTTAAAGCTTTTGAATAGTCGCCTTTATAATAATATTCTTTAGCTAAGTCATTTAAGGTACTAGCTTTTAAAAAGTCATTATTATGCTGATTAGCGAGGTCATATGCCTTTGTAAAACTTGAAATAGCCTGATCTATCTTACCTTTGTCAGAATAATACCCTCCTAAAGAATGATAAGAACTAATCTCTCCATTTATATAACCTGCCTTCTTACTAAGCTCTAAACTTTTTTTGCTAAGTGTAAGTAAAGTTTCTAAATTTTGATAGCGATATTCTGCAGCAAGATTAATTAGATTTTGAATATAAAGTGTATCCTTAGCGCTGAAAGAAGCAGAGTTCTTAAGTGCCTCTAGTTCTTGTATCAATGTATCTCTTTTAGAGCTTTGAGCAGAAATACTGTTTGTAGAAAGGTTTAAAAAAAAGAATACCACTATGCAGCCTTTTAGGAGGCTGTCTTGCAAAAATGGTTTTAGTATTCTAAGATTCATAGAGCTCGCTCAATAATGAGATTCTAAAATTAGTTTAGAACTTTATGGAAAAGCAATAAATGTTGTGAAACACGATTTATTGTGTGTTTTATCGTTTTAAAGATGTAATTGGTCGATGATTTGGACTTTGAAGAGGTAAATATTAATTTGATTTTATACTGATTTTTAAACGTACTCCGCTCTATTTAAAAATGGTTTGATGAATGTAAATGATAAAATTTCGAAAAAAATTAAACCTTATCTACAGGTAATTCTACCATAAATTGGCTACCCTTATTTGGTTGACTATTTACAATTATTTCACCGTTATTTTTTATAACCATTGCTTTTACCAAGCGCAGGCCCAAACCGGTTCCTTTTTCAAAATTTGTACCATATTTAGAGAAGTTTTCGGTATTGCTAAAAAGTTTTTGCACATCGGTTTCCGTCATACCAACTCCGGTATCTGTGACTTGTATCACCAAATTTTTATCTTTTATTACGGTAGTTATTGTAATCATCCCTTCATTGGGAGTAAACTTAATAGCATTGCTTATTAAATTTCTAAAAATAATATTGAATTGCTGTTGATCAGCAAAAACTTTATGGTTTGCAGCAACTTGGTTATTGATGATAATGGACTTTTTGTTTATCTCATTTCTGTACAATTGTAATATGATATCTAGCTCATACTTCACAGAAATGCTTTTTACGTTAATAGAACTGCCTTGCATTTGTGTTTTTCCCCAATGTAATAAGTTGTCCATGGTAAATTGAACTTGTTCTAGGTCTTCCTTAAGTTGTGGAGCAAATTTTTCGAAATAAACCTTACCTTCTTTATCTTCTAAATATAAGCTCAGTATATCATTCAAAGAATTGATGGGTCCTCTTAAGTCATGACCGACTATTGAAAACAAGTGATCTTGATTGGCATTTATTTGAGTAAGGCTTTCTTGATTTTTGTTTAAAATTTCTGCTTGGCTAGCTAATTTTTTATTTAGAACTTTTTCTCGCTTATTGGCTTTTAAGATTATAAATACAATGACCATTAAAGCAAATAGTCCTGCAAGTGACCATTTTACATATTTACGTTGTTGGTTTAACGCTAATTCATTCTGAGCTTTTAAATTTTCAGTTTCTTTTTCGAAATTTAATTTAGCATTTAGCATTGTTAAATTTCGTCTATTATTTTTCTTAAAAATATCGTTAGAAAGTTTTTCGGTTAATTCAAGATATTTTAAAGATTCGGCTACGTTATCTTGACTTTTGTTAATTTCATATAACGTTCTATATGCTCTTTCTAGACCTTTTTCATGATCAGAAGATGCATAAAGCGTTACACTTTCATTTATATTGGCCTCAGCTTTTACGAAATTATTTAATCCTAAATAGGATCTTCCGAGACCATATTTTACTTCAGCTTTTGCTTTAACATCATTGAACTCATCATGCATATCTAAAGATTTCTGATAATTTACTAAAGCATTTTCAAAATCATTTAATGTTAAATAATATAAGCCTAAGGTAGAGTAAGTCCATGCTAACCATGTTATTTGCTTATTTTTTTCAAGCAGCGCGAATGTTTCGTCTAATTCAATCTTTGCTTGTTCTAAATTTCCTAATTCAATATTTAAGAATGCCATATTGCTTAGCAGCATAGCTTCTTTAGTAGGGTCTTTTAATTTTTTAACGTGTTTAATGGCAACAGCATAATATTTTAAAGCCTCCTCATGGTCCTCTAGGCGATTAAAAATAGTGCCCAAATTCATATTCATTCGAAACAAGTGAAATTGATCACTATTCTTTTCTGCTATAGCTAGCGTATGTAAGAATTGAATGTAAGTGGAAGGGTAGTCATTTTTGAAATAATATCCTTGTCCGAGAATATTATAAATTTTCATTTCTGTTTTTGGGTACTTTTTTAAATCAGGATTTTTTATGGTCTCTAAACTGAAATCAATTGACTTATCTGTTTGAGCTGTGTATAAGTATATAGTTGCAAGATTTGCCAAGGCCTCAAGCTCACCTTGTGTATATTTATTTTTCTTACTCAGTGCAAGTGCTCGTTCTGCATTTATTAGCGAGGAGTCTTGCTCTATAAGTCTTTGGTAGTAAGAGAGATGGTTTAGGTTGTCAATATAATTAGGAGTGTTTTCTGAAAAGTTAGGGGAATTGGTTAATTTCGAAATTTTTTCATGATAATAATTAATACTGTCTTTTTGGGCGAGAGCAGTAAAAAAGCTTGTACATATAAATGCAAATAGTAAAAAATTATGCTTATAATTTGATATAGAATGCATTATGAATGTGGTATAATCTTAATAGGTTGTGTTAAATAAAACTTCAAGTTAGAAAATTTATTATAAATGATTCCTAAAATTAAATATTTATTGAAATTTCAAATTATTATTTGTTAGAACTGTTTAAAAAAATTATCTTTGCACTCGATTACAAATGGTGGTTGTAGCTCAGCTGGTTAGAGCATCGGTTTGTGGTACCGAGGGTCGCCGGTTCGAACCCGGTCTTCCACCCTAAAAGCAGATAAAAAGTCTTAGATTCATTTCTAAGACTTTTTTGTTTTAGACCATTTACATACTTTAACTATAAAGTATAAAAAAGCCTTGTAAATCATAATGTTCACAAGGCTTTTCTAAGTTTTAAGAAGTTGATTGCTAGTCTACTTTCAACTTATTTTCTCTATTTGTAATTTCCCATGCCGTATAAAAAACTAATCGAGATCTATTTTCTAAAAGATCGTAGTTAATTTTATCTGGCGTATCGCTTGGTTTGTGGTAATCGGCGTGAGTACCGTTAAAATAAAATATAATCGGAATATTGTTTTTGGCGAAGTTATAATGGTCACTTCTGTAGTAAAAACGGTTTGGATCGTTCTCATCATTATAAGTATAATCCAATTCAATATTGGTGAATTTTTTATTTACCTCTTCAGAAAGGTTATGAAGTTCTGAACTTAATTTATCTGAACCTATCAAATAGATATAGTTGCGGTCTCCTTCACGTTCTGGGTCTATTCTACCTATCATATCAATATTTAAATTGGCAACAGTATTCGCAAGCGGAACAATTGGGTCTACATCGGTGTAATACTGAGATCCTAATAAACCTTTCTCTTCACCAGTAACGTGCAAGAATACAATAGATCTTTTTGGTCCGTTACCTGCATCTGCTGCTTTCTTAAAAGCTTCGGCAATTTCTAAAAGCGCAACAGTACCAGAACCATCATCATCTGCACCATTGTTTATTTCACCATCACCTGTAATACCTATATGGTCTAAGTGCGAAGAAATCACTAAATATTCATTCGGCTTCTCAGTACCTTTTAATATAGCTGCAACGTTTTCTGATGAAATTTTATCATTTGAACTCTCGAAATCTAATTGTAATTTTTTGCTCAAAATTTGTGGCTTATCATCTATGTCAATAGTTGATAAAAAGCTTTTTGCAAGTGTTTGGTCAATAAACAAGTTGTAGAATTCTGGAGCGCTATTATCTACAACTTCCATTCTGCCATTATTATTTGTTTTCATTGATTCGAACCTGCGCTTAAATCGACTGAAATTATCTGCATCGTAATATAGTACACCAATAGCACCTTTATCCATAGCAATCTGTACTCTTTTTGTCAAAGATTCTGACATATTGCTCCAGTTAGAAGTTTCGGTAGTTCCAGAAATTATAAAGGTCCCATCATCATTTTTTGGCTCACCTGACTTCATTAAAACAATCTTACCTTCTACATTAAGGTCATTGTAATTAGAATATGTTTCATCATCTATTCCATAAGCTGCATAAACGATATCGTCAGTTGATATGTTGGCAGCTGAAAAAGTTAATACATGCTCGCCAACAGCAAAATCAGTTCCATCAACACTTAACTTACCAATAGGAAGTTTACTGATTTCTAATGGAACCTCTTGAAAATAATTACCATCTTTTTTAGCCGCAGGTATACCTAGTTTTTCATATTCTGCTTTTATATATGCTATTGCCTTTTTCTGACCTGGTTGACCGGTTTCTCTACCTTCGAATTCATCTGAAGCATAAATGTATAAGTGCTCTTTTAATTCTGCTTCAGTAATTGTTTCTGCAAATGAAATTTCAGATGCAACTGATGACGCTTCTTCAATTGCGGCATCTGTAACGGTTTTTTGAGAAGAATTGCATGCCATGGCCGTAGCGACCAGTAGAAATAGTGTTTTTTTCATTTTTTGTAGTAATCAAATTTCTTCAAAAATAATCAAATCTTAACTAGTTTTAAAAGCTGAATTTTCGAATCAATATTTTGGTTGAATTTTATTTATTTAAAGCTTCTGTAATGGCTGCTTCTACCAATGGTTCCATCACTTTATAACCTTCAACGGTTGGGTGTACTTCATCTTCGGCGTATTTTTTTGGTAAGCCATTACGTTCATCTACCATAGCAGAGAAATAATCTAAATAGATATGACCTTTAGAATCGGCATATTCTTTTATCATTTTATTTAATTCGATGATTTTACCTGCTGGTTCTAAACCCGGTTTCCAAGGGTAATCGTATGCAGGTAGGGTAGAAGATAAAATAACTTTGATACCGTTGGCATGAGCAAGTTCTGCCATCCCTTTTATATTATCCATAATCATTTCTAAGGTTGACGGACCTGTATTACCTGCTATATCATTAGTGCCAGCTAATATTGTCACTACTTTCGGATGTAGCTTAATTACATCTTGTCTAAAACGAATAAGCATCTGTGGCGTAGTTTGTCCGCTAATACCTCGGTTAATATATGGTTTACCTTCAAAAAACTCAGGATGTTTGTTTAACCAACCTATGGTAATGGAGTTGCCCATAAATACAACCCGTTCTTCATTATCTGATACAGCTGGTACTTCGGCATTAGCTTTTTCAAAATGTTTTAAATCTGCCCAGTCTTGTGCATTAATTGTGGTTAAACCTAAGAACGATAACATACAGGTTAAAATTAAAGTTTTTGTTTTTTTCATTTTATATGTTGTTTATGCACTTTGAATTTGACTTTGTTCTTCTGAGGTCAATGGAACATTTTTAATGATGTGATCTTTATTTGGTCTTTGCACTGCTAAATAAGCCAACAAACAAATTGAGATTGCTAGTGGTAATGCGTTACCTGTATTATAATAGGCGAAGAGACCTATAAATGCAGGCATCTCAATAAGTGCGTATTTGATGTGTAAGGCAGACTGATATTTTTTTAATTTGTCTTCTAATCGTGTGTTTAACTGAATTTTAGCAGTCATTTTTTTAAATACCCATTGACTTCCAAAATAACCTATTATGGAAATTACCGGTACTGCATATAAAAATATGCTCTCTCCATTGCTATCTGTATTAAAGGTATTGATTTGAAAAATCACCCAAATAGTAAAAATACTTAAGCCAATAAGTAAGAACAAATGCATGATAGATAGACTCTTTATAAAATTCTTTAGTTCCATATAGTTTAAAATTATGTAAGATAATATAAAATATAGCTACAGAGAATTTAACTAACTAATAGTAACGATTTTTATACCAGATGCATGATATAGAATTTTATCTTTGCGCGGTATGAAAAATATACTGATAATAATAATTTATACTTTTACACTACAAAGTACATTCGGTCAAATAGAACAGGATAAAGTACTTCATTTTTTAGGAGGAAATCTTTATGGATTGGTTGGTGCTGGTGTAGCTAATGAAATTTCTGATGGTGATAGAACATGGACCTTCGTTGGTGCTGTTGGTGGTAGTTTGCTGATTGGTTTGGCAAAAGAAAGTATTGATCAAAAACAATATGGTGGTTGGAGTAATGAAGATCTTTTGGCGACAGTTCTTGGTGGTGCCACCGTCGGATTGACTATTGATATTTTCAAGAAAAAGAAACAACGTAAAAGAGAACAACTTTATAGAGATGCTATTAAAACAGCAGATTTTAGGTTAGAAAAGAAATTCCCAACAGAAACAACAGAAATAAATTCATTGCTCGTATTGGGAATGTCTAGTACTGTTCTAGAAAATTAATTTTCTATTCATATTTTGCACTTCTATCTATTGCCACTGTTCGTGTTATAAAATTACGAATGTCATCATTTGCAGTTTTTAAGTCTTCTCTTCTTAAATACATCATGTGCCCTGATCGGTAACCTTTAAAGCTGAATCTATCTTTCATGCGACCACTTGGGTCTACTTGCCACATGGTATATTTTGCATTAAAATAGGTGGTAGCACCATCGTAATACCCAGATTGTACCATTACGTTCAAGTATGGGTTCTGTGCCATTGCCAGTCTTAAATCTTCTCTAGTATTATCGTCATCATTGTTCCAAGGGTGTACAGGCCCGAACATATTATACTTCACATCTGTTTTAAAATTCAGTTCTTCTTGTAAATAATAATTGATTGCTGGGGTAAAACTATGTAGCCAAGATGTTAATTCAGAGTTATAATCTGGCTTCATACCTGCCAATTGTTTGTCAATACCTAAGTATCTAGAATCTAGGCGACCTACGGTATAACCACTTTTATCTTTTAAAATATTTTTCCAGAAGAATGAGGTAGGTACTACTAGGTTTTGATTAAGAATATCTTTTTTATTTAAACCGGAGTAATAAGCCATCTTTTCTGCAATAGCTTCTTTTTCAGTAGTTTCTAAGAATCCGCCTTTTGCTAATGCTGGCATTAATTTATCTATTGTATACGCTTCCGATTCTGGTAAAATTTCTAGTAAATCTTTACTCTGTAAAGCTGCAGGTAACATATTATGATGCCAAGCTGCCGCTGTATAATATGGTAAGTTTATTGCTTCAGCGACCGGTCCGGAGTTTTGTATCACTTTATAATCGGCAGGTGAAACCATAATTACTCCATTTAGGTACATCCATTGTTGTTCTTGTAGGGCTAAAGAAAGTCCCATAACGCGGGTGCCACCATAACTTTCGCCGATAATATATTTAGGTGAGCGCCATCTGTTATTTCTGGTTACAAAGGTGTTCAGCCATTCTGCTAAATACTTTATATCGGCATTAATTCCAAAGAACTTATCCCGATCAACTTCCTTTCCGCTTGCAGGTATGGTTCTGCTATATCCGGTATTGACAGGGTTGACGTATACAATATCTGCTACGTCTAAAACTGAATGCGGATTTGCACTTACGCCATATGGTTGTACCGGGTATCCTTCATCATCGATCTTTAATATTTTTGGACCCGTATATGCTAAATGCATCCAAACAGATCCAGAACCTGGTCCTCCATTAAATGATATCAATAATGGTCTTGCAGCACGATCTTTAATATTATTTCGTGTGTAATAGGTGTAATGCAGGGTTGCAATAGGTTTTGCATTTTCATCCCACACGGGTTGTGTACCCGTTTGCGCGGTATACGCAAAAGTAGCACCGTTAATGGTTGCATTGTGGGTGGTGGTAATAACGGTGTCGACCGGTATTTCTCTGGACTGGGCTACGATTATCGAGGTAGCCATACAAATGGTTAATTGTAAAAGTTTTTTCATGGTTTGATAAGGTTCTGTTGTAAAACGAAAATAAGAATAAAAGCTTAATATTTACTTCCATCTTTACTGTTTAAAAGGTTAATATCAATTCTTCATTTATGAAGACTATAAGATAGAATACGACACTTTATAGTACTGTATATTCTTAATATAAAATTCATGATAGGTTCGATGAAGTTCAATGATTTTTATATAATTTTCTAAAGCATTAAAATAGACACATGAAGAAATTATCAAGACGCTCATTTAGCGGTATAGCTGCCAAAGGAATATTAGGAACAGCATTGATAGGCAATATACCTTTAGCTAAAGCCTTCTATAATCGCAAGAAAGGTGGAAAATTGGGTATAGCATTAGTAGGTTTAGGAAGTTATAGTGAACATCAACTTGCACCATCGCTGTTAGAGACTGAACATTGTTATTTGGGTGGTATTGTTACAGGTACCAAAGAGAAAGAAGCTATTTGGCAGGAAAAATATTATCTGCCCAAAAAGAATATTTACAATTACGATAATTTTGATACCATAGTAAAAAACGATGATATCGATATCGTTTATGTTGTATTACCTAACAGTATGCATGTAGATTTTTGTATTCGAGCTGCAAAAGCTGGTAAACATGTTATTTGCGAAAAACCAATGGCAGTTAGCGTTGAAGAATGTGATGCTATCATAAATGCTTGTAAAGAGAATAATGTAAAACTGGGTGTTGGTTATAGAATGCAGAGCGACCCTTATACCAATGAAGTAAAAAAATTCGTAAAAGAAAAAACTTTTGGTGATGTGCTTTTTGTTGCTTCGGATGCAGGATATATTTCTAATGGTAATCCTGATCAATGGCGATTAAATAAGTCGCTTTCTGGTGGTGGTGCTTTAATGAATATGGGTGTATATGCGATACAAACTAGTATTTATGGTACAGGTGAAAATCCTATTTCTGTTTCTGCACAGGAGTTTAGTACACGCCCCTTCTATTTTAAGGATACTGATGAAACCATTACCGCACAATTTAAATTTGCAAATGGTGCAGTTGCACATATGATGACTTCACACAACGCAAATGGTAACCGATTAAAATGCCATTGTAGTAATGGTTGGTTTGAGTTGGATCCTGCTCATAGTTACGGACCAATTAGTGGAAGAACATCAAACGGTAATACTATAGAATTTCCATTTAAAAGACAACAAGCTTTACAGATGGACGATTTTGCTAAGCATGTGCTATTAGGTACCAAAAACATCGCACCGGGTGAAATGGGAAAAAGAGATATGATTATTGTTGAAGCTATATATAAGTCAATCGCAGAAGGTGGTAAAGAACAAGCGTTGTCTTTAGGTAATTTAGGAATAGTATCATAACATATTATAAATTAGTGGTATTACATTTAAATTAACTTGAATTTCAAGTTTAGATCACTTCAAATTCAAGTTAATTTTACATCTTAACATAAGCATAAACTTCTGTTCATCAATTGCTAATTTTCAGTGAACCTTTCTAAAAGGTTGTCTATATAGTTTTGGCATTCATAACCTAAAAACTATATTGATAATGAAAAAATCAAAAAATTTACTATTCAAAGCAATGATTCTTTCTTGCCTCGGATTGGCAGTAATGAGCTGTGAGGGCGAAGATGGTGCTGATGGTACAAATGGAACAAACGGCATTGATGGTGTCGATGGCGCTGATGGTACTAACGGAGAAGATGGTGTCGACGGTCAAGATTTAACTTTGGCAGAATCCATACCATTAACTAGTTCTGTAACTCCGAATGAATTGTTTGAACTTAAAGGTGCATTTGCAGCATCTGCCGAACTTAATATGATTATGTCTTCTGCCGATATACTAGAGTCAGATTCTACGTTTGTTTACGGGTCTTATATGGATGGTGCTGCACTTTTTCCTACTGAAGATGGTAACTACGCTTTGATAAATAATTTAGAAGCAGATTATTCTATTGCGAGAATAATGTTAAACTCAGAACTTCAGCCATTACAGGGCGATTATATTGTTAATTCAACAGCTACAGCATTTACGGCTATGTGTTCTGGTTCTGCTATAACAGTTGAAGAGCATGGTTTCGGACCTTTATACCTTGCTGGTGGCGAATGGGGCGGTAACGCAAAAGGTGTTTATAAAGTGAATCCTTTTCGATCAAAAGAAGATAGAGTAGAAGTAGAAAGATTGCCTGCATTAGGAGAATGGTCTACTGAAAATGCCGTTGCCATCGGTAAAGATGCATATGCTTCTCAAACCGTTATTTTTATGGGAGATGACCATAGCGATAATGTATACCCACAAGCTCATTTTGGAATGTATGTTGCTGCTAGAGGTGATCTTTATGGTGGTAAATTGTATGTTTTAAGAGGAAAAAATCCTGTAGAGTCTTTACCTGGTGAAGGCGGACAGCTATTTGAAATGGGAATGTCTCAAGATGTTGCCTATGACGTAGAATGGGTAGAAGTTACTGAAAGAACTATAGACGAGTTAAACCAAGAAGCTATTGATTTAGGTGCTATTGGTTTTCAAAGAATTGAAGATATTGACTGGCGAAGAGGTTCTTCCGATGCGCAAAGAGAAGTATATTTCAATGCAACAGGAAGAATTCGTGGCGATAATCCAGATTTGAACTTAAGAGGTACCGGTTTTGGTCGTGTGTATAAGTTAGAATTAAATGATACTGACCCAACTGCCGATGCAGTTCTTACGGTCGTTGTAGATGGCGATATTGAAGGCGGTAAAGGTGACGGGTTACATTCTCCTGATAATATAATGGTCACTGAGAACTATGCTTATGTTCAAGAAGATCCAAATGGTTACGCAGATTTAAATGCTGATATTACAGGGTTCGCAAAATTATGGCAGTTAGATTTAAACACGGGTAGTTTTGTTGAAGTAATGGAATGTAACCAAACTTTTGCATCTAGCGTCGGTATTGGAAATACTGATAGTATGTGGGAAATTACCGGGTTATTCGATGTTACTGATATCATAGGTGCATCTGAACCAACCTTTATTGGTGGTGCTCAAGTACATGGATGGAATTATAGCACTACACCTGATACTGCAGTAAGAGCAGACGGACTTAAATTTGTTGATCCAACTGCCATTAGTGAGGGTAGTGCTTCTTTAGAAGGTTCTGTACTTTTTAAATTGACAGGTTTACCTAGATAATTTACTTTATATATACTTTTAAAAAGGTTCCCTTCATTGGGAGCCTTTTCTATTCATAACAATTTCAATAAATAATATGAGAGCAGTTCATAATAAATGGATTTTGATACTATTGTTGGGGATTCTTCTATCCTGTAAACATGAGGAGTCAAAACCAAAATTAATGATTACAAATAGCGAACAATCTATGTTTAATGATGCTATACGTGATTATTATTTTATTACCCTAGATAGTACTTCGCATTACATGCAACAGATGGATACCTTGAAATCTGTATCAAAAAATAAAGAGCTTTTTCTTAAAAGTAGAGCATGGTATAAAAGGGTAGAGCCAATGCTTATAGCGTATGATTATGAGAATTATGTATCTATGAATGCACCTAACTTATTAAAAGTAGAAATAGATGACCATCAAGATATTAAAATTCAAGACCCAAAGAGTTTTCAAGTTTTAGAAGAGCTTTTATATGCTGACGAAGGTTTTTCTAATAAAGAATTGAACTCTGTTTTAACCTACTTAAAGGTTAGAATACCTTTTGTAAAAAAGAATCATATTTTAATTGCGCAGCGAGATAGACATCATCTAAAAATGATTCGAGATGCTATTGTAAATATCGCAACCAAAGGAATTACAGGTTTTGATTCGCCGATGCTTTCAAACTCTTTAAATGAAGCAGTTTATAATTATGAATCTATACAAAAGGTTTTAGATATTTATAAAGATGCTTTTACCAATAAGGAATTATATGCAGACTGGAGTACTGAAATAGCAGCTACCATTGCTATTTTGAAAAAAGGCAACTTCGATGAATTTGACCGTTATTCTTTTATAAAAGAGCATACCAATCATCAGCTAGAATTAGCTTGGAAAACAGCACAAGATTGGGATGTTGAATTAAGTGATTCTCGCTCATTAAACCCAAATGCAACAAGTTTATTCGATAAGAACTTTTTTAATATGAAAATGTTCTCGATGCAAAGAGCTCCAGAAATTATAGAAGAAAGAATAGCATTAGGACGCCAATTGTTCAATGACAAAACGTTATCTAGTACTGGTACAATTAGTTGCGCTACCTGCCATATAAAAGAAAAAGCTTTTACAGATGGTCATGTAAAAGCAATCGGTATAAACGGAAAAGAACTACAACGTAATTCACCCACATTAACTTATGCGGTTTATCAGCGTTCATTGTTTTATGATGGTAGGGCTGACGGTTTAGAAGATCAAATTGTAGGTGTTACCAATAATGAAAACGAATTTCATATCGATTTAGAAAAACTGGAAGAAAAAATACAAGAACAGTCAGCTTACAGAGTTCAATTTGATTCACTCTACGATGGTAAAATAACCAATATGAATGTTAGAAATGCGATTGCTACTTATATAAGAAATCTTTCTAGTTTCGATTCTAAATTCGACCGAAATATAAACGGATTAGAAGAATCAATGACCAACGAAGAAGTACATGGTTTTAATCTTTTTATGGGGAAAGCAGCATGTGCAACATGTCATTTCCCTCCTGCTTTCAACGGTACGGTGCCTCCAAAATATATGGAGAGCGAATTTGAGAATCTTGGTGTGCCAAAGAACGCAAGTTTTGAAAATCCTGTTTTAGATGATGATTTAGGGCAGTATTTTCCATATAAAGTAGAAGAGAAGAAACACTTTTTTAAAACGTCAACTGTGCGTAATGTAGATTTAACGGGGCCTTACATGCATAATGGGGTATATGCGACTTTAGGAGAAGTTGTAGAGTTTTATAATGTTGGTGGGGGATTAGGTATGGGCTTAGATGTACCTTATCAAACCTTGCCTTCAGATTCTTTAAACTTAACTGCAGTAGAATCGAAAGCAATTATCGCTTTTATGAAAACATTGACCGATCAACAATTTGAAAACGCGAATTAAAATTTTTCAAAGACTCCTAATCCGAATAAAGCAAAATCATATTTAACTGGATCTAACGGGTCCAGTTTTCTTAGTTTTTTATCTAACTCTGCAAGCGCTTTGGCATCGTTTTGCTTCCGTTTTAAAAGTCCTAATTTTCTGGCTACATTACCAGAATGAACATCTAATGGGCAAGATAATTTAGAAGGATTAATATCTTTCCAAATTCCAAAATCTACATTGGTAGACGCGTCTCTTACCATCCACCGTAAAAACATATTTATTCTTTTTGCGGCAGATCCTTTTAATGGGTCAGATACATGCTTTGTTGTGCGTTGCTCATATGGTAATTCAAAAAATATTTTCTTGAATTCTGAAATTGTGGGCTGTAAGCTGTCCTTGCCTTGATGTTTCGTAAAAACACCTTCTAAGCCATTATGATTGGTGTAGATGTTTTTTAAACTCTGAATAAAATAAGTAAGATCAATATCATTGAAGGTTCTATGAACGAAGCCGGTTAAATTTTCGAGATTTTCATCGTTATGATTGAGTACAAAGTCATACGGACTTTGCCCCATTCTTTCCATCAGTTTATGCGAATTTTTGATGATGCTTTTTCTGTTGCCCCAAGCTATAGTTGCAGTTAAAAAAGCACTTATTTCAATGTCTTCTTTTGTTGTAAAAAGATGCGGAATCTGTATAGGGTCTGTTTCTAAAAACTCAGGATTATTATATTGAATAACCTTCTCGTTTAAAAATACTTTTAATTCGCTGTTTGTCATTCAATCGGTATATCTAAAATTTGCATAATCAATACTGGCACAACTAATACCATGTTGTAACAAGCATGTAGTGCCATTGACCAAACTAGTCCAAATTTAATGCGTATAAACCCTAAAAGAAAACCAACACCAATTTGTGGTGCGACCAATAATGGAGAAAATAATAATACTTGAGTGCTCATTTCAAAATTACTAACGTGCATGAATCCGAAGGCGATAGTAAATGCATAAAAGACTATTTTGAAATAATTAGAATCTTTGAAAAACAAAAGCGGTCCCCTAAATAATAGTTCTTCAAAAAATGGTGCAATCACTACTGCTAAAAAGAAAATGAGCCCAACTGAATAGTTCTCGAACAAATCGTCCATCGCATGTTTTCCCATCTCAAGTTGAAGTAGATTTTCGGCTAAACCTGCAACCATTAATAACACAATACTTGTGCATAATGCAACAAGCAATAATTTAAAAAATGTTCTTAATTTGTTAGAAAATGAAGTTGTAATATCCTGTTCATAAACCGGATTCTTAGCAAATAATAAAAGGTCTTCTAGCATATGTTTCTCTTATGCTAAAATGATTTCTTTATCTACAATTTTACCATCTACCATAGTTAATTTTCTGTCTGCCATTTCTGCCAGTTCACTGTTATGGGTTACGATAACAAATGTCTGTCCGAATTTTTCCCGTAATTCAAAAAACAACTTATGAAGATTATCGGCACTTTCAGAATCTAAATTACCACTAGGTTCATCAGCAAAGATTATTGATGGGTTATTAATCAAGGCTCTGGCGACGGCCACCCGTTGTTGTTCTCCGCCAGATAATTCTGATGGCTTATGATTATAGCGATGAGATAGACCTAAAAAATCTAAAAGCTCTTTTGCTCTTACTTCTGCTTTTGCTTTCGGTGTTTTTTTTATGAATGCGGGTAAACATACATTTTCAATGGCCGTAAATTCTGGAAGCAATTGATGAAACTGAAAGATGAAGCCAATATGTTCATTTCTGAATTTCGCTAAATCTTTATCATTCAAATTTGTAGTTTCAATGTTATTGATTAGTAACTTACTATCCTTACGATTCGACTGAACATCTAAAGTTCCTAAAATTTGCAATAATGTGGTTTTCCCAGCGCCAGAAGCACCAACAATAGAAACGATTTCTCCCTTTTTTATATGAAGATCAACACCTTTAAGAACTTCTAATTCTCCGTAATATTTATGAATGTTAGAAGCTTTTATCATGAGCATTTAGTTTTTGAGGGTATTGTTATGCTGAAATTCAAAATTAATGAAAAAGGAGCAGGGTAAAAATAGTATTTCTCTTTTAGTTGTTACCGTTCATTTTATAGGATGTTATTTGTGCTTTGATAAATATATTTATGACTTATTTACGTTGGATGATAAAAGAAAATATTAAATTTGTTCAACTTAAACTAAATTAGGTTAAACACAAAGAGCGATTTTATGTCCCCATATAGAAATTTAGAAGAATATAATCTTGAAATTACCGACGAAGTTAAAAGCAGGTATTCATCTATTATCGATGAAATAGGCGAAGATGTAGAAAGGGAAGGTTTGGTTAAAACACCAGAACGAGCCGCTAAAGCTATGTTATTTTTAACTCAAGGCTATAAGCAAGACCCAGTAGAGATTTTAAAAGGGGCAATGTTCAAAGAAGCATATGATGACATGGTTATTATAAAGGATATTGAATTATATTCTTTGTGCGAGCACCACATGTTACCATTTTTTGGTAAAGCACATATTGCATATATACCTAATGGTCAAATAGTTGGATTAAGTAAAATACCTCGTGTAGTCGATGTTTTCGCTAGAAGATTACAAGTACAAGAGAGACTTACTCACGATATTCTAGAATGTATAAATAATACCCTAAAACCAAAAGGTGTTGCTGTTGTAATTGAAGCTTCACACATGTGTATGATGATGCGTGGTGTTCAGAAACAAAATTCTGTAACTACAACATCAGGGTTTAGAGGTCAGTTCGAAAAAATAGAGACAAGAAACGAGTTCTTGAAACTCATAAGCGCTAAACTTTCTTAATAGTTCTTTAAATCTGTTGTTCATTTATTTTTAAAATTTGGCATCTTTGTTGTATTCTTAAATTAGAATAACTAATTTTTCAATATGTCAATTTTAAAAGATAAAAAATACAAGCAACTTTTTATGGGGTTGCTTTTTGACGGCATCGGTATGTTGTCTTTCGTAATACCTTTTGTAGGTGAATTTTCAGATATAATTTGGGCACCACTTGCTGGTTGGCTCATGACCCGAATGTATAAAGGCAAGGTAGGGCAAGCTGCAGGTGCATTTACTTTCTTAGAAGAGATTATACCTGGGTTTGATATTATACCATCTTTTACATTAATGTGGTTGTATACTTATGTTTTTAAAAGTGCTAAAAAAGGGAAAACAATAGAAGTTTAAATCTCACTTTTAACTTTATTAAAAACCTTAACTTTAACTCAAATAACTTGAGTTTTGAAGAGAAGAAATTTTGTTGCAAAATCTAGTTTAGGCGGTTTAGCTGTCTTATTAGGTGTAGATATATTTTATAAAAATGTAATGCCAGCTGGTTATACTCCGGTAGCCTTACAAGATTCAGATCCATTCAAATTATTCAATAAAGACAAAGGTATGGTCGTTTTAAACGACAAACCTTGGAATATAGAAGCTCAAGCGCATCTTTTAGATGATAGGATTACACCCAATAAATCTATTTTTATTCGAAATAACGGACTCATTCCTGAGAAAATCGATGTAGAAAAATGGACGCTTACCATAAATGGCGAATCTGCTCAACAAGAAAAAACGTATACTCTTGCAGAACTTAAATCCAAATTTAAACATCATACCTATCAATTAACACTAGAATGTGGTGGTAATGGTAGAAGTGAATTTGATCCGCCTGCGAAGGGTAATCAATGGACAATTGGTGCGGTGTACTGTGCTAGTTGGACAGGTGTTCGATTACGTGATGTTTTAGAAGATGTAGGTATAAAAGACGATGCCGTATATTTTGGTTATCATGCAGCTGATATACATTTAAGTAGAGATCCAACTAAAGAGCCAATATCTAGAGGTGCGCCGATGTCTAAGGCTTTAAAAGATGAAACTATATTAGCTTTTAAAATGAACGGAGAGGATATACCCCTAGCTCATGGTTATCCATTACGGGTAATTGTTGGTGGCTGGCCAGCATCTGTTTCTGGAAAATGGTTGCAACGCATCAGTATTAGAAATATAGTTCATGATGGTGCTAAAATGACTGGTACTGCTTATAGAGTGCCTTGTAAACCGGTTGCCCCTGGTGAGAAAGTGGCAGATGAAGATATGTGCATTATTGAATCTATGCCGGTTAAGTCTTTAATTACTTACCCGAAATCTGGTGCTATGATATCAAAAGGAAAGAAACTGAATATTAGAGGACATGCTTGGGCAGGTGAATTAGAAGTTTCTAAAATGGAGTATTCTATAGATTTTGGTGCCACATGGAATACCTGTACCATTGAAAAACCTGCTAATCGTTTAGCTTGGCAACATTTCTCTGCACAAATTTCTTTTCCGCAAGAAGGATATTACGAGGTTTGGGCAAAAGCAACTGATGCCAATGGTATTAGCCAGCCAATGTTGTTACCAGGTTGGAACCCAAAAGGGTATTTAAATAATGCTTGTCATAGAATAGCTGTAAAAATTGCATAGATGATAGAGCAAAATAATGGCGAACTAAAACCAAGTTTTAAAAACCGGAATCGAAAAATTATTTTAGCAAGTGCTGTGGCGATAATTGGAGTTATCGCTTTGATATATTTTATGGTAGACCCAAGTCTATCAGCTTTTAAGGGTGACGAGCCAGATACCGAAATTGTTGATATACCTGTTGAAGATGATTTTGATAAAATTGAAAATGGCATTCACTTACAAACTGGTTTTGTTGATGCGCCTGGTATGACAGAGACCATTCAGAATTGTACCAATTGTCATTCATCAAAACTTGTTATACAGAATAGAATGAATGCAGAACGCTGGAAATCAACCATTAAATGGATGCAAGAGACTCAGAATCTGTGGGATTTAGGAGAGAATGAAGAGGTGATTATCAATTATCTAGTAACCAATTATCCTTCAAAAAAGAAGGGTAGAAGGGAAGTGCTTACTGATATTGAGTGGTATCAATTAGAAGAGTAGAAACTGAAAGACCCTGAGCATTAATGTTCAGGGTCTTTTTTATTTAATTTGTAATGATTGTTACAGGGGAATACTAATACCTAAATTAATATTTCTGCCAATATTGAATATTCCATCAGTTTTTAATCTTGATAGGTGAGAAATATATTCTTTATTTAAAATATTGTTAGCGCTTATCTTAAAATCAATAGGTTGATTAGAAATTTTGACTGTAGCGCCAATTCCTAGGTTTAATAGGGAATATCCATCAGTAGGTATTTCAAAATCACTAACCTTATTTTGTTCGAAATATGATTTTAATGTAATAAAGCCATAACCGCTACTAAAATTTTTATTGATTTTATTAAATTCAAAACGTAAGGTATTTGCCCAATTGTTTGCAGGTATTAAAGGTAGATTTTCTCCTTCGTTTAATACTCCCCTAACGGTCGAAAAATTACTTTCTAGATGCAACCAGTCCAATGGGTGCGGGTGGTAATGTAAACCAACTTCTCCACCATATAGATTGGCATCTTGCTGTAGATAAAGAAATACGGCATCTCCATCAATATTTGCTCCATTAGGTTCTAAATAAATGTAATCTGAAACAGAGTTGTAAAATCCGTTTACATAAATTTCAAAATGTTCATTATTAAGCTCAAAGGACAAATCTGTTTGTACATTGCTCTCGTTATCTAATTCTGGGTTACCAACTTCAAATCGGTTTGTTCCTTCATGTGTTCCATTAGATGTGAGTTCCGCCAAATTTGGAGCTCTAAACCCTGTTGCAATGTTCAACCTAGCAATAAAATTCTTGGTCACATCTAATTTATAGCCAGCTGCTAGATTAAGGCTATTAAAACTCTTGTCTAATTCAGGTATGTAACCTTCCTGATATACTATTCCGTTTTCATCACTATTAATGGTACGTGTGTCAAACCTTATACCGAGTTGTACATCACTTTTATCGAAATGTATGTGTGATGTAGCCAATATGCCAATATCATTCGTTGTGGCATCTGGTATTAGCACCTCTTCGCCAAAATTGCTATTGGTCTGGGACATTCCTTGTATACCAACGATAGTCTCAACAGCGCCAATTTTAGCTAAGTTGTATTGAAGGTTATAACTAAAGGTCTCTAGTTTCATATCTAAAGCTGGACCTTCTTCCTCTTCATGTTCTTCTACAATTTCTTCACCTTCTTCCTCTTCATGATGATGGTCTTCAAATTCTTTTCTAGTATTAACAGTGTATCCAAATATTGCTTGTAAACTAGAATTATTAAAATAAATATTAGACTTTGAACTTATGATATGACTTGTAATATCTTGAAAAGGCTCTATTGGGGTGCGGTCTGTGGATTGTTGTTCTATTTCCTCCGGAATTCCTAATTCAGAATTATTGTAGTTATAACGTAGTTCTGTTTTAAAATTTGCAAGTTGATATGCTACCCCAGTTTTTAAATCCTTCTCATTAAATCTGGAATTGGTAACACGGACATCTTCACCTGTTTTATAATCTACATGAGAACTACCACCCAGTCGAACTAAGAATTTTAGCTTATCTGAAGACGCTTTAAATCCTCCATTCCCATTAAAACCTTGCGTGTTGGTGAAATAATTTAAGTTAACATCACCTTCAATGTTATCACTATTGGCAAACTTTTCAGGATTTAAATATAACACACCACCTAGAGCATCTGACCCGTATAATAAAGAAGCAGGACCTTTAATAACTTCTACGCTTTCAATACCTGCATCGCTAATTCCAAGACCATGTTCGTCACCAAATTGTTGATTCTCCAATCGTATACCTTGTGTATAAGTTAATACTCTATTAGAGCTTAATCCACGAATTACAGGTTTTCCTATACCAACCCCGGTAGAAACGCTTTCTACACCTGGAATACTAGTAATACCTTCAGATAAATTTATAGAACCTGCATTCTGTAGATCTTTAACACTAGTTCTTTCTACTTTCATAACATTCTCGCGTTGTAGTTTATGAAATGGGGTCGAAACAATGACTTCTTCCATTTCTATGGCACTTGGCGATAAATCTAGAGAAAGTTCATTCGGTCCTTCTTTCAATTCCACAGTTTGAGAATATGTTTGAAAACCTATGAATGATATGACAATTTTAAATTTACCAGATGGTAAATTACTGATTTTGTAAAAGCCATTTGAATCAGTAGTAGTTCCTTTTTCCAATTGAGGAAAATAGATAGAAACCTGTTCTAAAGCTTCTTGAGTATCGTTTGTGATTATAGTGCCTGCAAGGCTATTTTGAGCAACTACATATTGCCCTAACAATGCCAATAGCATTGTTATATAAAAATTTTTCATATAAAATTGAATTAAGATTTTTGAATGTAAACTTGTTGAACTATGTAATTAACAAGTTGGCGGTCCTCTTAATACAAAATGAAGTTGCTGGTATTTACTTAGAAAGTAGTAGTTGTTAATAATAGCTTCTGTGATAGGAGCCAATGCAATAAACTCTGGATAAACGAAATCTGGATAAAATAATGAAGCTAACTGATAGTGTGCGAAATCGCAATCGAACTCAACAGCATGAATATGTAATTCTTTAGAAATGCAATGAAACTCTTTATGCTCATTTAATGCATGCGAAATTTTCACAAAATATGGTCCCAATAAGCCTACCAGTAGAGATACGGCAACCATTGGGTAAATTATGTTGTCTTTCACAAAACTCATAACTGCAAATCTAATTAATGCAGGTAGGTATGGTGTTAAAGAATTATTAAATTAATTAAATAAGAATCCGAGTCCTAATCTTTTCAACATCTTTTTTTCAAAAGCCCAAAAGAATTTAAATTGCCCAAATAACCAGCCATATATTACCAATAGTATCTGATAAAAAGGGAAAATTAGCAGAATTCGTAAAATCCAATATAGCGGTTCACCCCACCAAGTTTTTGGAAAATTAGCTAATTCTAAACCAATTAAATTTAAAAAAGGTTTAGCCACGAAGACAGATGATGATCCGGTAATAGAAAAAACAATAAAAATTATAGTTAATTGAAAATTGCTGGTAAGGCCCCAACGCTCTTTTAATTTTTGCATGACATGTGTTAAATGCCGCAAATATACTTTTTAAATACGGGGTACAAAAGGACCTAAACGTTGATTATATTTTCTTTGAAAATAAATGAAGTAATTATAAAGTTTGTAATTAACCTCATACCCATAATCTATTTGATTTGAGTAATCTATGCGTAATTCATATAAATTGGGGTCAAATCGAGACGGCTGCATAACCCTGTTATTCCATTCTACAACCATAATATAATTTCTATTTTCTAGAAAATTTTGAGAATAATAACCCTCAGGTTTAGCAATTGAACTTAACCAAGTATTAAAACCAGGTTCAATAATTGTTATCTCGTATTCAGTTTCATCATTAGAAATGGTAATTGTGTCGCCTTCTACTTGTTTAAAGGTCTGCTCTTCATCATTCGAAATAGCCAGTGATTCTTTTGATGCTCCACAATTTAATTGAATTAATGATACAGTACTTATAATCAGTATATTAATAGTTGTAGTGTATTTTGTTTTCATACAATATAAGATACAAAAAAAAGCCGCTTGCAGTGGCAAGCGGCTTCTAAAATTATAATTTTAAAATCTTATTTACCGAAAAGACCTCCTAAAAGTCCTCCAAGTCCACCTTTACTTTTATTGCTTCCCATTACCATACCGGCAACGTCGTCTAGAATGCTACCATCACCGTCAGCATCTAATAAAGAAGTGATTAAGCTTTGATTTTCTTGTGGTTGTCCGCCTAACATGCTACCCAAAAGTGCATTCATGCCAGAGCCATCGCTAACATTACTTTGTGCTGTTTGCTTACCTAAAAAGCCCATTACTATTGGGGCCGCTATTTTTAATATTTGAGCTACTGAACCTGCATCTAAACCAGATTTTTGACTTAATGCATTTTCAACTTGTGGTTGTTTATTACCGAATACATGGCCTAAGATACCTGCACCATCAGCCATTACACTATCATCAACACCGCCACCAAAAAGACCACTTAAGTTGTCTAAAATACCGCCATTATGATTGCTAGAGGATAATGCGCTCATTAAACCTTGAGCACCTTCAGGGGTAGAAACGTTTTTCTTCATTGCACCTAAAATCAATGGCATTGCCATGCTAAGTACATTTGCGGTTTTATCTTCAGACTGATTTGTCTGTCCTGCAACTCCGCTAATTAATTGTTTACCCATTGGGCTATTCAATAAATCTAATAATCCTGTCATCGTAATAGTTAATTAAATGTTTATGCTGTAAAATACGAAAAAAGAGTCAACAAAATACGCTATTGCGCACCTATTTTAACAGAGATATGATTTGTTCTGCTAATTCTAAGCCTATTCTTTCTTGTGCCTCAAGTGTGGCAGCTCCAATATGCGGAGTTAGCGAAATACTTGAATGCATTAATATTTTAATTTCTGGTTTTGGTTCAGATTCATAAACATCTAAACCAGCAAAGGCAACGGATCCATTTTCTAAGGCGTCTATTAAAGCAACTTCATCTAAAACACCACCTCTAGCAGCATTTACAATACCTACACCTTTTTTCATTTGTGCAAATTCTGCCTTTCCTAAAACGTAGTCGTCTTGCCCTGGTATATGTAAAGAAATATAGTCAGCTTCTTTTAGTAAGTCAGTTTTACTACTATTTTTTAGTTTAAAAGCTACTTTTTGACCATCGAAAAAGGTAAGTTCAATTTCAGCCTGTTCAACTTCAGGATCGCTATACAAAACTTTCATACCTGTACCTATGGCTAATTTTGCCGTTGCTTGACCAATATTACCAAAACCGAAAATACCTATGGTTTTCCCTCTTAGTTCGGTGCCTTTCGAATATGATTTTTTTAAACCTTTAAAATTGCTATCGCCTTCTAAGGGCATGTTTCTGTTGGCATCATATAAAAAACGAGCACCACCGAAAAGATGCGCAAAGACTAATTCGGCTACCGATTCTGACGATGCCGCTGGGGTATTAATGACATGAATATCTTTGCTTTTAGCATAATCGACATCTATATTGTCCATGCCAACACCACCGCGACCTATTAATTTTAGAGTAGGGCAAGCGTCAATTAACTCTTTTCTAACTTTGGTAGCGCTACGCACCAATAAGGCATCGATTTTATGTTCGTTTATATAGTTGGCTAGCTGTTCTTGTGCAACAGTTGTTTTTAAAACTTCAAATCCAGATTTCTCTAGTTCGGCAATACCGTTTTGAGAAATACCATCATTAGCTAATATCTTCATATGTTTAAATTGATAATAGAGATTGTAATATTCCAAGGCTTGTTTGCCCGTATCGTTCGAACAAGCCTCGAAATTTTAAATTGATTCTTTTAGATATACCTCTAGGGCTTACCTAATGGCAATTTGCTGAAATTTAATTGCGGAAAGGATTGTAATCGAATAAAACAAAACGATTATCCTTTGCGCTCCATTTCGCTCATTACATCTACCAACACACCTACACTTTCTAAAGAAAGTGCATTGTACATGCTAGCTCTATAGCCCCCTACAGATCGGTGGCCGTTTAAACCATTAATACCTGCTTCTTTTAACATGTTGTCAAAAGTTGATTTTAAAACTTCATCGGTTAAGTTGAATGTGGCATTCATTAAAGAGCGGTCTTCAATATTTGCATAACCTTCGAAAACAGGATTCAAATCTATTTCAGAATATAACAATCTTGCTTTTTTCTCATTTATTTCTTCAATGGCAGCAATACCTCCAAGATTTTTAAGCCATTCTAGAGTTAACATAGAAGTATAGACCGCAAATACTGGTGGAGTATTATACATGCTATCTTTTGATATATGCGTTTGATAATCAAGCATTGAGGGAATTTTTCTGGAAATCTTACCCAATAAATCTTCTTTGACAACGACTAATGTTGTCCCAGCAGGACCCATATTTTTCTGTGCTCCGGCATAAATTAAGTCGAATTGAGAGAAATCTAAAGTTCTAGAGAATATATCTGAACTCATATCACAAATTAACGGACAATCAGTTTTTGGAAACTTCTTGAATTGAGTTCCATATATCGTATTGTTCGATGTAATGTGTAAATAATCTAAACCCGTTGGTACAGAATAGCCCTTTGGTATGTATTTAAAGTTTTCATCTTTAGAAGAACCTACTTCAACCACCTCACCAAATAATTTAGCTTCTTTAATTGCCTTATCGCTCCAAGTACCAGTATTTAAATACCCTGCCTTTTTCTCTAATAAGTTATATGCAACCATTAAAAACTCTAAGCTTGCACCGCCTTGTAAAAAAAGTGCTTGATAGCCTTTGTCTTTAAGGTCAAGTAGTTCTAATGCTAATGATCTTGCGTTTTCCATTACGGCAACAAAATCTTTACTTCTGTGAGAAATTTCTATAAGTGAAAGTCCTGAGCCATTGAAGTCCATAACCGCTTCAGAAGCTTTTAACAATACTTCTTTTGGTAATATACAAGGACCAGCGCTAAAATTATGTTTTTTCATTTTGTTTGTAATTTAAGGATGCAAATGTCAGGATTTTTTAAGAATTTTCAGTTAGGATAATCAATTAATTCAATGATGTTCTCAACAAGAAATCAACCGTGTCTATGCCATCTGCATAATCATTTAAAGAAGGTTTTTGTGTATGCCCAAACGATATTTCATTCTCTATAAATCCGGATGATACGATACATTGAATTTTATCTTCTTCAGATTTTAACATGCTTTTTAATGAAGGTAAATCTTCGTAATATTCATAAAACAAAGAGGCGATAGGGGAGCCAAAGCTTTTTTCTTCCTTCAAAATCAAGAATCCGTTGTCTAAAATTTTGAACTCGCTCATCAAATAAACTGCTTTATTGTAATCATAATTGTTCGCGTATTTATTATGATTTATAATATCGCTATATGAAAACATAGCTTTGAAAAATATGTCAATGTCGTATCCTTTCGGAATATAAATTTTTGAGACACTTCTGCATCCTAGTCCAAAATATCTAAAAATATCTTCACCAAGAGCAGTTAGTTGTTCAGTAGTCTCATTGCCTGTTATAACGGCTACTGAATTTCGGTTCTTGCGTATGATATTCGGTTTTTTACCAAAATAATACTCAAAATAACGCGCGGTGTTATTGCTGCCTGTAGCAATAACAGCATCAAAATGCTCAAGCTTTTCTTTTGTAAATATGACCCTATCTTTAAAATGAGGTTCTATTTCTATTACATAATCAATAAGTAAAGGAATCAATTTTTGATCGTTGCTAGACAACTTTACCAAGGCTTTATTGCCAGTGACCAATACACATAGTAGGTCGTGAAACCCAACTAGGGGAATATTGCCCGCCATTATTAGTGCTACGGTCTTTTCATCGTTAGAATTAATATCATAATCATTTAACCAATGTTCCAAATTATTTTGGGTTAATACATTTGACCATTCTTGAAACGCATGAATACAGTTTTCTTCTGAAAACCAACCATTATAATGTTGTGCTCTTTCAGCTTCAGTTTTAAAGCGCTCGATCCATTTGTCATTTAAATGTTCAGAAACCGTGTTTGTTTCAATTAATTCACAAAATGTTCTTAGAAAATTTCCAAGTTTAACAAAAGCTTCTATACTAAGGTTGCTATGGGTCATTATATTTGTATACTAATTCACTAGGAATTACCTTTGTGCAAAAATAAGCATGCCCGTTCTTTTTTGGGCATTTTAATGAAGAAGAAATTATGGCAATAATAATAACAGACGAGTGTATAAATTGTGGGGCTTGTGAACCAGAATGTCCGAACACGGCAATTTATGAAGGTGCGGATGAATGGCGTTACAGTGATGGTACCTCTTTAAAAGGAGGTGTTGTATTGCCTAATGGTAAAGAAGTTGATGCCGATGAAGTTCAAGAGCCGATAAGTGATGAAGTTTATTATATCTCACCAGATAAATGTACTGAATGTGTGGGCTTCCATGAAGAGCCGCAGTGTGCTGCCGTTTGCCCTGTTGATTGTTGTGTGCCAGATGATGATCATGTAGAAACTGAAGAAGTGCTTTTGGCGAAGCAACGTTTTATGCACCCTGAATAGGGATATTCTTAGTTATTTTTCTACAGACATACACTTTAGTATCAAAAGCATATGTTTTTCTTTCTATGGTATGGAGTAGTTCGAAATTCGATAGCAATAAATTTGTTTGAATTTCTTGATGTGTGAAGGTTCTGAATATAGTAGAATCTTCACCTATTAGAATTTTGTTATTTTTGTTAGTGGCGTAGTATTTTGATTTCCAAGAGACTAAATGACTTTTGGTCGATTCGTATCTTTCCCAAACAGATTCTCTTTCAAAAGTTTTATTGTTGACGTTAGAATAATGAATTATTTTTTTATTCTTTAAAATGTATGGCATAAAATGCGCTGCATCTATACAGTCAAAAATGAAAATTCCATTATCTTGTAAAGCTTTGTGAACGGAATTAAAAGTGTTTTGAATATCTATATCTTCAATTAAATAACTTGTTGAACGTCCTGTAATAAGAATGGTACTGAACAGAGAGGTGAAATTTAATTTTCTCATATCACCTTGTACGAAGTTTCCTTTTTTGAATTTTGTTTTGGCAATTTCTAACATTGCCTCACTGTAATCTAAACCTGTGTAATTTAAAAAATCGTTCGTAAATGATTCAGATAGGTTACCTGAACCACATGCGATCTCTAAAATTGAGATGGCATTATGCGTTTTGCATAATGTTTTGTAGAAATCATACTCAGCTTTATAATCTATAAAACCTTGATAAATTTCATCGTATACCCAAGCGAGATTCTTTCCGTATAAATTATTCATGATGCAAAAAAAAAGCTACCTAAAAATAGGTAGCTTTTTGCAAATAAAACTAAATCAAACTAAAATTTATAATTCAATGATAAGTTGAACATTGTACCCAATTGGCTAAAATGATACCCATCATACGTCATTTGAGAGTAACGTTGGTTGAAAGTAATCAAGTTAGATTGGTTTTGTACCTGTGCTGGGTCAGCTAAAATAGCATTACCTGCAGCATTTTTAGACTGGAAACTCCATTCTGGAAGTACATTGAAAATGTTGTTTACGTTTAATGATAAAGTCAATTTATCACTAGCACTGTAGTTAATTCCTAAATCGGTAACCGTTTTTGGCGTAAACTCAGTGAATAAATTTTCATCTAAACCTTGTTGTTGGAACTTCGTTTTACCGAAATAAGTGTTATTCAAAGAAAAACCGAACTTGTTGATATCGTAGTTGATTCCAAAAATCCACTTTGTTATTGGACGAGAAGTGAATAATAAGGCAGCTTGTGTATCGTTAAATACAGATTGTCCAGAATTAGCTACCAATGGAATATCATTTACTTCACCGTCAAGCTCATTTTGAATCGTATAGTTACCCGATAAGTTCAAATCTAAAGTACCATTACCTAGTTCAAGACCTCTATACCCAAGAACAACATCAATACCAGAAGTTTTAGTATCTATAGCGTTAGAAAAGAAACTTACATCAGAAAGATTGTTTTGAGCCAAAAGAATATCTAAAGGATTAGCAGCATCGCCACTAGCACCGATTTCTGTACCAAGAACAATACGATCTTTTACCGCAATACTATAATAATCTAATGTATAGCTGAATTTATCTACTTTACCACCAAAACCTACTGTGAAGTTTTGAGAAGTTTCAGCGTCTAATGGATCGATACCTAATAATTTTGCTTGAGTAGAGGTATTGTTGATTAAACCACCCACTTGAATACCTTGACCAGGAATAAAGCTATACTGTGCTTTTTGAGTGTGGATTTGATGTAGCGTAGGAGCTCTGAAACCTGAAGAGATAGAACCTCTTAAAGTGAAAGCGTCGCTAAACTTGTAACGTGAGCTAAATTTGTAAACAAAAGCGTTACCAAAATCAGAATAGTTTTCTGATCTAATAGTACCACTTAATAAGAAAGCATCAGTTACATCATAATCTAAACTAAAGTATCCACCGATATTGTAACGGTTGAATTTACCAGAGTTTTGAGGTGCAGCACCTGCAAATGAATCGGCACCACCACCATCGTAAGATGCAAGCTCGCCTTCGATTACTTCAAATGTCTCCGTTCTAAACTCAGCACCAACACCAATACTAACTTTGTCAGAAAGTATTCTTGAAATATCGATGTTACCTACGTTGTGAGAGAATTTAGTTCCTCCTGGATCGAATGACTGCTGACTATTTTCTCTGTATAATTCTGACCCTTCAGAAATTTCACCGTCATCAACAGAACCATTTCCGTTAGCATCAATAAATACAGAAGGAGAGTAAACAACATTTCTGTTGTGTGATTGATTCACTTTATAAGTTTGTGAGTTTCCACCAGTAGTAAAACTAGCATCTAAATTCCAATCATTAATGATAGATTTAAAACCAACTGTTGCATTATAATCACTTAACAAACCTTCAAAAGTAGGAACATAACCGTCGTAACCACCAGCTGTATTTGGATTGTCACCAGGGAAGAAGTCTGCTAAATAAGGGAAATCATCAACAGTTCTCCAATAAGGAGTTCTGTAGTTTGCAAAACTATTTACAGATTTATATACATAAGCAGCATTACCATACAAACTAGTGTTCTCACTTAAATCGTAACCCATGTTCACAGAGAACTTTGCAGCGGCTGTTTCAGGAGATCCATTAATGTTATTTGCATCTGGGTTTCTGCTTAAAAACTCTTGTACGTCTGCAATATCTGCTCCAAAATCACCAGCCTCACCTGCAGCGTCAACAGTACCTGGTCTGTTGGCTAGGTTTACTTTAGAAAGATCAACTGTGTAGTTAATAAAACCTTTATCTTCTCCAATTGAAGAGCCATTGTTTATAGCAACACCGAACATTTCACCATCACCTTCAGATGTAATACCAGTTCTAATTGTTGCAGAACCGTCGTTTGGTGTATCTTTTAATATAATGTTCATTACACCTGCAATTGCATCAGAACCGTATTGAGCAGAAGCACCATCTCTTAGAATTTCAACTCTTTTGATAGCATCTGTTGGTATAGCAGAAATATCTGCACCCGTTTCACCACGACCTGGAGAGGTTTGCGTATAAAGTAGTGCACTTAGGTTCTTTCTTTTACCATTGATTAATATCAATGTTCTAGATGGTCCCATGTTTCTAATTTCATAAGGATCTAATAAAGAAGTCGCATCGTTTACCGGTGTTTGTACCGTATTAAAAGATGGAATTCTGTATTGTAACGCTTTGTCAAAAGTAACTTGACCTGTAGAAGTTAATTCTTTAACACCTACAACATCAACTGGTAACGGAGTGTCTGCATTACTTCTAGGTGCAGTACGTGATCCAACAACAATAAATTCATCTAGTTGCATACCTTCAGAAAGTTGTACGTTAATGGTTGTTTTACCAGCTGTAGAAACTTCTTGAGTGGCAAAACCAATATAACTAAATACTAATTTTGTATCATCGGTTACATTAATAGTGTAATTACCATCAAAATCTGAAGTAGTACCGTTTGTAGTACCTTTTTCAATAATGTTTACTCCTGCTAATGGCATTCCAGAGCTATCTGTAACATTACCAGAAATTGAATTCTGAATAACTTTATTAAGTGTTAAGGCGGTTATACCATTATTGTTTATGGTGTTAACCTTAAGAACTTTTGCTCTTTCTGGTTTTTTATGATAAACAACATAATATTTGTTACCTAGATATTCAAAATCGAAACTTGTTTTACGCTCCAATTTATTGATTATCTCATCTAATACCGGGAATTTATATTCCTCAGGATTTAAACTGGTAGTTGATACCAGCGTAGGGTTGTAAGTGAAAAACACTTCATGTTTTGCACTGATCTCACTAAGAAACTCGCTCAGAGTAACGTTTTCTTTAATTTCATTAGAAGCTTTCATGCTTATACTACTCGAAAAAAGTAGTACTGCAATCAGCATTCTCACTAGTTTGTTTGTTCTCATAAATAAATAGTTTAGTTAATAAATAGGGTTTTCTTGTACGCGTAAAATATTTCCTTTGTTAATAATTCTTGTTCCTGTAGCTTTTTCTATCGCGGCGATACATATTTTTAAATTCTGATTAGGAATACCACCTGAAATGGGTATTTCTTTTAACTCGTTAGATGAATATTGAACTTCTAGTCCGTAAGTAAGCTCAAGATTTGACATTACATCTTCAAGTGGTATTTCATTAAAAGCATATGTGCCACCTCTCCAAAGAGCATATGGGGTTTCTACATCGACTCTTTTATGAATTATTTTTTTGCTTTCTTTTGAAAATGATACCATTTCACCTGGAATCATTTTGGTAACCTCTCCATTTATAAACTCCAAATGAATAGATCCTTCATCTAATACTACATTTGTTTTTTGTTTTCTTGTATTTACATGAAATTGTGTACCTAATACTTCAACTTTTAGATCATTTGTTATTACCCAAAATTTTGCATTTGTACTAGGTATTGGTTTTACCTTAAAATATGCTTCTCCTTTTAAGTGTAATAATCTCGGATTTTCTTTATCATAAGATATTTCAGAATTACCATTAAGCACTACAGATGTGCCGTCGGGTAATTTTAAGTCAATGATTTCTCCGTAATTTGTTTTATGAACAGTTTGAGAATCATTGGTGTAGTATGAGTAGCTCGTCCAGCTAATCAATACTAGTAATACTGCAGCAGCTGCGGTTAGCAATGTGCTATGTGATTTGCGTTTGTTGGATGGTTTCTTATTTGAAACGGAGTCTAACCCTATTTTTGGTAAGATGCTTAAAAGTGCTTCGTTTACTTTCTCTTTACTAGGATATTCTTGGTTGAAGTTGATTCCGCTAATTATAGACTTCGCATTTTCTGCTGTCTCTACATATTCCGGATTATTTTGAATCCAATTATTCCAGTACGTGATATCGTTTTTATTGATACCTCGTGCCCAATTTTCGAATGATGCATCCGACAGGAAATAATTTAAATCGAATTTGTTTTTGTTGTCCATTTAGTAAGGTCTTCCATATATAAGAGATTTAATTCTCAAAAATATACCCTACTACAGTTAACTTTTTTTCAAAATATTTTTAATCTGTTGATTTTCAGATGATTTGCGAAGTTTAATTAATGCCTTTTGTAGTACATTTAAAACGCTTTGGTAGTTCATGTCCATTACTTCTGCAATGTCAGAGCTACTCATTCCGCTATAATATTTTAAATACAACACCTCTTTTTGTCTTGGAGATAGGTTGTTTATAAGGTGTGCTAGGGTAGAAGTACATAGAAATTGTATCTCTTGGTGAATAGATATTTCTTCTGCTGAAAATGTAAAATTTGTTTTAAATAGTTGTGCTTCTGATATTGGCAGGTTTTTTTGGTTTTTTTGTAGTTGCTTTACCAGCCTTCTTTTGAAAGATACAAATAGGTATGCCTTTAAATTCTTAATGTTGGTTTCTTTTTCTCTTTCCTCAAAAAGTTGAATAAAAAAGTTTTGAAGGCAATCTTCGGTTATTTCTTGATTGTTGCTAAGCTTTAAGCCGTACACATGTAATTGTGGATAATACTTTTTGAAAAGGAGACTAAAAGCATTCGTCTCGCCTTTTTTAAAGAAGTACCATATTGTTTCATCTGAATGAAGTTCCATAAATTCTCATGAGTTCTACTGCCAAAGTAAGAAATAATTCTTAAAATATGTTAAAAAGTATCATTTTAACTATCGTCGGTCTAAAAAATTTGAATTTTAAATAAATATATAGTATAAAACTATGTTCTATTAATCATTGAAAATTCAATAGAGAATGTTGAAGTAAAAACTATATTTTTGCACCCTCGAAATATTAGTAATTATGAAAGCAGGTATCGTAGGATTGCCAAACGTAGGTAAATCAACACTTTTTAATTGTTTGTCTAATGCAAAGGCGCAGAGTGCAAATTTTCCGTTTTGTACAATTGAACCTAATATAGGTGTAGTAAATGTGCCAGATTCACGTTTAGAAAAATTAGAGGAATTGGTGAATCCAGAAAGAGTTTTGCCTGCTACGGTTGAAATCGTTGATATTGCCGGACTGGTAAAAGGTGCAAGTAAAGGGGAAGGATTAGGGAATCAATTCTTAGGAAATATTCGTGAGACCGATGCCATTTTGCATGTATTACGTTGTTTTGATAATGATAATATTGTGCACGTCGATGGTAGTGTTGATCCTATTAGAGATAAAGAAACTATAGATATGGAGCTTCAATTGAAAGATTTGGAGACCGTTGACAAGAAATTAGAGAAAGTTAAAAGAGCTGCTAGAACAGGTAATAAAGATGCTCAAAAAGAGGAAGCAGTATTACTAGCTGTAAAAACAGGTCTAGAAACAGGTACTTCTGTTAGGGCCATTAAAATCGATGATGAATCGAGACTTGAATTTGTAAAGCCGCTACAGTTTATTACAGATAAACCGGTAATGTATGTTTGTAATGTTGATGAAGATGCTGCAGTTACTGGTAATACTTATGTTGATAAAGTGAAAGAAATGGTAGCTGCTGAAAATGCAGAAGTTATTTTCTTAGCCGTTGGTACCGAAGCTGATATTACCGAGTTGGAGACATACGAAGAGCGCCAAATGTTTTTAGAAGATTTGGGCTTAGAAGAGCCTGGTTCTGCTAAACTAATTCGCGGAGCATATAAATTATTAAATTTAGAAACTTACTTTACGGCAGGTGTTAAAGAAGTTCGTGCTTGGACAATACCTGTTGGTGCAACTGCACCTCAGGCAGCAGGTGTTATACACACCGATTTTGAAAAAGGTTTTATTAGGGCAGAAGTTATTGCTTATAACGACTATGTAACTTTTGGTAGTGAAGCAAAAGTTAAAGAAGCTGGTAAAATGAAAGTGGAGGGTAAAGAGTACATCGTTAAAGATGGCGATGTAATGCACTTCCGTTTTAACGTTTAATATTCATAAATAGTCAACCGATTTCTTAGCAGTCTTACTTCTTGTTCTAATCGGTTGACTTTTTCTAACATATGGTTTAAAGTATCTATACCTTCCATATTAATACCCAGATCTTTTCGCAATCTATATATACGCTCTATTTCTGAGATAAAGTGCGATTGAACGTATATCTTATTTTCAATTTGTTGTACCTCGATCATTTCAAACTCTAAAAGGTCATCTATAAATTCTAATGGCGTTTGTGTTTGTTCGCAGTACAATTCTATCTGTATATAATTTTCTGAATCCATATTATCGTAATTCTGAAAGTTGTTTGAATAATTCTTTTTCTTTATCTGTAAGATTGGTTGGCATGGTCACTTTATAAGTAATATATAAATCTCCATGCGCTCCCTTTTTTTTATAAACAGGCATACCTTTTCCTTTTAACTTGACTTTCGTGTCGTTTTGGGTTTCTGGTTTTACGTTAAGTTTCACTTTGCCTGTCAACGTTTCTACTTCAATTGGACTGCCTAATATGGCGTCATATATAGAGATAGATTCATTTTTGTACAAATCGTTCTTTACTCTTTGAAAGTTGGTGTTATTGTTAATTTCAAAGGTCAGGTATAGGTCTCCTTTTGGTCCGCCATTTACGCCTTCGCCTCCGTAGCCAGAAATTTTTATAGTTTGACCGTCTTCGACACCGGCAGGTATGGTTATTCTAATCTTTTTAGTACCTAAATCAAGTGTTTGTTTTTGATCTTCAAGAACGTCAAGCAAGTTCAGCTTTAGCGTTGCATTTAAATCTTGACCCTTAAACTGTGCCGTTCTCTGTCTGCCGCCTCCACTAAAACCTCCGCCAGCACCGCCGAACATTGATTCAAAGAAGTCTGAAAAATCTTGATTTCCTCCTCCAGAACCAGAATAACTTCTTCTACCACCACTTGATGAGCTGCGTTGATTTCTCTTGGCTTCTTCAAAAGCATCGGCATGTTCCCAATCTTTACCATATTGGTCGTACTTTTTTCTTTTTTCAGGATCGCTTAAAACTTCGTTCGCTTCGTTTATGCGTTGAAATTTTTCGTGAGCTGTTTTGTCATTCGGATTTAAGTCTGGATGAAGTTTGCGTGCCAATTTTCGATAAGCCTTTTTAATATCGGCTTGAGAAGCTTTCTTGTCAATTTCAAGAATTTTGTAATAATCAATAAATTCCATAGCTGTTCAAAATCTATTTTAAAGATATGAAAAGGATAAAATTAAACTATGATACATGTCATCATTTAAGTTATGATTTTTAGTGATTATTATTGTTTAAGTGTAGATGTATATCTGGTGTTAACTTGTAGCTATCAACAAACACGCATCTTTTATTGTTAATTACTTTAACAGTAAGGTGTTTTATCTTTTGCCGAGTGGTGCTATCTTTAGCGCAACTTTCATAAACTTTTTTAAATGTCTCAAGACAATACCCAATATACAGAAGATAATATACGCTCGCTCGATTGGAAAGAACATATCCGATTACGACCTGGTATGTATATCGGTAAATTGGGCGATGGTTCATCTGCTGATGATGGTATCTATATTCTGCTGAAAGAGGTAATTGATAACTGTATCGATGAATTTGTTATGGGTGCAGGTAAGACTATAGAAATATCTATTAAAGATAAAGTGGTCAAGGTTCGAGATTATGGTCGTGGTATACCGCTTGGTAAAGTGGTCGATGTGGTTTCTAAAATGAATACCGGTGGTAAGTACGATAGCCGGGCATTTAAAAAATCGGTAGGTTTAAATGGTGTTGGTACCAAAGCGGTCAATGCATTGTCTAGCTTTTTTGAAGTACAGTCTTCTCGAGATAATCAATTAAAAACGGCACAGTTTAGTTCTGGTAACCTTGAAAATGAAGTAGGACCAGAAGAAACGAGCAAAAGAAAAGGTACTAAGGTTACCTTTATACCTGATGAGACCATTTTTAAAAATTATAAATATAGAAATGAGTATGTGGAACGCATGCTTAAAAACTATGTGTACCTAAATCCGGGATTGACGATAGTTTTTAACGGAGAGAAATTTTATTCTGAAAACGGATTAAAAGATCTTTTGGAGGATAATAATAATGTTGACGATATGCTCTATCCTGTTATTCATTTAAAAGGGGAGGATATTGAGATTGCCATTACACATAGTAAAACACAATATAGCGAAGAGTATCATTCTTTTGTGAATGGGCAGCATACAACGCATGGTGGTACGCACCAAGCAGCATTTAGAGAGGCGATTGTGAAAACCATACGTGATTTTTATGGTAAGGCTTACGACGCTTCTGATATTAGAAAATCTATAATTTCGGCAATTGCTATAAAAGTGATGGAGCCCATTTTTGAAAGTCAAACAAAAACAAAACTTGGTTCTACTGAAATGGGAGGTACTCTCCCAAGCGTGCGTAGCTATATCAATGATTTTATTGGTAAATATTTAGATAACTATCTTCATAAGAATACCGATACCGCAGATATGCTTCAGCGAAAAATTATGATGGCCGAGAAAGAGCGTAAAGAACTTTCAGGTATTCGTAAATTAGCGCGCGACAGGGCTAAGAAAGCTAGTCTCCATAATAAAAAGCTTAGAGATTGTAGGGTTCATTTAGGTGATATTAAACATGATCGTCGTTTAGAAAGTTCATTGTTTATTACCGAGGGAGATTCTGCTTCTGGATCTATAACCAAATCTAGAGATGTAAATACACAAGCCGTATTCAGTTTGAAAGGTAAACCCCTGAATTCGTATGGCATGTCTAAAAAGATTGTGTACGAAAATGAAGAGTTTAATCTGTTACAGGCTGCTTTGAATATTGAAGAGTCTATAGAAGATTTGCGCTATAATAATATTATAATCGCTACCGATGCCGATGTTGATGGAATGCATATTCGCCTATTACTGATTACCTTCTTTTTACAATTCTTTCCTGAGTTGATCAAAGAAAATCATCTTTATATTTTACAGACTCCTCTATTTAGGGTTCGAAATAAAAAGGAAACGATTTATTGTTATAGCGATGAAGAGCGCCAACATGCCATTAATAAATTAACTGGCAAACCAGAAATAACTCGATTTAAGGGTCTAGGAGAGATTTCGCCAGATGAGTTTAGACACTTCATTGGTGAAGATATAAGGCTAGAACCTATTATGCTTGATAAGGCAATGTCTATTGAAGAACTGTTGAGTTTTTATATGGGAAAAAACACTCCCGATAGACAAAAATTTATTATCGATAACCTTAAAGTAGAAGTTGATTTAATTAAAGATAAAGTAGTATAAACTAGATTAATACGATTGCTTCTGAATGGAGGAAAATGAAGATTTGAACGAAGAAATAAACGAAAACCTTTCTGAAGAGAATACCGATAATATAGATACTTCTGATGCATTGACGAGAGTGTCTGGCATGTATAAAGATTGGTTCTTAGATTACGCTTCTTATGTAATATTAGAACGGGCCGTACCTGCTATAGAAGACGGATTCAAACCTGTGCAACGACGTATCATGCATTCTTTGAAGGAGCTCGATGATGGTAGATATAATAAAGTGGCCAATGTTGTAGGGCATACCATGCAGTATCACCCACATGGTGATGCCAGTATTGCTGACGCCATGGTGCAAATTGGTCAAAAAGACCTTTTAATAGATACGCAGGGTAACTGGGGTAACATTCTTACAGGAGATAGAGCTGCTGCTTCTAGGTATATCGAGGCCAGACTTTCTAAATTCGCTTTAGAAGTTGTTTTTAGCCCTAAAATTACCGAGTGGCAAATGTCTTATGATGGCAGAAAAAAAGAGCCTGTAAATTTACCGGTAAAGTTTCCCTTATTATTGGCACAAGGTGCAGAAGGTATTGCAGTTGGCTTATCCACGAAAGTGCTATCACATAATTTTATTGAGCTTATTGATGCTTCTATAAAGCATTTAAAAGGACAACGATTTAAGATTTATCCAGATTTTCCGACTGCCGGTATTATAGATGTAACAAATTATAATGACGGACTCAGAGGTGGTAAAATAAGGGTTCGTGCAAAGATATCTCAGTTAGATAAAAATACCTTAGTAATCAATGAAATACCTTACGGTACTAATACTGGTACTTTAATAGATTCTATTCTTAAGGCTAACGATAAGGGTAAGATAAAAATTAAGAAAATTGAGGATAATACCGCGGCTGATGTTGAGATATTGATTCATCTTCCTTCAGGTATTTCACCAGATAGAACTATCGATGCGCTATATGCATTTACCGCTTGTGAGTCTTCTATTTCTCCGCTAGGCTGTATTATTGAAGATAACAAACCTTTGTTTATAGGGGTTACAGAAATGCTTAGAAGGTCTACGGACTCTACAGTGGAATTATTGAAGCAAGAGCTGGAAATTCAACTTAAAGAGTTAGAAGAGCAATGGCACTTTGCTTCACTTGAAAGAATTTTTATTGAAAACCGTATCTATCGAGATATTGAGGAAGAGGAAACTTGGGAAGGTGTAATAGCTGCTATCGATAAGGGTTTGGCGCCATTTACTAAGCACTTAAAGCGAACTGTTACCGAAGATGATATTACCAGGCTTACAGAAATACGTATAAAAAGAATTTCAAAATTCGATTTAGATAAGGCGCAGCAGTATTTAGAAAGTTTGCAAGAGCGTATTGCAGAGGTGAAGCATCATCTTGCCAATCTTATTGAGTTTGCGATAAACTACTTTAAAAATCTTAAAGAAACCTATGGTAAAGATCGTGGTAGATTAACAGAAATACGAGTTTTCGATGATATAGAGGCCACTAAAGTTGCTATTAGAAATACTAAACTCTATGTAAACAGAGATGAGGGTTTTGTCGGTACTTCTTTAAAGAAAGATGAATATGTTACCGATTGTAGCGATATAGATGATATAATTGTCATTACTAGCGAAGGTCAAATGATGGTTTCAAAGGTTGATTCCAAAATTTTTGTGGGTAAGGGTATTATTCATGTTGCTGTTTTTAAGAAAAAAGATAAGCGTACTACATATAATTTGGTTTATAAAGACGGTAAAGGCGGTCCCACTTATATAAAGCGCTTTAACGTTACCAGTATCACCAGAGATCGGGTTTATGATTTAACGACTGGTAAAGCTGGTTCTCAAATATTATATTTCACTGCCAACCCTAATGGTGAAGCTGAAGTGATAACTGTTTTACTTCGTCAGGTTGGTAGTATTAAGAAGTTGAAATGGGATATTGATTTTTCTGATGTACTTATTAAAGGAAGAGCGTCTAAAGGAAATATTGTTACCAAGTATTCTGTTAAGCGAATAGAATTGAAAGAGAAAGGGGTTTCTACTCTTAAACCTAGAAAAATTTGGTTCGATGACGTTGTGCGTAGGTTAAATGTTGATGGAAGAGGAGAATTGCTTGGAGAATTTAGGGGAGATGATTTAATACTAGTGATCAATCAGAAAGGAATAGCTAAAACATTTCTTCCCGTATTGACCTCTCATTTTGATGATGACATGATTGTGTTAGAAAAATGGATTCCAGAAAAACCTATTTCTGCTATTTACTGGGAAGGAGAAAAGGAACGTTTTTATGTAAAAAGATTCTTGATAGAAAACGAAAATAAAGAGGAGTTGTTTGTTTCCGAACATCCGAAATCATATTTAGAACTTGTCTCTACGGACTGGAAACCTATGGTTGAAATTGAATTTCCAAAGCCAAGAGGTAAAGAAGCTAAAGATAATGAATCTGTTGATATTGAAGATTTTATATCGATTAAGGGTATTAAAGCTTTAGGTAACCAATTTGTTACTGAAAAGGTTAAAAATATTAATCTTTTAGATCCACTGCCTTATGAGCCAGAGGTGCCTGAAGAAATTGAAGATATTGAAGTGGTAGATGAAGAAGATGTTGCATCTAATGATAATGATGAGAGTTCAAAAGGGGGTGAAGGCAATTCTAATGACGGACCTACATTGTTCGATTAATTTTAATTATGAAGAATTTTTTTAAGGAGTTTAAAAATTTTGCCGTAAAAGGTAATATGATAGATTTGGCTGTTGGTATCATTATAGGTACTGCATTTAACAAGGTAGTAAGTACTATTGTTTCTGCTATTATTATGCCGCCACTTTCTTTATTGACCGATGATGTCAATTTGTCTAACAAGAAATGGATTCTAAGAGAAGCAACTGGTTCTGCTGAAGAAGTTGCATTAGGTTATGGTGAACTTATAGAGTCGCTAATAGATTTTGGTATCATTGCCTTTACCATTTTTGTAATGGTAAAATTTATAAATAGGTTTAAAGAGAAGTCAGAAGACCCTGCGAATAAAGAAGTAGAAACTCCAAAAAATATAGCCTTGCTTTCTAGTATGGAGAAACTTTTACAAGAGCAAAATGCCATTCTTAAAAGTAAAAAGTAATCAAACTGTTTAATAATTGAGTTGTCTTATTCTATAATAGAAAGTTAAGATTAGACAATTTTAAAGAATAATTGCTTTTATAACTACCTTTACAAAAATTTTGAATTAATGGATTTTACCAACCCGCTGGTATATGGTGCACCAGCATTTATAGCCTTTATTTTATTAGAATTAACCTACAGCAAAACTCATGGAGACGATGATCTTTATGATTGGAAAGATTTTGCAGCCAGTAGTGTAATGGGTATTGGCTCTGCCATTATAGGTCCGTTACTGAAAGTCGTTTTATTGGTTGTTCTTTTTGAATATGCTTATGAGTTTTTTAACCCAATGGTCGATGGTGTGCGAACAAACATTATGGGGTATAAGTCTTTTGACTATGCTTGGTATGTTTGGTTGCTTTGTCAATTAGCAGATGATTTCACCTACTATTGGTTTCACAGAGCGAATCATGAAATACGGATTTTATGGGCTGCGCACATCGTGCACCACTCCTCAGATAACTTTAACTTAGGTACTGCTATTCGTAATGGCTGGTTTACTTTGTTGTACAAGCCTTTTTTCTATGTTTGGATGCCAATTATTGGTTTCCCTGTTGAAATGGTTGTAGTATGTTTAGCGATTGAGTCGTTTTGGCAATTTCAATTGCATTCTCAATATGTTCCAAAAATGGGCTTTATCGAAAAAATATTCAACACCCACACAATGCATCAAGTGCACCACGCACAGAATGTGGAGTACCTGGATAAGAATCATGGTGGATTCCTTAACTTTTTTGATAAAATATTTGGTACTTGGAAAGAGTATGATGAAGATATTGATGTGAAATTTGGTGTAATACATGCTCCTAATTCTAATAACCCTATCGTTATTTTAACTCATGAGTTTAAAGATATTTGGGCAGATACCAAGAAGTCTAAAAAAATAAGTGATAAGCTGATGTATATTTTCGGACCTCCAGGATGGAGTCATGATGGTAGTACAATGACAGTAAAGCAGCAACAGCGATTATTCGAAGAACAAAAGCAAGCTAATCCTGGTGTTACCTTCGACAGACCAAATTAGTGCTTTAAATAGGCTTAAAACATAAGCTTAATTAGTACTTAAACAATAATTTAAAATCGAAATAGTCCGCATGAAGCAACTGCTTCATGCGGACTATTTCGATTTTCGCTAATAGCTGAATCTTATTCGCTAGATATTATAGCCTAACTTTTAATCTTTTATTTCCTCAGTCGTATTCTTGTTCTTTTTCATTCTTAGATCAAAGAACTCGACCATTAATGAAAATGCAATTGAGAAGTACAAGTAGCCTTTAGGTATGGTGCCTACCTCATTGCCGAAGACTATTAAATGGCATAAATGTGCAGACTCCGCAATGAGCATAAAACCTATTAATATTAAAAACGACAGTCCTAATATTTGAATAGATGGGTGCCTGTTTACAAACTCTCCGACGGGGTTTGCAAAAACCATCATAATAACGACAGAGATAACCACTGCAACTATCATAAGAACAAGTGCGTCGTTTGGGTTAGGTGAAATGCCGTTAGTCATTCCTATGGCAGTTAAAATAGAATCAAACGAGAAAACTATATTTATAACTGTTATTTGAAGTATAGCATTAGTTAATGAGGTTGATCTAGCTTTCTTTACTTCTCGCTCGTCGTGACCTTTGTCTTCTACTTTTTCGTGAATTTCTTTTGTGCTTTTATATAACAAGAACAGACCGCCAAGAAATAGAATAACACCTTGCCCGCTTATACCGCCAGTAATCCAGTCGCTATCGAATACCCAAAAAGGTTTTTTCATAGATGTTAGCAGTGAAATACCAAAAAGTAATACAATACGCATGACCATGGCTAGGACCAAGCCTAAATTGGTCGCCTTTTTTCTTTGCGATGGTTCGAGTTTACCTGCAGCGATAGATATGAAAATAATATTATCAATACCTAGAACGATTTCTAAAAACGTTAAGGTTAATAGGGCAATCCAAGCATCTGGACTAGAGAAAATTTCAAACATGGTTGGTTTGTGGGTTAGTTAGTTAGTTAGTTAGTTAGTTTTATGGCAGTTCCGGTTTTAACTATCAATTGCTTATTCGGGTCTTTTACGGCACTTTTATATTGAAAAGTATATGAAGAATCTGTTGTACTAATTATTTTGTATTGGATAGCGTTTTTACTGCGTATGTCTTGCAAAACAAATTCGCAGTCATTAAACCATCGAACGGTCGCGCTATCGATTTTATTTTCATAATAATCTACACTGTAATCTTCAGTTCTTATGAATTTGCCTTCTTTTAGAGTGTCACCAATCTCATAGGTGAACCTAAAAGATCCTGTTTTATATTTTTCGCAATCACGTTCAGGTTGGTAGCATGAGCAAAGAATAACGCATAGAATAACGGTAAAAGATATTTTTTTCATCATGTTGCAAAATAATGAAAATAGGAGTGAAGTGGCATTAAAATAGTAAAGAATAATTCGAAGTATAGTGTTACTTAAAACTCTGTGTAGGTTTTAAATGTACCATCGGTATAGAACATAACTATTCGATCTAGTTTTTTTATAGTGTCCATATTTTTACCTTTTTTCTTAATAACTTCTACAGGGCGAAGGTTCGTGTTTTCTGTTCTCGGGAAGGTTCCTTTTTCGTATAAAAGCCATTGAAGATCTACTTCAGTAAATGCTTCGTCGATTTTCATAATAAACTCTAAACTCGGTTTATTTCTGCCACTTAGTATATGTGAAATGCTAGATCTTTGCACGGCAATTAAATCTGCAAACGCTGCAGCTGATAATTCGTTGTGCGCTAAAATTTTTTTTAATCTTGAAATAAAAGATGTGGTATCTAACATGTTTACAAAGTTAATACATTCTTTAAATTTTTATTTATAATAGTGTTTAATATGGTTACTGTAATAGGCAATTTTCTAGATTATGTATTTATATAAGATATGTTAAAATACTGATAAACAATAATTTAAGATATATTTTAAATAATAAGTTAAAATTGTAAATTTTTAAAAGCGAAATAATGTATTTGATAGGTTATAAAGTTTACAATTGTAAACAAATGCTGTAGTATTTTTACATCTTATTAAAGTTTAGTGACAATGAAAGATTTGGATTATAATAAGATTAGAGTAGCTACAATTTCTGGGCGGTATATTACCTATGACCATATCAACGAATTTTTGTCTTCGTTACCTGATATATTTGTGATTAAAATAGAAGGAGAATCTGTAAGAAAAGAATCGATAAAAAGCATCACATTTGGTGACGGACCAAAGAAGATTTTAATGTGGTCTCAAATGCATGGTAATGAATCTACGACCACTAAAGCTGTAGTTGATTTGCTAAGTTATTTTAATCAAGATAGTACTGATGTTTTAAAACTTGTTGAAAAATGTACTGTAAAGATTATCCCAATTTTGAATCCGGATGGGGCTCGAGATTATACAAGAGTAAATGCCAATAAAATTGATCTCAATAGAGATGCTCAAAATTTATCTCAACCAGAAAGTCGCATCTTAAAAAAAGTGTATGAAAATTTTCAGCCACACTTTTGTTTCAACTTACATGATCAGCGAACCATATTTAATGTAGGTGAAACGAATAAACCAGCAACTGTTTCATTTTTGGCACCTGCTTTTGATCAAGAACGCAATAATTCGCCATCTCGAAAAATGAGTATGAAGTTGATTGCCGCAATGAACAGTAAGCTTCAAAAAGAGATTCCTGGACAAATAGGAAGGTATGATGACGGGTTTAATGAGAATTGTGTTGGTGATGCCTTTCAAATGAAGAATACCCCAACCGTATTATTTGAAGCTGGTCATTATGAAAATGATTACGAGAGAGATATAACAAGAAAATTTATTTATAAGGCGATTTTAAAAGGCATTAAAACTATAGTTGATGATAGTTTAGATGAATTTACGATTGATCAGTACGTGTCTATACCTGAAAATGGAAAACAATTTGTAGATATTGTAGTAGAAAATACCGATTATGAAAGTAATTATTTAACCAAAAGTAAAATTTCACCTATACAATTTAAAGAGGTCTTGATTTTTGGTAAGGTGGAGTTTAAACCAGAACTACATATATTCGAAAAAAAACCTTCGGAGTTTTTTGGACATAAAACATTGAATTGCAATGATGCAAATGATATGTTATGGCTAAAAGAAAATGAATTACTGAGTCTGTTATCGTGATATTTTTTGTCTTATTTCTTTAAAAATGTAATATTGTTTACGTTTTCATTAAATAAAATCAAGTTTCAATGAATTTAATGCGATAATTTTTTATTTTTGGCAAAAATTTTACAACTATGGGCAAAGTCAAATTAGACGAAATAGACCACCAAATTCTGGATATGTTGATTGACAACACCAGAACACCTTTTACTGATATTGCAAAAAAACTTCTTATCTCAGCTGGTACAGTTCATGTAAGAGTTAAGAAAATGGAAGAAGCGGGAATCATTAAAGGTTCATCACTTACATTAGATTACGTAAAGCTTGGTTATGCTTTCATCGCTTATGTTGGTATTTTTCTTGAGAAAACACACCAAACTAAATTCGTGCTTGAGCGTTTAAATCAAATTCCGAACGTTACTATCGCACATATAACTACAGGTAAATTTAATATTTTCTGTAAAATAAGAGCTAAGGATACTACACATGCTAAAAATATTATCTTTAAAATAGATGATATTGATGGTATTAGTAGAACCGAAACGATGATTTCATTAGAAGAAAGTTTTAATGATAAGAAGCGTTTAATGCATACTATTTTTAATGAGTTATAAATAAGAGATATTTAACTAACTTAAAAATTGCCCAGTTATCTAATGTAATTGGGCTTTTTTAATTTTCAATACTTAAATTTTTCAAAATGAGAGTTAAAGACTTACAAAAAGACGAATTACAATTTTTTTATGGTACTTATCTGAAAAGTCTTGATGAGCAAGACGATGTGATGTCTGCGCTTTTAAAAGGTAGAAAAAGTTTTGAAGACTTGGTTCATGGTTTAACCGACGAACAATTTTTATATAGTTACGGTGATGGTAAATGGACGGTAGCTGAAGTTTTGGTTCACTTAATTGATACTGAACGCGTATTTCAATATCGCGCCTTTAGAATTTCTAGAAATGACAAAACGCCGTTACCAGGTTTTGATCACAATCAATTTGTTCCAGAAAGTAATGCCAATAAGCGTACAAAAGACGATATATTAAAAGAATATCTTTCTGTACGTGAAGCATCAATTAGTTTGTTCGAAACTATGCAAAATGATCATTTAAAAAGAATTGGTACAGCAAGCAATATTCCTTGGTCTGTCGCTGCATTAGGCTTGGTGATAAGTGGACATCAAAAACATCATGAAAATATATTACAAGAACGCTATTTTAATTAATCTAGCTCCTGTTCAGTTTCTGTTTCGAAATTTAGGTAAAGTGCTTTAGTCATGTCTTCAGATTGCATAACTTCTTCTGGTGTTTTCGATTCTAATTCTTTTTCTATATTCTCTTCAAAGTTCGCAATGAAGTTAGAAAGGCTTTTACTTATCTTAACTAAATATAAAGTATCATCTGTTCTAATTTCTACAGCTTCGACGTAATCTCCTTTAATATTTTTAAAACAAATAATGTCTTCATCGCCATAACCATAAGGGTAGGTTTCTATCAATAGCGCTGCTAATTGGTGATCTAATTTACGGTAATCAATAAGTCGTCTGGTCATAACTAATTTATTTATAGTAGGTTGTGTGTTTAACTAAAACTAAACTAGTAATTATACTCACATGTCTCTTTATAGAGTTGTGAAAGTGCTATTTTGCGTATGTGAACTTTTTAAACTTTGTAGTAAGCGAATGCTTCAGCGAATAATTCTACAGGAATCTCAATATCATATTCCGGCTCACCAATAGATTTCAATAGAACAAAATTCACTTTTCCGTGAGAATTTTTCTTGTCATACTTCATAAGCTTCAAAATATTCTCAAAATCATCGCCAGTAAATACTACTTTCTCATATATGTCTAAAAATGTAGTTTTAATATCGTCTAAATCCTCATTTGATAAGCCAAGAAGTTTGTTAGATAGATAACCTTCTAAAACCATACCAATGGCAATTGCTTCTCCGTGTAGTAACATTTCTTTCGATTCATTCTCAAGAAAATAAGATTCTATGGCATGACCAAGTGTATGTCCGTAATTTAAAATCTTACGTATGTTTTGTTCTGTAGGGTCTTGAAGTACTACGTTGTTCTTAATTTGGATAGAAGTAAGAATATGACTTTTCATATCTTCTAAACTAGTAGCATTCTTCAGGGCTTCCCAATAAGATGTATCTTGAATAAGACCGTGTTTCAGCATCTCTGCAAACCCGCTTCTAATTTGTCGCTCATCTAAGGTATCAAGAAAATCGGGTACAACAAGTACCAAAACTGGTTGATTGATCACCCCAATTTGATTTTTTAAAGCACCTAAGTCAATACCTGTTTTGCCACCAACCGAGGCATCTACCATAGATAATAGGGTAGTGGGTACATTTATAAAATCTATACCTCTTTTAAAGGTAGAGGCTATAAAGCCGCCCATGTCAGTTAATACACCACCTCCTAAATTTATCAAAATACTTTTACGGTCGGCACCTAATTCAGATAGGGCTTCCCAAACGCCAACACACGTTTCTATGTTTTTGTTGATTTCACCCGATTCGATCTCAATAATTTCAAACTGATAATCACCGTTAATTTCTGCCATAAAATTAGGCATGCATAACTCATGTGTATTCTCATCTACTAATATGAAAATTATAGAATACTTTTTTTTTGCGAGGTGTTTATTCAATGCCTGAAAAGCATTTTCGTTGAAATGTACTGCGTAAGAATCTGAAATTATAGAATCCATTAAAAATATAGCTTTGTATTGATGACTATTTAAACGCAAAATAAAGGTTATTTTAAGTCTTAGGATTATAAATTCTGTGATTATATTTGATCATTATAGAAATAATAGAAAATGGAACCAATTTTTGAAAATACCGCAACGGCATTTGCTTTAAAATCTGATTCAGAATTAGAAAGAGCTTACTTTCTTTTTAAAATGATATCAAATGAACCTTTAGTGAAAATGGGTTCTGTGATTACCAATTTTGCATTTAAGGCACATTTACCTGTCGAAGGATTAATTAGAGCAACTGTATTTGATCATTTTTGTGGTGGTATAAATGAACGCGATTGTTTACCTGTAGTTGATCGTATGTGGGAGAAAGGTGTATGTTCTGTTTTAGATTATTCTGTTGAAGGTAAAGAAGAAGAGGATCCTTTTGATTCGGCAACAGAAATAATTCTAACAATTTTAGATTTCGTAAAAGAAAAGGAAGCTATACCATATGCTGTCTTTAAGCCAACAGGTTTTGGAAGATTTGCATTGTACCAAAAAATTGGAGAAAAAAAGGAGCTTACTAAAGATGAAGAAGCAGAATGGCAACGTGTTGTCAAAAGATTCGATAAAGTTTGTAAAAAAGCACATGACCTCGAAGTTTCATTGCTCATTGATGGTGAAGAAAGTTGGATGCAAGATGCAGCCGATAATCTAGCTGAAGACATGATGCGTAAATACAATAAGAAAAAAAGAATTGTATTTAATACGCTGCAAACCTACAGATGGGACCGATTACTATACCTAAAATCTTTACAAGAACGCGCGGTTAGAGACGGATTTTTAGTCGGTATGAAGGTTGTTCGCGGTGCTTATATGGAAAAGGAAAATGACCGCGCCAAAGAAAAAGGATATACTTCGCCGATTTGCAAGACTAAAGAGGAGACAGATGATAATTTCAATGCTACCATTGAATATATGATAGATAATCTTGATACGCTATCCATTTTTTCTGGAACACATAACGAAGACAGTTGTTACCGTTTAATGGAAATGATGGAGAAAAAAGGTATCGATAAAAATAATGAGCACGTTTGGTTCGGACAGTTATATGGTATGAGCGATCACATATCGTATAATTTAGCGGCCAATGGATATAATGTTGCTAAATACTTGCCATTCGGACCAGTACGTGATGTGATGCCTTATTTAATAAGAAGGGCTGACGAAAATACATCGGTAGCCGGACAAACAAGTAGAGAGCTTTCGTTATTGAAAGCAGAAAGAAAACGAAGAAAAATTTAGTTACTTATTGTAGCTCTACTTTTTCAATAGAAGACTTTTCTCTGCAGTTTTTAACGGTAAATCTATAATCTCGTTCCTTGTACTCTGATTCAACAACATATGTTCTACAAGGAACAGATTTAGTATCACTTTTACTAAAATCAACATCTCCTTCAGTTAAGATATAACGAATACCAATAGAATCTAATTCAAACTCTTGAAGCTTTTGTTTTGCCTCATCACTATAATACATCGATTTAGATCGAATGTCTTTTAATGTTCTACAATCAGGTAAGTAGCAAAAATATACTCCGGTTTCTTGAGATTTCTTTTTCATAAAAAAAGTGAGAAATACAATACCGATAGACAAACCTACCAAGAAAAACCCTAACCTTTTAAGAAAATCTATATTCATAATTCCAAGTGATCAATAAGACCGCGAAATTATGCCTTTTAAAATGGATAGGAAAACGATTGGCCTGAGTATTCTAAAAAATCAGGAAATTAATATCACTGTATTGTAAATCGAACCATTCGCCAACAGATTTGTTGGTTAAAATACCGTGGTACATGTAAAGTCCGTTTCGTAAACCTTTGTCAAATCGAAGTGAATTTTCTAATCCCCCATCCTCACCAATTTTTAATAAATAGGGCGTAAAAATATTGCTAATACTTACAGATGCTGTTTTTGGATATCTTGAAGGAATGTTAGGTACACCATAATGTATAACACCATACTTTTCTTTAGTAGGTTTATTGTGAGTTGTTATTTCGCTAGTTTCAAAACAACCACCTGTATCAATACTTACGTCAATAATAACCGCGCCTTTCTTCATATGTTCCACCATTGTACTAGATACGACAACGGGAGATCTATCTTTTCCTCTAGTTGCCCCAATAGCCACATCGCATCTTTTTAGTGCTTTTAAAAGATTTTTTGGTTGAATAGTAGACGTGTAGACGGTTTGTTTTAAATTGGTCTGTATATTTCTCAGTTTTGTAATTGAGTTGTCAAAAACTTTCACATTTGCACCAATGCCTATAGCAGATCGTGCTGCAAACTCACCAACGGTACCTGCGCCAATAATAACCACTTCTACAGGTGGTACACCGCTTATATTGCCAAACATTAAACCATTTCCGTTATTATTTGCTGCCATTAATTCTGCAGCAATTAAAACTGAAGAAATACCGGCAATTTCGCTTAATGAACGTACTGCTGGGTATTTACCTTCTTCATCGCGAATATATTCGAAGGCAATGGCGGTAATTCTTTTTCTTGCCAATTCTTCAAAATATTCTTTGTATTGGGTTTTAATTTGAAGCGCTGATATAACTGTAGTCTGCGGATTAATAAATTCTATTTCCGTTAGGGTAGGTGGCTCTACTTTTAGAATTAACGGACAAGCAAAAACTTTTTTTGTGTCACGAGTTATTTCTCCACCGGCAGTAACATAATCAGCATCAGTATAATGAGCACCTTCACCTGCACCAGACTCTATTAATACACGATGACCATTAGCGGTAATTGCATTAACGGCATCGGGAGTAAGGCATATTCTCTTCTCTTGGTATTGGTTTTCTTTAGGTATACCAATGTGTAATTCTCCTTTTTGACGCAAAACCTCTAGGGTTTCCTCTTGTGGAATTAATTGGTACTTACTAAAAGGGGAAGTGGGTTGGCTCATAACTTAATTGCTCTTTATTCAAATCATTGACTTGAAACCCAAATGTACAATTTTTCGAGAAATGAATTTTTGAACTAAATACTATAATGAAGAGACCTAAGTTTTAATATGTAGCCAATTTTGTAAACGGTCTTGAAAACTCTTGAAAATACTTTCTAAATTTCCTGTAGATAGTTTAGAATTGATGTCTTCTGATATGGTTGGGATTTCGTCTTTTAAAGGCTCATTACTTTTTTTCTCATTATCAATATCATCGTTACTATCAAAGCCTTTGTTTTTAAGTTCCTCTAATTCAGCTTCTATTGCTTCTAAATCTATACCATGTACATGTTTGTCATATAATTTAATACGGATAAAATATACGAATGGAATGGTTATCATGCATATCGGAATTAACCACCAAATGTTATCAGTGTCAATATAAACATCGTCTTCGTAGAAAACTTCGAAAAGTTGAAAACCATACATAGCAACAGGAATAATGATTATATGATACCACCAGTCGCGTGAAGTTAGAAACCAAAAAATTAAGAGATAAAGAGGTACTATTTTAGAAGTTAAAAACCAAAGAAAAGTTTGTGTACTTGGAAAACCATGATTACCAATGGTTAAACCAAAAATTGTTGTATCTCCATTGGAGTCATATGGTAAGTAATCATATGCTTTGTATAAAAATGGAGAAATAGCAATTAAAAAAACCAAGGCGGTTTCTAAGATTATCTTTTTCTTGGCCTTTTTCTTATTGGTTAACATAAAAATAGATTTACTATATGCTAACGATGTATTTTGGAAAATATTATTCAAAAAAAAAGAGCAAACAAATTGCTCTTTTAAATACCTCTGTAAGTAATATTAAATTCTTTTGGTAAGCTCTCTCTTGTCTACATTAAGATCTTGATTATCAAGATCAATAATTGGAGCAGTCATTGCTAATAAAAATACGCCTAAAGCGATTGATGCTAATAATGTTTTTTTGTTTTTCATTTTCAAGGGGTTTTTGGTTATACTAAATATTTAGTTCTCCTACAAACGTAAGAAAAAATATACAACTAAAACACCATTTATCGTTAAAATTATGCCTTTTACCCGAAAAATTAAACATTTCATCGAATTACTGGTTTTTCATCGAAAAAATGCAATAAAAAACGGTCTGAACGATACATGATTTTTATTTAAAAATTAAAAAAGCAACCTTGATAGCGATTTCCTTAATTACGAGAGCGTTAACTTTCTTGTTCGTCCATTAATTATTTCAATTTTAATATTCTGAACATCATTAGGTATCAGGTTTGGAATTTTTTCAGGCCATTCCATAAATATCCATCCTTTTGAAGCTAAGTAATCATCTAAACCCATATCCATGGCTTCTTCTTCATCATTCAACCGATAAAAATCAAAATGATACCCTAGTAACTCTCCAGATTCTAGTGCATATTCATTGACCAAACCAAACGTAGGGCTACTAACATTATCATTACTGCCTAACTCTTTAATAAGTGCTTTTATCAAGGTTGTTTTTCCTGCTCCCATTGGAGCGTAAAATGCCAATGTCTTGCTACTTGATAATTTAATAATCTGTTTCGCAATAGTGTTTAATTCACTTTCGGTATAAATGAATTCCATATTATAATTTTATTTAGGTTCCAAAACTACAAAAGGTATAATCATTTCTTCTAATGAAACTCCGCCATGTTGGTAGGTATTTCTATAATAGCTTACGTAGTGGTTATAATTATTTGGGTAAGCAAAGAAAAAGTCATTTTTTGCAAAAATATAAGAACTACTCATATTTATACTTGGTAGGTAAATAGATTTTGGGTCCTTAGCAGCTAGCACTTCATTTTTTTCATACGTAAGACTTCTGCCAGTTTTATAACGAAGATTAGAACTTGTATCTCTGTCGCCAACAACTTTAGACGGAGATTTTACATTTATAGTGCCATGGTCAGTGGTAATAATCAATTTCATACCCAAGGTCTGTGCCTGCTGAATAATCTCTAGCATAGGTGAGTTCTTGAACCAACTTGTGGTTAAAGACCTATAAGATTTATCATTTGAAGCTAGTTCTTTAATTACTTCCATTTCTGTCTTAGAATGTGAAAGCATATCTACGAAATTGTAAACAATTACCGTTAAGTCGTTATCTTTTTGAGATTTGAAATTCTGACTTAAATGTTTTCCTTGTTTTAAACTGCTGATTTTATGGTATTCCCATTTTAAATCTAAACCTAGCCTTTTTAACTGTGCATCTAAGAATTTATCTTCAAACAAATTTTTACCACCTTCATCGGTATCATTTTTCCACCATTCTGGATATTTTTTTTCCATATCAAGGGGAGTCAAACCAGAGAATATTGCATTACGGGCGTATTGTGTAGCGGTTGGTAGTATGCTGTAGTATGAGTCCTCTTTTTTCTTTTTATAAAACGAGTTGACCGTTTCTTCAAAAGCATACCACTGATCATAGCGTAGGTTATCTACTACTATCAATAAAGTTTTTGAATCTTTGATTTCGGGTGCAATCCATTCTTTAAATATGGTATGAGACATAACTGGCGCATCTGAATCTGTAAACCAGTCTTCATAATTACGTTCTACAAATTTTCCGAATTGTTGATTTGCTTCCGTTTTTTGAGATTCTAAAATTTCAAACATTCCGCTGTCCTCAATTTCCTCTAACTGCAATTCCCAATAAATTAGTTTTTTATATAAATCTGCCCATTCTTGATACGAGTTGACCATTGATAGATCCATCGCTATCTTTCTGAATTCTTGCTGGTAGTTGCTAGTAGTTTTTTCTGAAACTAATCTTGAGTGGTCTAAGTTCTTTTTTAAGGATAGTAGAATCTGATTCGGATTCACAGGTTTTATAAGATAATCGGCGATTTTAGAACCAATAGCCTCTTCCATAATAAATTCTTCTTCACTCTTGGTAATCATTACAACAGGTAAAGAACTATCGATAACCTTAATTTCAGATAAGGTTTCTAAACCAGTAATACCAGGCATATTTTCGTCTAAAAAAACGATGTCTACCCTAGTTTTTGCTAATTCTTCTAAAGCTTCTTGCCCACTTAAGCAGGTAATTACCTCATAATTTTTTGATTCTAAAAAGATGATATGGGGCTTGAGTAGATCAATTTCATCATCTACCCACAATATTTTTATTTTATTCATTGAATTATTATTTGACGATAATCAAATTCTATGCTAATGCTTTTGTATAACTTTGAAATGTTAATCTCAGAAAAGACGACGTTATCTTGAAGACATCAAACAAATTGAAAATCTTTAATGATCCAATTTACGGATTTATTAGAATTCCCAACACGCTCATTTTTGACCTCATTGCAGATCCCTACTTTCAAAGGCTTCGAAGAATATCTCAAATGGGGCTTTCTTATTTAGTATATCCAGGGGCACACCATACCAGATTTCATCATGCATTAGGTTGTATGTATTTAATGCAAAAAGCTATACAAGTGCTTCGTTTTAAAGGTGTTGAAATAACTGCCGAGGAGCAAGACGGACTTCTTATTGCCATACTTTTACACGATATTGGTCACGGTCCTTTTTCGCATGCTATGGAGCATAGCATCGTGGAAGGGGTTAGTCATGAGTTTATTTCGCTTCAATTCATGCAAGATTTGAATAAGCGATTTAACGGAAGTTTAACGGAAGCTATTTCTATATTTACCGGTAATCATTCGAAAAAATTTCTAAATCAATTAGTTTCTAGTCAATTAGATATGGATAGGCTTGATTATTTAAAGCGAGATAGTTTTTATACCGGTGTCGCTGAAGGTAATACCAATGCTGAACGATTAATTACCATGTTGAATGTCGTTGATGGCAATTTGGTTGTTGAAGAAAAAGGGATTTATTCGGTAGAAAAATTTCTAATGGCACGCCGTTTTATGTATTGGCAGGTATATCTACACAAAACAGCAGTTGTTGCCGAGCGCTTACTTATTAATATTTTAAAGAGAGCTAGATTTTTAATTGAAAAAGGCGAGACCTTACACTGTAGTAGTGCCTTGCAGTTTTTTTTAACGCATCATATCGATATCAATAATTTTAATACAGACACGTTGGCGAAGTTTGCCAAATTAGATGATGTTGATATACTCTCTGCCTTAAAAGAATGGCAATTTTCAGCTGACTTTGTATTAGCTTCTCTTTGCGAGATGATTATCAATAGAAAATTGTTACATATTAAGGTTAAAAAAGAACCTATTACTGATAGTAAATTTTTAATGCAATTAAATAAAGTAAAAATACAGTATAATCTTACAGATGAAGATGCGTCATATTTTGTGTTCAAAGGCGAACTTATGAATAAGGCGTATGACAGGCAGTATCAGACTATCAACATTTTAAGGAAAAATGGAAAGATTACCGATGTAGCCAAATTATCTGATCACTTAAATTTAAACGCGCTATCTAAAACGGTGACCAAATATTATATCTGTTATCCAAAAGAAGGTGTTTAACAATTTTTCTTACTTTTACGCTCATGAAATTTACAGCAGGTCAGATTGCAGGTATCTTAGATGGAGAAGTGCATGGAAATCCAGAAATAGCCGTACATAAACTTGCGAAAATCGAGGAAGGCGAAGAAGGTTCCCTTACTTTTTTAGCTAATCCGAAATATACTTCATTCATTTATAAGACAAAGGCATCGGTAACGATAGTCAATAAGAGTTTTGTTCCAGAACAACATCTACATACCACTTTGATAAAGGTAGAAGATGCATACAAGTCTTTTTCTAAATTATTAGAATATTATAACCAAGTAAAGAATAATAAAGTAGGCATTGAAGAGCCGATTTTTAAATCGGAAACAGCAACTTATGGCGCCGATGTTTATATTGGGGCTTTCGCTTATTTAGGAAATAATGTTACCATAGGCGATAACGTAAAAGTGTACCCTAATGTTTACATAGGTGATAATGTTAAAATTGGCAATAATGTTACACTATTTGCTGGTGCCAAGGTGTATTCAGAAACTATCATCGGTAATAATTGTGTAGTAAATAGCGGAGTGGTAATTGGTGCTGACGGATTTGGTTTTGCGCCAAATGAAGATGGGGAGTTTGTTAAGGTGCCACAGACTGGTAATGTTATTTTAGAAGACAACGTTGATGTAGGCGCTGGTACAACTATCGATAGAGCTACTTTAGGCTCTACCATATTAAGAAAAGGTGTCAAGCTAGACAATCAAATACAGATAGCACATAATGTTGAGATTGGAGAGCATACAGTTATAGCTGCCCAAACGGGTATTGCTGGCTCGACCAAAATAGGCAAGCATTGTATGATTGGAGGGCAAGTAGGTATTGTTGGCCATATAGTAATTGGTGACAATGTAAAAATACAGGCACAATCGGGTATTGGTAGAAATGTAAAGGATAATGAAGTGCTGCAAGGCTCGCCCGCATTAAATTATGGTGATTACAACAAATCATATGTTCATTTTAAGAATTTACCAAGAATAATAAGTAGAATCGACACCTTAGAAAAGAAAGATTGACGATGAGCACAAAAAACAACAAACAAAGAACAATTAGTAAAGAGGTAAGCCTAACGGGAGTTGGTTTACATACGGGCAGTAATGTTACTATTAAATTTTTACCTGCAGATGAAAACCACGGTTATGCATTTAAAAGGGTAGATTTAGAAGGAGAACCAATTATTCCGGCTGATGCTAATCTTGTTGTAAATACACAAAGAGGCACCAATTTAGAAAAAAATGGTGTAAAAATTCAGACTTCAGAGCACGTTTTGGCTGCTTTGGTAGGTCTTGAAATAGATAATGTGTTAATAGAGCTAGATGCTGCCGAACCACCAATTATGGATGGTTCTTCTAAATTCTTTGTAGAAGTTTTAGAGAATGCCGGTATCGTTGAGCAAGAAGCTGAGCGTGAAGAATACATTGTTAAAGATGTTATTTCTTTTAAGGATGAAGAAACTGGTAGTGAGATAACCATAATACCGTCAGACGAATATCAATTGATGACGATGGTTGATTTTGGAACTAAAGTATTAGGAACCCAAAACGCTACCTTAGAAAAGCTTTCTGATTTCAAATCTGAAATTTCAAATGCCCGCACTTTTAGTTTTCTTCACGAGTTAGAAATGCTCTTAGAAAACGGACTAATAAAAGGTGGTGATCTAAACAATGCTATCGTTTATGTGGATAAGGAAATTTCTCAAGCCACTATGAATAAATTAGAGAAGGCTTTTAATAAAAAGAAACTTTCTGTAAAAGCAAATGGTATTCTAGATAACCTAACATTACACCAACCTAACGAGGCTGCAAGACATAAATTATTAGATGTAATTGGTGATTTAGCATTAATTGGTACCCGTATACGAGGTAAGGTAATAGCCAATAAACCTGGTCATTATGTGAACAACCAATTCGCGAAGAAGCTTTCGCAAATTATCAAGTTAGAAAAACGTAACAAGGTACCTAAGTACGATTTAAGCTTACCTCCGTTAATGGATATTCATAAGATTATGGATATGCTGCCTCACAGACCTCCTTTTTTATTGATAGATCGTATTATAGAGCTATCAGAAGAGCACGTTGTGGGTATGAAGAACGTGACGATGAACGAACCTTTCTTCGTTGGTCATTTTCCAGGAGCTCCAGTAATGCCAGGTGTACTTCAAGTAGAAGCTATGGCGCAAACAGGCGGTATTTTAGTTTTAAGTACTGTGCCTGATCCAGAGAATTATTTGACTTTATTTATGAAAATAGATAAAGTAAAATTCAAAAGACAAGTATTGCCAGGCGATACGCTAATTTTTCACTGTAGTTTAATTACACCAATTAGAAGAGGTATTTGTCACATGCAAGCTTATGCATACGCAAATGATAAATTGGTAAGTGAAGCAGAATTAATGGCACAAATAGTTAAAAGAACATAGAATGAATCAACCTTTAGCCTATATACATCCAGGAGCTAAAATTGCTAAAAATGTAGTAGTTGAACCTTTTACAACTATTCATAATAATGTTATCATTGGCGATGGTACTTGGATCGGTTCTAATGTGACCATAATGGAAGGTGCTCGCATTGGTAAAAATTGTAATATTTTTCCAGGTGCCGTAATTTCTGCGTCTCCACAAGATTTAAAATACGATGGTGAAGAGACTACTGTTGTAATCGGCGATAATACTACTATTAGAGAATGTGCTACAATACATAAAGGTACTTCTGACCGTATGAAAACCGTTATTGGTAAAAATTGCCTTATTATGGCATATTGCCACATTGCACATGATTGTTTGGTGGGTGATAATTGTATCTTTTCAAACAATTCTACATTAGCGGGTCATGTTACTATTGGTGATAATGTAATTCTTGCAGGGTTGGTAGCCGTGCACCAATTTGTATCTGTCGGTCAACATGCTTTTGTTACAGGAGGATCTTTGGTTAGAAAAGATGTGCCGCCTTATGTAAAAGCTGCAAGAGAGCCGTTATCTTATGTAGGTATTAATTCTGTCGGATTAAGAAGACGAGGATTTGTATCTGATAAAATTAGAGAAATTCAGAATATTTACAGAATTCTATATCAAAAGAACTATAATAATACTCAAGCAGTTCAAATAATTGAAGCGGAAATGGAAGCAACGCCAGAACGTGACGAAATTTTGCAATTTATTCGTGATTCGCAACGCGGAATTATGAAAGGGTATTTCAGTAATAACTAAATTTGAAGTATTAAATAATTGGTTTTTAATATTGATTATTTAGAAACAAAACAACAATCAGCAACTAGTAAGGAACAACGAATAACGAATAACGAATAACGAAAATAAAATAATGGCTTCTACATCAGATATACGAAAAGGACTATGCATAAGATATAATAACGATATCTATAAGATTATTGAATTTTTACACGTGAAACCGGGTAAAGGTCCTGCTTTTGTGCGTACTAAATTAAGAAGTGTAACAAATGGTAAAGTGTTGGATAACACGTTTTCAGCTGGTCATAAAATTGAAGATGTACGCGTAGAAACTCGTTCTTATCAATACTTGTATCCAGAAGGTGAAACCTATCACTTTATGAATACTGATGATTATAACCAAATAACGCTTCAAGAGAGTTCTTTAGATGCTCCTGGCTTATTAAAAGAGGGTGAGATTGTTACAATTTTATTCAATACCGAAGATAGTATGCCATTATCTGTTGATATGCCTGCAAGTGTAGTTTTAGAGATAACCTATACTGAACCTGGTGTTAAAGGTAATACTGCTACGAATGCAACTAAGCCTGCAACAGTAGAAACAGGGGCAGAGGTAAATGTGCCTTTGTTTATTAACGAAGGTGATAAAATAAAAGTTGATACTGCCACTGGTTCTTATATGGAGCGAGTAAAGGATTAGTAATCAATTTTATAAATAATTAGAATCATATTATTAATTGAAATTTCCAACTACTTTTTCATTAAAACAAATCGCTGATATAATATCGTGCGAATATGTTGGTCAAGATGATTATCCCGTTCTGGGCATGAACGAAATTCATGTTGTAGTAAATGGGGATATTGTTTTTGTAGATCATCCAAAATACTACGATAAAGCCTTGCAGTCAAAGGCAAGTGTTATCTTAATCAATAAAAATGTAGAATGCCCAGAAGGCAAGGCATTGTTGATTTCAGATGATCCATTTAGAGATTTTAATAAATTAACAACATTCTTTCAACCATTTGTACCAAGTAGCCAGACCATATCGGTTACCGCTAAAATTGGTAAAGACACTATTATTCAACCTAATACTTTTATTGGTAACAATGTAGAAATAGGGGAAAACTGCCTAATTCATTCCAATGTTTCTATTTACGACAATTGTGTTATTGGTCATAATGTCACCATACATGCAGGTAGTGTTTTAGGTGCAGATGCTTTTTATTATAAGAAGCGTCCTGAAGGATTTGATAAACTAAAATCTGGCGGAAGAGTCGTTTTAAAAGATAATGTTGATATCGGTGCACTTTGTACAATTGATAGAGGAGTTACTGGTGACACTACCATAGGTTTTGGTACCAAACTAGATAATCAAGTACATGTGGGTCATGATACCGTTATTGGTGAGAAGTGTTTAATTGCTTCACAAACCGGTATTGCTGGTTGTGTTATTATTGAAGATGAAGTTACACTTTGGGGACAAGTAGGAACCAATAGCGGAATTACAATTGGTGCAAAAGCAGTAATTATGGGTCAAACCGGAGTTACAAAATCAGTGAAAGGTGGTAAAAGTTATTTCGGTACACCAATCGAAGAATCACGTGAAAAGCTGAAACAATTAGCGTATATCAAGAAGATTCCAGAAATAATTAAAAAAATGGATAAGAAATAAGGGTGTAAATGCTATAAAAGTCATTAACAACTTATATTTTTGTTCTATCATAAAATAAAAACTACAGTAGTATGAGCGTATTAGTAAATAAGGATTCCAAAATAATCGTACAAGGTTTCACTGGTAGTGAAGGTACTTTCCATGCCGGACAGATGATTGAGTACGGTACTAATATCGTAGGTGGTGTTACTCCTGGTAAAGGAGGACAAGAGCATTTAGGAAAACCTGTTTTCAACACGGTTTCTGAAGCTGTTGAGAAAGTAGGTGCAGATACTACTATCATATTTGTTCCACCTGCTTTTGCTGCAGATGCCATTATGGAAGCTGCAGAAGCAGGTATTAAAGTTATTATTACAATTACAGAAGGTATTCCTGTTGCCGATATGGTAAAGGTTGCCAACTACATTAAAAATAGAGATTGTCGTTTAATTGGCCCTAACTGTCCTGGTGTTATTACTCCGGGTGAAGCTAAAGTTGGTATTATGCCAGGTTTCGTTTTCAAAGAAGGGAATGTTGGTATCGTATCTAAGTCAGGTACATTAACCTATGAAGCTGCTGATCAAGTAGTACGTCAAGGTTTAGGTATTACAACTGCAATTGGTATTGGTGGTGATCCAATTATTGGAACAACTACTAAAGAAGCAGTTGAACTTTTGATCAATGACCCAGCAACAAAATGTGTGGTTATGATCGGTGAAATTGGTGGTCAATTAGAAGCAGATGCTGCTCAGTGGTATAAAGCTAGTGGAAGTAAAAAGCCAGTTGTTGGTTTTATCGCTGGTGAAACTGCTCCTGCAGGTAGAACAATGGGTCATGCAGGTGCAATTGTTGGTGGTAGTGATGATACTGCACAAGCTAAAAAACGCATCATGAGAGAATGTGGAATTCACGTTGTAGATTCTCCTGCTGAAATCGGCTTGAAAGTAAAAGAAGTAATGGGTTAAAAACTCATATTTTTCATATAAAATCCCGTTTATAGCGGGATTTTTTTTAACCTATAAATTAAACAAAAGGTATATTTGGTAAACTTCGGTTTTAAATAACGGACTTATGAAATTATTACAAGATAAAAACGTCATCATTACAGGAGCAAGTAGAGGAATTGGTATGGGTATTGCCCAGGTTTTTGCCGACCACGGTGCAAATGTTGCATTTACTTATAGCTCTAGTGAAGCTCCGGCTTTAGAATTAGAGAAAGAATTAAAGGCTAAAGGTGTTAATGCAAAAGCTTATAAAAGTAATGCGGCTAGTTTTCAAGAAGCTGAAGAATTAGTGGCTAAGGTTTTAGAAGATTTTGGTGGTAGAATTGACGTATTGATTAATAACGCCGGTATCACAAAAGATAACCTGTTAATGCGTATGTCTGAAGCTGATTTTGATACGGTTATAGATATCAATTTGAAATCTGTTTTTAATATGACGAAAGCGGTACAAAGAACCTTATTGAAACAACGTAGTGGCTCTATTATTAATATGAGTAGTGTTGTTGGGGTAAAAGGTAACGCTGGTCAAACTAATTATGCGGCTTCTAAAGCAGGTATGATCGGATTTACAAAATCTGTAGCCCTTGAATTAGGTTCTAGAAATATTAGATGTAATGCTATTGCACCTGGTTTCATTGAAACAGAAATGACCGATAAATTAGACGAAAAAACTGTTCAAGGCTGGAGAGATGGTATTCCTCTTAAACGTGGTGGATCAACTGAAGATATCGCAAACGCATGTTTATTCTTTGCATCAGATTTGTCAGGTTACGTTACTGGTCAAGTATTGAATGTTGATGGTGGGATGTTAACCTAAGTCAAAAACAAACTCGGGAGGAACGCAGTTTTTTGTTTCCTTTTTAAGAATAACTTTAGTTTATACATGGAAAGCATAACGGTATTGTATATTATTCTTGCTGCAGTTGTAGCATTGGGTATCGTTGTTTTTCAATACATATATAAGCAGAAGGCTAAAAGCAAAATTCATTGGCTTTTAGCCTTTTTGCGTTTTACAGGTATTTTCGGGTTGTTACTCTTGCTGATTAATCCGCAGTTTTCACAAAAATCATACACTTTAGAGAAGCCTAATTTGGTCATATTGGCTGATAATTCTACCTCTATAGAAGAGCGTGCATCGCAATTAACTGAATTACTATCTGAAATTAAGTCATCAGAAGATATTGCGGATAGATTTAAAGTTGCCGATTATAGTTTTGGGGCTGACCTACAAATTTTTGATAGTATTTCTTTTCAAGAAAAAAATACAAACATTTATAAATCGCTATCGGCGTTGAAAGATGTATATGCGCGCGAACAGACGGTAACTATTTTGTTATCTGATGGAAATCAAACTATTGGACAAGATTATACCTATTTTAAATCTGATCAAAATAATAGTATCTACACGGTAGTCTTAGGTGATACCACCAAATATACAGACATTTCGGTTGGGTCTATTCAGACTAATAAATATGCTTTTCTTAAAAATAAATTTCCGTTAGAGACCTATGTTTCTTATCAAGGTAATAGTGCTGTATCAGCTACGGTATCTATTAAAATGAATTCAAAAATTGTTCATAAAGAGAATGTGAAATTAAATTCCCAAAATAATTATAAGCCTATTTCTATTGAGGTAGAGGCGAATTCAGTGGGAATAAAAAATTTGGTCGTTGAAGTTTCTCAGTTGCCTGAAGAACGAAATATAAAAAACAATCGCAGAAGTACAAGTATCGAGGTCATCGATGAAAAAACTAAAATTGCTATAATATCAGACATATTGCATCCGGACTTAGGGGCACTTAAAAAGGCTATTGAAAGTAATGAGCAGCGAGAAGTTTCAATTCTAAAATCTAATGTCGCAAATAATATTTTAGAGGAAATTGACTTGTTTATATTTTATCAGCCCACAGCTAGATTTCAAAGCTCTTTTGAATTTGCCAAAAGTAAAAATGCAAACACCTTTATCATTACCGGCACACAAACAGATTATTCATTTTTGAACAAAGCCGATGTCCCTTTTGAAATAGAGAATGGTTATCCCCAGCAAGAAGTATTCGGTGTATTGAATAATGCTTTTACAAAATATGATATTTCAAGGTTTGATTTGACAGATTTTCCTCCCTTAGTTAGTGATGCTGGTCCTATTTTAATAACTACGTCTTTTGAAACCTTATTAGGCACTGAAATAAAAGGGTTGAATATACAGCAGCCGTTGTTATCGGTAATGGAGAAGAATGCTCAGAAAAGTGCGCTGTTAATAGGGGAGGACCTTTGGAAATGGAGAATGCAGACCTTTAGAAATACAAACGAATTTGTCAATTTCGATGAGTTTATTGGTAATCTCATTCGTTATTTAACTAGTTCAAAGAATAAGTCGAGATTGAATGTTGACTATGAAAAGGTATACGAGGGTAGTAGCAATACGGTGATAACGGCGACGTATTTCGATGAAGCATTTTTATTCGACCCAAACGCCAAAGTAAAAATTAAAGTAACGAGCATAGAAAATAAAAAAGTTCAAACGAATGCAATGGTTTTAAAGAATGGATATTTCGAAGCAGACTTATCTAATTTAATGGCTGGTTCTTATGAATTTGTTGTTTCGGTAGAAAATGAGTCTAAATCGGAATTGGGAAGTTTTATTATTTCCGAATTTGATATGGAAAATCAGTTTGTATCAAGTGATAATGTAAAAATGGAAAAATTAGCTGTAAACTCTGGTGGAAAACAGTTTTATCCTTCTCAAATAGAACAGTTACTGCAGGATTTGAAAGAAAGTGATGCTTATGTGCCTACTGAGAAAAGCACTGAAAATATCGTATCTTTGATTGATTTCAGAATGCTTTTGGCAATTATAGTTTTTGCCTTTGCAGCAGAATGGTTTATCAGAAAATATAACGGATTAATTTAAATAGACATTAATGGATAAGTTACCTAAGATTGCGTTACCCGCAATATTTATTTTTATTGTAGTGATTATTGCAATTTCAAAATCAACAGTTACAATAGACTCTGGTCAAGCAGGTGTTTTGTACAAAACTTTTGGCGGGGGTGTAGTGACTGATCAGCCTCCAATGGGTGAAGGATTTCATCTTGTAGCACCATGGAATAGGGTGACAGTGTATGAAGTAAGACAACAAGAAGTTCTTGAAAGTATGAATGTATTATCAAGTAATGGTTTGGATATTAAATTGGAAGCTTCTGCTTGGTTTGAACCTATTCGTAATGATTTAGGAAAATTACATCAAGAGAAGGGAACGGAATATATTCAACGTGTATTACTTCCAACAATTCGATCTGCTGCACGGTCTGTAGTTGGGCGTTATACACCAGAACAATTATATTCTAGTAAAAGAGATGCTATTCAACAAGAAATTTTTGATGAGACTCAAAAGATAGTTTCTGGACAATACATTCAACTAAATGAAATATTGGTAAGGGATGTAACTTTACCTCCAACCATTAAAGATGCTATCGAAAGAAAGTTAAAGCAAGAGCAAGAGTCTTTAGAATATGAGTTTAGACTGGTTACTGCTAAGAAAGAGGCAGAAAAAGTAACCATTGAAGCGCAAGGTAAAGCTGATGCTAACCGCATTTTAAGTGCTTCTTTAAATGACCAAATTTTAAAAGATAAGGGTATCGATGCTACATTGAAATTAGCAGAATCGCCAAATTCAAAAGTAGTAATCGTTGGTGGTAGCGATGGTCTTCCTTTAATTTTAGGTGATAACTAATACACGGGGTTAATTATTTTTGTTTCATTTTAAACTTTTGTTTTGTGAAATGGAAAATACCTTTTACTTTTACATCGTAATGAAAAATAGAACTACACATCATCATATTCATACACACGCTTAGGCGAGGTAGGAATGTATTGTAGTAGAACAACATATTTTAAAACCCGTTTGAGCAATCAAACGGGTTTTGTATTTAAATCTCTTTTGGTTGCCAAGCATTAAATTAAGAAAATGACTAAAATTAGAATTGCTATTCAGAAATCGGGAAGACTTAATGAGGAATCCCTACAAATTTTAAAAGACTGCGGAATTTCCATTGATAATGGTAAAGACCAGTTAAAGGCTTCTTCAAGAAACTTCCCTATTGAAGTGTTTTATTTAAGAAACGGAGATATACCTCAATATTTAAGAGACGGAGTGGTTGATATTGCCATTATCGGCGAAAATGTATTAGTAGAGAAAGGTGAAGATATTATCATTGCAGAGAAACTTGGTTTTTCAAAATGTAAAGTCTCTTTAGCGGTGCCTAAGTCGGTGAAGTATAATTCGGTTAAAGATTTTGAGGGTAAGCGTATTGCAACATCATACCCGAATACTGTATTGAATTACTTGAAAGAAAAAGGCGTGAAAGCCGATTTACACATCATTAGTGGCTCTGTTGAAATTGCACCGAATATTGGGTTGGCAGATGCTATTTGCGATATTGTTTCAAGTGGTAGTACCTTATTTAAAAACAACTTAAAAGAGGTTGAAGTAATGTTGACAAGTGAAGCTGTCTTAGCAGTTTCTCCAAAAATATCTTCCGAGAGAAAAGAACTTCTTGAAAAGCTACAGTTTAGAATTCAGTCTGTTTTAAGAGCTAGAGGTTCTAAGTATGTGTTGCTTAATGCACCAAACGATAAATTAGATGGAATTCTAAAGCTTTTACCAGGTATGCGAAGTCCGACAGTTTTGCCCTTGGCAGATGAAGGTTGGAGCTCGGTACACACTGTAATCAATAAAGATAAATTCTGGGAAGTAATCGACGAATTGAAGAAAGCAGGTGCAGAGGGTATTCTTGTTTGCCCAATTGAGAAAATGGTATTGTAATTAGGCTTTTAGCTTGTAGCCTTGTGCTATTAGCTACTGTAAATGATTATTTTTTTGCCAAAAGCGAATAGTTTAAGGCCAATAGCTAATTAAAGAAATGAATAAAATATATAATCCTAAAAGACAAGATTGGAAAGACGTTCTTATGCGCCCGACCCAAACTGTTGCCGATATTGAAGGGCTGGTCAACACTATTTTTGAAGAAGTTAAAGTCGGTGGCGATCGTATCTTAATAAAGTATACAAAGCAATTCGATAAGGTGAACTTAGACCATCTTCTGGTATCAAAAGATGAAATTAAGGAAGCTAAATCATTGGTGTCAGATGAACTTAAAGCTGCTATTCAATTAGCGAAATCTAATATAGAAGTATTTCATACCGCTCAGAAAACGGGTCGTGTTGAAGTGGAAACGACTGTAGGTGTATCTTGCTGGCAAGAAAAAAAACCGATACAGAAAGTGGGATTGTATATTCCTGGTGGAACGGCTCCTTTATTTTCTACAATTTTAATGTTAGCGGTACCTGCAACTATTGCCGGTTGTAATGAAGTTGTACTTTGTTCTCCACCTGATAAAGAAGGAAAGCTGAATCCAGCTATTTTGTATACGGCGGATTTATGCGGAGTAACAAAAATTGTAAAAATTGGCGGAATTCAAGCAATCGCTGGGATGACTTTTGGTACAGAAACCATACCGCAAGTGTATAAAGTGTTCGGACCAGGAAATCAATATGTAACTGTAGCGAAGCAAATTGCAACTAAACATGGTGTTGCCATTGATATGCCTGCAGGTCCGTCAGAATTATTGGTTGTTGCCGATGATTCTGCAAATGCTGCTTTTGTAGCTTCAGATTTATTGAGTCAGGCAGAACACGGGGTCGATAGCCAGGTAATTTTGGTGTCTACTTCTAAAGAAATGATTGATTTGGTAGAGAAGGAAGTAGCCCTACAATTAGAAGATTTACCCCGTAAAGAAATCGCGAGGCAGGCAATTGCTAATAGTAAATTGATTTATGTTGATAATGATCAAGATGCGATTGATTTAATTAATGAATATGGACCAGAACACTACATTGTTTGTGTCGAGAATGAAGATTTCTATATCGAAAATACACTGAATGCTGGCTCTGTTTTTATAGGGAATTACACTCCTGAAAGTGCTGGTGATTATGCTTCTGGAACGAATCATACCTTACCGACAAATGGATATGCTAAGCAATACAGCGGTGTAAACCTTGATAGTTTTATGAAGTGTATGACTTTTCAGAAAATTACAAAAGAAGGTATACAAATAATTGGAAATGCAATAGAACTGATGGCAGAGGCAGAAGGTTTAGAAGCTCATAAAAATGCAGTTACTTTAAGATTAAATAGTTTAAAATAATGTCATTTCGGCTACGCTCAATGACCAACACCATATTGAACTAATGAGTTTCAACTTAGATAAAATAACACGAGAAAATGTGAAGGGCTTGAGTCCGTATTCTTCTGCACGAGATGAATATGTTTCAGACGGGTCTACAATGGTCTTTTTAGACGCAAATGAGAATCCATTCGAGAATGGCGTGAATCGTTATCCTGATCCTCAACAACGAGGTTTGAAAGCTATATTGGCTGAACAAAAGGTTATAAAGGAAGAAAATATTCTTTTAGGTAATGGTAGCGATGAAGTTTTAGATATGTTGTTCAGAGCTTTCTGTGAACCTAAACAAGATAATATTATTACCCTGCCACCAACATACGGAATGTATAAGGTGCTTTCAGGTATCAATCTAGTAGAAAATAGAGAGGTCTTATTGACGAATGATTTTCAGCCTAACGTTGAAGAAATCCTAAAAACGATTGACAACAATACCAAACTATTGTTTATTTGCTCTCCAAACAATCCTACGGGGAATAGTTTCTCAACTAAAGCAATTGAAGAACTTTTGAATTCTTTCAACGGACTAGTAGTTATCGATGAGGCTTATATCGATTTTTCATCCAAAGAGAGTTGGGTATCTAAGCTTGCTAATTATCCAAATATAATTATTACGCAAACCTTGTCTAAAGCTTATGGTATGGCAGGCATACGATTGGGTATTTGTATTGCATCTGCAGAAATTATTGCTGTGGTGAACAAAATTAAACCTCCATACAACGTTAATCAATTAACACAAGAGAAAGCAACTACTCGTGTCTTAGATAAACAGGCGGTTAAGAACGAGGTTAGTGAGATTTTAGCTGAAAGATCAAAATTAGAAGAGGCTTTAAAAACAGTTTCTTTTGTTGAAACAATTTACCCTACCGATGCAAATTTTATTTTGGCAAAAGTAGATGATGCTACGCTTCGCTATAATCAATTATTGAAAAAGGGAATTGTGGTACGGAATCGTACCACACAACCATTATGCGCAAATACGCTGAGATTTACAGTAGGTACACCCGAAGAAAACAATAGTGTTATTAATGCTTTAAAAGAATTATCGAACTAATATGGGAAATAAAAAAAGAGTACTGTTTATAGACCGTGATGGAACTATAATAAAAGAAACAGTTGATGAACAGATAGATGCATTTGAAAAAATGATTTTTTATCCAAAATCATTTACTTTTCTAGGTAAAATAGCTAAAGAATTGGATTATGAATTAGTCATGATTACCAATCAAGATGGTTTAGGTACCGATATTTTTCCTGAAGATACTTTTTGGCCTGTACATAATTTCATCCTTAAATCTTTTGAAAATGAAGGGGTTGTGTTTGATAAGGTATTCTTAGATCGTACTTTTCCTCATGAGAATGCCGATACTAGAAAACCGGGTACTGGGTTATTGACAGAATATTTTTCCGATGAATATGATTTAGAAAATTCTTATGTAATCGGTGATCGATTAACAGATATGGAATTGGCTAAGAACTTAGGTTCTAAAGGTATTTTCATCAATGATGAGACCAACTTAGGCACGGGAGAAATCACGGTAAAACGTGATGAGCTTGATAGCCATATTGCTATCGAAAGCAATGATTGGGAAAAGATTTATGAGTTCTTAAAACTAAATGATAGAACGGCTGAAATTCATAGAAAAACCAATGAAACCGATATTTCCATCAAATTAAATTTAGATGGTACTGGCAAAAGTGATATTGAAACCGGATTAGAATTCTTTGACCATATGTTAGATCAATTGGCCCGTCATGGGCAAATGGATTTAATGATTAAAGTTGATGGTGATTTAGAAGTTGACGAACACCATACTATCGAAGATACTGGTATTGCATTAGGCGAAGTATTTCATATAGCATTAGGAAATAAATTAGGTATTGAACGATACGGTTTCTGTTTACCAATGGATGATTGTTTAGCGCAATCTGCCATTGATTTCGGAGGTAGAAATTGGCTAGTATGGGATGCGGACTTTAAGCGTGAAATGGTAGGAGACATGCCAACAGAAATGTTTCATCATTTCTTTAAATCATTCACTGATGGTGCTAAAGCAAATCTAAACATTAAAGCAGAAGGCACCAATGAACATCATAAGATTGAAGCTATTTTTAAGGCTTTTGCAAAGAGCATAAAAATGTCTGTTAAAAGAGACGTTGAAAAAATGGTGTTGCCAAGTACAAAAGGAGTATTATAAGGTACGAGGTGTGAAGTTAAAAGTACAAAGTAATGCAAGATTTAAAAAAACGAACTAAACAATTTGCAATTGATTGTTGGGTGTTCTGAAAACATGTTCCAAGATCAAGGGAGTTAGATGCTTGGGTAAGACAATTAATTAGGTGTTCTAGTTCTGTTGGTGCAAATTATCGAGCTTCGCAAAGAGCAAAATCTACCGCTGATTTTATAAATAAACTAAAGATTGTTGAAGAGGAAATTGATGAATCTGCATATTGGTTAGAATTGTTTTTAGAAGTTAATTCTGAAAGAAAAGAAGAAATAGACAAATTGCACAGTGAGGCTAAAGAACTTTTAGCAATAATCGTTGCCTCGATAAAAACGTCTAGAGCAAATAGAATGTAAAGAAATGAAAAATACGATAAACACCTTGTACTTTGTACTTTTAACCTTGTATCTGAGCTTATGAAAATTGTAATTATAAATTACGGAGCAGGAAATATACAAAGTATCAAATTTGCCATAAAACGCCTGGGCTACGAGGCTATTTTAAGTAATGATGTTACTGAAATACAACATGCTGATAAAGTTATATTCCCAGGAGTAGGTGAGGCGAGTAGTGCTATGCACAAACTTCGTGATAGCGGTTTAGATACACTAATTCCGACTTTAACGCAACCTGTTTTAGGTATTTGCTTAGGTATGCAATTAATGTGTCATTCGTCTGAGGAGGGAAATACAAAGGGACTCGGGATTTTTAATGTTGATGTTGTAAAGTTTGATAACACGGTAAAAGTTCCTCAGATTGGTTGGAATCAGATTACAAACTTAAAATCTACTTTGTTTAAAGATATAGAGGAAAAAGAACACATTTACTTGGTACATAGTTACTATGCACCATTGTGCGATGAAACTATCGCAGAATGTTCTTATGGAGTTGATTATAGTGCAGCTTTACAAAAAGATAATTTCTATGGTACTCAATTTCACCCTGAAAAGAGTAGTGATGTTGGGCAGCGAATTTTAGAGAATTTTTTAAAAATGTAATGGAGCAAGATTATTTTATTTCAACTGATAAAAACCTTTTAAACGTCGATGCAATTCAACAGTTTATTGCTAATTCATATTGGGGAGATAGGAGAACATTAGAAGAAGTAAAAACAACGATTGAAAACTCTTACTGTTTTGGTATGTATACACTTAAAAATGAACAAATTGGCTTTGCTAGGGTAGTTACCGATTATATTTACTTTGGATATTTCATGGATGTGATTATTCTAGATAAATTTCAAGGTCAGGGTTATGGTAAGATTTTGGTGAAAGAGATATTAGAAGATGCTACTATTAAAAAGCTTAAAACATTAGCATTAAAAACTAAGGATGCCCATTTGTTATATGAGCGTTTCGGATTTAATAAAATAGGAGATTCACCATTGTGGATGTCTGTTGATAAACAAATTTTAGATTAAAGAATGAGAATTATTCCTGCAATTGATATCATAGATGGCAAATGTGTTCGCCTTTCAAAAGGAGATTATGATACCAAGAAAATATATAATGAAAATCCGTTAGAGGTTGCTAAAGAGTTTGAAGCTCACGGTATTATGCATCTACATTTGGTGGATTTAGATGGTGCAAAATCTAAACATATCGTCAATCATAAAGTTTTAGAAAAGATAGCCTCGCAAACCGGTTTACAAATTGATTTTGGTGGTGGTTTAAAAACTGATGATGATTTACGTATTGCTTTTGAAAGTGGTGCTAAACAAATTACTGGAGGTAGTATTGCGGTAAAAGATTCAGATACTTTCCTTGGTTGGATAGAAAAGCATGGTGCTGATAAGATAATTTTAGGAGCAGATGCTATGGATGAAAAAGTAGCGGTTTCTGGATGGCAAGAAGAATCTAAAGAAGAATTGATTCCGTTTATACAATCGTATCAACAAAAAGGAATTCAATATGTAATTTGTACCGATATCAGTAAAGACGGTATGTTAGAAGGTCCGTCGTTTGCTTTATATCAGAAGATATTGAATAGTACTAATGAAGAACATTCGACTACGCTCAAGGTGACATCTAAGATTAAATTAATCGCCAGTGGTGGCATATCAACTTTTGATGAATTACCTAAATTAGCAGAAATGGGTTGTGAAGGAACAATCATTGGTAAGGCGATTTATGAAAATAGAATCAGTCTTAAACAACTGGAAACTTATATTTTAAGCAATGGATAAAGAAGCGCGCTTAGTGGAAGAAATTGTTGAAAATGCGATGTATCGTATGGACGAAAGTACACGTATGATCAAGAAAAGTCTTGCTGAAATATCGGAAGAAGAAATTTGGCAAAAGCCTAATCCTTCTTTGAACAGTATGGCTAATCTCATTTTACACCTTTGTGGTAATATGACACAATATGTAATTTCTTCCATAGGCGAAATTGATGATAAAAGAAATCGAGATGCCGAGTTTTCTATTGGTTCAGGACTAACGAAAGCGGAGTTATTACATAAATTAGAAGATACGGTAGACTCCGTAAAACGTGTCATTTTTGATTCAACAGCCGATAAGTTGACAAAAGTGAGGTCTGTACAAGGAATGTCTTTTTCTGGAGTTGGTGCAATTATGCATGCGGTTGAGCATTACTCATACCATACCGGTCAGATCGCTTTTTATGTGAAACTGATCAAAGAAAAGGATTTAGGATTTTATGACGGAGTCGATTTGAATATTAAAAATGAGTAGTTAGTACTTAATACTAAAAAATATGCTTGCTAAGAGAATAATACCTTGTTTAGATATAAAAGATGGTAGAACTGTAAAAGGTGTCAACTTTGTCGATTTACGCGATGCTGGAGATCCTGTTGAGCTTGCTGAAATTTACAGTAAAGAAGGTGCAGATGAGCTTGTTTTTCTAGATATATCTGCAACAGAGCAGAAACGTAAAACTTTAGCGGATTTGGTTTTCCGAGTAGCGGAAAAAGTAAATATTCCCTTTACTGTTGGTGGCGGAATCTCTTCTGTTGAAGATGTAGATGTGTTGCTTCAAAATGGGGCAGACAAAGTTTCAATTAATTCATCTGCTGTAAAGAATCCACAGTTAATTAATGATTTAGTTGCTAAATTCGGCTCTCAATGTATCGTTGTTGCTATCGATGCTAAACAGATAGATGGCGAATGGATCGTTCATTTGGTAGGAGGAAAAGTACCTACTGAACGTAAATTGTTCGAGTGGGCAAAAGAAGTGGAAGAGCGCGGAGCAGGAGAAATCTTGTTTACCTCAATGGATAATGATGGTACCAAAGACGGATTCGCAAATGAAGCATTGGCAAAATTGTCTACGGAGTTAAATATACCTATAATTGCATCTGGCGGTGCTGGTAATAAACAACACTTTACCGATACCTTTATAGATGGTAAGGCAGATGCTGCTTTGGCTGCAAGTGTTTTTCATTTTAAGGAAATTGGTATTCAAGAGCTGAAGAGGGAGTTAAAAGAAAACGGTATTCCTGTTCGAATATAGTTTACAGTTGGCAGTGTCGGTTTTCTGTTAACAGTACCAATTTACCGTGTTCAGTTAGTAGTTTTAATAAATTAAATGTCACTTCGGCTACGCTCAGTGACCGAATTAAAATTGTCAAACGAGATTTCATCCTGAGCGGAGTAAAAGGCTTTGAATCACGAAACTTTTTAATAAAATACAATGAAAAAAATAGGTCTTATTGGAGGAATTACATGGCAGTCTACTCAATTGTATTATCAATTATTAAACTCTAAAGTATCCGAAGAATTAGGCGGACAAAGCTCTTGTGAATGTATTATTGAGTCGGTCAATTTTGCCGATATCTCTGCTACACAAGCAAAAGGCGATTGGCAAGCATTACATACTCAAATGGCAGATATTGCTGTTCGATTAGAAAATGCAGGTGCAGATATCATACTTATTTGTGCTAATACCATGCACCTTAGTGTTCCCACAATCAAAGAAAAAATTACAGTGCCTCTATTACATATTGCAGAAGTTGCTGGCGAAGCAGTCAAACAAAAAGGTTGTAAGAAAGTATTATTACTAGGTACTAAGTATACCATGGAACTTGATTTCTATAAAGATATTTTAAAGAACCAATTTGGTATCGAAGTTATGGTACCTAATACAGAAGACCGCGAAATAGTACATACTATTATCTATTCAGAATTATCTAAAGGAATCATATCCAACGAATCTAAACAACACTATTTAGACATTATAAAAAAGTCTGAAAAAGATGGTGCAGAAGGCGTGATTTTAGGATGTACCGAAATACCTTTGCTAATTCAGCAAGATGATTGTGATATTGTGGTTATTGATACAACCAAAGAACATGCTTTTGCTGCCGTGAAGTTTGCTCTTGAATAGTTTTGAGTAGAGAGTGTTTAGTGTAGTTTTAATATACGAAATGTCACTTCGGCTACGCTCAGTGACCGAATTGAAATTGCCAAGCGAAATGTCATCTAGAGTACTGTCGAAAGCTTTGAAAAACGATAAGTATATCGCCTTATAAGAATATGATTAATAGAATTGAAATTGAATAAAGAGAATATGGAATTTAATACACCAAATTGGGAGAAAATGAATGACGGACTGGTACCTGCTATTATACAAGATGCACGTACGAAGAATGTATTGATGCTTGGCTACATGAATGCCGAAGCTTTGAAGAAAACTACTGATAGTGGTAAGGTTACATTTTTTAGTCGTTCTAAGCAGCGTTTATGGACTAAAGGTGAAGAAAGCGGAAACTTTTTGACTTTAGTTTCTATTAAAAATGACTGTGACGATGATTCTCTTTTAATTACTGTAAATCCTGTAGGACCTACATGTCATACCGGTACAGATACCTGTTGGAAAGAAGAAAACAATTCACAATTCGGATTCTTTTCAGAGTTAGAAGATACAATTAAAGAAAGAAGAACTTCTGCTGACGATAGTAAATCTTATGTTGCTTCTTTATTTAAAAAAGGAATCAATAAAATTGCACAGAAAGTAGGGGAGGAAGCCGTTGAAACGGTGATTGAAGCTATGGATAATAATGATGAATTATTCTTGTACGAGAGTGCTGATTTATTATTTCACTACTTAATGCTGTTACAGGCAAAAGGATTTACGCTTAAAGATATTGAGGCAGAATTGATGAAAAGGAAGAAGTAGATGTTATAAGTTCAAATGATACGTTAACTGATTTTCATGCAGTTTATCATTCTGCAGTAAACGTATCATTATCCTTGTCTTCTATCCAGTTGTATTCTATTTCCCAAGCTATATTTCTAGCGAAATCTAAACCGTGTCGGTCGGCTAAAAATCCTAAAGCCATATCCATACCTGCACTTACACCTGAAGAAGTATAATAATTTTCGTCTACCTTCCAACGGGCTTGTTTATCCCATTGCACCTGTGGTCCGTTGGTAACGACCCATGCGAATGCACGTTTGTTTGAAGTAGCCTTCCTTTTGTCTAAAAGTCCTGTTTTTGCCAAGAGCGCACTTCCTGTACATACGGTCATTACATATGTGCTTGATAGGCTTATATTTTTAATAGATTCTATTAGCTCCTCATTTTTTACTTCTACTCTAGTTCCTAATCCACCAGGTATTAGAAAGGCAAATGGCTTCTTATTGATATCTGCTAGTTTTTCTGTCATTATTGAGACTTGATGTCTATTAGTCACAATACCACCTTCTAATGAATAGAATTTTAAAGTATATAAGTCGGCTAATCGTCCAAATATTTCAGCAGGTCCAAATACATCGAGAGTTTCATAATTGTCGAATAATAAAAATGCAATTTCTTGTTTTTCAGTTGAACTCATTTGGCTAGAATTTTCTTGGGCAGTTACACTTGAATTGAATATTAATACAACTAATATCGACTTAATAAACTTAGTAAACATCTGCATAACTGCTATTTAAATTATTATCAAAGAGAAAACTTTCGTTTAAAATAAGATAATATTTAAATGATTCTAAGGGATTACTTCTTGGTATAAGGAATTTTAAGCATTATTATCAATACCATAAAAAAAAAGATGAATTTTTCAGAAAAAGGCTATTAAAATATTCGTTCCATGATAACATAATCTAAACCTCCCTTTATAAAAATGTTGTTAGTAGCTTCCATACCAAACTTCCTATAAAATTGAGATTTGTTTCTTCTGGCATTACACCAAATTCTTTTTAATGATTGCTTATCGGCAATGTGTATAATTTCATTTAGAAGTATACTGCCATATCCTTTGCCTTGGTAATTTTCTAATGTAGCAAATTTCCTAAATTGAGCTTCACTGTCCATAATAAATAAAGAAATTACCGAAATTAATTCTTTATCTAAATAGAGTCCGAAATGTAGACCTTCATTGTCATTGTCTAACTTTACGTAATCGAAAGGTTTATTAGGCCACATTACCTGATGTCTGATCGGTAATGTTTCATCGGCTGTTATCTCAATTATTTTTGTGGTCATAAATAGTATAGTTGACCTCAAATGTAAGGTAGCTTTTATAGTTTATTCAAGAACTAAAGAATCTTGAACGTTTGCAACAGATACCCATGTAAATTTTATAGGCGACCATTCCTCTTTTGGGTTGGACCTAATAGATGTTTTCTTTTTTACAAAAACTTTATTATTCTCTGTAAAGACATGTTGCGTGTCTATTACTTCTTGAGAATAAACTTTATTGGATTTCTTTTTACTCATTATTGCACATTTTTTTTATAACGGTTTCTTCCCATATTAAAGACTCCCACTTTAATACCGATACCTGCTGAAAAGCCATTAATATTTACAGTACGTGTTGGCGGTAGATTAATACGACTCGAAAAACGATATTTTACACCTGCTTCAATTTGTAAGTAGCGAGAGATATTAAAAAGAGCACTAACGCCTGGTTCTGCTACAAATACCGCATTAATATCATCGCTGGTAAGGTCTTCTTCAAGATAATCTGGATCACGAAAATTATTCTCCACATAGCCTACACCACCAGCACCAATAAGTAAAGGAAAAGAAAGATTGACTTTGCTTTTGCTAAAGAATATAGGTTCTAAATGTAGACCACCGTACGCCACTATGATATCTTCATATCGCCCACGCTCATTATTATAGATGTCTTGTTCTGAATACAGAAAGTTTCCTGCAAAGCCGACTTCGAATTGTTGATTGGCTACATAGGCAACTTTGAGTTCTCCTACATAAGTAGTATTACCGTCGATTTCTCCTAATCGTGTAGATAAACCTATGTAAACGCCATGTACTACGTTCTTTCGGTCGTTAAATTCTAGGTATTCATTAGTTTCTTCTTGTCCGAAGCTATTCAAACAGGATACGAGTGATAATAGGAGAAGTGTTAATTTTAGTGGTTTCATTATTGTTCGATTTTTGATTGATTACCTTATAGACAACCTAACTAACAAATAGTTGCACCAAAAACCCATATTTTTTAAATAAAACCCAATATTTCATTATTTGTTGTGTTGGATTATACTAATTACTTATGAATTAGCAGTTTGAAACATCATTTGCACCCCAAGAGTCTAAACTTAGAAGAATGCTTTTAAGAGATTTTCCACGTTCGCTTAGAGCATATTCTACTTTTGGCGGAACAACAGGAAACACTTCCCTATTTACCAGTCCGTCTTTTTCTAGCTCACGTACCGTTTGAGTAAACATTTTATTAGAAATGCCGGGTACTTTCTTTTGTAAAATTCCTGATCGTAGTGGTCCTTCTAAAAGATGAAACAATACTAATGGTTTCCATTTAGTACCTATTAAACTAATAGTGTAATCTAATGGGCAGAAGTTTATTGTTTTCATTTTACGATTTAATTATTTGATATTCAGCAATTAACTCTTTTAGTTATATATATAACTTTTAGGTAAGTTATTGCCTTTAAGGCAAATATAGTTTAATCTTGTAGTATAAATAGACACTTATGAATTCAAATAAAGAGTACCCTAAATCATTTTCCCATATTGGCATTACAGTTCCTAGAATAGATGACGCTGTAAAATTTTATTCTGAAGTTATGGGGTGGTATGTGATTATGTTACCATCTACAGTGAAAAAGGAAGCAGAAACAGCTATAGGGCAAATGTGTATCGACGTATTCGGTGAAGATTGGGAGGAATTTGAAATTGCGCATATGTCAACTTCCGATGGTATTGGTATAGAATTATTTTCATTTCCACACGGAGTAAAAGAAGCCCCAGAATTTAATCCTTTTAATACGGGCTTATTTCATTTCTGTATTCAAGATCCTAATATTGAAGAATTGATTGAAAAGATTGTTGCGAATGGCGGTAAGCAACGTATGCCTATACGATCCTATTACCCATATGACAAACCTTATAAAATGTGCTATGTAGAAGACCCGTTCGGTATTGTATTTGAAATTTATACGCATAGCTATGAACTAACGTATTCATCTGGTGCTTATGAAAATTAGATGAACTCGACATTATATTAAAAAGCGACTGGCCTGTTAGTATAAATAGCTTCAGTCGCTTTTTTTAAAGTATTATTTAAAGTGTTGTCAATCTTAAATTTCTTTCAATAGCACCACGCCTTTTTTACCGGTAATCGAAATACGGCCAAGTGTTTTTTTACCATATAAAGCTTTTATTTCTCGTAGTTTTCTACCCTTATCAAGCATTTTAGAATTTACATCATGAAAGGTTTTTGGTAATCGAACCAAGCCTTCTTCAAGAACTGCCGAGAATTTGTGTGGAAAATCGGTAATGTTCAAACTTACTTCACTCGATTCTTGTTCAATTTTAATAGTTGCATCTTGATCTAATATTCTACCTAACTTAAAGTCTGCAATTCTCATGTCAAGATTCAAATCCGATTTAAGATTGTTCAACACTACGTTAGAGAATTTAAGAGTGCCATTCATAGACGCTACCACATTAAGGGTTACTTCATCTTTATTGGAAATTAATTCAAGCGATGATACGGTTTGCATATCAATTTTGCTGCCACTACTATTGATTTGCAACCTATTTGCATCGTCCATATCAAGCACACCATTATTTAAGTAAATACTGCCATTTACAATACTTTTGGCTTTAAGTTTTCCGTATTTTAAAGTAATATCAGCTTTTGTAATATTCTCATTAATCCATATATCACCATGCTCAACATCAACTTTTAAAATTCCGTCCCAATCTTCAATTAAAACATCTCCAAATTTGTTACTAATGTTTAGTATCGTCATTTGCGGCATGTATACCTTATAATCTATTTTTACATTGCTACGGTCAAAATCAAACGGATTTGCTTTTTCGAATAGATTCGAAAAGAAGCCAGAGCTTTTATCCGATATTTCATAATTCACCGACAAATAGTTGTCATTAGATGTAATTACGGGAGCTATCCGGTGTAATAAATCTGTAGCATTGTCTTTCTTCTTATGGGTAACGGTCATGTTTACAGTAATGGAAACCTCATTTTTATTCCATCCGAAGACCGTAATATTTCCATATTTGTTCTCTAAACGAAGTTCTCCGCCATTGGTGAATTTATAGGACTTGGTTACCTTTTTAGATACCTTTTCCTGCGCCGTGACCGTGAGGCCAAAGACCAATGCCGCAGCAAAAAGGAGCAGTTTTTTATAAAGTGTATCCATATTCTTCATCTTTAAGTTGAGACTCATTTAATTGTCGCAATAGGTTTTCTATCAACTCTATACGCTTTCGGTAATTCGATACAATTGCTTCTAGCACTAATTGATTATCTAAATTGTTTTGCATTTCTAGGCGTAGCACTGCGTATTCTTTATCCAATTCATCTATAAAGGATAGAAACTCGGCTTTATCGGTTGCTGATAACTGTCCATTTTTCTCAATTAATTGTACTTGATACGAAACAAGACCTTTGTAATGCATATCTATATCACGCAATTCTTGTGATGCATAGTTAGCTTCAGTTGTGGTTGTACGAGTCAACGAAATTCCCAGTATACCTCCTATACCCAATAATAGGAGCACACTAGCCGCTATTTTAAATAAGGGTGATTTCCATAACGGAATCACTTTAGTTTCTGCCGGACCTATTTCAGCTTCAATGTTCGCCCATAATTTAGCGCGGTCAGCTTTTTGGTCGTTAAAGAACGCTTTGTTCTCTTGAATATGTTTTTCAAATTTGTTCATTACAATGCATTTATAATTTGAACTAGTTTCTTTTTTGCCCTATGGTATTGTGATTTTGAGGTAGAGGTAGATATCCCTAATACTTCTCCAATTTCCATATGGTCATAACCTTCCAATAGGTATAGATTTATAATTTGTTTGTAGCCTAGCGGTAATTGTTCAATACCTGTCTTAATTTTTTGCAGGGCTATTGGTGCTTCTATATCAATTTCTTCTTCCTCAGCTAAATGATATTCATGATTATCCATCGTTGACAGCGATAATCGCTTCACTTTTAAATGGTTAATACTTTTATTGATGACTATTCGTTTAAGCCACGCCCCAAACGTGCTTTCGTATTTAAAACTGTGTAGGTTTTTAAAGGCATCAACAAAACTTTCTTGCACAATGTCTTCGGCATCTTCTTTAGTGCCTAAAAATCGTAGTCCTATATTGTACATCGCATCCACATAGAGCTCGTACAGTTTGTACTGCGAGTTTCTATCACCTGTCTTGCTACTTTCTACAAGCGATTTATGCGTAAAACGAATATTGGTTTCCAATTAATTTAAGCGGGTTGATGCTACTCTAAATTATAGTTCTAGTACAAAGACAAGTAAAAAACTATAGGGTTGCATTTAGAGTCAATTATTTTGTGACTAAAGTTACCATTAACCTAGTATTTTTGCAGCCTTAAAATTTGTTGTAGTTACTGTTATTATTTCCTTAAAATATAAAATGAATGCAACCTTTCAATTATTCACTTGTCAATAGGGTGTTCATCATTCAAAATAAATACATAAAATGAATCAAAAAAAAATGATTAAATATTGGCAGAAACGGCTGAATACCATTGTAGGGTTATTATTGCTGTTAATTGGCATGCAGGGGTTTGCTCAAGAAAACTATACTGTTAGCGGTAAAATTAGTGATATCGATAATGGAGAAACCCTATTTGGAGCTTCGGTCTTTTTAGAAGGAACTTCAATTGGTGTGGTTACCAATGAATACGGATTTTACTCCCTTACCGCACCGCAAGGGGAATACCGCTTGTTAATTACCTATATCGGTTATTCGGATATTAAACAAGATATCAACCTCAATAAAAATCAACAGTTCAATTTTGAAATTTCAGAAGCTTCTACGCAATTGGAAGAAGTAGAGGTTACTGCCGACGAACCTGAACGTGCCATTTTGCGTAAGCCAGAAATGAGCGTACTTAAAATGAATATTGAAACGGTGAAACAAATGCCGGTGGTTTTGGGAGAAGTAGATATTTTAAAGTCGCTACAAATGTTGCCCGGTGTAACCAATAATGGTGAAGGTACTGGTGGATTTCATGTGCGTGGTGGTGCAGGGGACCAAAACCTGGTATTATTAGATGAAGCTATTATTTACAATACATCGCACATGTTCGGCTTCTTTTCGGTGTTCAATGCCGATGCCATTAAAGATGTAAAATTGTATAAAGGGGGAATACCTGCACGTTACGGCGGTAGGGTATCTTCGGTATTAGATGTACGACAGAAAGATGGTAATAGTAAACGGTTTGGAGCTACGGGTGGTATCGGTATTATTTCTAGTCGTCTTGCGCTAGAAGGTCCGTTATTTAAAGAAAAAGGTTCTTTTATAGTTGCTGGTCGACGGTCGTATGCAGATGTTTTGTTAAAGGCTTCAGGGAATGATAATAGTGTTAGTTTTTACGATCTGAACTTAAAAACGAATTACAAAATTAATACGAATAACCGTCTGTACCTTTCTGGTTATTTTGGTCGTGATGCTTTTGAATTGGGCGAAAATTTTAGCAGTAGCTACGGTAATTCTACCGGAAATTTACGTTGGAACCATATTTTTAACGACCGTCTTTTTTCAAACCTTTCGGCGGTATACAGTAAGTACGATTATGATTTGGGCATTACCACTGCGCAGTTCGATTGGGTTTCTTCCATTACCAACTACAATCTTAAATACGATTTAAAATACTATTTCAGTGACAAATTTAAACTGGATTTTGGGGCTAGCGGAATTTATTATGATTTTGACCCAGGGGAGATTAGACCAACTTCAGAAACATCTTCAGTAAATCAATATACATTAGACGCTAAAAAAGCATTGGAGAGCGGCGTCTATGTAAACGCGGAACATAAACTGACCGATAACTTAACCGCGCAATATGGGTTGCGCTATAGTGCTTTCACGCGACTTGGTGGTCAAGCTATGGTCGAGTATGAAAATGACAAGCCAGTAGTTTATAATTCAGAATTAGGTATCTATGAACGCGGTACGCCAATAGGCGAAACTGATTACGATACAGGAGATGCTATCGAGAAATTCGGCAATTTAGAACCTCGTGCTTCTCTGGCCTATACCTTGAATGAAAATTCATCGGTTAAGGCAGGTTTTTCTAGGGTTGCACAATATATTCATTTGTTATCGAATACCGCTTCTGCTACGCCTTTGGATGTTTGGGCGCCAAGCGGACAATACATAAAACCACAATTATCAAACCAATATGCCTTAGGATATTTTCGAAACTTCAAGGATAAGGTGTATTCGATAGAAGCTGAAGTGTATTTTAAAAACACCGACAATAGAATCGACTATATTGATGGGTCTGATTTAATAGGTCAGAATACCATTGAAACGGAAATACTGTCCGGAGAATCTAGAGCATACGGTCTTGAATTATTGTTCCGTAAAAATGAGGGTGATTTTACTGGGTGGGTTGCCTATACCTTGTCTAAATCTGAACAACGTACACCCGGTGGTACAGCTGGTGGATTAGGAATAAACAATGGGAAATGGTACAATACACCGTATGATAGAACCCATGATGTTTCTATTTCTGGCTCGTATAAATTGAACGATAAATGGAGTTTTGGTACCAACCTTGTTTTTCAGACCGGGAGACCTGTAACGTATCCGAATGGACAATATGAATATGAAGGAATATCTGTGGCGAGCTATGCCGATAGAAATTCTGACCGATTGCCAGCGTATCACCGTTTAGACCTTTCCTTTAATTACAAACCCAACCATAAACCCGATAGTAGATTTAAAGGGGAGTGGGTATTGGGAGTCTATAATGCATACAACCGGAAGAACGCGGCATCAATTTCCTTCGGTCAGAATATAGAAACTGGAGCTAACGAAGCTACCAGAACCGCTATATTCGGTATCGTGCCTTCATTAACCTATAACTTTAAATTTTAAAAATGCGCAACTATATAAAAATCATACTACTACTTATTATAGCATCGATAACCTCCTGTACTGATGTTATTGATGTGGAAGTTCAGCAAAGTCCAACACGGTTGGTTGTTCAGGCTTCTATAGATTGGGAAAAAGGAACTAATGGAAATGAGCAGGCCATTTACCTGAGTACGTCTACCGAATTTTTCGATACTACGAGCAATACTGCTGTAACGGGTGCTTTTGTATCCATTACAAACGATGCTACTGGCGCTGAATTTATTTTCACCGAACAGAATGATGGGTCATATGCTACGAGTGAATTTGTTCCTGTGTTGAATCAATCATACACCATGCTAATCATTCATGATGGGGAAACGTATACCGCACAAGAAACATTGACCACGGTTACCGATATTACACGTATATACCAAGACCGTGAAGATGGATTTAATGATGAGGAGCTAGAATTGCATGTTGAATATACGGACCCGGAAGATGAAGAGAATTATTACCTATTCAAGTTTCAACGGGATGGTGATTTGTTACCGCAATTTGAAGTAGGGGACGATGAGTTCATTAACGGAAACCAAGTGGATGAATGGTTCGAGCTTGATGAAGATGATGACACCGAAAAAATAGATGTGCTACAGCCTGGTGATGTGGTAACTATAGAAATGTATGGAATTTCAGAATCTTATTATGATTATATGGATATTCTAATTGACCAAATTGGCGGTGTAGGAATTTTTGCGACTACTCCCGTTGCCGTAAAAGGTAATTGCATTAACCGTACAAACCCAGATAATTACGCACACGGCTATTTTCGTTTGACCCAAGTAAATAGGGAGCGTTATACATTTGAGTAAGATATCATTTGAACTTATTGGAATTACAAAGCTCTGAGAAATTGGGGCTTTTTTATTTAGCTAATTTAAAATTTTAAAGCCAGTAGTTAAATAGCGAAAAACTTAAAAGGGTTCAAAAGTTTGAGGTAACGGTTGAGTTTTGAACAGTACGGGAGCAAACTAGCGTTTGTTTTCCGCCAAGCAAATAGCGAAATCTTATTGTTTTGATTTATTTTTTCTTGTCCAGAGCAAAATCCATAAGATTTTGCGGACTTCATAAAAATACACAAACCTTTCGATTAAGCCCGAAGCCCGTATTGTTTATAGGTTTTGTTGTGCGCTGGCTTTTCCATGTTCTAAATGGCTTTCTACAATTTTTTCGAGTTCATTCTGTTTAAAATCAAACCATTCTTGTCTAAAATCTGATTGGTCGATAGTATTTTTAAAATTCTGAAAAGGCTTTTTCTTTTCTAAAATGTCTTTCAATTTGAATTTGAATTTTTCGTCCGTCATTTGCTCAGAGAAACGTTCCATTATTTTAAATGACTCAAAGCTTTCTAATACTTCGAATTTTATAAAATCCGCTTTTTGGTCCTTTATCTTATTTAAGTCATCTCGAAAAAACTCTTTTAATTCTTGTTCGTCCGAGGTGTTTGAGAAATTTGGAATTGTAACAATTTCATTTGTTTTGGAATTGAAATAACAATTGTTTCCGCAATCCAGATTTTCAGCAATTTCCTTGACAATATTTTTTTGAGAATTAGCCATAAAAGCAATGGTGTTTATCTTCTTTGATAATTTCTATAATTTTTCTAAATATGTTGATTTGGGAAACGGTTCATAAAGTTCCCATTTTCCACTCGCTCGCATCCAATATAGATTCCATGCCTGCTTAGATTTGTAGAACCTTATTTTCGCAAATTCACTTTGTTGTAGTTTTTTTGGATTGTTCCAATCAGGTTGAACTGCATAAAAAATCGCAACTTTTCCGTCATAAGAATATCCGTAATCTAGTTGAGAACGTATTTCTGGGTTCTCCGGACGTAAAGATTCCACATACTTTTTTATAGTTGATTCGTTAATGTCAATCGTGGTATTTTTCATTCAACTAAAATATTTTTTCAGCTTGCGCACAACGATTGAGCTAAGCGTAGTGCGGTGGTAAGGAAACCTTTCGTTTCCGTCTGCGCACGAAGCTAAAGCTTATTGTTTAGTTTTATTTTTTCTTTTCCAAAGCTAAATCCATAAGATTTAGCGACTTTATAAATATACACAGACCTTTCGATAAAGCCCTAAAGTCCGCATTACGTTTAGCCATTGTGTGTGCCCAGCATGGGCATCTTTAAACTATTAGAAAGATAGTTTATTCATCTAGAGGGTGCAAGTCCCTTATGGGCAGGGGTAACGCCTTGAACCATTAGTAAGCTGCAAGGTTGTTAGTTGTGAGACTAGGACTGAAGGAAGCAGGACTACAAAACTCGGTACTGACGAACAGAAACCGTATATGAGGCATAATTACTTGGGTAAGCAACCACATCATTGTTACGCCCTAAAGAGTACAAAAATGGTAGTTATGTAGATACGGCAGGGATCGAGAGAAAGTGTAGGCTTCCCTTTTTTGTAGGCTTCCCAAAAAATAGGACAGTTCATAATTCGAATTTATTAACTTTAAATTCAAACTGTCACGATGAAAAAC
>NZ_JBGQOO010000013.1:0-128954 GCF_052119685.1 Maribacter spongiicola | reverse complement strand
CCTCAATCTCCGAACATGACAATAAAGCTCAAATCTGCTCTCGCAGATTTTGAACTTTTTCTTTTTTCGTCCTTACAAAAGCTTGCTTTTGACTTTAAATCATTCTGATATGGGATTCACTCCGTGCATCCCTCAATCTCCGAACATGACAATAAAGCTCAAATCTGCTCTCGCAGATTTTGAACTTTTTCTTTTTTCGTCCTTACATAAGCTTGCTTTTGACGTCCGTAAAAAGAAAAAGCTCAATATCAAAAAGATATTGAGCTTTGCTCTAAGCGGAGAAAGAGGGATTCGAACCCCCGGAGGTGTGACCCTCAACAGTTTTCAAGACTGCCGCATTCGACCACTCTGCCATTTCTCCTGAGTGCCTCATCAGGTATTCCCTGAATGCGGGTGCAAATATATAAAGGTTTTCTTATCTATTAAAGTCTTTTCGTAATTATTTTTCAACTCATTTATTTCTATACTTTTCAAACGAAATGAAAAGGTTGAAATTCAGTTATTTATTACCTTGCCGCAATGGTAAATTCGCTAGTAAGCATATTAATTCCTTTTAAGAATGTTGAATATTATTTTGAAGAATGTCTGAAATCCATCCAAAATCAGACCTATCAAAATTGGGAAGTCATTGCCGTAAATGATAATTCTAGTGACAATAGTTTACTAATTGCAAAGCAATTTGCTGCCAAAGATGATAGATTTAAAATATTCTCTAATGATAAGTCGGGCATTATAACCGCTCTCAGAAAAGCGTACACACATAGTTCTGGTAATTTTATCTCTCGTATGGATGCCGATGACCACATGACTAAAGACCGTATTAAATTTATGGTCGATTCTTTGGTAAATGAAGGACCAGGAACTCTCGCCGTAGGTAAGGTGAAGTATTTTTCTAAAGAGGGTGTAAACGATGGTTATGATCGCTACGAGAAGTGGCTCAACAAACTGACTGCAACCGGCGAAAATTTTGAAGAGATATATAAAGAGTGTGTAATACCATCGCCATGCTGGATGGTTCATAAAGAAGACTTTGATAACTGCGGAGCGTTTACGCCAGACCGTTATCCTGAAGATTACGACCTTGCTTTTCGTTTCTATAAATACGGCTTAAAATGTATACCCTGCACTACTACCCTGCACTATTGGCGTGATTACGACAATAGAACATCGCGAACCAGCGAGCATTATGCACAGAATTACTTTTTAGATATAAAACTGCATTACTTTTTAAAATTAGAATTAAAATCAACAGACAACTTAGTGGTATGGGGCGCTGGTAAAAAAGGTAAAACTATTGCTAACTCTCTCGTCGAAAAGAATATTCCCTTTCATTGGGTTTGCGATAATCAAAAGAAAATCGGTAAAGATATTTATGGTGTACGACTTGAACACTTCAACGTACTTCAAAATTTAAAAAACTCAAAGTGTATCATTACTGTTGCCAATGAAGAAGATCAGATGAACATCGCTGCTTTTTTTGAGGAATTGAATCAAAAATCGGCGGTAGATTATTTTTTCTTTTGCTAATGAATCTCCACAAAAATAATAGTTGCAATCTCACAAGCTTCTAATTTCAAAATAATTATCTTTGGCATAAGCAAAATCAGGAATGCAATTTAAACATCCAGAACTTCTTTGGGGTCTTTTACTACTACTCATTCCGATTATCATTCACCTTTTTCAATTACGTCGATTTAAGAAAACACCGTTTACAAACGTAAAGTTCTTAAAACAAGTAGTTTCCGAATCTAGAAAAAGCAGCACATTAAAAAAATGGTTATTACTTTTTACTAGAATGGGCTTATTAGCCGCTTTAGTAGTAGCCTTTGCACAGCCGTTTATTGCAAATGACGCAGCGCTTCAAGAAAAAGAAACTGTTTTCTACTTAGACGATTCTTTTAGTATGAACGGGCAAATTGAAAACGGCAATCTCTTTAAAAACACGATACAAGATTTCATAAAGTATATACCCAACGACCAACGGTTTACACTTTTTACCAACAAGCAGGTTTTTAAAGATGTGGAGGTCAAAGATATTCAAAACGAATTACTGAATCTTTCCGTGGCTGCAGACCAACTGGGAATAGCCGAAATAATTTTAAAAGGAAATTCCTATTTCAGCGATAATGCTGCATCTCAAAAAAACCTAGTGGTTATTTCAGATTTTCAGCAACGAATGGGAGACCTTAGCAAGGTTGATTCTACAAAGAATATCAATATTCAGTATATAAAGCCCTTAAACGCATCAATAATTAATACATCTATTGATTCTGTCTTTATTGCTGAACGTACAAATGATAATTTGGAATTGGTAGCGCTACTAACGACCAATGCTAAAGATGAAACTATACCCGTTTCATTATTCAACGATAACAAACTTATAGCCAAAACGGCTGCAAAATTTAATGGTAGTGGTACGGCTGAAGTCCGGTTTACGATTAACGCCAACGAAGTTATTTTAGGCAAGGTCACCATTACAGATACCGGCTTGGATTATGACAACCAATTCTTCTTTAATATAGATCAGAAATCGAAAATTAAGGTGTTGGCAATTGGCAGCTCTTCGGCAAATTTCTTATCTCGAATCTACACCGAAGATGATTTCAACTTTACCGCAAGTACTTTAGAAAGGTTAAATTACAGCACTATAGAAAATCAAGATTTAGTGATATTGAACGAGGTTCAAAAAACACCCAGCTCACTTGTTACCGCTCTTAAATCTTTGAGTACAAATGGTGGCAGTTTCGTATTGATTCCTTCAGTTGATGGGGATTTGGCTTCTTATAACGAATTAGCATCCGCATATTTCAATAGTAAATTTTCAAGCGGAGTATCCCAAGAAATTGCTATATCCGAAGTAAAAACAGAACACCCGTTGTTTACAAACGTATTTGATAAGAAGGTCTCCGATTTTCAATTTCCTAACGTAAAAAAGTATTTTAAAATAAACTCTAAAGCACCGACAGCGCTTTCTTTTCAGAACAAAGAGCCGTTTTTAATAGGGAATAAAAATGGGTATTTCTTTACGGCAGCCATCAGTAGCGATAATTCAAACTTCAAAAATTCACCTTTAATAGTACCCGCCTTTTACAATATGGGTATGAACAGTTTAAAGCTAACGCCACTATATGCAACTATTGGCACTGACGTTGAAATAGAATTACCGATCACCTTACGGCAAGATGATATTATTAAAATTGCTAATGAAACAAATGAATTTATACCGCAACAGCGTGTACTCCCAAAAAAAGTACAGCTTAATTTTATAGAGAACCCGAAAGAAGCTGGCATCTATAAAATTATGCATAATGAGAAAATCATTAGAAACATCAGCTTTAATAACAATAGAAAAGAGAGTGCTTTAACATACACTCCTTTACCCGAAAACAACAGCAACACATCCCTATCGAGTTTCTTTTTAGAAAGTCAAAAAAACAATGCCATAAACGAGTTTTGGAAATGGTTTGCTATTTTAGCATTGGCATTTGTTTTAATTGAAACGGTACTTCAAAGATTCTTAAAATAAACTAGTAACGAACCAACTATAACCCAATGAATATACTTCTAAAATCAGTTACGATAGTAAATGAGAACACAAAGAACCTTCATTTAAAGAAGCGGGATATTCTTATTAAGAACGGAGTTATAGATGCTATTGAAACCAACATTGAGCCTAGTGGTAAAACAAAGGTTATCGATATAAAAAATTTACATGTTTCTTTAGGATGGTTCGATAGCGGCGTTAGTTTTGGCGAGCCTGGTTACGAAGAAAGAGAGACTATAGAAAACGGATTGTTAACGGCTGCCAAAAGCGGATTTACAGATGTCATTTTAAATACCAGTAGCCACCCAACACCAGATTCATCTTCAGATATTGTTTATTTAAAAAATGCCGCCAAGGATCAGTTAACGAGCTTGCACCCTCTAGGTAACCTTACCGTAAAAGGTGAAGGTGAAGTACTCGCAGAGCTTTATGACATGAAGAATGCAGGTGCGTTAGGTTTTTATGACTATAAGCACCCAATGGCAAATGCCAACCTATTAAAAATTGCATTACAGTATGCTCAAAATTTTGAGGCATTGGTATTTTCTTTTCCGATGGACAAAAGCATATCTGGTAAAGGCATCGTTAATGAAGGTATTTCAAGCACCAAATTAGGTTTAAAAGGAATACCTGCCTTAGCGGAAGAATTACAGATAGCAAGAGATTTATTTATACTTGAATACACTGGCGGAAAATTGTTTATACCTACTATTTCTACGGCTAGCTCGGTAAAACTGATAGCAGACGCCAAGAAAAAAGGATTACAGGTTTACTGCAGTGTTGCTACTCATAACCTTGTTATTACAGATACTGCCCTTGAAGATTTTGATACACAATATAAAGTAATGCCACCGTTGAGAACGGCAGCAGACACCAAGGCCTTACAGAAAGGATTAAAAAGTGGCACTATCGATTTTGTAACCTCTGACCATACACCTTTGAACATTGAATTGAAGCATGTGGAGTTTGATAATGCAGATTTTGGAAGCATAGGTCTAGAAAGCACATTCGGTATGCTCAACGAATTATTTGGTTATGAAGAGGCTATTGTCTTACTTACAAAAGGAAGGTTAATTTTTGGAATAAACGAGCCAGAATTAAAGGTTGGGCAACCAGCAAATCTTTCGCTTTTTACTACAGATGATGAGTACAAATTTTCAGAAGATCACATCTTTAGCTCCAGTAAAAACTCCATCGCAATTAGCGAACCAATGAAAGGCAAAGTAATTGGAACAATTGCAAACAACCAAATAGTTTTAAACGCTTAAGTAATGGAAGAAAATTCTAATATACCCGGAAAAACAACCGCCATTGTAGCCTACCTTACAATTGTAGGAGCACTAATTGCGATTAGTATGAATTCTGAACCAAAAGACAAATTCGCCCGGTTTCATACAAGACAAGCATTCGGACTTCATATTATCTTTATTGGTTTTGCTATATTAAACGCTCAATGGGGTAATGAATATGGCTTCTACGGGCTATACATATTTTATATTGTACTTTGGTTTTATGCCTTTTTAGGCCTATTGGCAAACAAAGAACAAGAAGTTCCCGTTTTGGGACCTTACTTTCAAAAATGGTTCACTTTTATTAAATAATATAATGACAACAGCTCCCCTATCTTTAGAACATATCATTAGACCTTCTAGCCTAACCGATAAAAAACCACCAGTACTTTTTATGCTTCATGGTTACGGTAGCAATGAAGAAGATTTATTCTCTTTCGCACCAGAACTGCCAGAAGAACTATGTATTATAGCCGTTCGTGCGCCTTATATTTTGCAGCCTTTTGGTTATGCTTGGTATGCCATTAATTTTGATGATGATAAAGGAAAATGGAGCGATGATGATCAAGCCATTGAATCTCGTGACAAAATCAAGAATTTCATTGATGAAGCCTGTTCTACGTATGGTTTAGATAAAAACAATGTAAACCTTTTAGGCTTTAGTCAAGGTACTATTCTTAGTTATGCCGTGGCATTATCATATCCTGAAAAAGTGAAGAATATTATCGCTTTGAGCGGATATATTAATGACGATATACTCATTGATTCTTATAAAGATAATAATTTCGAGAACCTTAATTTCTATTGTTCTCATGGCGATATGGACCAAGTGATACCGGTAGATTGGGCAAGAAAATCACCTGAAATACTAACATCTTTAGGTATTAAACATGTATATGAAGAATTTCCTGCAGGGCATGGTGTTGCACCGCAGAATTTCTACTCCCTTAAAAAATGGATTTCAGATAAAATCTAGTTACTACGCGTATATAAAAGGTGATCTATCAAGGTAAAATCTACCCCAAGGTCATCTTTTAATTCATATTTGATCAATAATTCTCCCCAATATTTACCATCAGAAAAGTCGGTAAGTATCCATTTATGGTTCAATACTTTTATTTTATTGATTTTAAATTCGCTCTGCATTCCTTCATAAGGCACTAATGGATTATCTCCTTTTTGGGCATTCGTTTCCAATAATTTATCGGCAACGTATGCTGCAGGATTTTTTAGATCTAAATGTTCGAAATAAGCAAGTGCATCGTCATTGTTCTCCAAAGAGAAATATTGCATATCTAGCACCTTCAAAGAAGATTTCTGAACCGAGTCTTTCAAATTTTCAACTTTACTCTCTAGTCTTGTAATTGTTTTAGCATTTGCTTTAGTCATATTGCCACTGCTCACCACTAGGTATAAACAGATTAAGGATACAAATAGAAATAAGTAAAGGTATATTTTGCTCTTCATAGTTAAATAGTAATAGTTAAATTATCGTATGCCAAATGTACATTTTTCGGAAGCATTTTCTCCACTTCGTCATGAAAACCAAGCAAGTGGCTTATATGAGTAAAATATGCTTTATCTGGGTTTACCTCTTTAATAAAGGCAATAGCTTCTTCTAAGTTGAAATGGGAAATATGTGTCTCTAATCTGAGTGCATTGACCACTACCACTTTAGATCCTTTAATTTTTTCTAACTCTTTGGGTTCAATCGATTTTACATCGGTCAAGTAAGTAAAATCTCCTAACCTAAAGCCGAAGACCTGTAGTTCGTTATGCAAAACATTAATTGTTATAACCTTGCTATTACCGATCTTAAATGACTCGTTATTCTTAATTAAATTGATATCGACTGTAGGTGCACCCGGGTACTTGTTCTTTTCTTGAAATATATACGCAAAACGGGTTTTTAAAGACTCCACCACCCTTTTGTGTGCATAAATTGGAATATTACCCTGTCTAAAGAAAAAAGGGCGTATATCATCAAGCCCTGCAGTATGATCAGAATGTTCGTGGGTATATAATATTCCGTCTAAATGTCGAACATTATGGGTAAGCATTTGTTGGCGAAAATCTGGACCGCAATCAATAACATAGTTATAATCATCCCAAGAAAGTAAAACCGAAACTCGTAATCTTTTATCTTTAGGATTATCACTTAAGCATACAGGGTGTGTACTACCAATTATTGGAATACCTTGAGAAGTTCCAGTTCCTAAAAATGTAACACGTAAATTGTCAATCATGTGTTACAAATTTAATTCCTTTTTAATAAAAACGGCAATTGAAAATTATAAGATCACTGTATTTAAAAGGGAATAAAAACAATAACCGAAAGTTATTCCATTTTTTTGTGGCTATTGCCCTTTGTCACAACCATTCTTTATAACTTTGTTCAAAGCTAAACAGGTAAAAAAATGGCATCGGTATTAAAAAGAGATAGTGTTTTTGAAAATATTCCCTCTATTAAAGCAAAAACCCTTCGTATAAATCTGAATCCGGATATATATGGAACCTTCGCAGAAATTGGCGCCGGACAAGAAACCGCACGTCATTTCTTTAGATCGGGTGGTGCCTCGGGTACTATTGCAAAAGCAATGAGTGCTTACGACAAAGATTTTAGTGATGCAATTTATGGTATTGAGACAGATGGGCGATATGTAACCCAAGCTCGATTAAAAACCATGCTTGATTATGAAATGCAATTGATGGAAGAGCGTATTAGTCGCGAAAACCACCCTGACAGATTGTTCTTTTCATACGCGAATACAGTAGCGACCATAGATTTTTCTAAACGCTACAAAGGTCATGGTTGGATCGGTATTCGTTATCAACTAGATCCAAAGCAGAAAGAATATGATGAAATAATCTTACATATTCGTTTTAAACAGAACGAGGCAAGATTGCAGCAAGAAACACTTGGTATTCTTGGGGTAAACCTTATTTATGGAGCATTCTATAAATATGACAAACCGAAAAAAATGCTGAAATATCTATATGACCATATAGATAAAGACACCTTAGAGATCGATATGATCAATTTCTCTGGACCAAATTTCAAAGAGGTCGATAACCGCTTAATGAGTTTGCAACTTATTAAAAATGACATGACAGATGCCGTTATGTTCGGTCCTGATGGCAACAATCTCCTGCCTGCAGCCATACTTTACAAAAAGAATATTTTGGCGTTACGCGGTAGTTTCAGACCCGTTACCAAAGTAAATTTAGATATGTTTGAAAAGTCATATGACATTTTCATTCGCGATAAAGGTGTTGATCAAAATAATACTATTGTAATATTCGAGATCACACTTTCGAACTTAAAAGCATCTGGAGAAATTGATGAACAAGATTTCATGGACCGGGCAGAATTACTATGCTCACTAGGGCATTCGGTAATGATTTCTAAGTTTCAAGAATACTACAAATTGGTAGAATACTTTAATAATTATACCAAAAACAGAATTGGCTTGACCATGGGTGTTAATAACTTGGTAGATATTTTCGATGAAAAATATTACCGTCATTTAAGTGGTGGCATACTTGAAGCTTTCGGTAAATTATTCTTTAAAGATTTACAGGTGTATCTATACCCAATGAAGAACCCAGACACTGGTCAGATTATGACAAGTAATAATGTTAAGGTTCACCCACGTATGAAAGAATTATACAAGTTCTTTAAATACAACGGTAAGGTTATGGACATTATAGATTATGAACCAGAAGTAATGCATATTTTCTCTAGAGATGTTCTTAAGAAATTAATGAACAATGACGAAGGATGGGAAAAAATGCTACCAGAAGGTATTGCCGAAATCATTAAGAAAAAACAATTATTTACTAGAAAACCAGAAGAAGAATAGTGGATTTAAATAATTGATTATCAAATTATTATAAATTAAAAACGCCCATTCTAAATGGGCGTTTTTTATTCTAAAGAAGTGTAATTCTAGTCTAATAATTGAGCTGCATGATCTTTGGTCTTCACCTTATCGATCACTTTTACCACTATCCCATCACCATCTATTACAAAAGTTTTTCTATGGATACCATCATACTCACGACCCATAAATTTCTTTAATCCCCATACACCAAAAGCATTAAGCACGGTATGATCTTCATCTGCCAATAAAGGAAATGGAAAGTCATATTTCTCTTTAAATTTTGCCTGGCTTTTTTCAGAATCGGCACTTACACCTAAAAGTTCATACCCTTCAGATTGTAATTCTTTATAATTATCCCTTAAATTACATGCCTCGGCTGTACAACCAGGTGTATTGGCTTTAGGGTAGAAAAAAACAATTAATTTTTTACCTGTATAGTCTTTCAAAGAAATGGTATTACCATCTTGATCTTTAGCAGAAAACAAAGGAACTTTATCACCAACTTTTAACGTATTCATACATGAAGTTTTATAAATTTGTGTTTAAATATTTGCAATCAAAATTAAACAATTAATGACGAAAGCCGAAAAAATAGCATTTACAATTTCTACACTTCAAGAGCTATACCCAGAAATTCCTGTGCCGTTAGATCACAAAGATCCGTACACTTTGTTGATTGCAGTATTAATGTCGGCACAAAGCACCGATGTAAGGGTAAATAAAATTACTCCCCTACTATTCGCCAAAGCCGACAACCCGTATGATATGATAAAATTAAGCGTAGAAGAAATACGTGAAATTATAAAACCTGTAGGTTTATCGCCAATGAAAGCCAAGGGCATACATGGGTTATCGCATATTTTAATTGATAAACACAATGGGCAAGTACCAAAAGAATTAGAATATTTAGAAGAATTACCGGCTGTTGGCCATAAAACTGCAAGTGTTGTAGTATCGCAAGCTTTTGGTATACCGGCATTTCCTGTAGATACACATATTCATAGACTACTATATAGATGGGGCTTTACCAACGGAAAAAATGTGATGCAGACTGAAAAAGATGCAAAGCGATTATTCCCTAAAGAAATTTGGAACGACCTTCATTTACAAATAATCTGGTATGGTCGAGAATATTCACCGGCAAGAGGCTGGGATATGGATAAAGATATTATTACGAAAACTATTGGTAGAAAAACAGTACTAAACGACTACTATAAAAATAAAAAAGCCCGCTAATTGCGGGCTTTTTTATTAATTCAAAAATATTTCGAATTCTAAATCTTCGTATTCAAACTCAAATAAAGCCTGTGAATAGCTCAATAAGAAGTTTATTGTCTTCGGACAAACTTTGTTAAATCCGGTCTGTTCTTGGTAATTAGAGTAAATTTTTTCCATACTTCCTATGTTGTTACATTAAAATAACGCAGCAAATTTGGAAATATTGTTTATTCTATTTTCAACCTCAAATTAATTGGTAAGAACGATATTGTTTTTTTCTATAATTTTTCTCAGGTTAATTAATGCATAACGCATTCTACCTAATGCAGTGTTAATGCTAACCCCAGTGTTTTCAGAGATTTCTTTAAAACTCATATCTTTATAAATACGCATTAAAAGAACTTCTTTTTGATCGTCTGGTAATTCTTCAACCAATTGTCTAAGATCAGTATCGATTTGATTTTTTATTAATTGCTTTTCGGCATTCAACTTATCATCACCTATTACAGAGAAAATATTAAAGTCATCGCTACCTTCAAACATTGGCATTCTTTTGTTTCTTCTAAAGTGATCGATGATAAGGTTATGAGAAATTCTCATTACCCAAGGTAAAAATTTACCTTCTTCACTATACTTCCCTCTTTTTAAGGTTTTAATAACCTTAATGAAGGTATCTTGAAAAATGTCTTCAGTAATATCCCTATCTAAAACCTTCGAATAGATAAAACTAGTAATACGTTGATTATGTCTGTTAATTAAAATTTCAAGGGCACCTTCGTTACCGTTGATATAATCTTTAACTAATTCTGAGTCTTCAATTTGTAGTTTCATACGAGTTATTTTCTTTATTGGTTAAGACTGGGGAAATCTTGTTAGTTAATTGATTTGTTTCTTATTTCTGATATAAAACTAGAGAAAAGGGCAGCTGTAAGAAAAAGTATGTTGTCAAACTGCGCTTTTTTGATGTGAAACATCGAAAAAGTAGGTTTCGACACAATAAATAGTATTTCGCAAAGTTCAGCGGCAAATTGTAGGAAAGGTGAATAAGAAACAAATGCCCTTAATTATTAGCCCTACATTACTATACCTATATATAATACAGTATAGAAAAGTAGGTTGCTTTAAAAGCAAAACTGTGGTTACCGACAGCAAATAACAGAAGTAAGCCTTTTAAAACAGAAAAACCCTTAAGCTTTGCTTAAGGGTTTATATATATGTAAAGATTGTTTTAGTTCAAATTACTCTCAAACTGCAATCCGTCTACTTCTGTTATGTTTAAAGATTTAGAATAAGAAAGCAAAAACTGAATTGTTTCTGGTTTTGCTTGTACTAATTTGGTCTTATTCTGGTCTTTCGTGTATAATTTTTCCATGCTAGGTGTTGTTTAGGTTCAACTAAAGAACGACACATGTATGAAGATAGTAGATCCACTCGACCTGCGACCTATTAATTCGTTAAAACTATATTATTGGCCTCTACCAGCTTTCTAAGGTTAATTAATGCGTAGCGCATTCTACCTAGAGCAGTATTAATACTCACACCAGTATTATCAGAAATTTCTTTAAAGCTCATATCCTTATATATACGCATCTCTAAAACTTCTTGTTGGTCTTCTGGCAGCTCTTTGATCATGCGAAGCAAATCAGAATCTATTTGTTCTTTAATCAATTGCTTTTCTGCATTCAGCTTGTCATCACCAAGTAATGAAAATATATTATAGCTTTCTTTACTATTATACATTGGCATTCTATTGTGCTTTCTAAAATGATCTATTACCAAGTTATGCGCAATTCGCATAACCCAAGGTAAAAATTTACCCTCTTCATTATAGGCACCTTTTTTAAGGGTACGTATAACTTTCATAAATGTATCTTGAAAAATGTCTTCGGTAAGTTCGCGATCTCCTACTTTAGAGTAGATAAAACCTGTTAAACGAGAATTATGACGATTGATTAGGGCTTCGATCGCTCTTTCATCTCCTTGAATGTATTGTTTTACTAATTGGGAATCTTCAATTTGTACTACCATAACGTTACTTATAGGGTTAAAATGCAGCCCCAAATTCTAATGAATAAGGGTCTTGTGGTTAAATTCTAACTTTTAAAAGTAATGTTGCGTTATAGGCTAATTGAATTTTTATAAGATCCCAAAGATATAAAAAAATAAATACTCTTATAAAAATGTGAAAGTTTCTTCTACTATTTTTAGATAACTGGCATTTTTTAGTTCAGAAATAAGTCAAAGCGTATCTTTGTATCCTTAGATATTTGTATGCCTACACTCTCCGAAGTAAATCCGAAAGAAAACATTATAATTAAAGGTGCAAAACTGCATAACCTTAAAAATATAGATGTTGCAATCCCTAGAAATAAACTTGTAGTAATTACAGGTTTATCTGGTTCTGGTAAATCTAGCTTAGCTTTTGACACCTTATATGCCGAAGGTCAAAGACGATATGTAGAAAGTCTTTCTTCGTATGCAAGGCAGTTCTTAGGTAAACTCGATAAACCAAAGGTCGATTATATAAAAGGTATTGCACCGGCAATTGCCATAGAGCAAAAAGTAAACTCTACTAACCCTAGATCTACGGTTGGTACGACCACCGAGATTTATGATTATATAAAATTATTATATGCCCGTATCGGTAAGACCTTCTCTCCTATTTCTGGTAAAGAAGTAAGAAAACATACCGTAACCGATGTCGTAAATCATGTAAAAACTTATGCTGAAGGTGCAAAACTATTGCTTTTAGCCCCTATTACAATTCGTGATGATCGAGATGCTTTAAAGTCTTTAGAGTTATTTTCTAAACAAGGGTATGCACGTATTAAGTATAAAAATAAAGTACTGCGAATAGACCAGGTACCTGAAGATATTAGTAAAAAGTTCGACTTGGTGATAGATCGAATTATTACAAAAGAAGATGAAGATTTTTATAATCGTTTAGCGAATGCAGTTGATACTGCTTTCTTTGAAGGTAAGGGCGAATGTAGTATTGAAGAATTGGCAGACGGTAAACAAACGCCTTTCAGTAATAAGTTTGAGCTGGATGGCTTAACCTTTCTTGAGCCTAATGTTCACCTATTTAGTTTCAACAACCCCTATGGAGCATGCCCAAAATGTGAAGGTTATGGTGATGTAATAGGTATAGATGAAGATTTAGTAGTGCCTAATACAGCATTATCTGTATTTGAGAATGCAATTTTCGCATGGAGAGGTGAGAGTATGAGTTTCTACAGAGATCAATTGGTAAACTCTGCTTACAAGTTCGATTTTCCTATCCACAAGCCTTGGTTTGAACTTTCTGAGGCCCAACGACAATTGGTATGGGACGGTAATGCATATTTTATAGGTCTTCATAAGTTCTTCGGAATGTTAGAAGAGAAAAGTTATAAGATACAGAATAGAGTGATGCTCTCTAGATATAGAGGCAAAACAAAATGTAATGTGTGTAACGGAAAACGTCTACGCCCAGAAACCGATTACGTAAAAGTTGGCGGAGCATCTATTTCATCGTTAGTAGGTCTTTCTATTGAAAAATTGATCGTTTTCTTTAATGAGCTTCAATTAAATGAAAATGATGCTACAATTGCGAAGAGACTTTTAGTTGAAATAAATACCAGATTAGGCTTCTTAAATAAAGTAGGACTAAACTACTTGACCATAAATAGAAAATCGAACACATTATCTGGTGGTGAAAGTCAGCGAATAAATCTAGCGACCTCATTAGGCAGTAGCTTGGTGGGTTCTATGTACATTTTAGATGAGCCCAGTATTGGTTTACACCCGAGAGATACCGAAAATTTAATAGAAGTTTTAATATCGTTGCGAAACTTAGGCAACACCGTAATAGTGGTCGAACATGATGAAGACATTATGAAAGCTGCCGATATGGTCATCGATATAGGTCCTGAAGCTGGTACACATGGTGGTGAGGTTGTGGCGCAAGGTACTTTAAGTGAAATTCTGAAATCTAAATCTCTTACCGCACAGTATTTGAACGGTACAATGGAGATAAAAGTTCCGAAAGAACGTAGAACTTCTAAAAATTACATAACTATTAAAGGTGTTCGGGAGCATAACCTTAAAAATATCAATGTCACATTTCCGCTAGATATGCTTACTGTGGTTACAGGAGTATCCGGTAGTGGCAAAAGTACCTTGGTGAAGAAATTACTGTATCCTATTATATTAAAAGAAACTGGTGGCTACGGAGAAAAAGCTGGTCAGCATACATCGGTAGATGGCAAATACAATCATATAAAACATGTAGAATTTGTTGATCAAAACCCTATCGGTAGGTCATCAAGGTCTAACCCTGTTACCTATATAAAGGCATATGATGATATTAGAAATCTATATGCCAATCAAAAATTAAGTAAAATCAGAAATTACCAAGCGAAACATTTTTCATTTAATGTTGATGGCGGTCGATGCGAGAAATGTAAAGGCGAAGGTGAAATTACGGTAGAAATGCAGTTTATGGCCGATGTGCATTTAGAGTGCGAAACTTGTGGAGGTAAAAGATTTAAAAAAGAAGTATTAGAAGTTACTTTCAATAATGCCAATATAGATGATGTTCTTAATATGACCATCGACGATGCTATTCAGTTTTTTGAAACCGGAGAGCAGACTAAAATTGTTACCAAATTAAAACCATTACAAGATGTAGGTTTAGGATACGTAACTTTAGGTCAGTCATCTTCTACCCTATCTGGTGGTGAAGCACAACGTATTAAACTGGCATCATTCTTAATTAAAGGAAGCACGAAAGATAAAGCACTGTTCATTTTTGATGAGCCAACCACCGGATTACACTTTCACGATATTCAAAAATTATTGAAATCATTTAATGCCCTTATTAAAAAAGGACACTCTATTGTGGTTATCGAGCACAACATCGAACTTATAAAATGTGCCGATTACCTAATTGACCTCGGACCAGGTGGTGGTGAAAATGGCGGACAATTACTTGCTGAAGGCACGCCAGAAGAGGTTGCAAAAAATAAAAAATCGTATACCGCTAGCTATTTAAAAGAAAAATTAAATTAGAAAATCTCAAAAAAGAATATCAGTTTTATATTTAAACCTTTGATTATCAGTTATATAATCAAAGGTTTTGTTTTTTGGCACGCTGTTTGTAATGTACTAAGAGAATGTAAATAATTACATTTAGAACAACTGCCTAAGGGGCAGATTTAAACCTTATATTATGAAGAACTTTATACTCCTTTTTTCAGCGATGATTTTTAGCACCACAGGTGTTTTCGCTACAGGTATTAGTGAAGATAAGGTTGCCAACAGCAATACTTATCGATACGACAACTCATTTATTTTTATAGAAAACGGAATTACATTTTCTGTTTATCCCGATGGAGAATTTGATTTTTATATTGAAAATCAAGTTTCAGGACGCAAAAATGGTGTAACCTTCAACTCTGGTTATGATTATAGTCCGTTTGCTCAATACGATGATTATGGTGCAGTAATTCAAGTAGAAAATGTGCCTATCTATTATGACTATTATGGTCGTGTTAGTAATATTGGTGATGTAAATATTAATTACTCAAACAATAGAGTACGCAGTGTAGGTAATATGAATGTGTTTTACAACAACCGCGGTTTCTATGATTACCACACAGGGTATATCAATGTATATAACAGAAATTATGTATACCGCCCATTTCACCAATGGTTTGTAAGACCTGCAGTTGGCTTTAGCTTTGTATACACTACCCCTTACAGAAGGTATTATACACCTGTAAGATATTCTTACTACAGCCCATACAGAAACAATTATAGAAAGGCTTATGTAAATATCGGTAGACAACATAGATATGACAATGCTAGAAATAACAGATCTACCATTTACAGAAATGATAAACGAGTTGCAGCACGAAATAACGATTACAGAAGTAATAGAAGTGTTGCAAAAAGAGATAACGGTTTAAGAACCAACAGAAGTTTAGCGTCTAACAATACAAACTCAACTGTAAATAGATCAACTACTGTAAAACGTAGCAATACCAATAGTGGTAGAACTGCTCAAAATAGAACAGCTACTAGAAGTTCATCGAATAATAGTACGGTAAAGAGAAGTAATAACTCAGCAGTACGTAGTACACCAAGTAGAACAGTTACTAAAAGAGAAGTAACTAGTACACCAAGAAGTACAACTGTAAAAAGAAGTACCACTACGTATAACAAACCTGCTGGCAGAAGTGCGAACACTAGAACTGTAACGAAGACAAGTACTCAACGAAGCAGCACTGTAGCTAGAAAAGCGACACAGAGTCCATCTAGAAGTACTGTAAGCAGAAGTTCAAGCTCTAGGTCGGTAAGCAAAGCTCCTTCAAGAAGTTCAAGCTCTAGAACTAGTACAGATTCAAGAAGCAGTAGAAGAAATTAAAATAAGTTTTTAGGTTGGTTAGTTGTAAAGCGCCGCAGTGATTAAATGCACTGCGGCGCTTTTTTTATTAGCGATTCTAAATAGTATCAGGAAATAGTTTCTTGAACTTTTTAGGTAGATGAGATGATACATGCATTTCTTCATTTGTAATAGGATGTTGAAACCAAAGCGAATTCGCATGTAAATACAGACCTTTCCCTTTTAATTGTAATCCCTCCAAAATATAGGTAGCATCCCCCAAAATAGGATTCCCAATAGAAAATAAATGTTTTCTTAGTTGATGTCTTCTACCTGTATGCGGACTCAGTTTAACCAAATTCAAAAATGAAAAACGCTCAGAGACAACACTTTGTAATACTTGATATGATGAACTTGCCGGCTTATCATCAATAGGTAAATCAATTTGGCCAGCCTCTTTCATAGCACCCATAGTTACTGCATAGTATATTTTCTCAATTGCTTTACGTTCAAATAACTGGTTCAACTTCATAATAGAAGTACTTGTTTTGCCTACCAAAAGTAAGCCTGTAGTAGCATAATCTAAACGATGACAAGGTTTGGGACTAACAGCATCTTCAGCAGAACTCATTTTTAAATTTTGGGGAAGCGCATTAGCAATAGTTTTAAAATTGTTACCGCTTACTAAAATTCCTGCTGGTTTATTAATTATAGCAATAAAATCATCTTCGTATACTACCTCTAGCTTTAATAACAAACGCGTTTTCGTTTCTTTTTCTAGTGGATGGTGATACTCAATCACCTCACCACCCGCAATTAATGTAGCCGTTGTAGCAATTGAACCATTTACTAATAGTAAATTCTTCTTTATCGCTTTTTTTAAAGCCGATTTCGTAGAAATCTGTTGAAATACCCCTACTCCATATTCTTGTAACCTTACAGGGGTTGTATTCTTTTTCGAAATGTGGGTTTCTTTTAATTGCATTACGCCCTAAAGTTAATCAGTATTTCACAGAAATCTACAAGATTTATTTTTGGACTACTAATATACCCAAGTGAGTTAATCACCCTAAGTATATAAACCTAATTTTCGTCCAATTCTAAAATTCCCTTCAAAATACCTTTATGAAAAAAATCAACCATAAAATTCTTAGACAGCTTATTATACTAGCATTGATTGTTTTTCTAGGTGGGGTCATTATAAAATATATGTTACCATATATCTCTGGGGTACTTGGTGCGCTGACATTATATGTTGTGCTTAGAAAATCGATGCTCAAATTAATTAATAAAGGATTAAAAAGATCATGGGCAGCGATGCTTCTAATTTTAGCTGCATTTGTTGGTATTTTTATTCCATTGACCGGCGCTGGTTTCATGCTAAGTTCACAATTGGGAGATTTTGCCGATAAATCTGAACAAGTTACCAAAGCCTTTAAAGATCAATTATTTCAAATAGAGAAGTATGTTCAATATGATATTTCTTCTGCCATCGATCCAGAACAAGCATCGGGTTGGTTAACAGATAACCTTTCTGGTTTTGCAAGCGGTACATTCAATATTCTTATTTCTCTCGGTATTTTATTATTTCTGCTTTATTATATGCTAAAAAGTCCGAAACAATTGAAAGATTCACTTTTAGAGTACATTCCTTTAAGCAATAAGAACCTTATAACTTTAGGCAAAGAGATTGATAGCGTAGTACGTTCAAATGCCATAGCAATACCCTTGGTGGCAGTCGCTCAAGGTTTTATAGCGTTAATTGGTTTTTTTATATTCGGGGTAGACAATCCGTTATTTTGGTTTGTAATTGTTACCGTTGGATCTATGATTCCATTTATAGGCACTTTCATAGGCATTTTTCCGGTGTTTGTTTTGAGTCTCGCAAGCGGAGATGATTTTCAAGCATGGGGAATTCTACTTTACGGAATCTTAGTTGTAGGTATGACCGATAACGTTATTCGATTATTTGTACTTAAGAAATTAGATAGCACTCACCCGTTGGTTACCTTAATAGGCGTTTTAATTGGTATACCGTTATTTGGATTTGTAGGATTGATTTTCGGTCCGTTAATTATCAATCTATTTTTAATTATCGTAAAAATGTATAAGCAGCAATATGGTATTCAGAAACCAAGTAGAAAGGTTGCAAACCAAATGTAATTAGCGTTTTAAAAATTTGCTTAGAAAGCCATATACATCTTCAGATATTTTAAAACGATAGAGTACAACGACATAGCAGAAAATCATCAATATACTTTTTAAAATAATGTTTACAATTGGGTGAAAGGGAAATGAAACTATAGAAAAAATTACTGCAATACCTATCAATAATAACAACACTTGAAGCGTCTCTCTCGTAAACGGTAGCATTTTAAATTTTGATTTTACATACCCAATTTTTAAGGTATTATAGATGAAAAATGCACTAAAACTAGCAATAGCGGCACCATCAATACCGTAAGTTGGAATTAACCAAAGGTTAAACGCAATAGCTAAAAAAGCCAGCAGTACCCCGAAAAACAAAATTGAGCGGTAGTAATCAGAATTAAACAGTATAGAATTATTATTTCCTAGAAGAGCATCATATACTTTAGCCAGACCTACCCAAAACACAATCATGAATCCGCCAGAATATTTTTCGGGTAATAATTGATATAGCTCATTTAAATTGAGCAAAATCAATAGAAACAAAATACCAGAAACAATAAAAAGCGTCAACGAACTTTTTTGATACAACTGTGCTAATGCTGGTTTATCATTATTATTTAAATAGTTCGCCGTTAAAGGATATGTAATTTGATGCATAGCTCTCGATGGCACTGCAATGGTTGAAGCAATAAAACCAGCAACAGCATAAAACGCCACATTCTCTAGTTCTAGAAAATTATTCAACATCACTTTATCGACCTCCATAAGCACAATAGCTGTAGAACCACCAAGAATAATCAAGCCGCTATAATTTACAATAGTCTTCCAGTTTTTTAATAAGGTGAAATTTAATATCGGCTTGCGAATTTTGTATGCGTAAAATTTCATAATAAGGGCTCGCACTAAATAAAACCCGACTAAAGCATTAATAAAGAATTCAATATCAATAATCTTCATCCATAGCAAAATCAACAATGCAGTTTGCCCTATTCTGCAGAACAATTCTTTCATAAAATTGCCGAACATAGATTTCATCTTTATACGCGCCCAAGCATAAAAGACTTCAAAATATGCCATAGCAAAACCAATTAGAAAAATATGCCACACAAAGTCACGAACGATATCATTTTGTTTTGAAAGCAAATTTCCAATGGCTTCATTAGCCACATAACTGAGAGCAGCAATAGGAATAATGAGTGCTAAAGGAAGCAGCAACATAAGTGTCAAAAACGAATTTTGGTTATCTTCACTTTTAAAACTAGAGTAAAATTTAACCAAACTGTTCGGTACACCAAATGCCAAAACAGGCATTAACACAGCAGAGACCGACAAGATTACCTGTATGAGTCCGTAGTTATCTGGTTGCATAAAATTTGTGTACAAAAACAAGGTATTGATAGCACCTATTGCAAAACCCACATAGGTTACAATAGTATTGTTCAACGATTGTTTTAGTACAATGCCCATTAAATATATTCGACTAATTTTCGGGTGAGCTCTTTTCTACTATATTCCTCAATAGTATTAGAAGATATTTGTAGCTCGTTACTTTGAAACAGTTCAAACCAATTTAAAAGTACGTTTTTCAAAGCAATGTCATCAGAATGCTCAAAAATATATCCGGTTTTAGTTTGTTCTACAATTTTACCAACTTCCCAATTTTTTGGTCCTACACCTAATATGGGGCGTTTTGCGGCCATATATTCAAATAACTTACCAGGTATGATACCAATGGTATCTTGAGAGTCTATTTCTACCAATAACAAAACCTGCGATGATTTTTGATAGGTTAATGCCTTTTCATTAGAAACATAACCTAAAATCTCAATATAATCTTTCAAGCCCATTTCGTCAATTGAGGACAAAATTTCATCACTTACCACACCAATAAACTGTATACAAAGCGCTTCTTTAAAACTTGAATTATCTGTTATTAATTCAAATAATACCTTCCACAGCTTTAGTGGGTTTCTACCACTTAACAATGACCCGATATGAGATATGGTAAATTTAGTATCAAGTTCTACCTGTGTTGACACACCACCATCATAACCGTTTGTAATTACTTGTATCGGCTGACTAGTAATTTGCTGAAACTCTTGCTTGGTTGTAGTACTGGTAACAATAATTTTATCGGCAGTATTTAAAACATCAGACTCTAGTTTTTTATGTTTCTTTTCTGAAGAGGATGTTAATTTTAGTTTTTTATGGTAGCCTATGGTTGTCCATGGATCACGAAAATCGGCAATCCACTTTAATGATTTTGCTTGCTTTAAATAGTATCCTATTAAATGTACACTGTGTGGAGGGCCCGTAGTAATTATGGTATCTATCCCCTCTTTTTCTAAAACGCCTTTCAAAAAACTAACCGATGGTTTAACCCAAAATTTACGGGCATCAGGTATAAATAGATTCCCACGAATCCAAAGTAATATCTTTTCTAGACCAGATTGATTTTTAGATTGAATAATACCTGAGCTAATACGTTTGGTTTTCTTGCTAGAAAATAATGAGGCAATTCGGTAAGGCTCTTTAATTTTATGTCTGTAAATTATTAAATCTTTTGGAATATCGTTCACAAAAGACTCATCTAACAAAGGGTAATGAGGATTCTCAGGAATATACAACACCGGTTCAACACCAAAATCTCTAAGGTATTTTACGAATTTTAACCAACGTTGAACTCCCGGTCCGCCAGCGGGTGGCCAATAATAAGTAATGACCAGTACCTTTCTCATTATGCTTCTTCTTCTTTTTTAGACCTCCAAAAAGAAAATCCGAATCCGCCAACAATAACAAGACCTAATAAAATAGTACTCGCTAATGTAATTTTACTACCTATTACAACTACATCCGGCTCAAATTTAAACTCGATCTTATGCTCACCTGAAGGTATTTTTAAGGCTCTTAATACGTAATTAACTTTAAAGTAATCGCTTTCTTTTCCGTCGATATAAGCATTCCACCCATTTTTATAATACATCTCTGAAAATACAGCTACGCCTTCATTACTGTTTTTAGAAGTATACGTTAAATGATTAGGCTCATAATCAATAAGGGTGATTGAAGCCGTAGAATCAACTTGATAATTTAAAGGCGCTATCTTTTTAAAATTAGTGGCATTAAAAACTGCTACATTTTTAGTAGCTAAACTATCTAAAGCCATAATCTCTTCATCGGCATTGGCAACAGGTTGTAATTGAGAAACAAACCAAGCATTGCCATTTGCATTCGGATTTTCTATAGGAAAAGAATTGCCATCTTGATCTTGTCTGATCACATATTTAATGTTCATCATATTCAACACGGACAAGTTGCCATTATAGACATGAAAATTAAATAAGTCTTGCATACCAGCGGGTTTCGCTGCATGGTAACCAGTTATACTCTGATGGAAATAAGCTGTTTTAGCAGAATCGAATCCATCGGTTTGATCAAAAACCCGATATACTCCGTTATCTTTAGCGATAATTTTGTCAGCTGTAGTTTCTTGAAAAGGCTCTAACATTTTACGTTTAGATACAAAATTATCATTGTTAACATACCGTAAATCGATCCCTACCAAATCGACAATTACTAATAAACCAATAGCAATTATTAAAAGATTCATTTTCAATTTCTCTTTTAAATACAACCAAATCAATAATGCTGTACCAAGTGCAAAAGCCAAAGAACGCAACAAATCGCTCGTGTAAACACTTTTACGATCTAAGCGAAGCATTTCTGGTAATTCTTCTAAACCGGTCATTCTAAGATTATCATCATTGACACCAACAAAGTGGAAAGCTCCTTTAAATATGAATAAAACAATACCTAACCCTAAAATAATCGCTGCCGCAATAGTTAGTGATTTAATTTTATCGGCTTGCGGAACTTTATCCTTAAATAATTTATTTAATGCTAAAATTGCCAACACTGGCACACAAAGTTCTAGTACAATTTGAATAGATGACACCGCTCTAAATTTATCATACAGCGGAAAATAGTCGATCATAAAATCAGTTAATGCACTAAAGTTTTTACCCCACGATAACACTAATGACATAAGTGACCCAAAAAGAAGCCACCATTTATGTTTTCCTTTCACCAAGAACAATCCTAAAATAAATAGGAAAAATATAACCGCACCTAAATACGCCGGACCTGATGTACCAGGTTGTTCGCCCCAATACAATGGTAAACCGCTTACGAAATCTAAAGCACTTGTTCTAGCCAAGCCCTTATCGATTAAATAATTATAAGATTTAGAATTCTCACCCAAATTCTCTTGACTTGCGCCACCAAAAAGTCTTGGTACAAATAAGTTCAATGATTCTGTAATACCGTAACTCCAATTAGTAATATAAGCTTTGCTCAATCCGCCAGTATCTTCTTTTGGCGATCCATCTGGGTTTATGGTCAATTCACTTTTACCCCGTGTACTCCAATCGGCATACTCTTTAGTAGCCATTAGTCCTGTAGCATTGGCCGCAATACCTAAAGTAACAGCTAATAATAAAATACCAACAGATGTAAAGAAGTGTTTTAACTGCTTATCTCTTATGGCATATATCAAATACACTATCCCTAAAATGAGAATAAGTAGCATAAAATAATAGGTCATTTGATAATGGTTCGCAGTAATTTCGAGAGCCATTGCTAAGGCTGTCAAAACAAAACCCCAAAGATATTTTTTTCTAAAAACGAGCACGATACCTGCTAAAAGAACAGGTAAGTAGGCGACGGCATGCGCCTTAGCATTATGCCCTGCCCCCAATATAATAATAAGGTATGTAGAAAAACCAAATGCCAAAGCCCCTACAATTGCTAGTCTATAATCTACTTTCAAACAACAAAGTAGAATATAAAAACCTATGAAATATAAGAACAGATAATCTGCAGGTCTTGGTAAAAACCGAATAACCTTATCTAATTTTTTAATGTAGTTATGTGGATAATTCGCCCCTAATTGATACGTTGGCATACCGCCAAAAGCACTGTTGGTCCAATATGGTTCTTGGTCAGTAGATTTTCTAAAATCGTTCTGCTCCTTTGCCATACCCGTATATTGGGCAATATCATGCTGGTACATTACTTTACCCTGTAGTACTGGGCTGAAATATGCTAATGCAGCTATGATAAAAAATACGACAACAAAAAAATGGATGAAAAAGAATTTTAAGCCTTGCTTCATTTGCTAAATAAGTAGTGTTTTGACAAAGATAACTAGTCTAGCTCTTCAAAATCAATGTATTCACCTACTTTTTCAGAATCGTTCTTTTTTCGAGATGGTTTTTTATTGATAATTACACTTTTTTCTTCCTCTTGGTTAAAAGGTCGTTGATTATCAAAAGCTTCTCTAAAATGAGATTCTGTTTTCTTGGCAGCGTAGTTTAATATTTTCGGCGCAAATAACTTTGCCAAAAATTTTAGCAAGTAATACACCAAAAGAATAATTAATATAGTTTTTAAAAAAGCCATTTATTCTTACTTAAGATATATCAAAAATACAATTATCACGTTGTATATAAAGAATCATACTATTAAAATAATTATAAAATCGTGTTCATGAATAGTCTTTTTGCCTACTCTAAATCATATCAATACGTATTAAGCATACTTTTTCTTCTACCATTGGTAGCCATCTCTCAATATACAGATGTAATAAATTCTAATAGACCTGGCGTATCGGTCAGTGCCTATGCCGTAGGTAAAAATGTTGTTCAAGCAGAAATGGGTTTGTTTTACGAACAACGAGACCATACCCTTTTAAATACCCAATCAGATATTTGGGGAACAGATATTTCATTGCGATACGGATTATTATTCGAAAAACTAGAACTGAATTACGAAGGCACTTTTCAAGATCAAAATATAACATTTTCTAATTTTGACCTGTTAGGCAAACGAAGAGATTTCTCTAGAAATAGATTGGGATTGAAATTTCTTGTTTATGATCCCTTTAAAAATCCTGAAGCAAATAAGCCTAATCTTTATAGCTGGCGAGCAAACAATAAATTTCAATTAAAAAACCTTTTACCTGCGGTATCACTTTACGGTGGAGCAAACTTTGTACTTGGCGATAACCCATTTTACATCGGTGAACCAACAATATCATACCGAGGTATGATTGCTACCCAAAGCAGAATTACCCCAAGGTTTGTGTTGATCACTAATACGGCATATGACCGCATAACTACAGATGACCCAGAATTAAGTTATACCATCTCATTATCGCACGCTTTTAGAAACCCTAAATGGAGTGTGTTCGTTGAACACCAAGGCATACAAAGCGATCGCTACGCCGATTTATTGATACGTGGTGGTATAGCGCATTTACTTAAAGAAAATCTACATTTAGACTTTAATATGGGTGCTAGCTTAAAAAACACCCCATCCCGTATTTTCTTCGGATTTGGTGGTTCATATAGAATGGACTTTCATAAAGACACTCTTAAACCCATTGAAGATCAAGAAGCTGACCAAAATGGAGGAGCGATTGACAAGAAGGCAATGAAAAAGAAAAAGAAGGAGAATAAAGAGCAAGGTAACGGCGCCGAAGATATTGACCTTGGTCCTTCTAAAAAGCAACTTAAAAAATTAAAGAAAGCCGAAAAGAAAAAAAAGAAGGATAGTGGCGAGATAGACTTCTAATTCGCTGCAACGCATCTCATTTTTCAGGCTTTACCACTTTACATTGTAGATTAATATCACTAATATTGGCACTTCTAAAGAAGTTCAATGATCACACTACATGAAGCAAAATCAAAGCAAGACTTAAAGCGCTTTGTAACTTTTCCGTTTTCTTTATATAAAGACAATAAATATTGGGTTCCGCCTATTATCAATGACGAATTAGAGAGTTTTGATAAAGACAAGAATCCCGTTTTTAAAGATGCCGAAGCTTGGTTTTTTCTTGCTAAAGACGATGAAAAAATAGTTGGTCGTGTAGCAGCAGTAATCAATCACCTAGAAATTAATCAACAGAATGTAAAAAAAATGCGTTTCGGCTGGTTCGATTTTGTTGATGACCCAGCAGTTTCAAAAGCACTTTTAGATAAAGTAGCCCAAATTGGCAAAGAGCATAATCTAGAATATATGGAAGGCCCAGTAGGCTTTTCTAATTTAGACAAAGTAGGTGTTTTAATAGAAGGTTTTGACCACATTGGCACTATGATTACCTGGTACAATCACGCCTACTATAAAGATCATTATGAGAATTTAGGTTTTGTAAAGGAGAAGGAATACATGGAAAATAAATTTCCTGCAAAAAATGCCGATCCTGCTTTGTTTAGCAGGTTGAATGATTTGGTAAAAAAACGCTACGGACTTAAAGAAGTCAATTTCACCAAGACAAAAGAAGTGATGCCTATGGCAGACGAAATGTTCGATCTTTTTAATGCAACGTATGCTAAGCTTTCTTCATTTGTGCCAATTACAGAAATACAGAAAGCATACTTCAAAAAAAAATATATCAGCTTTATAAATCCTGAATATATAAAGTTTGTGAAAGATAAAGATGATAAACTAATTGCCTTTGCTATTGTTATGCCTTCATTTTCAGAAGCATTGCAAAAAGCAAAAGGAAAGTTATTCCCCTTTGGATTGTTCCATTTGCTAAAAGCTAAAAAGAATAGTAAAGATGTTATTTTCTATTTGATAGGCATAGACCCCGAATATCAAAATAAAGGTGTTACCGCTGTTATATTCAATGAATACCATAAAACATTTAATGAAAAAGGCATTGACATGTGCTACAGAACTCCCGAACTTGAAGAAAACTTGGCTATTAAGCAAATGTGGAAACATTTTGACCCAGTAGTATATAAACGTAGAAGAACTTATAGAAAATCTCTCTAAAAAAAGACAAAAGAAAAAAGCCCAAAATCAAATGATTTCGGGCTTTATTAATATAAATTAATGAGATATTATTCTCCCATTGCGGCAGCTACTGCTGCAGACAATCTTTTATAAGTACCATTTTCTAAACGCTCACGAATTGCAGAGAAAGCTGTTAGCGTCTCTTCTACATCTTGTAATGTATGCGAAGCGGTCGGTATTAAACGTAATAGAATTAATCCCTTAGGTATAACCGGGTAAACAACGATAGAACAAAAAATACCATGATTTTCACGTAAATCTTTTACTAACGCCATTGCCTCAGGAATACTACCATTAAGATAAACTGGCGTAACACAACTAGTAGTTGAACCAATATCAAAACCTTTCTCCTTTAATCCGTTTTGCAACGCATTTACATTTTCCCAAAGTTTAGCTTTAAGCTCTGGTTGGGTACGTAACATATCTAATCGCTTTAATGCTCCTTTTACATAAACCATTGGTAATGATTTAGCGAACATTTGTGATCGTAAATTATACTTCAAATAATCAATAATACCTTGATCTGCTGCTAAGAAAGCACCAATACTTGCCATTGATTTAGCAAAAGTTGCAAAATATACATCAATATCGTCTTGAACACCTTGCTCCTCGCCTGCTCCAGCACCAGTCTTACCTAACGTACCGAAACCATGCGCATCATCAACCAATAATCGGAAAGTAAATTTTTTCTTAAGAGCAACAATTTCTTTTAATTTTCCTTGCTCACCACGCATTCCAAAAACACCTTCAGAAATAACCAAAATTCCTCCACCTGTTTGTTCTGCCATTTTAGTGGCACGTTCCAAGTTCAACTCTAAACTCTCAATGTCATTATGCTTAAACGTAAAACGTTTACCCATATGCAGACGTACACCATCAATAATACATGCATGAGAATCTACATCATAAACGATAATATCGTCTTTACCTACCAAAGCGTCGATACACGACATGATTCCCTGATAACCAAAGTTTAATAAATATGCAGCTTCTTTTTGTACAAAAGCAGCACATTCTTGCTCTAGTTGCTCATGAAACTCAGTATGACCACTCATCATCCTAGCTCCCATTGGGTAAGCAGCACCATATTCGGCAGCAGCCTCGCCATCAATCTTTTTAATTTCAGGAAGATTTGCCAAGCCTAAATAATCATTGATACTCCAGGTAATCACATCTTTCCCCTGAAATTTCATTCTATTAGAAATAGGACCTTCCAATTTTGGGAAAACAAAATATCCCTCTGCTTGTGAAGCCCATTTGCCTAAAGGGCCTTTATTCGCTAAAATTCTTTCAAATAAGTCTTTCATTGTTTAATTTGGATCTGTCTGCAAAAGTAAATAATTTTGATAAAAGTTCATAAATTATTTATAATGCAAAAAAGTGGGCCATAAACCCACTTTTTATATTCGATATTATAATAAGAATTACTTTATATACTGGATTTCTTGTGTCTCTTCGACTGTTTCGGTATTTAAGAAACCTTGATCTTCCATCCATTGGTCGCTATAAATTTTACTCATATAACGAGATCCATGATCAGGAAAAATACATACTACATTGCTATCCTTATCAAATGTATTTAGTTCATCTAATTGTTTAATAGCTTGCATTACGGCACCACTAGTATACCCAGCAAATATACCTTCTGTTCTAGAAATCTCTCTAGCTGTATGTGCACTTTCTGCATCGGTTACTTTTATAAACTCATCTATAGCACTGAAATCTGTAGCACCAGGAATCAAATTTTTACCTAAACCTTCTATTCTATACGGATAGATTTCGTTAGTATCTAATTTACCTGTTTCATGATATTTCTTCAATACTGAACCAAAAGCATCAACACCGATAACTTTAATATTCGGGTTTTGCTCTTTTAAGAAACGAGCTGTACCAGATATAGTACCACCTGTTCCACTACAAGCGATAAGGTGCGTTATTTGTCCGCCAGTTTGTTCCCAAATCTCAGGACCTGTAGATTTATAATGCGCTTCCATATTCAGTTTATTGAAATACTGATTAATGTATATGGAACCTTTAGTTTCTTTATGTAATCTTTTAGCCACTTCATAGTACGACCTTGGATCATCTGCACTTACGTGCGCCGGGCATACATATACCTTTGCGCCCATAGAGCGAAGCATATCTATTTTATCTGGAGATGATTTAGAACTAACCGCCAATATGCAATCGTACCCTTTAATGATACTTGCCATTGCAATACTAAAACCGGTATTACCTGAAGTTGTTTCTATTATTGTACTGCCTTCGGTAAGTAAACCTGCCTTCTCTGCCTGCTCAATAATATGAATCGCAATTCTATCTTTAGAAGAGTGACCCGGATTGAAAGCTTCTACCTTGGCGTAAAAATTACCTGTAAGGTTTTCGGCTATCTTATTTAATTTAACTAGGGGAGTATTACCTACTAGTTCTAATATATTGTTGTAAGCCCTGATCTCATTTTTCATAAGGGGGGATCAATGTTTAGTTATTGTATAAACGAAATTTGTTAAAATTTCTGATGCAAATTTACTGTTTTTTTTCCATTATGCGATTTTTCCTTCTAAATCTAAAAGAAATGCATATTCTTTGGCCACCTCTCGTAAAGACTCAAACCTACCTGAAGCACCACCATGACCTGCATCCATGTTTGTATCCATAAGCAAAAGACAATCATTTGTTTTTAATTCTCTTAATTTTGCTACCCACTTTGCAGGCTCAAAATACTGTACTTGAGAGTCATGTAGACCTGTTGTAACCAACATATTCGGGTAATCTTGGGCAATAACATTATCGTAAGGAGAATACGATTTCATGTATTCATAATATTCTTTTTCATTTGGGTTACCCCACTCATCATATTCACCGGTAGTAAGCGGAATAGAATCATCTAACATAGTCGTAACCACATCAACAAAAGGCACTGCCGCTATAACGCCGTTATATAAATCTGGCTGCATATTTATAATTGCACCCATTAACAAACCACCTGCTGACCCACCCATGGCGTATAAATGGTTGGCGCTCGTCATCTTTTGTTCAATTAAAAACTTAGAACAATCAATGAAATCTGTGAATGTATTTTTCTTCTGTAACAATTTACCAGTCTCGTACCAACGACGCCCTAAATACTCACCTCCCCTAATATGCGCTATTACGAACACAAAACCTCGGTCTAGTAAACTCAACCTTACGGTAGAAAAATAAGGATCAATGGTTGATCCGTAAGATCCATAAGCATATTGTAGAACAGGAGTATTCTCGTCTAAAACGGTATCTTTTCTATAAACAACCGACATGGGTATTTTTTCACCATCTCTTGCGGTTGCCCACAAACGTTCTTCTTTGTAATTATTTTTATCAAACAAACCACCAAGAACCTCTTGTTCTTTTTTTATTTCTCTTTCTTTAGTACGCATATTAAAATCAATAACCGAACTAGGGGTTGACATTGAGTTGTAAGAGTATCTTAAAATCTCAGTATCAAAATCGGGGTTACTACCAACGTACGCAGTATATGTTTCGCTTTTAAATGGCAGAAAGTATTCTTTTTTACCATCCCATCTAATAATTCTAATTTTATTGAGTCCGTTTTCACGTTCAGAAAGCACATAATACTCCTTGAAAATATCAATATCTTCTAAGAGTACCTCTTCGCGATGCGGAATAAATTCTTGCCAATAATCCGATGTTGTATTCACCTCTGAACAACGCATCAATTTGAAATTCAATGCCTTATCCATATTCGTCAAAATATAGAAACTATCCTCGTAGTGAAAAATAGTATATTCTAAACCTCTTTTTCTAGGTGAAAATATTTCAAACTGCCCATCAGGGTTATCCGTAGAAAGCGTTTGAAATTCAGAAGTCATGGTACTAAATGAACCAATCACCAAAAACTTCTTCGATTTTGTTCTGTAAATAAATGTGCTAAATGTATCGTCCTTTTCATGAAAAATCAGAACATCCTCAGAAGTGGGCGTACCTAGAATATGCTTGTAAATTTTATCTGAACGAAGGGTAACTGGGTCTTTTCTAGTATAAAACAATGTTTTATTGTCATTTGCCCATACTCCGCCACCAGTCGTATTCTCTATTTTATCTTCTAAAACTACACCTGTTTCAAGATTTTTTATCTGTAAGGTATATTGTCTTCTAGAAACGGTATCTACACCAAAAGCAGCCAATTTATTATCAGGACTAATAGCGATACCACCTAAACTAAAGTAATCATGACCTTTAGCCATATCATTACAATTGAACATAATTTCTTCAACTGCCTCTAAATTTTGTTTGAATCTTGAATGCACCGGGTACTCACCACCAATTACATATCTAGTACTATACCAGTAATCATTTAATTTATAGGGAACCGAAGAATCATCTTCTTTAATTCTACCCTTCATTTCTTGAAACAAGGTTTCTTGAAACTTTTTGGTATGCCCTGTTAAGGTATCGTAATACGCATTCTCTGCCTCTAAATATGAGATAACATCTTTATTCTCCTTATCATTTAGCCAATAATAATTATCTAAACGAACGTCATCATGAATAATTAATTCTTTAGGAATTTTTTTCGCCTTTAGCGGATGTTTAGCAGTCATAAAAACTTCATTATAAAATAGGACGACAAAAATAAGACTAAATAATCGACCCCCGTTTTATTAGTTTGAAAAACTGAAATACTCCTATTTTTAGTACTTTTACAACCTAAATCTAAAAATAATAATATGTTTGGAGATATGATGGGCATGATGGGAAAACTTAAAGAGACCCAAAAAAAAGTTGAGGAAACTAAAAAAAGATTGGATACCGTAACCTTAGAAGAAAAATCTAACGATAATCTAATTTCAGTTACCATTACTGCCAATAGAGAACTTAAGAAAATAGTAATAGATGACAGTCTTTTGCAAGACAAAGAGCAATTAGAAGATTATCTAATTTTGACTTTGAACAAAGCAATTAAAAAGGCAACTAACGTTAACGAAACAGAATTAGCTGCTGTAGCCAAAGACGGCATGCCCAATATTCCTGGCATGGATTCGTTATTTAAGTAAGATTGGCAGGTTATTTGTATTAACCTATAAAATATTGATTATGAAGTACTTTATATTATTATTTATGATTCCGCTGCTGGCAATTTCACAAGCAGATTTAAATAACGTAGATGATTCTAAATGGCTTACTAATTATGACTCTGCTATTTCTAAAGCAAAAAAGCAACATAAAAATGTGCTTGTATATTTTACAGGTAGCGACTGGTGTCCGCCATGTAAAATGCTAAAGACCGATTTATTCGAAACGCATGAGTTTCAAGAATTATCAAGCAACTATATTCTTCTATATGTAGATGTTCCAAGAAATAGAGATTTGATATCAGAAAAGCAAATGGTTCACAACAAAGAATTGTTGACTAAGCTGAATAAGAAAAAGGTATTTCCATTGTTGACCGTTTTAGATTCAAAAGGAAATGAATTAGACCAATTATCAGGTTACAGCATGAATGGTGTAATAGATTCTCACCTTAAACTGTTAGAGAATAATAAATAAGCGAAAATTCAGATTTTAAATAAAGGGCTTACGATATGTAAGCCCTTTTTATTTTATAGATTTCTTTAAGATTTACACCTTTAAATCATTCAATAAGAAAGGCATTTAAAAACGAATCGAGTAACCTCAGCAAGAGTAGTTAAGAAACCATTACTGCATGCAATTGTAGCGCCACAAGCCTTTAAAAAGAGTTCGATACTTCAAATAATCAATAGAGCAACCAAGAAATTCTCTTCTAGTAGATCTTAAAACATTCGCAAATACAATCCCGATAAAAGTGTATAGGTATCGAAGTGTATTAGCTACCTGTATACAAAATTTATTGTGTCAATCAATAATGATAACAAACATTATTCAGCTACTGGCAGAATTATAGCTAGTTCAATATAAAGCACAAAAAAAGGGCTTACTTTACGTAAGCCCTTTCTCCTATTAATACACTATTTACTAGTTATTAATTAATCTAAATTGAGTTCTTCTGTTTGCCGCGTGCTCTCTTGCAGTACAAGAAACACCATCGCTACATCTGTTTAATAATTTAGTTTCACCGTAACCGTTAGCTACTAAAAGACTAGAGTTAACACCTTTTGTTATTAAGTAATCAGCAACCGCCTTAGCTCTTCTTTCAGAAAGATCTTGGTTAGAAGCTGCTCCACCTTGAGAATCTGTATGAGAAGCTAATTCAACTTTAACACCAGGGTTTTGAGCCAATACTGGTAATAATCTGTTATCGATTAAGTTTCTTGCTTCTGCAGTTAACGTTGCGCTACCAGACTCCCAGTTAATAGGTAAAGCTTGGTACTCAACTAATGCACACTCTACTTCTTTCCAAGTAGTTAATCCACCTTTTTCCTTTAATACTTCTTTAGAGATAGTAGTAGTTTTTGCTGGGATCAATTCTTCTACCGTGTAGGCATCTTTATCTAAAACTGTTTTAGTAATTTCTCTGTATTCAGCAGGAATAATTTTTTCAACTACAGTTGCAGGTGAAATTAATACTGATTTAGTATATGATCCATTTTTAGAACCTAACGGAGAACTAGTAGTAGAAGCATCATTTGCAAGAACTTGAGTTGAAACTGTCTCAAATTGTGCAGGATACCCTTTGTAACACCAATATCTACAATCATCAGGGTTACCTGACTCACAATCAGGAGCAGCAACTCCTAATTCCCATTGTGCATAAGCTGGTTTTATTTCTAAGGTTTGTGTGCTAGGAGAAAAAGAAGCAGGGATCACCTGTAAAGAATTTCCACCTCCTTTAGATACATACGTTACAGTTTCTGTTCCCCACTTAGCAGGAACTACCGTAAGTACTTTCTCTTCTTCTCTCACTAATACACGTTCTGTAATTGTCTTGAATGTAGCAGGAACCGTTTTTAAAATCTTGTAAGACGGATTTGTTGTTATTGTTGTTGACTCGTTTACATAAACATCGGGAGTTGTACAACGAACATAACATTTACCAGGTTCTGGATTTGACGGCAAATCTTGTGCCATTGCAAAAGAAGCTGAAAATGCAACTGCTAGAAATAATACTTTTTTCATTTTGATAGTGTTTAAAATTAATAATTGGTTATTTGAAATTATTTATTTGAGGTTTCCTGTTTAGCCGTTTCATTTTAGTATCGAACTCTAATTTGAAACCGACTGGGTTAACGCCTCAATAATTAAGACACACTATTATTTAGAAAGTCACTAAAAAGCAGAGAAAATATTAATTATCTTTAGTGACATGATTAAAATTGACAAGAAGGAAGACGGATTCTATCAGTTCATTTTAAAGTCTGATAATGGCAACACCCTATTAAAGAGTGTATCGTTCCGCACTGAGAACGAACTAGATAACACCATTAAAGATATAAAAGCGTTAAAAAATGCTAACGGTAAATTTTTTGAACGCAGAACAAATACCGATGGGAAATTTTTGGTGGAATTAAAAAATTCTACAGGAAAAATAATCGGCTCCAGCGGACTTTACTCCTCTGAAGCCGGTATGGAAAATGGAATATTGAATATTTCTAACAGTATTGACTTTGGTATTAAATAGCCACCAACAGCTTCAATAATTCTTCGTGCATATTATCTGTGTAATCTAAATGGGTTACCATTCTCAATTTACCTTGACCCATACTAATGATTAAAATATCTTTTTCTTTTAGGGTTTTTACAAATTGATCACTGGTCATATAATACTCATCAATTTCAAAAATGACAATGTTGGTCTCAATAGGCTCCACCTTTTTTATGAAAGATTTAGATACTAACACCTTTCCAATTTCTTTAGCTTTTTTATGATCCTCTGCCAATCTATCAATATTATTATCTAAAGCATATATTGCTGCGGCAGCCAAAAAGCCAGACTGGCGCATACCACCACCAAAAATTTTACGAATTCGTAGCGCTTTGTCCATATATTCTTTTGTACCTATTAGCAATGAACCTACCGGGCAACCTAATCCTTTACTTAAGCAGACGCTTATAGTATCGAATAACTGACCATATTGAAATGCCGTTTCATTCTTTTCTATCATGGCATTCCATAAACGGGCACCATCTAAGTGATATCCTAATTTATAATCATCGCAGACTTTTCTTATTTTCTGAAGCTCTTGAAAATCCCAACATGTACCACCACCTTTATTTGCGGTATTCTCAACACATACCAATGTGGTAAGCGGACTATGATAAAAATCTGGCGGATTGATTACAGACTCAACCTGAGCAGCCGTCATAGTACCTCGATCACCATCTACCAATCTACAAGAGACACCGCTATTAAAACTAACTCCGCCTCCTTCATAATTATAGATATGCGCATACTTATCGCAAATTAACTGCTCGCCAGGCTGGGTGTGCAATTTTATAGCAGTTTGGTTGGTCATGGTTCCACTAGGAAAAAATAACGCAGATTCCATGCCAAAAAGCTTGGCAGCTTTTTCCTCTAAAGCATTTACTGTTGGATCTTCTTTAAAGACATCGTCACCAACCGCTGCAGACATCATTGCATCTAACATGCCTGTTGTAGGTTTTGTTACCGTATCACTGATAAGATTAATTAGCATAAGAAATTGTAAAAATTGAATTAATGAAAACAACTCATTCCAATAGGCGAACCATCAGGAATCTTAGGCGAAGGTATTACTTTGAACAATTCTGGATGCTCTCTAAATGTTTTAATTCTTTTAACCATTTCTGCACTAATTGCATTTGAGCCAGAATCTTTAATCAATTGAATATTCAACTCATTTAATTTTTGAGATGCAATCGCATTTACCTGCGGATGGACGCTTGTATGCCCTGCCAAATTCATAATATGAAATAACACTCTAAAATTAATAATGGTCTGGGCTTCACTCAAATAAGCATCTTTCTGCTTCATATTAATAGTCGCTGCAATCAATTTATCTAAAACCTTATCTAAACCAACATTATCGGTAGCAATTGCTTTTTGTTGAATTAGTCTTGATGCTTTCTCAGGATGTAATAAAAACGTCAACGTCATGTCTGATGCAGTTTCAACAGCCGACAATGCATCAAAAGAAACACCTGTTTTACCATTTATAGATTCTCTTGTTCTTGGTGTACCAAAAGCACGTGGCGGAAACAAGCTTAATTTATCTTTAGGTATGGCAATTTCACTGGCATCTAAAGTTTTCAAAACAACTTTCAACGCTTCTTCTTGCATTTCTTTATCTGCAATAGCAACAACTTCTTGTCCATCACCTTTTATGGCATAGTTATATTCTAACCCTCCTATAACCTTCGCTACACCTTCCGTCTGGTATCTATGAAAGAAATAAAGTGGCACAAATACATCTTCTAAAACCGAATATGGTGTACCATCTTGAATATTATCAACAGAAAAATTAGAAATAGCTACTTTACGCAGCTTCAGCATATCATCTAATTCTTTACTAACATCTGTTCCATTATCCCATAAATGAGCCAACACATGAGCACTACCTTGTGGTCGTGCATCTTGATCTGTAATATAACGGAGTCCGTCAGTCTTGGCTTTATCCAAAATTTTGTTCAGTCCGTCTTTCTCGCTTTCACCTTCATTAAAATTTTGATAAGAATAAGCAACTGTAACCTTATCCCAATCCCCTATTCCTACTTCATAGGCTTTTTCAAAATCAACTTCACCATTTATTAATGAAAATTGCGGATGCGGATAATCCATCACCGACGATTTGTTAGTAGTACTTGCTGCATAATTATGAGCGAAACCCAAAGTATGTCCGATTTCATGAGCTGACAGCTGACGAATACGGGCAATTGCCATTTCTAACATTGGCTGGTAGTTATCATCTCGCTCAGCAAAAGGCTTGTTCATCAATGCTTGAGCAATTAAAAAATCTTGACGAATTCTTAAACTACCTAAACTTACATGACCTTTCATAATTTCACCAGTTCTAGGATCGGTTATACTACTACCATAGCTCCACCCTCTAGTTGAACGGTGTACCCATTGAATAACATTATAACGAACATCTAAAGGATCGGCATCGTCAGGTAACACTTTCAATTGAAAAGCATCTTTATAACCAATAGCTTCAAAAGCCTGGTTCCACCAACGACCACCTTCTAAAAGTGCAGACCTTACAGGTTCAGGCGTTCCATTATCTAGATAATAAATAATTGGTTCAACCGCTTCACTAACTGCTGCCGTAGGATCTTTTTTCTCCAAACGGTGTCTTCTAATAAATTGCTTTAAAATATTAGATTCTACTGACGTTGCGTAATCGTAATAATTAAAAGGAGAAGAACCTGATCTTGGGTCAAATACACGTTTTTCATATTTATTATCTGGTAACTCAATAAAAGAATGATGTTCAGCCACCGTAACCAAATTTGCATTTGGTGCAACACTTCTTATATACCCTCCTTTAGCTTCACCGGTAAAAGTCATGGTAACATCAAATTCTACATTTTTTGGAAAGGCTTTAGTTCTATCAAGAGCAAATGCACTTTTAGATTTATCTAAACTATACGAACCTTGTTCTGTTCTTTTTAAACGGTTAGACACACCATGAGCATCTTGCATTAAAAAATCAGTAATATCAATAACATATGTACCACTTTTCTCTTCTACAATTGGGAAACCGAATAAAACTGATTTAGCAAAAGCCTGCTTTACAGATTTACGTTCTAATTCATTATCGGTAATCGCCCTATATTTCATATTCGGCTGAACCAACAATAGTTTGTTACCAGCTTTCTTAAAAAAGACTACTTGTTCATCTCCTAATTGACCTCGATCCAAACCAATATCATTGCTACCGATACCACTGCTTAAAGAGTAGACATATAAAAACTCCTCTTCTAAATTATCGACCTCCAAATAAATTTTATCGGTTTCGCCGTCATAATAGAAATCATAAAGACCTTCATACTTGACAAAATTTTTCTTCTTATCACTGAACTGAGCAGATAACAAATTAAAGGACAGTATTAACAACCCGACCAAAAGCATATAATTCTTTCTCATTCTCTTATTAGTTTTCACTAAAAGTATAGAAAAACTTATAAATGAAAAACATGTATGGAAAACTAAATTATAATTACCAATCTTGTTAAAAAGCTATTGAATAATTATATAATAAATAAAAAAACAATCAATTATTACAAAATTGCCATTTGTTTATTACGTTTTATCATGTACCTTTTACAAAAACAATTTCTATGGCCAACATTGAAAATCAAATATTCTCTTCTTATCAAAGAAACCCAGATCTGTATGACGAAATTTATGATAAGGAAGGAAAAGTAAAAGAAATCTACCAAAAGCTTTTCGAAATTTATGGAGAACACACGATAAGTGATTATGTAAATTTAAATTCTAAGGCTAAATCTTCTTTTTTTAATCAAGGAATTACATTTCAGGTGTATGGTGATAGTAATTTACAAGAGAAAATATTTCCGTTTGATTTATTTCCCCGTATAATTGACCATAAAGAATGGGATATAATAGAGCGTGGATCCATACAGAGAAGTAAGGCTTTAAATTTATTTCTATGGGATATTTATCATGACAAAAAAATACTAAAGGATAAAATTGTTCCATTAGATTTAATTACATCGTCAGCCAACTACCTCGATCAGATGAACGGCTTAAATCCTCCAGGCGGTATTTATAATCACATTTCTGGTATTGATATTATCAAACATAATGATGGTAAATACTATGTATTAGAAGATAATATTAGGTGCCCATCTGGTGTTAGTTATGTAATATGTAATCGTACAGCCCTTAAAAAAGCTCTATTTGGAGTTTTTAATCACTATCAAACCCATTCTGTTACCAACTATGCAGAAAATCTATTAGAATTACTTGAATCGGTTAAACCAAAAGGCGTAGATGTACCAAATGTGGTTGTAATAACGCCTGGTATGTACAATTCTGCGTTTTATGAGCATTCGTATTTAGCGAAGACCATGGGTGTGGAATTGGTAGAAGGTCGCGATTTATTTGTGGAGAACGATTTCGTTTATATGAAAACTATAAAAGGTCCTGAAAAAGTTGATGTCATTTACAGACGAATTGATGACCAATTTATTGATCCTTTAGAATTTAGACCAGATTCAGCCCTTGGTGTGCCAGGCTTATTTGCTGCTTATAAAAAAGGAAACGTCACTTTAGCAAATGCCCCAGGAACTGGTGTGGCCGATGACAAAGCTGTGTATACCTATATGCCACAAATCATTAAATATTATTTAGACGAAGAACCAATACTTAACAATGTTCATACCTACCATTGTAGTAGACCAGATGAGTTGAAATACGTACTAGAGCATATACACGAATTAGTTATAAAACCGGTTGATGAGGCAGGTGGCTATGGCATTTCTATAGGTAACAAGTTAACCAAAGCAGAAATTGAAAAAGTAAAAGCTGAAATTAAGGAGAACCCAAGAAAGTATGTGGCACAGCCAATTATGTCGCTAAGTGTTCACCCAACATACATAGATGAAACTGAATCTTTTGAACAACGCCATGTAGATTTAAGAACATATACAGTACTGGGCAAAGACAAAGAATTTGTTTTAAAAGGAGGATTAACTAGAGTAGCATTAAAAAGAGGAAATTTAATAGTAAATTCTTCTCAAGGTGGTGGTTCGAAAGATACATGGGTATTAAAAAAATAATAAAAAAATATGCTAGCAAGAGTAGCCAATAATTTATTCTGGATGGGCCGATATATTGAACGCTCAGAACATGTTGCACGTTATTTGAACGTGAACTATTTTTCATCTTTAGATGCACCTAATATAAAATCGCAAGATAGACAGTTTGTATTAAGATCAATGCTATTCATGCTCGGCGACCCCGAGAAAGATGAGAATAAGTTTCTTAAAGAACAAGATGTATTATATAGTATCGGTTTAGACCCTAACAATCCTTTTTCGATCATAAGCACGGTAAAACTAGCTAGGGAAAACGCAAATAGTGCTCGAGATTTAATATCTACAGAGCTCTACGAAGCAATTAATAAATTTTACCATTTCGTTCTTAATTACCCAAAAGAAGTTTTTGTAAAGAATGGGCTTCATGACTTTACAAGTAACATTGCAGAAATGACAGCAATATTACGTGGTAAAATAAGAGGAACGTTGCTACATGATTCTGTCTATGCAATTATAATGATGGGTGTAAATATTGAGCGGGCTACACAAATAACCCGAATGATAAATTCTAAGTACAACGATGCTCTATTATCTCAAGGAAGTCATGGTGATAAATTTAGTAAAAGTTTTGAATGGACAACACTCTTAAAATGCGCAGAATCATATGATATGATGCGTAGATTTTACAAAAAAACACCGACTAGCATAACTACCCTAGAATTTTTGATTTTAAACCCTAATTGCCCTAGATCAGTTATGAATTCATTAAATCAAGTAAACGAGCATGTAAGAATGCTTAATCCCGAAAAACGATATAACAACGATTCAACCGCGTTTTTAATTGGTAGGGTCAGAGCAGAATATGAGTTTAAATATGTTGAAGAAATAGAAAAGGATATTAAATCATTTATTGAAGATATTTTAGATAGCCTGGTCAAAATAAGCAACAAAGTTGATGAAGAGTTTTTTAACTATTAAGACCATATATTAGGGGTATCTTTGATTATTATGCCAAACCAATATAATATAACCTATAGAACAGAAAACACATATGAGAATTGGGTAAATGATGCCTATTGGCAATTTCTGATTATTCCTATGGAAAATAATTCTCAACATCATATCGATGTTAAATTTTCCAATTCATTATTTGCTGTAAATGAATTTTCAATAAACGGATATGGTTTTAGAACGATACGAGTTCATCCTAAGAAAAAATTCAAGAAAATAAATTTTGAAGCACAGTTTAGTTTTATAAAAGACCATATAGACCCCTTTAATTTTCCTTTAGAAATAAATGATTCTTTGGCATATAAAGAAATTAATGAATTAACCTTCAAAATTAATTTTGAAGCCTTTCTAAGAAGTTCACCACTAACCAAACTACCAAACGATGTAGATTCGATTTTTGAATTTAATTTATCGAACACAATTTTCGAAAATCTACAAGAGTTGAACAAATTGACCTTTAATCATCTACAATTTAAAACAGGTGTAACTCAAGTTGACACAAAATTGATTGACATTATATCGGCCAAACAAGGTGTTTGCCAAGATTTTACACATTTATTCTGTGCTATAGCTAGACAAAATGGTATACCAACAAGATATGTATCTGGATACATAAATCAAGAACATGGCCTTTTAGGAGATTCTCAAATGCATGCATGGGCAGAATCTTATATTCCACAAGTTGGGTGGAAAGGTTTTGATCCTACTAATAACATATTGGCAAATACGAATCATATAAAGGTTTGTCATGGCAAAGACTATAATGATTGTTCACCTTTAAGAGGAATAATTTATTCTCACGGAAGAAACAAAACTACACATACTGTAAAGGTGCAAAGCCAACAACAGTAATTCCAAAAAATCATTCTTTACAATCAACAAAAGAGTATTATTTTTACCCAAAATAAAATTTTATGAACGTAAGTATAGACCACTACAAAGGTCTTATAGATCGCCTTGGTGCGTTGAGGAGGTATCTTTGACATCGATGGCAAATTAATAGAAATAGAAAACGAGCAAGAAAAAACCTTGGCACCTGATTTTTGGAATAATCCCCAAGAAGCACAGGCTCATATGAAATTTATCCAATCTAAAAAGCAATGGGTAGATGACTATAATGCTGCAGAAAATTTAATTGCAGAATTAGAAATACTCATTGAATTTCAACAAGAAGGAGAAGTTTCTGAAGAGGAAGTTGAAAGTCAATTTACAAAAGCTTTGAATACCATTGAAAAGATGGAATTCAAAAACATGTTGTCTGAAGAAGGTGATGAACTACCGGCAGTTTTGCAAATTACCGCAGGTGCAGGTGGAACAGAAAGCTGCGATTGGGCTGCAATGCTTATGCGTATGTATATGATGTGGGCAGAAAAGAACGGGTACAAGATTAAAGAGCTCAATTATCAGGAAGGTGATGTTGCCGGTATTAAAACCGTAACATTAGAAATTGATGGTGAATATGCCTTCGGATGGCTGAAAGGTGAAAACGGCGTACATAGATTGGTACGTATTTCTCCGTTCGATAGTAATGCAAAGAGACATACTTCTTTCGCATCGGTATATGTTTACCCATTGGTAGATGACAGTATAGAGATAGATGTAAATCCCGCAGATATTACAATCACCACTGCAAGGTCAAGTGGTGCCGGCGGACAGAATGTTAACAAAGTTGAGACAAAAGTTCAATTAACCCACCACCCTACAGGTATTCAAATTTCTTGTTCAGATAGTAGAAGTCAACACGAAAATAGGGCTACGGCAATGAAAATGCTAAAGTCTCAATTGTATGAGATCGAACTGCGTAAGAAAATGGAAGCACGACAAGAAATTGAGTCTTCAAAAATGAAAATTGAATGGGGATCACAGATTAGAAACTATGTAATGCATCCATATAAATTAATAAAAGATGTACGCACAGGCGAAGAGACAGGCAATGTCGACAATGTTATGAACGGAGATATTGATCAATTTCTTAAAGCCTTTCTAATGTTAATGGGTCAGAGAGAAGAAGAATAAAAATGTAATCCCAATTCATATGATTTAATGAATTGGGATTATATCTATTAAATTTAAAAATCATGATTAAAATATATCACAATTCTAGATGTAGTAAATCTAGAGATGGTTTAAAAGTGTTAGAAGAATCTGGCAAGACTTTTGAAGTAGTAAAGTATTTAGAAGAAATACCAACCAAAGAAGAATTAAGAAATATTATTAGCTGTCTAGATATTAAACCTATTAATCTGGTACGTAAATCTGAAGCAATTTGGAAAGAAAAGTTTAAAAACTTACCCTTATCTGACGAAGAATTGATAACTGCGATGATAGAACACCCTAAATTAATAGAGAGACCTATCGTCATAAATGGCAATACAGCTGTTATTGGCAGACCGACATCGAACATTAATGAATTGCTAAAATAGAATCCCTTTATAATCGCCTAGTCAATTATCTTAACAAAGTATTAACCATTTTCAGTTAAACCATAGTATAACTTTATAATCTAATCATATGAAAAAAGTAATAAAATGTAGCAATCTAAAGTTTTTGGGCTTGCTATTAATTCTATTAGGAAGTTCTGAAATTTACGCACAATACGGTTATGGCAATAATGGTTATGGATCTCGAGGTGGCAACGGTTATGGCAGACAAGGTAGTTCAATACCTCAGGCACAAACACCAGCCGAAGAACCAAAACCTAAAACTGCCGAAGAATTGGTTGATGGCGAAATGCCAAGAATTACTGAAGCGCTTGCGTTAAATGATTTTGAACAGGCTGTATTAAGTTCTGTTTTAAAGAAATATGTGCAAGAGCGTATAGAAGCTCAAATATTGAAACTTCCGCCAGAAAAAATGGCAGAGGTTTATGAGAATATTACAAAAAGACAAGATGAAGAATTAAAGGCGGGTTTGCCTTTAGAAAAGTATGAGGCTTTTGTTGCATTACAAAAAGATGGTGTAGCAAAAACCTTGAAGAAGAATAAAAAGAACAAAAAAGAAAAACGAAAGAAATCCAAAAACTGACTAAATGAAACAACTTTTTCCCTTACTCCTACTCCTAGCACTATCCTTCAATTATACATATAGTCAAAGACCGGGAGGAGACCGGGAAAGAGGTCCGATTACAATAAGTGGAAAGGTTCTTGATAAAGACGACAACCTTCCTTTAGAATATGCCACACTAGTACTTCAAAGTGTGACTAACCCTGATCAAATTACAGGCGGCATTACAGATATTGATGGCAATTTCAAGGTAGAAGCTTCACCTGGCAAATACAATATCTCTATCGAATACATTTCATACAAAACATACAAATTACCCAATCAAACGCTTACAGAAAATAAAGATTTAGGCACTGTTAGACTTGCCCTGGATGTTGCTCAACTAGAAGCTGTTGAGGTCGTTGGAGAAAAAACAACCGTAGAGGTGCGTTTAGACAAGAAAATTTATAATATTGGAAAAGACTTAACCAACAGCGGGGCAACTATTACTGATGCACTTAATAACGTACCATCAGTTGATGTTGATGTAGAAGGTGCTATTAGCCTAAGAGGCAATGCAAATGTAAGAATCTTAATTAACGGAAAACCATCGGCTCTTGCTGGGTTTGGATCTACAGATGCTTTAACACAGCTACCTGCAGATGCTATTGAAAGCGTTGAGGTAATTACTAGTCCGTCTGCAAGATATGATGCAGAAGGTACCGCAGGTATTCTAAACATTATTCTTAAAAAGGAAAAAACACTTGGTTTTAACGGCTCTGTAAATACTACTATTGGGTACCCGGTTAACAGTGGCATATCAGTAAATACAAATTTACGTACCGACAAATTTAATCTCTTCAACACCACAGGTTACAACTATAGAGATGCCCCTGGTAATGCTTTTTATGACAACACTTACTCTTCTGGTACCTATGATAGAATTATCGAAGACAGAGAATATAATAGGCTACGTAAAGGATTTAATACCAACTTAGGTTTAGAATATTTTTTAACAGAAAAATCTTCTATAACTGGTAGTGTATTCTATAGAACATCTGATAGCGAAGATAATACGGAAAACACCAACCAAAGGTTTATAGATAATGCATTAAATAGCGAAACATTTAGAACTGAAGATGAAAATGAAGATGATGAAAACTATCAATTCTCTTTAAATTATGTGAACGATCTTGACGACGACGGACAAAAATTAACTGTAGACCTTCAGTACTCTAAAGGTGAAGAAGATAAATTTTCAATTATTCAAGAAAACAATACATTACCTAATGATAATTTAATTGTATTAGAAAATGTATTCGAGAACGAAACAGATAATGAATATTTGGTTCAAGCTGACTATGTGCTACCGATGGGCGATGCTCAGTTTGAAGTTGGTTATAGAGGTACATTTGAAGAAACCGCAACTGACTACCGTTTAGATTCTCTAAATCAATCTACTGGACAGTTTGATATTAATGAAGACCTTACCAATTTATTCACCTATACCGAAAATGTAAATGCATTATACACACAGTACGGAAACAAATTTGGGAAGTTTTCTTTTTTACTAGGATTGCGATTAGAAAACACCCAATTGAAAGGTGAACTATCTTCTCTTTATGACACTACCGAATTAGAAGATCAATTAGGTGTTGATGTGGAAGCCAATTTTGATAAGAACTACTTAGGACTTTTCCCTACTGTGAATTTAATTTACGAATTAGCAGAAAATGAAAATATTTCAGTAGGTTATAACAGAAGAATAAACAGACCCAGAGGAAGATTCGTAAACCCTTTTCCATCTAGATCTAGTAGAACAAATATTTTTCAAGGAAATCCCGATTTGAACCCTGCATTCTCAAATGCTTTTGATATAGGTTATTTAAAGAGGTGGGATAAATTAACCCTTACCTCATCTATCTATTATCAGAAAGAAACAGACTCTTTTGAGCGAATTCAAGAAGAAACAGGTCAAACGACCACTGATGGTATAGAAATTATAAGATCTATTCCTATCAACCTTTCTACCAATGACAGAATAGGTTTTGAGGCAGGTGTATTATATAGTGCCGCTAAATGGCTACGTTTAAACTCTAGTTTTAATTTCTTTCAATTTTCTACAGAAGGGGCTTTTAATGGTGTTGATTATGGCACTACAAATACAAGTTGGTTTGCGAGATTTAGTTCTAAAGTTTCATTACCTGCAAAGGTAGATTGGCAAACAAATGCGTTTTACAGAGGACCTTCTTCAACTGCGCAAACAGAAAACGGAGGTATATTTTCATTGAACTTAGCCTTTAGTAAAGATATCTTAAAAGATAATGGGACAATTTCCCTAAATGTAAGTGATTTACTAAACTCTAGAAAAAGAACTTCTTATACAGAAACAGAATTCTTTACTTCAGAAAGTGAATTTCAATGGAGACAACGCCAAATAACTATGGGGTTTGTATATCGCTTTAATCAACCAAAGGAAAGAAACAAAAAAGGAAGAGGTGATGGTAACGGCGAAGATAACGGAGATGAAATAGAAGGATAGAAACCAGAATACAAGACACAAAAAAAGGAGCCAATAGGCTCCTTTTTTTATACTTATACTGTATCATTTAAGCCTCTCTTGCGGCTTTTTTCTTGTCGCGTCTTTCTTTCAACAACTCTATAATGTTACCTCCTAACCAGTAAGGAACAACAAATAATAACAAAAACATCATCAGCCAAAAACCAATGGTTAATATGGTCAAGAAAGCTAAAAATCCTAAATATTGGTCAAAATCAAACATATCTTATTACTTATATATTGCAAAGATACCATAAACGAATTATTTTTTGCAAACGTTAGGCAAAATTTATTTCACTAATCTGAACAATGATGTCACTATTAAAATAAATGTAAACCTTATTTTTGAACTTCTAAAACAAGTTAACTTAAGATTCATTAAAATATACTATTATGAAATTTAGAATCGAGAAAGATACCATGGGTAATGTAGAGGTACCCAAAGACAAATATTGGGGAGCTCAAACAGAGCGTTCTCGCAACAATTTTAAAATAGGCCCTACGGCATCTATGCCATTAGAAATTGTTTATGGCTTTGCTTATTTAAAAAAATCTGCAGCATATGCTAATTGTGAGCTTGGTGTATTAGCAGCCGAGAAAAGAGATTTAATTGCTCAAGTTTGCGAAGAAATTTTGGAAGGCAAACTAGATGACCAATTTCCTTTGGTTATTTGGCAAACAGGTTCTGGTACGCAAAGTAACATGAACGTAAATGAAGTAGTAGCCAATAGAGCACATGAAATTGCCGGTAAAGTAATCGGTGAAGGCGAGAAAACAATTCAGCCAAATGATGATGTAAACAAATCTCAATCATCTAACGATACCTTCCCAACAGGTATGCATATTGCAGCTTACAAAAAGATTGTTGAAGTGACCATTCCGGGCGTTAAGCAATTAAGAGATACGCTTCATAAAAAGTCAGTTGAATTCAAAAATGTAGTTAAAATAGGTCGTACACATTTAATGGATGCTACTCCCCTAACCTTGGGCCAAGAATTTTCTGGTTACGTATCGCAATTAGATCACGGTCTAAAAGCATTGAATAATACACTGGCACATTTAAGTGAATTAGCACTTGGTGGCACTGCAGTAGGTACCGGTTTGAATACTCCTGAAGGTTATGATGTTTTAGTTGCAAAATATATAGCAGAATTTACGGGCTTACCTTTTATTACTGCAGAAAATAAATTCGAAGCACTTGCTGCACATGACGCAATTGTTGAAAGTCACGGTGCATTAAAGCAATTAGCAGTTTCTTTAAATAAGATTGCCAATGATATTAGAATGATGGCATCTGGTCCTCGTTCTGGTATCGGTGAAATCATTATTCCTGCAAACGAGCCAGGTAGTTCTATTATGCCAGGTAAAGTGAACCCTACACAATGTGAGGCGCTAACTATGGTTTGTGCTCAAGTTATGGGTAATGATGTTGCTATTAGCGTTGGTGGCACACAAGGGCATTACGAGCTCAATGTTTTTAAACCGATGATGGCTGCCAACATATTACAATCGGCACAATTAATTGGTGACGCCTGTGTAAGTTTCGAAGAGCATTGTGCTGCCGGTATAGAGCCAAATCACGAAGTAATAAAGCAATTATTGAATAACTCTTTAATGCTAGTTACTGCTTTAAATACTAAAATAGGATATTACAAGGCTGCTGAAATTGCAAATACAGCCCATAAAAACGGTACAACCTTAAAAGAGGAAGCTGTAAACTTAGGTTACGTTACTGCAGAAGATTATGACGATTGGGTTAAACCAGAAAATATGGTAGGTAGTTTAAAAGAATAAAAACAAACTAGTAGAAACGAAAAATGGCGACCAATTGGTCGCCATTTTTATATGCAAAAGGTAATTTTACTTCAACATGAATTTAGAAGTACCCAATAATTTTAATTGATCATCATAAACGTTTACCATATAGTTACCGTCTTTGAAATCACCAGAAGGCTTACTAATATAATCACATACATCTAAAGACTTGTTCTCATAGTAGAAACCAGTTTGCTTACTGTAAGTAATAGAAGCTCCATTATCATTAGTTTTAGAGTTACTACCACCTAGTACATTACCTTGAGGGTCTAAAACTTCTAAGAAGAACTCTCTATCACCAGCTTGTGCAATAACGTTATCTGCAACGGTAAAACAAATTTTAAACTTGTCAGTTGCTTTAGCACGTTGTGTAGAAACTAATTTACCGTTGTTACGCTCTTTAACTGCATCAACATTAAATTTAGATAAGTTCAAAGCAGAACCTTTCTCAACTACTTGAGCTAAGTTTGTGTTTTGTACTACTAGAGAATCATTAAAAACTGTTTGCTTCTCTAATTCAACATACGTACTATCACGTTGCATAGCAATCATAGAGTTAGAACGAGTTAACGAATCAACTTGCTTTAGTAATTGCTCTCTTTCAGCTTTAAGAACACCAACTTGTCTTCTGTATCTAGATAAAGATCCGATATCAGCTTTCATTGTCTTTACAGAGTCAATATATTTTGCAATATTATCTCTAGCACTAACTAACTCTTCGTTAGTGGCATTGCTCTCTAAAATAGCTTTATCGTACTCAGATTTTAAGCTATTTAAATCTTCTACTACCAATTCTTTCTCTTTAGAAAGAACAACTTCGGTCTTCTTTTTATCTTGGTAAAGACTTACTGTGTAAATGATAGTTCCTAAAAGCACAACACCTAAAAGAGCGGTCAAAACTTTTAAGCCATTGTTGTTTTTTGTTTCAGTCATAATTTTAAATTTAATAAAGTGTCTGTTTGTTCAGGTTATATACGAGTTAATTTAATTTTTAGATTTTTTAATGTTAAAATAAATTCTTGATCATGATAAATACCATATAATTAAGGCATAACTTAGGTTTCATAAATTTACCAATTTAAAATTATGCTTACTATTGTACCTTATGAGTCTAAATATACTCAAAACTTTAAAGAGTTGAATATAGCTTGGATAACAGAATTTTTTACTGTGGAAGAGAAAGATAAGGAGTTGTTAGAAAATAGCCAGACTTCTATTATTGATAAAGGCGGATTTATTTTTATCGGATTATGGAATAATGAACCCGTAGGATGCTTTGCATTAATTAAAAAAGATTATCGAAGATTTGAATTAGGGAAAATGGCTGTGGATAAGAATTACCACGGTTTACAGATCGGTCAAAAATTACTAGCCTATGCCATAGATTTTTCTAAAAATAAAAATTGGCACACCTTAGAGCTTTATTCCAGTACAAAATTAGACACGGCACTGCATATATATAAGAAATTCGGATTTATAAATGTTCCATTAGAGGATAATTTAGAGTATCTTAGGTCAGATATTAAAATGGAACTAACTCTTTAAACGTAACATAATGAAACTAAAAGAATTACTTGTTTTACTAATGATAGGCACAATCTCTTTTTCTTGCAAAGAAGTAAAAAAATCTGAGGGCGAAATAGATTCTACTGCTGAAATCGAAGAAAACATGTCTACACCAGTTGAAACGAGTGAACGCAAAGTTGATGCGATTAAAATAATACCAATAGAACACGCGACAGCAGTAATTGAATGGGAAGATGCTGTTATATACGTTGACCCTACTGGCGGAGCTGCTGCTTTTGAAGGTCAAAAAAACCCAACTTTAATATTGATTACCGATATACATGGTGATCACTTAAGTACCGAAACTCTTGATGCTTTAGACACTTCTAATGCAACTTTAATAGTACCACAAGCAGTTGCCGATGAGTTACCTAAAAAGTATTCGAAGCAATTAGAAATTATGGAGAATGGCACCAGCAAGAAATTAGCCGGAATTACCATTGAAGCCATACCTATGTACAACCTTAGAAAAGAAGCTTTAAATTTCCATACCAAAGGTCGCGGTAACGGCTATGTTCTTACTATCGACAAGCAACGAATCTATTTTTCTGGCGATACCGAAGACATTCCTGAAATGCGTTCTTTAAAAAATATAGACAAGGCTTTTGTATGTATGAATTTACCATACACGATGACAGTTGAAAGCGCTGCTTCTGCAGTATTAGATTTTAAACCAAAACAAGTTTACCCTTATCATTACAGAGGCAAACCAGATGTTAGCGATGTTGCAAAATTTAAGCAATTAGTCGATGCAGGCAATCAAGGAATTGAGGTTGTTCAATTAGATTGGTACCCTAATGCTGAATACTAATGTTAGCTGTTAGCTGAAAATTAAAAAGCCCGCAAATGCGGGCTTTTTCTATATAAATACTTGATTATCTAATCAGTTTCTTATACTTGATTCGTTTCGGCATTAAATCTCCGCCTAAACGTTTCTTTTTGCTCTCTTCATAGTCAGAGAAAGAACCTTCAAAGAAATATACTTGAGAGTCACCTTCGAAGGCTAAGATATGTGTACAAATACGATCTAAGAACCATCTATCATGTGATATTACCACCGCACAACCTGCAAAGTTCTCTAAACCTTCTTCTAAGGCACGTAATGTATTTACATCTAAATCGTTGGTAGGCTCATCTAATAGAAGAACGTTTCCTTCTTCCTTTAATGTCATTGCTAGATGTAAACGGTTACGCTCACCACCAGATAACATGTTCACCTTTTTATTTTGCTCACTACCTGTAAAATTAAATCTACTCAAATATGCACGAGAATTCACCTGCTTACCGCCCATCATTACCATCTCTTGCTCATCACTGAAATTCTGCCAAATGGTTTTTTCAGGATCGATGTTAGAGTGACTCTGATCTACGTAAGCGATTTTAGCAGTTTCGCCTATTTCAAATTCTCCTTTATCAGGAGTCTCTTCACCCATGATCATTCTGAAGATAGTTGTCTTACCAGCACCATTCGGACCAATAATACCAACAATACCAGCTTGTGGTAATTTAAAGTTCAAATCTTCGTAAAGTAATTTATCATCATAAGCCTTACTAACTCCTTTTGCTTCAATTACATTGGTACCCAAACGAGGTCCGTTCGGAATATAAATTTCAAGTTTTTCATCAAGCTGCTTTTGATCTTGACTCATTAACTTATCGTAATTATTAAGACGAGCTTTCTGTTTTGTCTGTCTTCCTTTTGCACCTTGACGTACCCATTCAAGCTCTCGCTCTAAAGTTTTCTGTCTTTTAGAAGCTGTTTTACTCTCTTGAGCCATACGCTTCGATTTCTGATCTAACCAAGATGAGTAATTCCCTTTCCAAGGTATACCCTCTCCTCTATCCAACTCTAAAATCCAACCAGCAACATTATCTAAGAAATATCTATCGTGCGTAACGGCAATTACTGTTCCTTTATATTGTGCTAAATGATGCTCTAACCAATGTACAGATTCTGCATCTAAGTGGTTAGTAGGTTCATCTAATAATAAAATCTCAGGTTCTTGAAGTAATAATCTACATAAAGCAACCCTTCTTCTTTCGCCACCTGATAATACAGCAATTTTCTTGTCTGGTTCTGGGGTACGAAGTGCATCCATAGCTATTTCTAACTTGGTATCTAATTCCCAAGCATTTGCTGCATCGATCTTATCTTGTAAAACCGCTTGTTGATCCATCAACTTCTGCATTTTGTCAGGATTCTCGTAAACTTCTGGGAGTCCGAACATATCGTTTATCTTATTGTACTCATCAAGAATAGCAACAGTCTCCGCCACACCTTCCTTTACAATCTCTAAAACAGTTTTGTTTTCATCTAGTTCAGGTTCTTGCTCTAAGTATCCAACATTATAGCCTGGAGAAAAAACAACATCACCTTGAAAGTTTTTATCAACACCCGCAATAATTTTCAACAAAGTAGATTTACCCGAACCGTTTAAACCTAAGATTCCAATTTTGGCACCATAGAAAAAACTTAAGTATATATTCTTTAAAACTGGGGTGTTAGCATTTTTATAGGTTTTCGTAACTCCTGACATGGAGAAGATTACCTTCTTATCGTCTGACATAAAATTATAGTATTAAGTGATAATTAATAGCCTACCCTTAGAATTCAGCGTAGGATATAAAACATTTATTTATACTCTACCTTTTAGAGCGTTAAACACCCAAGCAATAGCAAAAAAACCTATACCTACAGATGCAAAACCCCACCCAGCAACATCATCATAGCGAAAAGCACCTAAAGCAATAAGCGCCAGACCTACAAAAATCATTATAAACGTAGCCCAAGAGAGCACAGTATTCTTATTCATTTTCGAATCAATTAAAATTTTAGCGAACTTCAAATATCGTAAAATTTAAGATATTTGTCCACTATTAACCTTGCTATTATTCAAATGGAAACACAATTCCCGTCAATTTACGAACAGAATCCATAATCTCTATTAAATCTAAACTATTTTGATGGCTCCAAAGAGCACTCTGCTTCTTACCTGAAGCTAAACAATTTTGTACTTCTTCAATCTCGTGCACATAACCTTTACCTCTTTTACCAACCTCATTAGAAGTTGATTCACCATCTTTTTCTATTGTGTATCCTGTAGTTTCATGCCATCTTGAATGTATGAATAAAGAACCTTCACTTCCGGCAATTTCCGCCTTCTTTTCTGAATTTGAATTGAGTCCGCTATACAGAATAGCCTGAGCATTGTTATAATTAAAAATCATGCTGCATTGCACCTCAACTCCAGTTTTATAAAAATTAGCTGTCGCTTTTATATCCTTTGGCATACCCAACATTAGGTAAGCTAGAAATATAGGATAGATTCCTATATCTAATAGTGAACCACCAGCAAGATCAGGATTCAACAACCTACCGCTTTCATCTCTATCTAAAGCATAAAAAGCAAAATCTGCGTGTAAATAACCAATATCCCCAATAGTACCGTTATCCACTAATTCTTTTACTTTTTTAATAGTTGGGTTAAATCGCGACCATAATGCTTCCATCAGAAAAACATTATTTTCTTTGGCCACGGTAATCATTTCTTCAACCTCTTGTCTATTTACGCCCATTGGCTTTTCGCATAGTACAGCATTACCAGCTTTCATAGCGGCAATACTTAATGTTGCGTGCGAAGTATGTGGTGTTGCTAAGTAAATGACATCAACTGTATTGCTTTTAAACAACTCTTCATAACTGCCATAAGCATTTGGCGCACTATATTCATCTGCAAATGCCTGAGCCTTTTCTAAATTTCTAGAAGCAACGGAAACTAATTTACTACCATTTACTAAGGCTAAATCTTTAGAAAAACTATGTGCAATGTTTCCTGCCCCTACTATACCCCACTTTATCATACTTTTTGTTTTTGTTGCATGAACACCAAAATTAACTCCTTATCTTTATCAAAAGAAAAGAAATTATACAGAATGGATTTAAAATTCAATCAAAACGAAGATAGGAATAAGTTGTTATTATCAGACCTTAGAAGAAAGCTAAACGAGGTTTATTTAGGCGGAGGAAAAGCCAAAATAGCCAAACAGCATGATCAGGGTAAAATGACCGCTAGAGAGCGTATTGATTATCTTTTAGATCCAAAAACCGAACAAATAGAAGTCGGAGCCTTTGTGGGTGACGGTATGTACGAAGAACATGGCGGATGTCCTTCTGGTGGCGTGGTCATTAAAATTGGCTACATCAAAGGAAAGCAGTGTATAGTTGTTGCCAATGATGCAACGGTTAAAGCCGGAGCGTGGTTCCCGATTACTGCCAAGAAAAATTTAAGAGCACAAGAAATAGCCATTGAGAACAGACTCCCAATAATATACTTGGTAGATAGCGCTGGTGTGTATTTGCCTTTACAGGATGAAATTTTTCCTGATAAAGAACACTTTGGCCGCATATTTAGAAATAATGCCATCATGAGCAGTATGGGCATAACTCAAATATCTGCCGTTATGGGTAGTTGTGTTGCCGGTGGGGCGTATTTACCGATTATGAGCGATGAAGCGCTAATCGTAGATAAAACCGCAAGTATATTTTTAGCAGGTAGCTACTTGGTAAAAGCTGCTATTGGTGAAAGTATTGATAACGAGACTTTAGGCGGTGCAACCACACATTGTGAAATTAGCGGAGTAACCGATTATAAAGCAAAAGATGATGCAGCAGCTTTAGATACCATAAAAAATATTATGGATAAAATCGGTGATTTCCCTAAAGCAGGATACAACCGTAAGAAAAGTATAAAGCCAAAAGAAAATCCGGATGATATTTACGGAATTCTACCAAGCTCTAGAGCTGAACAATACGATATGATGGAAATCATCAAGCGATTGGTAGATGAATCTGATTTTGAAGAATATAAAGCTGGCTACGGGCAAACCATTCTTACCGGATATGCACGTATTGATGGTTGGGCCGTTGGTATAGTTGCCAACCAAAGAAAAGTAGTAAAAACTGCAAAAGGTGAAATGCAATTTGGCGGAGTCATCTATTCTGACTCTGCAGATAAAGCAACCCGCTTTATAGCTAACTGTAATCAAAAGAAAATTCCGTTAGTATTTTTACAAGATGTTACCGGTTTTATGGTAGGTAGTAAAAGTGAACATGGTGGTATCATAAAAGATGGCGCCAAAATGGTAAATGCAGTAAGTAATTCCGTCGTGCCAAAATTCACGATTATTATAGGTAATAGCTACGGAGCAGGTAATTATGCTATGTGTGGTAAAGCTTATGACCCAAGATTAATTGTGGCATGGCCAAGTGCAGAACTAGCTGTAATGAGTGGTAACTCTGCCGCTAAAGTATTACTGCAGATTGAAAAAGCTTCTTTAAAAAAGAAAGGTGAAACTATTACCGAAGAAAAAGAAACCGAGCTTTTCGATAAAATCAAAAAACGTTACGACAACCAAGTATCACCATATTACGCAGCTTCTAGATTATGGACAGATGCCATCATAGATCCTAAAGACACCCGTAAATGGATATCAATAGGTATAGAGGCTGCTGATCATGCACCTATTGAAAAGCCTTTTAATATGGGGGTTTTGCAGGTTTAAAATTGTGTTTATTAAAGAATGTGAATAAGTTTTCTATTCACATTCTTAACATCCAATCTAAAGATTTTAATCATGTCTTTTTGATTCTCAGCGCCATAATTCGTACTGACCGTTATTTTTAAATAGGTAGCTAAACCTGTTTTATTTCCTTTGTAATCAGCATTAATACGCCAATTACGTGGATTGCCATAAATGAAAAAATCTTTACTAGTATAACCTTTAGACAATAGGCTTTCACTTAACTCTCCATCCATCGTATTTGACCAACTACTTAAATTATCATCAGGCGACACAAACTGAAAATTTAACTCTGCTGCATCATCGTTCCATTCTAACACAATTCTTGTTTTAGTTTCTTCCTTATTAATAAAAGTTGATATTGAGCCATCTAATGTATCCTCTGAAATATCCAATAAGGTTTTTACTTCAGAATTAATAACATTCTGTAAGGCATCTGGCTGTTTAGAGAAAAAGCCTTCTTTAGTTAAATTGAAATACCTAGCATATAGGTTTTCTCCTCTTTCCCTTTGGTTGTTATTGATGTATGCATTTGCCAAATCTCTATATGACTGTACAGAATTAGATTTCAGTAGCAATATTTGCTTGTATAATTCTACAGATTGGTCATGTTTTTTATTTTTATCTAACACAAAAGCTAGTGCCTTTAGATAATTGATATCATTACTGAAACATTTTATATTCTTAGAAATTAATTCTTCGGTAAAATTTTTATTTCCAAAAAATTCAAGAAAATAATTTGTGGCATCTATATTAAAATTAGGGTTTGTGCCAAATTTGGGTTCATAAGAATTATAAATCTCTTGTGCTTTTACGAAGTTTTCGCTAACATAAAGTTCCTGTAAAAAATCGGGCCAATTACGACGGGCTTCCTCTTCTGTAATAACCTTCTCATCCATTTCTTGAGTAAACATCCTTCCTTTTTCAGGTGCACCAGAAGACGAAGATGAAAAATTAGCGGCTTTTGTATTAATAATGATAACACCGCCAGCACCCATTGTACCATATTTAGCTACAGATGCCAACCCTGATAATACCGCAATACGTTTTATTTGCGCTACATCAAGAAAAGAAGGAAAACCTGAAACTAAAAGTCCATCTACCTCATAAGCTGCAGGAATAGGGTTCATAGTACCTTGTTGTCTTAAAAATATTTGTGTTGAACCATCCATATTATCTGTGGACAACATACTTAAACCAGCAACCTTACCGCGTAACAAATTCCCTAATGAAGACGCGCCACTACCAAATTCGGATTCATCTACAATACTCATAGAATAACCTGAAGTTTCTTTACTGAAAAGACCAAAAGATGTTTTAATAATTCCCTTATCTTCATTAAAATCTCTATACAACTCTTCTTGACTTCTTTTCTTCCTAGCCAAACTTGTTACTGTTACCTCTTCAAGTTCTAATACTTTTTCCTCTAAAGCTACATTTATGGCGAAAGTAGTTTCCAATACAGTTCTTACTTGAGTTTCTAAGTTTGAATAACTGTATTCTAGTTCATCGCTCAAAGAAGCTTTAATATTATATCTACCACTATCATCGGTAGTAGTTACTTCGCCAGTAGTTAAATTTTGAATTTGAACTCCTTGTACTCTTTCTCCTTCCTTAAATACAAACCCATTGACAACACCAATATTTCTACCCATGCTTTGTAGTAATTGCTCGTTGGTGTAATTGGTTATTAGTTTTTCATCTAATAATACAACATCCTCTTCCTCTTCTTCCTCTAGCAATGTAGTGCTTACAAAATAAGTTAGGGCATCTTTAGCGTATCGTTTCCATTCCCCTTGACTTACGTATCTACGATAAGAAACTCCCGGTGTATCATCACCCGCAATTACAAGGTCTATTTTATCGCCGTATACTTTTAATAATTCTATACCGATACTAAAATCATTCTCAACAGTAATATTAAAAGGAACTAAGTCTACACCTACCTTTCCAATATTTGTTTTAAGGGTATACGTAATATTCTTATTAGTTAACTTGTGTTCAGGCAACGAAGTTGATCCATCATAAATGTTCACGCGTAGCAATAAACTGTCTGAAATATTTTTTAGCACATAAAAATAGAAAGCATTCAGCTGTCTTTTTTTCTTATTGACATTAATTTTTGTAACCAATTCACCACCTAATGCACCATCACCCTCCCAAGAACCATTTTTCAACTGCCCTACAAATGAGTACCCTACCATTTTTTCGGTTTTACTTCTTTTCTTTCTTTTACTGGAGGTTAAAACAACTTCATTTAGACTTACAATTTCGGGCTGCAATTCTATTTGGGTTGATTTCATATCTTGAGCAATCACCATAGAAAATGGCAATTTAAACTCCTTATACCCAATAGAAGAAACTTTTAATGTATCTAAGTCTGATAATTTAGCGGTATCAAACAAAAAATTAAATGCTCCGTATTCATCTGAAACGGTACCAAGACCTTTATCTATAATACCAATATTCACGTAAGGTAAGGTAAGACCTGTATCAGCATCCGTAACTACTCCTTTAAAAACCGTTTGTGAGAATACACTTTTGGTTAAAAAAGTTAGACCAACCCATACAAAGATTACTATGCTTCTCTTCAAAAGAAAATTAAAATTCAATTCCATATAACTATTTATAAATCTTGAAAATAAGAATTTTATTACATGGATATTGAACAACCCTACAAATTAAAAATTAATTACCCTGATGCTCTTTTACTCTTGGTATCAATAGCAGTTCGGTTTGTCGCCCATTAACATATCTAAAACCTTCTTCACCGTAAAAACCGGCTTCTTCGAGCATGATACGAATATCTCTGTTCCATTCTGGTATATTGACAGTTGTATTCAATTCAATAGCATATACTGTATTTGGGTTCAATGTATAATTTTCACCATCATCACGCATAACACCACCTTGAGAATCCCACATACCTATTGTAGTACCTGCAGAATGACCATATAACCCAAGTGGATGTGTGTATATAGATGGTTTTAATCCTGCTGCTTTAGCCTCCTTTAATGATTTTGCTAGAATATCATTACCAGACCTGCCTTTAACCATGTTGTTGGTCAAAAAGTCTTGTAATCTATTACCATCTTTAAGTCCGTTTACCAAAAAATCTGGTGCAGAAGTTTCTTTAGGTTTCAACACATATGCCAATTCTTGACAATCGGTGTTTAGACGTAAGTACGTAATTCCGAAATCGCAATGCACTAAGTCTCCAGGTAAAATGACCATATCATCTGGCTTATCTGCAAACGAATAAAACCTACTGCCTTTGTCTTTTTCGCTTCGTTGTACGTCTACGGTTGGGTGAAACCAAGTTTCCAAACCTAAATCGGTTACTTTTTGACGCATCCACCACACCACATCTGAAGTTGTCGTTAAGCCCGGAGTAATTACTTTCTCAGAAAATGCCTCTGCTATAATATCGTGAGTGATATCTACTAATTGGTCATAAATAACCATTTCGCGTTCAGATCTAGTTTCGATCCAACGAACGGCAAGCTGCTCGGCAGAAGTAACTTTTGAGGTATATTCTTTAGGAAGATTTGCCATAAACTCTTCATAATCAGTCTTAACCAAACCATCGGCTATATTATGGTCTGTAGAATAATTGAGTCCGATTTTCTTCGGATTTCTTTCGGATATCAACTGCATTAATCTTTTCCATTGATTTGGCTCTTTCTCCTTATCCCAAGCAGAAACAATATTATTACCTACATTATAACGGGCCACAGCCAGCTTCTCAATAGTATTCTTCGCTTTATCTCTGTAAAATAAAAGAATAGTTCTTCTACGCGCATTTAACCACGTAGCCGGAAGCATAGTTTTAATTACGGGATCTTCATTGTATTCCCGTGAGATAACCACCCACATATCTATGTCAGAGGCATCCATAAGTTCAGGTAGCAAATTATTGAAACGGTCGTCTAATATTTCATCTATCACCTGAGCTCTTTCTTTTTCATTTAGAATTTGTTGAGCGTAAATTTCCCCTATAAAAATTAGGCATACAAAAAGGAATAGTTTTTTCATGAGTGTTGTTTGGTTTAAGCCTTGAAAATACAAAATAACACACATTCGAAATAAACTATTCCTCTAAAATCAATTGATTTTTACAATCTGAATAATATCAATAGTTGTCTGATACCAATTTCTCGTCAATGCTTTTAACCAACCTGATAAATTCTGCTCTATACCCGTTTTTATCTTCTCCTCTACCCTTCTCTGCTAATACAATGACATCATTTAATGAACCTTTATTATTAAATGCTGACTTTCGTAATTGTTGACCGAATAAAGCAACAGCTGCAGAGAATTGGAAATCTTTAGACATTTCTTGAGTATTTGAATTTTGGACATGTACCAATTCAATACTCTTATTACCATCAGGTTTTTTATATCTGAATTTCAAGGTAAATAACTCATCAGAAAACCCAGTATTGCTAGAAGTATTGGTATACTTTAATTGTGGTATTTCTTTATCATATGCTGAGGTAACACCTGCTTCAATAATCTCATACAAAGCGGTTACCTTATGACCACTACCTAACTCACCTGCATCTTTGGTATCATCAATAAAATCTTCGTCAGCCAATAATCTATTTTCATAACCGATTAGTCGATACGATTTTACTTTTGCAGGATTAAACTCTACCTGTAATTTTACGTCTTTAGCAATGGTAAATAAAGTACCGCCAAATTCCTTCCCAAATAACTTCTGAGCCTCTTGCATGGTATCTATGTAACCATGATTTCCGTTCCCTTTGTCTGCTAAAGTTTCCAACTTAGAATCCATGTAATTACCCATTCCGAAACCTAAAACTGAAAGAAACACTCCTGATTCTCGTTTTTCAACAATCAAATCTTCCATGTCTTTATCTCTAGACAACCCAACATTAAAATCACCATCGGTTGCCAATATCACTCTATTATTACCAGTCTTCTTAAAATGTTTCTCTGCCAATTTGTAAGCTAATTGAATACCTGCTCCACCAGCTGTAGAACCGCCAGCTTCTAAATTATTTAAAGCGCTCATGATTTTCTCTTTATTGTTACCAGATGTAGGCTCTAATACAACACCGGCTGCCCCTGCATAAACTACAATAGAAACTCTATCTTTTTCTCTTAACTGATTTACTAATAGTTTAAAAGCGGATTTTAATAACGGTAATTTGTTGCCTGCTGACATAGAACCAGAAACATCTATTAGAAAAGTAAGATTAGATGCCGGTAATTCTTCATTCAAGTATTCTTTACCCTGCAAACCAATGCGCACTAATTTTGTATCTACATTCCAAGGGGTTTGTGCTACCTCGGTGTTTACAGAAAAAGGATGTTCGTCTGTTGGTTGCGGATAGTCATAATCAAAGTAATTAATCATTTCTTCAATCTTAACTGCATCTACAGGTACGTCCTTCCCATTATTAATGAATCTTCTAATATTGCTATACGCTGCTTTATCAACATCTATAGAAAAAGTAGATAGTGGATTTACGGCAACATTCTGAAACTGATTTTCAGTAATTTGTGCATAATTCTCATCTTCTTCAATAGCATAATTTCCTTTTACAGTATGAATTACAATGCAGCCATACTTGGCATCTGACCCATACAAACTCTTAGCTTCAGAAGCTTTAAGTTCTTTTCTACTATTAATATCTTCACTTTTAAATCTTTGAACAATTGAATTGTATTGCTTTTCAATAGGAATACCATCAACAATATATAGAGGACTGCTAACTGAAGCGGCTACTCCTTTTTCATCTACCGAACCCACACCACGTATATTGACACCACTCACCTTGCCCTGTAAAATTCTACTAATATTAGATTTAGGAGATTGCATGTTAACCATTGCAACGGAGCCTGTAACTTGATGACGTTTTTGAATACCATAACCAGTAACTACAATCTCTTCTAACATTTGAAAATCTTCTTCAAGTGACACATTAACAACCGCTGAATCTATGATCTTTACAATCATATTTTTACAACCTATATATGAAAATGACAGTTCAGCTTCCTTTTGAACTGTAAGAACATAATGGCCGTCAAAATCTGTTTGAGTACCATTAGTCGTTCCTTTTTCCATAACATTTACACCAGGCATAGGGTCACCTGCGTGATCAGAAACAATACCACTAATTTTAACTTGCTGAGAAGGCAACAGCATACTACTGAGCAGAAAGAATAGGAAAATTGCATTTTTCATAATAATTGGTTTAAAGTTTGAGCAATAAACCTATTAAGAAAGAAGCTTTTTAAAAACCAGCAATGAGTGAAGCGTACTTTAGAATGAGGGACGTTATGACTTCAATAAGGTCATGGTTTCTTTCCGCTTTACCTTTCCGCTATCAGTTCGTAAGAATACCGGAATAGCTTTAATTTGACGAGGCACTTCGTACTTAGATAAAAGAAGACTTGAAGTAATTTTCTTTAATACGTCCTTTTCTATCACTTTACCTTCTATTACCAATACTAACTGCTCCCCTAGTTTTGTATCTGGTAAAGAAGCAATAAAAAAAGGCTGCTCTATACTATTCGAAAGTTTAGCCTCTATCTGCTCGGGACTAAGTTTAATTCCCCCAGAATTAATTACATTATCCAATCTGCCTAGCCATTTAAACTCTGTTTCCGAAACTAATTCAATGAAATCATTAGTAACCACAGTTTCATCTGCAATCTTTGGTGCATTAATTACCAAACAACCTCTGTCGTCTTTAGATATTTCAATATTTGGTAAAATAGAAAAAGGCGTATCATCTGCTACACCATTATTCAAAGGCTTAACTGCAATATGCGTTATAGTCTCCGTCATACCATAGGTTTCATAAGAGGCATTTGAAATACCTTTTATTTCTTTTCTTAATGAGTTAGAAATAGGAGCACCACCAATAATCAACTTATGCAGCAGTGAAAGCTTTGGCAAAGAATTAGCAACTTGTAAAGGAACCATTGCTCCAAAATCAAAAGACCTATTTATATCTTCTAACGGATTTGAAGTAGGTTCCACAAAATGAATATCTAACCCCAAAACCAATGCTCTTACCAACATAATTTTACCGGCAATATATGTCGCAGGCAAACATAATAAAGCAGAAGATTTTGGTGATAGATTTAAATAGCCACCTGTCGCCAAAGCACTATTCTCCATTTGTACTTTCTTTAAAACAATGGTTTTTGGAGCACCCGTAGAACCAGAGGTCTGTACCGAAATTGTAGGTGAATCATCTATCCAATCTAAAAGAAATTCACCAATATGCTTTTCGAATTCTTCCCCTTCCTTAATAAGGCTATAGCTTACTTCTGATAAATCATTAAAAGAAATAGCTCTACCGTGAATTGAAAAACTTGGGTGTACTGAAGCTTTATACATTGTACTAATTATCTAATTTTAAAAATTCTTCTTCAGACAATACCTTTCCTGTTAATTTTTCTTTCCAGTTGGTCCAGCCATACTTTTTTGAGAAGATTAATAATAGAATTGGGAAAACTATAAATACCGGCACCAAAACATCCCAACCTAAAATTGGATCAGAAACATCCCTGTACAATGAATCAGTTTGAAAAGCAGTCCAATCAGCAGTCAACAATAACGCTCCAATTAAATTATTAGCGGCATGAAAACCCAAGGCAAGCTCTAAACCTTCATCCATAAGGGTTATAATACCAAGAAAAAAACCAGTACCTATATAGTATATCATAATACCATAACCCAGTTTCTCTACTTCAGGATTTCCCAAATGCATTAATCCAAATAACACAGAAGTAACAACTAAAGGTATCCATCTATTTTTTGTAGCAATACCCAACCCTTGCATCATATAACCCCTAAATAAATACTCCTCAAAGCTAGTTTGTAAAGGAATTAGGATTATTCCAATTAAAGCCAAACTTAAAAATGGCATCAACTTGAAATTAAACAGGTAATCTTCAGGAGATAAATAAATACCAATAAAAGTTAAAACTATTGTTATCAGTCCCCAAATACCAAAAGCAAAAAAAACTCTTTTCCAATCTATTTTTTTTCTGGATGTTGTTAAACTAGTAATGCTTTGAGAATGCACTAATTTTGTCCACCCAAGCACCACAAATAGACCTACAGCCAATGGAACAAGTAAAATAATCAATACAAGATTAGAGCCTAAGCTAGCTATCAATTGCGCCATGCTATCCTCTACACTAACTGGTGACAATATTATTGCGATATAGTTCAATATCATAAACCCTATAAAACAACCAGGAATAATTAAATATTTCCATAAACCTAAATCACCTTTATACCCTTGTTCTATATACATAAACTTTCAATTAAATTTGTATTCCATTTTTTAGAGTTGTTATAAAATAAACCTCCTTGATTCACTTCTAACGGACTCTCTATATTATTCGTAAAAAGAGACCCGGTCCCTAACCCTTGTGGCATTTCATTACCTAATGTTGCCGTCCACTGTGCAATGGCATTTAACCCAATATTACTTTCTAATGCACTTGTAACCCACCAGTCGATATTATTTTTTTCAGCAATAGAAATCCATTCACCGCTTCCTGCAAAACCACCAACCAAACTTGGCTTCAAAATTATATATTGTGGCTGTATGGTTTGTAGTAACGCTGCCTTTTTTATTACATCTACAACCCCAATTAATTCTTCATCTAAAGCAATCGGCAAAGGTGTATTTCTGCAGAGTAATTGCATTTCTTCAGCTTGCCCTTGTTTAATAGGCTGTTCTATAGAGTGCAAATCGAGTTTCGATAAAATTTCTAATTTAGATAAAGCCTCCTGTGGCGAAAATGCTCCGTTAGCATCTACACGTAATTCAATCGCTTCTTTTGAATAACGCTCTCTAATAGATTTAAGTAATGCTATTTCAGTATCGAAATCTATTGCTCCAATTTTCATTTTTATACAACAAAAACCATCATTTAGTTTATCCTCTATTTGCTGATGCATAAACTCCTTATCCCCCATCCAAACCAATCCGTTAATTGAAATTGGCTCTTGATGATTTAAAAAAGAAGATTCAAAAAGGTGAAACGGATTTTTAGAACGCAGCGACATAAAAGCCTGCTCAATGCCGAATTGAATACTGGGGAAATTCTTTAGCTGCTTCAATAATTCGGTTTCGCCCAAATTCATATTTTCTGCAACCCATGCACATTTCTCTTCGTATTCAAGAACATCATCAAAACTAAGGCCTCTAAAAAGTCCGCATTCACCGACACCCCATTTTCCTTCATCTACTAAAAAGAGAAACCAAGTTTCTTTGGTTCGCAGAATTCCTCTAGAAGTTCCGCTAGGGTTTTTAAAATTTAGGAGATACTTTTTAAATGTTGCCTTCATAATATCGCACAAATTTAACTATATTTTGAACTTAAATACAATGGAATGGCCAGTATAGAAAATAAGGTGATTTGGATAACAGGAGCATCTTCTGGAATTGGAGAAGCATTAGCATATCAGTTAAATATACTTGGAGCAAAAATTATACTATCAGCAAGAAGAGCGGATGTTCTTTTAGAAGTAAAAGGTAAATGTAAAATTACTAAAAATGCAGCTATACTTCCTTTAGATTTAAATGCATTTGACTCACTAGAAAGCATAACCGAAACGGCCATATCAATCTATGGAAAAATAGATATTTTGATTAATAATGGCGGACTAAGTCAACGTTCACTTATCATTGACACAAAATTTGAAGTATATCAACAAATGATAGACGTTAATTATTTGGGTACTATTAAACTAACAAAACACCTACTACCCTATTTCATAGCTCAAAAAGGTGGTCATTTCGTTACTGTAACCAGTTTAATGGGAAAGTTCTCTTCTCCCTATCGTTCGGGCTATTGCGGCGCAAAACATGCGTTACACGGTTTCTTTGATGCTTTGCGTATGGAACATGAGAAAGACAATGTCAACGTATCGATTATTTGCCCAGGATTTATACAAACCAACGTCGCCAAAAATGCATTAACCGGTGATGGGTCTGCTTTACAAAAAGAAGATAATGCTACGGAAAATGGAATGCCCGTTAACGAATGTGCAAAAGAAATTATCTCTGCAATTAAAAAGAAAAAATTTGAGACCTATGTGGGCGGAAAGGAGAAATACGGAATTTACCTAAAAAGATTCTTCCCTAAACTGTTACACAAAGTTGTTTTAAAAAGTAAAGTGCGATAATTTATTTAAAATTAAACCAAAAACGTACACCCTCAGTGGTCTTATCAGTATTTAAAGAAGTTTGAAGCTGATTTGCCAATCTGTTCATTAAACGAATACCCATAGAAGAATTTGCACGCTCTTCAGTATCTTCTGGCAAACCTATACCATTATCGGTATATTCAAAAAAGCCTTCTTGACCTAACAATTTTCTTAAGTGAATATATATTTTACCGTCACTGTCATCATTAGGAAAAGCATATTTAAATGAATTGGAAACTAACTCATTTAATATAAGTCCGAACGGAATTGCTCGATCAATATCAAGTTCAACGCCTTCTGCATCGATAGTGATATTAATATTATGACCTCCTTTTTTGTAAACAGACTGAATACTATTAATTAAACTTTCAATATAACCCTGCATTTCAATAACAGATAAATCGTCGTTTTGATACAATTTCTGATGTATTAACGCCATTGCCTTAACCCTACTTTTACCTTCTTCTAAGGCTTCAATAGCAGCTTTACTTCTTGTGTTCTTGGTTTGTAGACTTAACAAACTAGAAACCATTTGAAGATTATTCTTAACCCTATGGTGAATTTCTTTAAGTAGAGAATCTTTTTCTACCAAGGCATTCTCAATTATAAATTTTTGCTCTGCGATCAAGCGTTGATTTTTAATACTTTTTAAATAAGCATAAACCAAACCAGCAAAACCAATAAGTGTAAATATTAAGGATACAAACACCAAGCTAATTTTATCGTCTCTTGCCTTAATATCTTTTCTAGATTCTTCTAATTGATTTTTTTGTTGCTCCATCATTTTTCTAGAATTCTCTAGATCTTGAGCAACAACAGAAGTTAATTGTTGATTTTTAATGTTAGATGCCAAGGCATCTATGGAGTCTCTTATTTTTATATTCTTCTTTAAATAGACAGTAGAATTTTCAAAATCGCCCGTTTTAAAATAGTAATCTGCGTAAATTCTATTGCGCTTTAAAATATTATCAGATTTAATAGGATTAAGATCATCACTTAAATAATCTGTTGCTTTAGAGTAATTTTCTAATTTTAAATAACACTCTGCTAGCGCAAGTGTATTTTCAATAATATCAGAAGAGAATTTACTTTTATTATATTTCTTAATAATATCTCTACTCTCTTCTAAAAACGGAATCGCCTTTTCGTACTCTCCTAATTGCACATGGCATTTACCAATGTTACCAATAATCAATCCGTTTAAAATTCTGCCATCGGCAATTTCCTTATCAGAATGTTGATTGGTTACATCACTTAAAAATACTTTTATGAGTCCTTCTGCTTTCTTAAAATAACTAAGTGCTGTTGGTGTCGATTTGTCTAATCTTAAATAATTACCAATAGTATTATTATATATAGCTTGACCATAATAATCATCATCTTTTAGATCTCTTTTCTCTTCGGTCATGTAATCGCGCATCGCTTTTCTATACTGCCCAAGGCTGGCATATATATCATAAAAAGCAACATTGTCGGTAAATCCTAATTCTCGCTTGACCCTTCTAATCTCTATTTGCTTATCATACAATTCAAGCATGGCGTAATTAGAATCTAATATGCCCAAAATGTTTTGTTTAGATTCTACATCTAAACTTGTTATGTTCTCATACAAAGGTCTTGCAATAGCCAAGCTCTTCTCGTAGTTACCCAAATCATAGTAAATTTGAGATTCTATGAGTTGGTAATTGCGAATAGAAGTTGAGTCTTTAGTCTTCTCAGAACTATTTAAGTACACCTTTACGGTATCTAACCAATCGTATGGTGAATTCTGATTGTAACGGTTGGGAGTATTAAAAAAGAAGAACGAACGTAACTCGCCGTTCTCTAAATCTTGAAATTGCCTGTAGTAATCTTCATTCTGAGTTGCCACAGTATCTTGCGCAATAACTAGGCACGTAATTGCACTAAAGATTAAAGTGCATACTAATCTCAAAATAACTTGTTTTTTCATATCTCAATAAAAGCTGAATCAAACTTAAAACTTATACCTGATTCTACTAAATTTTTGTTGTGAGCTACCATTACATGATTGTCAAATAACCATAAACTCAAAAAGCGTGTTCTACGTACTTTTCAATAAAAAAATAAAAATTGAAGTTGATTTTCTAATTAGATCAAATTCTAGTCAAAAAACATACAATTTCTAATACTTCAAAATTATACATAAGCAATTGGCTTAAGTATTATTTGTTGTGTAACCTGCAATAGTTGTTGTGAAACGAAAATCAAATAGAGAGAAGTGTATTTCATCGTTAAAAAGATACGTTTTAACGATGAATAAATACCTTTTATCACAAAAATATCAAAAAAAAAAACACCCCTAAAGGTGTTTTAATATATAATAGACCAAGACTATGAATTCATAGCCGAGATGATAAATTCTTTAAAATCTTTAGAAATCGGTATCAACGTATTATTGATCATAATATCTTTGGAATTGATAGCATCTATATGATCCACATTTACGATGTAAGACTTATGTGCTCTATAGAATTTATTTTGTGGTAGCTTCTCTAAATAGTCTTTTAAAGGCGAACGTACCAAAAACTTTTTATCGACCGTATTTACTTCTAGATAAACGTTGTCAGCTTTTATAAATTGAATATCTCCAAATTGAATCCTATAATAAAGATGCTGTTTTTTAACAAAAATAGAATCTTTCAATATTGAATTTGACATTGCAACATCTTCTGTACTGGTATCATTTACCACCCCATTATTTGCGGCAGTCTGTTTACCATAAATAAAATTAGATAACGCAATTTCAATTGATGTGTAAAGATCCTGTTGCTCGAAAGGCTTAACTAAATAACCATTTGGTTTTACAGTTTTGGCATTTTCTACTGTTGCACGGTCAGAGTTAGAGGTTACGAAAATAAAAGGTATATCATAATTCTCTCTAATATGCTTACCCAAGTCTATACCGGTTTTATCTGAAGCTAAAATGATGTCGATAAGAACTAAATCGACCTGTTGGGTTTTTAAAACTTCAACAGCCTGCTCGTAAACAATTACGTTATCAACTATTTCATATCCTATTTCCTCTAGCATAGATTGCATATCATCGGCAATGATGACATTATCCTCAACAATTAGAATTTTAATGGGTTGTTCCAAGGCTTAAAATGGTTAGTGGGTTATACTCAAAATTACAAAAAATAATAATAACTAATAAAAAACAACAGAGCGATAAAAAAGGTGCTTAAAGCTAATTTTTTAAGCTCTGGATCAAGTTCTGCCTCATTACTCGTTTCAGCTACTTTTCTCATGTGTATTAGTATCGGCACATAGCCAATAAGACATAGATAACGTATTTGTGATGCATTTGTTGTAAGTAAAAAGAAAAACAAGCATAAAACTGAAATAATCAACAAACTATAATGGTATCTTTTCGACTTTAATAAGCCCATCTTTACCACCATGGTATTTTTACCGACCAGTGCATCAGATTTTATGTCTCTCATATTATTAAGGTTAAGCACACCTACACTTAAAAGACCAATTGCTATTGCTGGCAAAAAAGCCATCAAAGAGATAGCTTTAAGATATAAGAACATGGAACCTAAGACACTCACTAATCCGAAGAAAATAAAAACAAAAATATCTCCTAGACCATTGTAGCCATAAGCTGATTTACCTACGGTGTACTTTATGGCAGCCCAAATGGCAAACGCACCTAAAAGCAAAAATAATGATAGATAAAAAATATCTTCTAGTCCGAATGACACTATAATTAATAAAACAATAAGTATAACATTGACAATGATACTAACATATATACCCACCTTCAATTGCGGGGCAGTCAATAGTCCACTTTGTAAAGCTCGTTTTGGTCCAACCCTTGTATCGTTATCGGTACCTTTTACTCCGTCGCCATAGTCGTTGGCAAAGTTCGAAGTAACTTGTAAACCTATTGTAGTAAGTAAGGCTAATACAAAAATATAGGTATTGGTTTCGCCATAGTATGCAGCAATTGCTGTACCAACGAGAATACCAGATATTGATAAGGGAAGCGTTCTAAGTCTTGCTGCGTTGAGCCAAGCTTTAACTTTAATCACTAATATGGATCTTCTATTTGAATTCTTTTTCCATCTTGATATGAAGCTACAAAAGCATCGCCAAAACCTATATCAACCAATTGTTTTCTAAAAGATTGCGCCTCTTCTAAAGTTTCAAAATTACCTAAAGAGTATGAGTAAAATGGATTGGTTTTAACGAAAAGTGTATTTGTTAAAGCTTCAGAGGCCAAAGTAACATTGTTATCTACAAATGATTTTACTTGTACCGAATATATTTTTTCTTTCTGCAAGAACTCTTTAGCCAAATAGAATTCTTTTACGAGGCTCAGCTCTTCGTTCTGCTCTTTTAAATTTTCTAAACGAGTTCTAATGGCATCGACACTATCAATAGAAGTCAATACTAAATCATTAGAAGTTTTTCTATTAAAACCACCTGAACTTGACAAACCTGCTGTAAATGAAGTAAAAGCCAAACCACCAATTAAAAAAAGACCTGTAACCCCTGCGAATATATTTCGCTGAATTTTACTCTTTTTGAGTTCTTTGTTCTTAAACTTTATTTGATCTAATAAACGCTCATTGATAATTTGAGCTTTATCGACGTCTTTATGTAATTCTAGTAAATCGCTTTCTTCTATAAAGGGCATATACAGGGGTAATTTTTACGCTTAAAACCTAAATGTAAGTTAAAAATTGTTAATAACTTTTTATTTGATACAAAAATAAAACTAAATGCAACTTTTAACAATAAACTTGTCAATTATTTAAGATATAATGCTGAAAATCAATTATTAAAGATTTTTCCTACACGTCATTATTAGTTATCTAATAAGCTTATGCCGTCAGATTCAATTTTGATTTTCCTGTCCTTATATAAGGTACCTAAACCTTTTTTAAATGTTTTCTTACTCATTTGAAAAACATCTCTAATTTCTTCTGGTGCAGATTTATCATGTAGTCCTAAAAAACCACCACTTTCTACTAATACTTCATAAATTTTCTTAGCAGCAGGTTCTAAAACCTTCGCACCTAATGGCTGTAAAGAAATATCTAATTTATTATCTTTTCTAATGGTCTTTATACAACCTGGTATAACATCTCCAATATTTATTGGCTTAAAAACTTCATTAAAATAGACCAAGCCTTTATGCCTTTCATTTACAATTACCTCCCAACCTAAATCGGTTTGTCTGGTAACTACAAGATCAACTCTTTCCCATTCTTTAAGATCCACGGTATCGTTGCTCAAGAACTTATCTAATTTGTTCGAAGCAACCAATCTACCCGAACGCTCATCTAAATAACAGTGTACTACATACCACTGCCCTTCTTTCATTTTTACACGTTGCTCACGAAATGGTACTAATAGGTGTTTTTCAAGACCCCACTGCATAAAAGCACCAAATTCATTGACTTCAGCAACTTGCAACAGCCTAAACTCACCAAGCATTATATCTGGCTCTAGCGTAGTTGCCACAGGTCTTTCGTCATAATCTAAGTAACAGAAAACTGTTATTTTCTCACCAATTTCATATTCGGTGGGTACATATTTATTTGGTAACAAAACATCATTTCCTTCTTCATCACCTAAAAAAAGACCCACACTAGTATCTCTTAATATTTCCAGATTGTTTTTACGTCCTAATTCTATCATGTTGCAAAATTACATTTTAAATATTTAAAATCTTAACGTAAAAAAAAAGACCGTTTCCAAAAATGGCAACGGTCTTTAAATTAATTGACATCTGACTATTTATCGTAAACAGATGCTTTATTGAAATGTTGACAAAGCTTGTAATAGATTACTGCTCTATGCTTGTTTCTGTTAGAAGAACCGTATTTGTCCATAACAGTTGCAAGTGCTTCATCTAATTTAGCATTATCAGGAAGACCTAACTTTTTGATCAAGTAATTGTTCTTTACAGTATCCAATTCTTTTTGATCACTACCAGATACTTTAGAAGCATCGATGTTGTAAATAGATGGTCCTAGACCAATAGTTACTTTCTTAAGCAAGTCCATATCTGCATTTTCACCAAATTTATCTTTGATGTCCGCAGCATACTTTTCAATTAAATCGTCTCTTTTACTCATGTTAAATGTGTTATAATTAATGGTTATTACCCCACTAAGATATGAAACGAAAATAATCAATCAAAATTTTATCGTTTTTTAATGTAGGCGTAGTAATTTCCAGTAATTGCGGAATACCAGTTTCATTGAAAAACGTACTTAATTCCTCTTTTAACTCTTCGGATGATTTTGCCGTTCTATAATTGAACCCATACATAGCACAAAGATGCTCTGCTGACAACGAATGTCGTGTTTCAAAATACGTTTCAAACACTTCTGTATTTTCTTTGCCCGGTAGTATTCTAAAAATACCACCACCATTATTATTGATGACTATAATTCTAAAATTACTTTTTATATAATTATTCCACAAGGCATTACTATCATAGAAAAAGCTAAGGTCACCCGTAACAAATAATGTAGGAGAACTACTTGCCAAAGATGCTCCAATAGCTGTAGACGTGCTACCATCGATACCACTAGTACCTCTATTACAGAATACTTTTAGCGTAGGGTTAACATTAAATAACTGTGTATATCTAATAGTAGAACTATTTGCCAGCTGCAACATATAATCATTAGGTACAGTTTCTAAAATATGATTGAATGCTAAAAAATCTGAAAACGGAATCTCTTTTAAATAGTCTTCTCTTTTTAGCTCATATTGCTCTTTTACCACATTCCAATGAGAAAAATAATTGCTTTCTAAAGTTGGGCTATCAGCATACATTTCATAAAAAAAATCATTAATAGAAACTTTTATATGCTCTTCTAAACAGAAAAAAGTATCGTTCGCAAATTGACCATCAATATGCCAATGGTGCTTTGGCGTATAATTTCTTAAAAATGCTTTTACTTTTTTTGAAACTATGAGTCCGCCAAAGGTGATAAGGACCTCTGGTTTCAATTTTTCAAATTCCAATTCCTTCTCGGCATGCATTTCAATAGGTGCAATTAAAGAGTCAATACTATTGAAAAAACTAGGATGGTGAATGTTCGATGTTGTTTCAGTCAACACTATAACGCTAGGATCATTAGCTAACTTTTCTAAAACAATGTCTTTAATGGCATTCGGAGTATTAACCCCTACTAATATCATTTTACGAATAGAGGAATTCCAAATATTCTTATGATGCTTTAAATCTATAACACTGTTTAACTTAGCAGGTATCGCACTAATTTCTGGCAATACCGAAGGTTGTTCTAGCGTATTATATAAAGGCTCTTCAAAAGGCGCATTTATATGAACCGGACAATTCGTTGTAAATGCAATTTCAAAAGCTCGGTTTAATTCTTCATCATTATAATTTTGCACTTCATGCTGAACATCATTAACCGCTTTTCCATCAAACCATTCTTGTTTATAATGCATAACCTTTTCTGTAGAATGACTAACATCTTGTCTCAGGTTGGCAGAATATCTAATATGATTTTCAAAGACATTCTGCTGATTAATGGTTTGCCCATCTCCTATTCCTAATTTATAGACCGGTCTATCAGCAGATATAACTATTACCGGAATATTACTGAAATAAGCCTCCGCTACTGCCGGATAGTAATTTAAAAGTGCACTACCAGAGGTACATAAAACAACCACAGGCTCTTGCAACTGTTGCGCTAAGCCCAATGCAAAAAATGCAGCACAACGCTCGTCGACTATACTGTAGCATTTGAAAAACGGATTCTCTGCAAAAGCTATAGTAAGAGGCGCATTTCTAGAACCAGGCGAAATTATAATATTAGAAATATTCTTTGCTTGGCAATGCGAAACAATTGATTGTGCGGTAGGTATAGCGGAGTATTTCATGTAGTTCAAAAATACGACCAAAGCGGGTTATTACCCAAAAGTTAAGCGTCTATTTACTGTTCAGAATGCGAAACATAGTCTTGCTTTTTAAAGCAGTTTCTTCCCATTCCTTTTCAGGAATAGAGTCAGCAGTAATTCCGCCACCAACATATATTTCGGCTTTATCCTTGAATAATTGCATACAGCGCAGATTTACAAAAAGTTCAGAAGTTTTCATTATACTTCGGTACGCGCTATTCTCTTGATTTCTACGATTCTTATTTCTTGATAATTCTGATTTCGTATTTAGTTCCCCAAGAAAACCTGTATAAAAAGTCCGCTCATACAATTCGTTTTCTAAAATAAACTCCTTTGCTTTTTTTAACGGACTCCCACATACGGCAGGCGTTGGATGAAGCGCTTTTAAAACAGCACCAAATTTATTCGGGGCAAAAGTACCTTTCATTTCTGTTCGAAGATGCCAAAGCTGACCTGCCTTTACCGATTCTCGCTCAGAACTATTTAGAGATATCACTTTATCTTTTAGAGTATCAAAAATATAATCGGTTACTAGTTGCTGCTCGTTCAATTCTTTATCAGACCATTGTGGCTTGGCGTCACCAACAGAATTTTGAGTACCTGCCAAAGACATTGTCGTAAATTGCGAACCGTTACTTTTTACCAAAATCTCTGGTGTAGCCCCCATCCAAGTTCCTATTTTAGGGTGATGCCAGAAATAACAGAATGCATTTTTATATCCGTTAAGAATTCGCAGGTAAATGTCAAAGTAATCATCTTTGTAATCAACTTCAATTTTTCGCGATAAAACTACTTTATTGAATTTACCTTCTCTGATTTCATGAATGGCATTCGATAGTAGCTTTTCATATCTAGTCTGCTCTATCGTGTCACTTTCAGGTGTTTTATTCTCAATAGATAAAGGCTCATGAGACCTATTTAATTGAACTTTTTCTACAGCATCCATTTTCAATACTATAGCATCTGAATTCAAATCGAACGGAGCAAAAACGAATCCGGTTTCAGTGAAATCTCTAACCTCATGAATGGCATCGTTGTTTTGAAAAACTCCGATCAATTCGGTATCATTAGGTTTACTATACAAGACAAACGGCAACTGCTCTTTCAAGCAACTTGCAGCTCGATTAAAAAGTTCTTGCACCATATTATACTTTAGGTAATGTAATTGTGGTTAATTTACATAGAGAAATTAGCTGATCATCTACATTAGTAATCCTAATTTCCCATAACTGAGTAGTTCTACCCTTGTGTAGGATTGTTGCTTTAGCATAAACAAAACCCTCTTTTATGCTTTTCACATGATTTGCAGAAATCTCTATACCTCGAACGAAAAACTTATTACCGTCTAAAAAAACATAAGACGCAGCGCTACCAACACTTTCGGCAAGTGCCGCTGTTGCCCCACCATGTAAAACGCCATCTGGTTGATGTACTTTAGGTGTTACAGGCATTTTGGCTAACAAAAAATCTTCACCTACATCAATGTATTCAATATCTAAGGTCTCCATTAAAGTATTCTTAGAAGTTTCGTTACAAATCTTCAAAATTTTTTCTTTGTAGTCGTTCATTCTTTTTTTTGTAAAATTAAGCATTACATTACCAACAGAAAAGCTTGAATGAATTGTATACTTTATGGAAAATCAAATTAAAAATGTTACTTATAATACTACAAACACGTACCAGACTTTAAATAAATTGCATAGTGATACCAAACGCGTCTGGATTGTTTTTCATGGTATAGGATTTTTGAGTCGTTTTTTTCTAAAGTATTTCAATGAACTACCCGAAAACGAAAACTACATTATCGCACCCCAGGCACCTTCAAAATATTATTTAAAAAATGAATATAAACATGTAGGCGCTAGTTGGTTGACCAAAGAAAACACGGCACTTGAAACAGCTAACCTGTACAATTATTTAGATGCTGTAATAGCACATGAAAAATTACCAGCTAACTGTAAAATTATTTTCTTCGGTTTTTCGCAAGGCATTTCGATAGCGTTACGATATTTGGCGTATTCTAAACTGACTTGCTCAAAATTGATTCTTTATGCAGGCGGAATACCTACGGAATTGAAAAAATCAGATTTTACACATTTAAAAAGTGATACAGAGATTATTTCAGTTTTTGGAAACGAGGATCAATACATTACCCCAGACAAATCAATAGAAGAGAACCGTAAACTTAAAACCCTTTTTGGTGATAATGTACAATACATCACTTTTGATGGCGGACATGAGCTTAAAAAAGAAATTATAAATCAACTGGCAGAATGAACAACACACCAACTTTAGAAAATGAACGGGTTGTATTGAGTCCGCTAACCATAAAAAATTTTGAAAAGCTTATTTCCATTGCATCTCAAGAGAATCTAGTTCAATATTCCCCTTCTGATATTGCAACACCAGAAAGTTTGAAAAACTATGTAGAAACCGCACTAGAACAGCAAAAAACAGGCACTAGCATACCATTCATTATTTATGATAGAAAGTATAACGCTTTTGCAGGTTGTACACGTTTTATGAACATCAATTCAAAAAACAAAGTTTTGCATATTGGTTCCACTTGGATCGGACGTGAATTTCAAGGCACGGGATTAAATACTCAAATGAAAAAATTAATGCTTGAATATGCTTTTACTACGATAGATTTTGAAAAAGTGGAATTCCGCGTAGATGAAAGAAATTTAGCTTCCAGAAAGGCAGTTGAAAAATTAGGTTGCACATTAGAAGGCATGCTACGAAAAGATGTTTATCTACTAAATGGCTTTAAAAGAAATACGTGTTGCTACGGTCTATTACGGGAAGAATGGCAAACTAATCAGAAATAGCTTTACTTTTCTATAACTTTGGTGTCAGCTGGGTAATAAGTAATTTTTCTAGTAGTATAAGTATTATCGGGCGTTACAATTTGTTTGATCCAGTTGCCTTCTATTTTTTTATCATATTGATAGATGTATTCTTTCTTTATAATACCAGCACCTCTTTTTGCCGTTTCAGAAACCAACATACCCATGTCATCATAGGTATAACTAGTTCTCGTGGTTGGCTCAAATTTCTTCGCTTGCACATTATATTCGAATTCTTGCTGCGCCATTAATCTTCCATCCAAAGTAAATACTTCTTCAAAGGCAAAATTTTCTTCCCCTTTTACATACTCTTTGGTCAAAACAATTCTTTGTTCAGGTCTATTTTTAAGCTTTTGGGTAGACGTACGAATTGATTTCAACGGCACATCGTTTAGTAAATAAGTAATGGTGTTTTCCCCTTGAAACTTCTTATGTTCAATCTGTGTTACATCGGTACCATCATTGTTGGTTCTTTTTATACTAGCTAAATCGCCAAACTCATCATAAACATATATGTATTCATCTAAAAACTGTTTATCATATGAAAAAATTCGTTCTTGAATTTTCATCGTATCGGTAGAATCGATAGAATAAAAATGAGCAATAGAAGTACTGGCATCGAACGTATTATTTCTGTATGACTCTGAACGTTTTTCTAAAAGTTCACCATTACTGTATTTGTAATACACAGCGTCATAATCTTGATCGTTGTATCTCGTAACTGATTTCGTTAAAAATCCCTTTTTATTAAAATCATATTCCTCTTTACCATAATCGGTACTAACCAAGCATGATTTCACTTGCCCCTTCAAATCAAAATCTTCAAGGGAGAAAATCTGAATTTCTTGACCTTGTATGTTCTGAACTACTGCGATAACAATGATAAAAAGAGTCCGAAAGTATTTTTTAATCATATTGCAAAATTACTTTATTATAACTAGGGATAAAAAATTATGATGTAAAAGTAAAAAGGGACGGTATATACCGTCCCTTTTTTATAACAACTTAACGTTATATTATTTAACCTCTTCGAAATCAACGTCTTCAACGTTATCACTTTCAGCACCACCATCAGCAGTTGGCTCTCCTTGAGGAGCACCAGCTTGTCCATCAGCTTGCGCTTTGTACATTTCTTCAGATGCAACTTTCCAAGCTTCATTGATTTTATCTAAAGCAGGTGCTATAACCGCCAAATCTTTAGTTTCATATGCAGCTTTTAATTCTGCTAAAGCATCTTCAATTGGTTTTTTCTTATCGTCAGATAATTTATCTCCAAATTCTTTTAGTTGAGATTCAGTCTGGAAAATCATTCCGTCTGCTTCGTTCAACTTATCTGCAGTTTCTTTAGCTTTTTTATCAGATTCAGCATTTGCTTCAGCTTCAGCTTTCATCTTCTTGATTTCTTCTTCAGTTAAACCAGAAGAAGCTTCAATACGAATATCCTGAGTTTTGTTCGTTGCCTTATCAGTTGCAGAAACTTTAATGATACCGTTAGCATCAATATCAAAAGTAACTTCAATTTGAGGTGTTCCTCTTTGTGCTGGTGGAAGACCATCTAAATGGAATCTACCGATCGTTTTGTTATCAGGTGCCATTGGTCTTTCACCTTGTAATACATGAATCTCAACTGAAGGCTGATTATCAGATGCAGTAGAGAATACTTGCGATTTCTTTGTAGGAATCGTAGTGTTAGACTCTATTAATTTTGTCATTACACCACCCATAGTTTCAATACCTAAAGAAAGCGGAGTAACATCTAATAACAATACATCTTTTACATCACCTGTTAAAACACCACCTTGTATTGCAGCACCTACCGCTACAACCTCATCTGGGTTAACTCCTTTATTAGGTTTCTTACCGAAGAATTTCTCAACAGCCTCTTGTACTGCAGGTATTCTTGTAGAACCACCAACTAAGATAATCTCATCAATATCACTATTTTTCAAACCAGCTGCCTTCATTGCACTTGCACATGGCTCAATAGTTCTTTTTACCAAGTCAGCAATTAATTGCTCGAATTTTGATCTTGTCAAAGTTCTAACCAAGTGCTTAGGTCCTGAAGCGGTAGCTGTAACGTATGGTAAGTTGATTTCTGTTTGTGCAGAAGATGATAATTCAATCTTAGCTTTCTCAGCAGCTTCACGTAAACGTTGTAAAGCCATTGCATCTTTTCTAAGGTCCATATCTTCTTCAGACTTGAACTCATCAGCCAACCAATCAATAATTTTTTGATCAACATCATCACCACCTAAGTGAGTGTCACCATCAGTAGCTAATACTTCAAAAACACCATCTCCTAATTCTAAGATAGATACATCATGCGTACCACCACCAAAATCAAAAACAACTATTTTTTGTTCCGTATCTTTTTTGTCCATACCGTACGCTAAAGACGCAGCAGTTGGCTCATTGATAATACGCTCTACAGTTAAACCTGCAATCTCACCAGCTTCTTTTGTTGCTTGTCTTTGGGCATCATTAAAGTATGCAGGTACAGTAATTACCGCACGAGTAACTTCTTGACCTAAATAATCTTCTGCCGTTTTCTTCATTTTCTGAAGAATCATTGCAGATAATTCTTGAGGAGAATATAAACGACCGTCTATATCAACTCTAGGTGTATCATTATCACCTTTTACTACTTTATAAGGTACCCTTTCAGCTTCTTTACTAGATTCTGTAAATTTGTTACCCATAAACCTTTTAATAGAATAAATGGTTTTTGTAGGGTTGGTTACTGCCTGTCTTTTAGCTGGATCACCAACCTTAATTTCGCCACCTTCAACAAAAGCGATAACAGACGGTGTTGTTCTTTTTCCTTCTGCATTCGGTATTACTACTGCCTCATTACCTTCCATTACGGAAACACAGGAGTTTGTAGTACCCAAATCTATTCCTATAATCTTACTCATTTTATATGTTTTAAATTAAGTGCTTTATTTTACAATCGATTTGTAAATGACAAACAATATGCCAAGCAAGAAAAACTGACATGATGTCATTAATCGTCATTTTTTATTGAAAAATATGCCATTTTAGTATAGTTAATACGTGTTTTAAACATTGTACCTTAGCCAATAAATAACTTTGATTTGGAAATAGAAAGTATAAGTGTTTTCGATATGCTAAAAATTGGCGTAGGTCCTTCAAGTTCCCACACGCTCGGTCCATGGCGCGCTGCCGAAAGGTGGTTGGCTCGTTTAAACTCGAAAAACAATCTCGAAAAAGTAGAAGAAGTCGAGGTTCACTTATATGGTTCGCTATCATTAACAGGTAAGGGCCATGCCACTGACTATGCCGTTATGTTAGGGTTATTAGGTGCTGATCCAGAATTAGTACCTATCGATAAAATAGACTCTTTAGTACAGACGATTAAGAACGAACATATTTTACATTTAGATGGTAAATACCAAATTACGTTCGATCCAAAACAGCACATTATTTTTAATAGAGAGTTTCTACCTTTTCATGCCAACGGATTAACCTTTAAGGCAAAACTGAAATCTGGCAGATTAATATCAAAAACATACTACTCTATTGGTGGCGGTTTCGTTATTAGTGAGGAACGAAAGAATGCCAAGCGTAAAGTTGACATGTTCAATAAATTTCCTTTTCCTATTCAGAAAGGAACCGAACTACTTGAATTTTGTAAAAGTGAAAATCTACCAATCTCTGAGATTGTTTTACAGAATGAAAGATCTTTACGAGATGATGAGAAGATCGATTACGAATTAAACCGCATCTGGTCTACCATGTTAGAATGCATGTATACCGGATGCCATACAGAAGGTATTTTACCTGGCGGATTAAATGTTAAACGCAGGGCTTTTGAAATGCATAGCAAACTCAAAAGTGAATTGCCATACTCTACACCCGAAGAATGGTTACAGACCATACGACAGACAGAAGTGAAATTTCGTCAAATATTACAATGGGTAAGTTGTTTTGCACTTAGTGTAAATGAGGTAAATGCATCTTTAGGTCGTGTTGTTACTGCACCTACAAATGGTAGCGCAGGAGTAATACCTGCTGTATTAATGTATTATATGGTCATTGAAAACCATGCAGGTAATTTTGAACATGTAAAGCAATTTTTATTGGTTGCCGGCGAAATAGGAAGCATCTTTAAAAAAGGCGCAACAATATCGGCTGCTATGGGTGGCTGCCAAGCAGAAATAGGCGTATCGTCAGCTATGGCTGCAGGTGCACTTACCGAACTATTAGGTGGCACACCCGAACAGGTACTTATGGCAGCAGAAATTGCTATGGAACATCATTTGGGTCTTACTTGCGACCCTATCGGAGGTTTGGTTCAAATACCTTGTATAGAACGAAATTCGATGGGTGCTATAAAAGCTATTAATGCAGCCGAGCTTGCTTTGGGTTCTGACCCGTCAGCAGCTAAAGTCCCGTTAGACAAAGTAGTACAGACCATGTGGGAAACTGCAAAAGATATGAGCTCTAAATATAAAGAAACCTCTGAAGGCGGATTAGCAGTTGGTGTTTTCTTGACTGATTGCTAAAACTGTTTTAAAAAGAAGCTCCTTTTAATTTGTAGTTGTATAAATGGATGTCCTTTTTTTATAAGCCGATATTCCGCTAACTTTAATATATGAAAAACCTGATTTCTGAAAGGGTAGCCGACTTTATAAAAAACTACCCGCCATTTAATCTTCTTGATAGCAAATCGATATTTCAGCTTGCTGAACAAGTGCTAATTGTCTACAAAGAAAAGAACAGTATTATTTTTAAGGTAGATGAACCTCAACATTCTCATTTTTACTTAGTTCATAAAGGTGCCGTTACCTTGAACAACGCCGCTTCTTCGAATGTTCTTGACTATTGCGATGAGGGAGATATTTTTGGCTTACGCCCGCTATTTGCCAATGAAAATTATAAGTTAGAAGCTAGAGCACATGAAGAATGCATTCTCTACGGAATCCCCATTGATATTTTTAAACCTATTGCAAAGAAGAACGAGCAGGTAAGCATTTTTTTGATGGAGAGTTTTGCCTCCAATACCCGCAACCCGTATGCAAAAGACCAAAAAGGGCAACTCTTCGATAATGAAGATGAAAAAGAAGTCACCAAAGACGTCCTACTACCAGACCTACAATTAGCCAGTTACTCAAAAAAATTGGTGACCTGTTCTACAAGAACTACCATCAAAAAAGCTGCCGATATCATGTCTAAAAAGAAAATCGGCTCTATTCTAGTTACTAGCAACGATTTACCTGTAGGTATAATAACAGATAAAGATTTTAGAAATAAAGTAATTTCTGGTGAGCAGCCTATTACAGCTTCTGTAAAATCTATAATGACGGCACCGGTAATCACTTACCCTAAAAATCTAACGATTACCCAAGCACAAATGGCCATGATGAAAAGTAACATCAGTCATTTGGTCATTACCCAAGACGGTACCCCAAATTCTAATGCATTAGGTATTTTATCTAAGCATGATGTTATGGTTTCGTTAGGTGATAACCCAGCCGTTTTGGTAAAAGCCATTAAACGTACCTCGAAAATTAAAAAGATAAAGCAAATCAGAAAAAGTGTTATGGTGCTTTTGAGCGGGTATTTAGAGCAAAATATTCCGTTAGGATTAATTGCTAAAATTATCTCAGAACTAAATGATACCTGCATAAAACAGGTTGTTGAAATTTCTCTTGCAAGAATGGACGCTCCACCGCCTGTAAAATTTGCGTGGTTGGCATTAGGAAGTCAAGGTAGAAGCGAGCAACTTTTACATACAGATCAAGATAATGCCTTGGTCTTTGAAGATGTACCCGAAGAAGATTTATCAAAAACCACAACGTACTTTTTAGAACTTTCAAAGCATATAACCAAAGGATTAAATACCATAGGTTACGAATACTGCCCTGCAGATATGATGGCATCTAACCCTAAATGGTGCTTAAGCTTACAAGAATGGAAAAATAAATTGTCTTATTGGATAGGCAACCCCGGACCGAACGAAGTACTTATGTCCTCCATATTTTTCGATTACAGCTTGGCCTATGGTGAACGTAGTTTATTGGACAATATGTCTGAACACATATTCAGAACTGTTGGTAATTACCCCATTTTCTTAGTGCACTTGGCAAACGGAGCATTACAGAGTCCGTCACCAACGGGGTTTTTTAGACAATTTGTTGTTGAGCAAGATGGGCAGCACAAAGATTCTTTTGATTTAAAAAGCAGAGCATTAAGACCGTTAATTGATGCTGCCAGGGTCTTGATATTATCGCATTCTGTAAAAGCAATTAGTAATACGTGGGAAAGGTATGAGAAGTTGGCAGAACTAGAACCTAATAATCAAGAGTTGTACATGGCTTGCTCTTATGCCACTAAAGCATTATTAAAGTTTAGAACACGACAAGGGTTGGCTAATCATGATTCAGGACGGTTTATTCAATTAGATCAATTGAGTAAGCAAGAAAAAATGAAATTAAAGCGCACCTTTAAAGCAATTAAAGAAATTCAAGAATTGATAACACTACGTTTTAAGGTTACTAATATTTTAGGCTAATGGGATTATTTAGAAAAACACCTAAAAATCTACCTGAGTTTTGGGTAAACTACGCCAATCTATTTAAGGAAACTCAGAACAAAAATTTTGAAGACCTTGTATTTGTCGTTTTAGATACAGAGACAACAGGGTTCAGCTTTGACGAGGACCGAATACTTTCTATTGGTGCCGTAAAAATCAAAAGAGAAACCTTATCTGTTCAAGAAGTTTTTGATATTTATTTAGCGCAAGAAAAGTTTAGTAAAGATACAGTACATGTACACGGACTTCTAAAAAATGGGCAACGGGACTGTATTAGTGAAATTTTGGCACTTGAGAAATTTCTGGAATATGTAGGTAATGCTATTATAGTAGCACACCATGCCGGTTTTGACATGGGTATGCTAAATACGGCATTAGAAAGAAATGGTTTACCTAAATTAAAAAACACCGTATTAGATACGGGAGTTATCTATAAAAAAACCCTTATAAAATCGTATTTAGTTCAGCCAAAAACTAATTATTCACTAGATGAGCTTGCCGATAAATTTTCAATATCTAAAAAGGATAGACATACCGCATTAGGCGACGCCTATATAACGGCAGTCGCCTTCTTAAAAATAATTTCTCGTTTAAAGGAAAAGAAAAATTTCTCGCTTAAATATTTAATTAGATAGTCTTTTAAAGACTCTCTAAATAATTCAATACATTTCTATTAATACGGTCATTAATGTGTGTAGTATCTGCCTTAACAAAAGGCTCACCTGTAATATGCTCGTAAAGTTCAATATAACGCTCAGAAACTGAATCAATATACTCATCAGTCATGTGCGGTACCGTTTGTCCTTCTAAACCTTGAAAATTATTTGCGATTAACCACTGCCTTACAAACTCTTTAGAAAGTTGCTTTTGAGGTTCATTGGCATCTTGTCGTTGTTGATATCCATCAGAATAAAAATATCTTGAAGAATCGGGAGTGTGTATCTCATCAATTAAAACAATTTTACCTTCTTTAGTTTTTCCGAATTCATATTTGGTATCTACCAAAATCAATCCTCTTTCGGCAGCTATCTCTGTTCCTCTTTTAAAAAGTGCGTAGGTATACTTTTCTAACACCGCATAATCATCCGCAGAAACTATCCCTCTACTTAAAATATCCTCTTTAGAGATATCTTCATCGTGGTCTCCCATTTCTGCCTTAGTTGCAGGAGTAATAATCGGACTAGGGAATTTATCATTCTCTTTCATTCCGTCTGGCATTGCAACGCCACAAAGCATTCTTTTACCTAGTTTATATTCTCTAGCTGCATGACCAGATAAATACCCACGAATAACCATTTCAATTTTAAAAGGCTCACAAGCAACACCTACAGCTACATTTGGATCGGGAGTAGCAGTTAACCAATTAGGTACAATATCTTCGGTGGAAGCCATCATTTGCGTGGCGATCTGGTTTAGAATTTGACCTTTATACGGTATACCTTTTGGCATCACTACATCAAAAGCAGACAACCTATCTGTAGCCACCATGACCAACATATCGTTCTCTAAAGTATATACCGATCTTACTTTGCCTTTATAGACATTCTTTTGACCTGGAAAATTGAATTCTGTTTCGTAAATAGTATTCTTTGACATGTAAAATTTTAATTGTGATGTTCTATAGTTTTATAAGCCTCAATAACTTCTTTCACAAGTTTATGACGGATAACGTCTTTATCATCCAAGTAAATAACTTCTATACCAGGAACGTTTTGCAAAATTAATAAAGCTTCTTTCAATCCAGATATAGTTCTTCTAGGTAAATCAATTTGTCCGGGGTCACCAGTAATTAAAAATCTTGCATTTCTACCCATTCTGGTCAAGAACATTTTCATTTGTGCATGCGTAGTATTCTGAGCTTCATCTAAGATAACAAATGCATTATCTAAGGTTCTACCTCGCATAAATGCCATAGGGGCAATTTGTATGGTACCATTTTCAATATAATGTACCAGTTTCTCTGCAGGGATCATATCTCTAAGCGCATCGTACAATGGTTGCATATAAGGATCTAGCTTCTCTTTTAAATCTCCCGGTAAAAAACCTAAATTCTCACCCGCTTCAACGGCAGGTCTGGTTAAAATAATTTTCTTAACCTGTTTCTCCTTTAAAGCCTTTACAGCGAGTGCAACACCTGTATAGGTTTTACCTGTACCGGCGGGGCCAATAGCAAAAACCATATCGTTCTTTTTAGAGGCATCAACTAATCTACGTTGATTGGCAGTCTGGGCTTTTATTAATCTACCACTTACACCATGCACAAGAGTTTCGCCGCTATTCTTTGAAGATTTAATTTCGTCGCCTTCAGAACTGGTTAAAAGCCTTTCAATGCTATTCTCATCTAATTTATTGTACTTTACAAAATGTTGCGTAAGTAGATCGAAACGTTTTTCGAACTCTTCTAAAAGTTCTTGATCTCCGAAAACCTTTATCTTATTGCCACGGGCAACTATTTTCAACTTCGGAAAATATTTTTTCAATAAATCAATATGCTCATTTTGCTGCCCAAAAAACTCTCTCGGGCTAATTTCGGTAAGTTCTAGAATTATCTCGTTCAAACAGTCTGTTTTATTATGATTTATAGTTAGCGAAGAATATTTTTAATCGCTGTTTTTTGTTTAATTTTGTATATCAAATTTAAGCAAATTTTAAGTTCGACTAACCAAAAACATATCAACATTGCTGTATGGCAATCATCACCCTAACAACAGATTTCGGATTAAAAGATCACTTTGTAGCTGTATTAAAAGGCTCCATATATACAGAATTACCCGATGCCAAAATTGTTGATATTTCGCATGACATCATGCCGTTCAATATTCAAGAATGCGCTTATATATTATCCAATTCATACAAAAGTTTCCCGAAGGGCACCATACATATTGTTGGTGTAGACTCAGAAGAAACACCAGATAACAAGCATGTAGTTGTGCTTGTAAACGGACATTATTTTATTAGTGCAAATACCGGTGTCATTGGGCTCATCACCTCTGAAATGACTCCAGAAAAGGTAGTAGAAATTAACCTACCCGACTCCATTGCAAATTCCTTTCCTGTTTTAAATGTATTTATTCAGGTTGCCTGTCATATTGCCCGTGGTGGTACATTAGAAATTGTTGGCAAACCATTTACAGAGCTAAACGATTTACGTGAGTTTGCCCCAAGAATTACAGAAGACGGCAAAAAGATTATTGGCAGTGTTATCTATATTGATAACTATGGCAATGTTGTTACCAATATTCGTAAAAATCTATTCGATGCTTACCGCAAAGACAAAGGTTTTACCTTGTTTGTGCGAAATCATAAGATCACAAAGATTCATAAAACATACAATGACTTTATAGATTACAGTCTTGAAAAATCTCAGCGTAAAAGTGCTGGCGATTTATTGGCTATATTTAATTCATCAGATTTCATTGAGTTGGCGATCTACAAGAGCAATCTTACTACAGTTGGTGGTGCCTCTACCCTATTAGGATTAGATTATAGGGACACTATCATGATAGATTTCGAATAAATGCAGATGCTATGACTTCTAGAAAATTTAATCGTAATTTCAACAATAACCTAAATGGCAAAAGTTAATAACTAATTGACAAAAATGAAAATTACAGGCTTAATGTAGTAATACCTAGTGCTATACAACGCACGTAACACGTATAAACTGTTAATAAGTTTGTTTCCTTAAAAAGGGCATTTAAAATATCTTTGTTGGTAACTAAAACTGCCAACGATCAGGAGTTTAAATCTATTTCTTTTGAAAACTTCAATTGAAATATCAACAAAAAAATAAAGAATGAAATTTATAGTTTCAAGTACCTATTTGCTAAAACAACTTCAAATATTAGGAGGTGTTATCAATAACAGTAACACGTTACCTATTTTAGATAATTTTCTGTTCGATTTGCAAAAGGATAAACTAACTGTGTCAGCCTCTGATTTAGAAACGACCATGAGTTCGGTTATAAAAGTAGATTCAGATAGCGAAGGTACTATTGCAGTACCGGCAAGATTGCTTTTAGAAACCTTGAAAACTTTTCCTGAGCAACCACTAACGTTTGTTGTTGAAGATAACAATACGGTAGAAATTAGTTCTAACCATGGTAAATATGCTTTGGCTTATGCAGACGGAGCAGAATTTCCAAAAGCGGTTGAATTAGCTAGTCCTAGTTCTACGACATTGCTTGGTGATATTTTGGCAACAGCTATCAATAAAACAATTTTTGCAGCCGGTAACGATGATTTAAGACCTGTAATGAGCGGTGTCTTTTTTCAGTTTTCTACAGAGAACTTAACTTTTGTTGCTACCGATGCGCATAAATTAGTGAAATACCAACGTACCGATGTAAGAGCATCGCAAGTTGCGGAATTCATTATGCCTAAAAAACCTTTGACTTTATTAAAAGGTATACTGGCAGGTAGCGAATCTGATGTACTAATAGAGTACAATGAAAGCAATGCGAAATTCAGCTTTGAAGAAACAGAATTGATCTGTAGACTAATTGATGGTAAATACCCTAATTACGAAGCGGTAATACCAAAAGAGAATCCGAATAAACTTACTATAGCTAGAAATCAATTTTTGAGCTCAGTAAGAAGGGTTTCTATATTCTCGAATAAAACGACACACCAAATACGCTTAAAAATAGCAGGTGCAGAATTAAATATTTCTGCAGAAGATATTGATTATTCAAACAAGGCTGAAGAAAGATTAACATGTTCTTACCAAGGTGATGATATGCAAATCGGATTCAACTCTAGATTCTTAACAGAAATGTTGAACAATTTAGGTTCTGATGAGGTTTCTTTAGAAATGAGTCTTCCAAATCGTGCAGGTATACTTACACCTACCGATGGCTTAGATGAAGGTGAATTTGTAACTATGTTAGTAATGCCTGTTATGCTTAACAGCTAGTACTTAAAATCTATAAACTAAAAAGGGTCAGTTATTAAACTGACCCTTTTTTTGTTTTATAATATACTTACGATATAAACCGTATGGTGCCAAAGTAACTCGGCGATTCTCCGTTACTAGCTTTTATTGCATTTACTGCAGGCATAACAATTGACAAAATCCCTGCGAATATTAATAATAAGATACCGAGTCCGAATAATAAGATTCCAGGTATACCGATTACAAGATATAAGAGTAACGTTAACTGAAAGTTGATTACCGATTTACCGTGCTCATCCATACCTATAACAGAATCTTTGGTCGTTAACCAAATTACTAGGGGTACTATGAGTCCGCCAAATCCTGTTACAAAATCTAAATATTGAGATAAATGAGTAATGACCAACAAATTACGGTCTTCACGAACAACTACTGCGTTTTTATTTACTAGTTCCATTTTTGATTGATTTAATGATGAATACTACAAATAAGACGCATAAAGTCGCAAATTGTTACAATTTTGGAATAATTTATAGTTTCCTATTCAATTTTTTAAGCTTCTCCTGCTCCTTCATAATCTTCATTTGACTCTTGGCAACCTTATCTTCGATTTTTTGAATATCGACAGGAGAAAGCGTTCCTTTCAGCTTCCCTTTTTCAAGTTGAGTTTTTAATTTTTCAACCTGCCTTTCTTGCTTAGAAATAGACTTACTTTTAGCATCTATTTGCTTTTGCAGCTTCTCCTCTTTCTTTTTCGCTGCATCTTTTTTCTTTTTCGCTGCAGCTTCCTTTTTTTCTTTTTTGGCTTCAGCTTCTGCTTTATCAACTTTCTTTTTTACCTCTTCCATTTCCTTTTCTTGTGTTACTGTAATTTCACCAGTAGGCTCAGGAACATCGGTTTGAGCGATACCAAAAGAAGAAACAAATAGGAACACTAACAATACAACAACTTTTTTCATTTTTTTAATTACATTTTATTACATGCGAAATTACTATATAATTATATACTGAAAACAAAATGCTTTTAAATTAAGAAAACTACAACAGTTAATAATTGATTATTTTTGCAGCATGATTCAAAACGATACCATAATAGCATTAGCAACTCCTGCAGGATCAGGAGCCATTGCAATTATTAGACTTTCTGGAGAGGATGCAATAACGATTGCTTCAGCACATTTTGAATCAGTTTCAGGCAAAATTCTTGGAGACCAAAAGAGTCACACCATACACTTAGGATACATAAAAGATGGAGAAAATGTATTAGATCAAGTATTGATTTCCATTTTCAAAAATCCGCATTCGTATACCGGAGAAAATGTGATCGAAATATCATGTCACGGATCTTCATTTATTCAACAACAAATTATTCAATTATTTATAAGAAATGGATGCAGAACAGCAGATGCCGGTGAGTTTACTTTAAGGGCATTCTTGAATGGTAAAATGGATTTAAGCCAAGCAGAAGCTGTTGCAGATTTAATCTCAAGCGATAATGCTGCCAGCCATCAAATAGCAGTTCAACAAATGCGTGGCGGATTTAGCAATGAAATAAAGCAGTTACGAACAGAATTATTGAATTTTGCTTCATTAATTGAACTAGAGCTAGATTTCTCTGAAGAAGATGTAGAATTTGCGGACCGTACAGAATTTAAAAAGCTTTTAACACGAATTCAAAAAGTATTACAGGGACTAATTGATTCATTTGCAGTTGGTAATGTGATTAAAAACGGGATTCCGGTTGCTATCGTAGGCGAACCCAATGTTGGTAAATCAACACTTTTAAACGCATTTTTAAATGAAGAGCGCGCATTAGTATCAGATATTGCAGGTACCACACGTGATACCATAGAAGATGAAATTTCTATTGGTGGAATAGGATTTCGATTTATAGATACGGCAGGTATTCGCGAGACCCAAGATGTTGTCGAAGGAATGGGCATTAAGCGAACCTTCGAAAAAATAGAACAAGCACAAGTAGTTTTGTTATTGGTTGACGGCTCAAAATTATTAGCAGACGACAAAAAACTGAAGAATATCGTAATTGATTTTGAGAAGATAAAAAATCAGAATCCGCAGAAACCTTTATTATTATTGATTAATAAAGCAGATACCCTTACGACTGCTGATAAAGAGAAAATTAGTTTGCATTTACAAAATGTTAGATATCTATCAGCCAAATCAGGCGAAGGAGTTGAGGAGTTAAAAAACAGCCTTTTAGAATTTGTAAATACCGGTGCCCTTCGTAATAATGAAACAATCGTAACCAATACGCGCCATTACAATTCACTACTTAAAGCTTTAGAGGAAATAGAAAAGGTGCAATTTGGAATGAAGGCAGAACTCTCCAGTGACCTTATGGCCATCGATGTCAAAGAAGCTCTATATCACTTAGGCGAAATTACGGGGCAAGTTACAAATGATGAATTACTTGGGAATATTTTTGCTAATTTTTGTATCGGGAAGTAATACCACGAAAAGAGAAATTAACCATGAATAGTTTCATCTTTGCCATAATTTTGAATCACTTCCGCTTCAAACTCAACTAGCTCTTTCCAGCGTTTATCAACATCAACATCTTTACCATATTTACGAGCAAAGCCAATGAAAGTCGTATAATGACCTGCTTCGCTTATCATTAAATCTCGATAAAACTTAGATAATTCTATATCTTGAATTTCTTCTGAAAGTAGTTTAAATCGTTCGCAGCTTCTTGCTTCTATCATAGCAGAAAACAACAGTCTATCTACCATAGACTGTAATCTACTACCACCTTTGTTCATAAATTTATAAAGCTCGTTTACATAACTATCCTTACGCTCTCTACCTAGTGTATAACCGCGTTCTTTAATGATATCATGAACCATTTGAAAATGCACTAATTCTTCTTGAGCTAACAGAAGTAATTCTGTCACTAAATCTGGATACTCAGAATTAAGTGTAATAATCGTAATCGCATTAGTAGCTGCCTTTTGTTCGCACCATGCATGATCCGTTAATATCTCTTCTATATTCTTTTCTACAATATTGACCCAACGCGGGTCAGTTGCTAATTTTAAATGAAGCATGGGCTATTTCTTTATGTAAAAATAGGTGTCAACGAAGAATATGCAACCATCAACATCTTATATATTTCAGAAATCAGAAATTATAGCTTAATTTTTATCCTTAAAAAACAATTACATATTTCTACGATACTGCCCTCCTACTTCGAACATGGCATGTGTAATTTGACCTAAAGAACAATATTTAGATGTTTCCATTAATTGTTCAAAAGTGTTCTTATTATTCAAGGCAATATCCTGTAACGCTTTTAAAGATTCTTCTGCTATAGCTGAATTTCTTTCTTGTAAATCTTCAAGGTTGCTGATCTGTGCCTTCTTCTCATCTTCGGTTGCACGAATAACCTCTTCTGGTATTATAGTAGGTGAGCCGTTAGAAGACAAAAAGGTATTTACTCCTATAATGGGTAATTCCCCAGTATGTTTCTTCGTTTCATAATACAAACTCTCTTCTTGAATTTTACTACGTTGGTACATACTTTCCATTGCTCCAAGCACTCCGCCACGGTCGGTGATTCTATCAAACTCAACCATAACAGCTTCTTCAACTAAATCAGTCAATTCTTCCGTAATAAAAGATCCTTGCATCGGATTCTCGTTTCTAGCCAACCCAAGCTCTTTGTTGATTATCAATTGTATAGCCATTGCCCTTCTAACAGAATGCTCTGTAGGTGTGGTTATTGCCTCGTCATAGGCATTGGTATGCAATGAATTACAATTATCATAGATGGCATAAAGCGCTTGTAATGTGGTTCTAATATCATTGAAATCAATCTCCTGCGCATGTAAAGAGCGACCAGATGTTTGAATATGATACTTCAGCTTTTGAGAACGTTCGTTCCCGTTATACTTCAACTTCATGGCTTTTGCCCAAATTCTTCTTGCGACCCTACCAATTACGGCATATTCGGGATCAAGTCCGTTACTAAAGAAAAAAGAAAGGTTGGGCGCAAACTCATCAATATGCATACCTCTAGAAAGGTAGTATTCTACAAAAGTAAAGCCATTGGCAAGTGTAAATGCCAATTGACTAATAGGGTTTGCACCTGCTTCTGCAATGTGGTATCCAGAAATGGAGACCGAATAGAAATTACGGACTTTCTGATCTATAAAGTACTGTTGCACATCACCCATTAAACGCAATGAAAATTCAGTAGAAAAAATACAGGTATTCTGTGCTTGGTCTTCTTTTAAAATATCGGCTTGTACCGTTCCTCTTACTTTAGACAATGCATCAGCCTTTAGTTCTGCATATACATCTGCTTTTAAAACTTGGTCGCCAGTTACACCTAATAGAAACAAACCAAGACCATCATTACCTTCTGGCAACTCACCTGCATAAGTTGGGCGCTTAGCTCCTAACTTCTTATATATGGCTTCAATCTTTTTGTTTACTTCATTTTCTAATCCGTTGGCTTTAATATACTTCTCACATTGCTGATCAATTGCCGCGTTCATAAAAAATGCCGCTATTGTAGCTGCAGGCCCATTAATGGTCATAGAGACCGAAGTTGTCGGCGCGCATAAATCGAATCCCGAATATAATTTTTTGGCATCATCTAAACAGCAAATACTCACACCGGAATTTCCGATTTTTCCGTAAATATCTGGTCGATCACCTGGATCTTCTCCATAAAGTGTCACCGAATCAAATGCTGTAGATAAGCGAGCTGCCGGTAATCCTTTAGAAACATAATGAAAACGCTTATTCGTTCTTTCTGGTCCGCCTTCACCAGCAAACATTCTAGTTGGGTCTTCGCCTTGCCTTTTGAAAGGAAATACACCTGCCGTAAAAGGAAACTCTCCCGGTACGTTTTCCTGTAAAGACCATTTTAAAATATCTCCCCAGCCTTCGTACTTAGGTAAAATTACTTTTGGTATTTGTGTCTGCGATAAAGATTTGGTCGTTGTTTCTACCTTCACCTCTTGACCCCTAACTATGTAGGTGAAAAAATCTCCTTCATAATTAGCTTTCTTTATGTGCCACTCCTCTATTATTTTTTTATTATGTGGGTCAAGGTCTAACTGCAATTCTTCCTTCGCGTCTTCAATCGCGCTTAATACATCTTCTTTATCTTTTAATATTTCAGAAGATTCTTTAAGACTAAATAGTTTTTGGGCAATCATTTTTTGATGCTCTGCTCTTTCATTATAATCACGAATAGCATCTGTTATTTCAGAAAGATATCTTGTTCTTTTTGGTGGGATGATGTAAATCTTCTCAGACATTTCTCGAGAACTTTCAAAGGTCGATATTAAGCCCTCTGCTCCAGTTTTATTTACTAAAATATCTATAACCGCCCTGTACAATTGATTCATACCTGGATCGTTAAACTGGGATGCAATAGTACCATAAGCCGGAAGCTCTTCTGCCGGAGTATCCCACAATTGATGATTACGCTGGTATTGTTTTTTCACATCTCGCAAAGCATCTAGAGCCCCTCTTTTATCAAACTTGTTTAAAGCAATTAAATCTGCAAAATCAAGCATGTCAATCTTTTCAAGTTGTGTTGCCGCACCGTATTCCGGAGTCATAACATATAAAGAAACATCTGAATGCTCAGTAATTTCAGTGTCGGACTGACCAATACCTGAAGTTTCTAAAATAATTAGATCAAAACCCGCAGCCTTTGTAATATCTACCGCATCTTTCACGTATTTTGATAAGGCTAAATTTGACTGACGTGTAGCCAGTGAACGCATGTATACCCTATCATTAAAAATAGCATTCATTCGAATACGATCCCCCAACAATGCTCCGCCCGTTTTGCGTTTAGAAGGGTCTACTGAAATTACTGCAATCTTTTTATCTTCAAAATCAACAAGAAAACGACGCACCAATTCATCTACTAACGATGATTTACCAGAGCCTCCTGTTCCTGTAATACCTAATACGGGAGCTACCTTTTTCGTTTCAACCTTTTTTCTGATAGTATTTAAAACACCTTCATGCTTTTCTGGAAAGTTCTCTGCTGACGAAATTAGTCGTGCAATATCAGCGTAACTAAGTTCTTCTAATTCGCTTAATTCTACATTAAGATGCTCTCCTATCGCAAAGTCACTTTTTTTAATCAAGTCATTAATCATACCCTGAAGTCCCATGGCACGACCGTCATCCGGAGAATATATTTTCTCAATTCCGTAGGCATGTAATTCTTCTATCTCTTCAGGTAGAATTGTTCCGCCACCGCCACCAAATAACTTTATTTGCGATGCTCCTCTCTCCTGCAACAAATCATACATATACTTGAAGTATTCTACATGTCCGCCTTGATATGAAGTAATTGCGATTGCCTGCACATCTTCTTGAATAGCACAGTCAACAATTTCTTGTACAGAACGGTTATGACCTAAATGAATAACCTCACAACCCGTAGATTGTATAATTCTCCGCATGATATTTATAGCAGCATCGTGACCATCAAAAAGGGAAGCCGAGGTAACAATACGTATATTATTTAGCGGTTTATAAGGAGTTTGTATGATATCGTTCATTTTCTATGCTCAATTTAATATTTAGTAACCCAATCTTTTTTCCACGGGATGAATCAATTACGCTTCAATAAATCGTCGTTCAATACTTTACTACTTTGATAAATATTGATGTTGTAACAACAATTTTAGGATGACACGAAAATAAAGATTTTAATTAGTATAATTTCACTTTTCTTCAATCCTGCGCTTCGAATATGATTTATTAATAAATATGTACCTGAAAATTGACGAATTAATATTTTTAAGATAATGTATTGATTTTCTTTAATTAGTATTTCACATTAAAAAGGGTAGATTTACGACTCTTATTATTGCTATTTTCATGATTTATATTGACCAATTAGGAAATCAATTAAATATCGATGGTACTCCATCTCGTATTGTATCTGTTGTTCCTTCCATTACTGAATTATTATTCGATTTAGGTCTAGGAGATAAAGTGGTTGGTTGCACCAAATTTTGTGTGCACCCCAATAAACCGTATCTCACAAAAAGCATGATTGGTGGTACAAAAGACCTGAAGCTTGAAAAGATTCTACAACTTAAGCCAGATTTGATTCTCGCAAATAAAGAGGAAAATGTAAAGAATCAGATTGAATTTTTAAGTGAATCCACTCCAGTATGGTTGAGTGATGTTAAAACCTTTGACGACAGTCTTAAAATGATAGAACAAATTGGTCAAATAACTTCTAGCACCAAACGAGCGACGGAAATCATTAATCAACTAAATCATACATTAAAACCAAAAAGACCATCAATAAAAGTAGTCTATCTAATTTGGAAAGACCCGTATATGACCGTAGGTGGCGATACCTATATTAGTGACATGCTTAATAGGTGTGGCTATATAAATGTGTTTGCAGACCAAAACCGCTACCCTAGTATAACGTTACAAAAAATAAGTGATGTTAATCCAGATATGGTATTGTTATCTTCTGAGCCCTACCCGTTCAATAACGAGAATCTAAAAACAATTAAGGATCTTCTAAAAAATACAGAAGTTAGATTAGTCGACGGAGAGTTCTTTTCTTGGTACGGCTCAAGACAATTACACATTGCACCTAAAAATACCTAAACTATATTTTTAATTGATACATCTAAAATAATAGAGACCTTTTATAGTTATCAACTTTGAAGATACTGTGTTATACAAGTAATAAAAGTAAATCCATTCCACATTGTAGCTTTCGTAAAAACTTATAATGGTAATAAATAGTAACTTTGATGTATAATAAATCCTCAGAAAACTAAAACCTAATTTATGTTCAGCTTTTTCTCTAAAAAACATTTTTTAATAGATTATCTTGAAGGTTTTATCGATATTCACAATCATATATTACCAGGTATAGATGATGGCGCAAAAACTGTTGAAGATTCTATTGAACTTATAAAAGGTTTTGGTGAATTCGGAGTGACAGATTTTATATGTACTCCTCATATTATGGAGAATTACTATCCTAATACCCCGACAATAATAAATAGCTCGCTATCGTTACTTAAGAATGCTTTAAAAATGAATAATCTAGAGCATGTTAATATAAATGCAGCAGCAGAGCATATGATTGATTCCGGCTTCGAAAAACTCCTCGTAGACAAACATATTATGCCTATAGCCAAAAGCTACCTATTAATAGAAATGTCCTACTTACAAGCTTCAATAAATTTTGATAGTTCGGTAGAAAAAATAAAAAGCGCAGGATTGTTTCCAATTTTCGCGCATCCTGAGCGGTATGCGTATTTACATAAAAACCTAAATGCTTATTCACGGTATAAAAATGAAGGATTGTTGTTTCAAATGAATATTTTATCTATCGGTGAATATTATGGTAAAGAAGTAAAGCAAACTGCGTTATGGTTGTTGAAGAACAATTTAATAGATTTTGTTGCCAGTGATATTCACAAAATATCGCAACTAAAGTATCTCAAAAAAATAAGCATCAATGAAAAAACATTGATGCTTATAAAGCCTATAATTGAAAAGACTATTTATAATTTCAAATAAATTACCTCTGAGCAAAATCTTTAGGTATTCATAAGAAAGAAATCTATAAAATTTAGAGACAAAAATCAGGATTTTATAATCTCGATTATCAAGTAACCAAGTTTAAAATTTCCACCACTTTTTACTGGTCTTACTATATCCGTAACCATACTTACCTCCGTATCCTAGTTCATCTAAAGTAACATCGTTCACTACAAAAGAAACTCCTTTTAATTTCCCTTCATCACGAAGGTTTAACGGAAATTTCACTGCAGCTTCATCGGTTACTCCTGCTCTAGTTACATATATAATATGATTCGCATAAGGCGCAATTAACAACGTATCACTTACTACCATCATTGGAGCAGTATCGACAATTACATAATCGTACATTTCAGAAACTTCAGCCAATAACTCTTCTACTTTAGAACTCATTAAAAGCTCTGCAGGGTTTGGCGGTATTTTTCCTGAGTAAATTACATCAATTGTATTGTGATGCACTAACATCGGTCTGATAATATCCTTTACACTAATAGAATCATCCAATAAAAATTCTGTCAAACCAGCATCTTTATTTCTAGAAGGTGTTTTCAACTTATCGACAGAATCTCCAGAAAAGAAGGTATATAATTTCGGATTTCTAATATCTGCCCCCACTAATAAAACCTTTTTATCGGTACTTGCCAATATCATCGACAGGTTAGAAGATACAAACGTTTTACCTTCTCCTGGTGTACTAGAAGTAACATAAATAACATTGTTCTTATTACTATTACTAGCGCGCTTGGTTTTAATTAAGAAGTCAAGGTTCGCTCGAATTATTCGTAACGCCTCAGCTAATACTGAACGGTCATCATTAATAATAATCTTACTATCTTTTTTAGACAATCTAGGTAATTCACCTAATACAGGAACATCTTTCGTATATTTCTCTAGACTGTGCTTATTATGAATTTTTGTATCTAATTGATCCTTACCATAAATAATGCCGAATGGCAATAACAATCCTAACATCAAAGCTGCCAAATAGGTAATCGCTTTTTTAGGTTTTACCGGTGTCGGACTAGATACATAAGCCAAATCTATCACATTAGACTTCGGTGCTGCAGATGCGAATGTAATTTGAGACTCTTCACGCTTTTGCAACAAATACAAGTATAAAGATTCCGTAGTCTCTTGTTTTCTGGTAATATTTCTTAACTCGCGTTGATTCTGTGGTGCAGAGTATATGGTACCTTGTATTCTTCCTAATTGACTTTGAAGTGTACTTACATTCATACCTACATTACGCTCTAATGAATTTAAACTAGATTGCATCGTATTTTTCAAACCATCTAACTGTTCATCGAGGTTAACGATCATTGGGTTTTGCTCATCTGCACTTTTCAATAATCGTTTACGTTCTGAAACCAACGTATTGTATTGTAGTGTAGCTTGGCTTAACGCACCACTACCTACATCAACCACAGGCATTTCATCATAACCAGTTTCACCACTAACATAATCTTTTAATCCACTGACCATTTCTAATTGTACCTTGGCATTTTCAAGGTTTTGACGGCTACCTGCACTTACTTGAACAGCAGCACCGACCTCTAAACCAGATCCAGTCATCCCTTTTTCGGTCAATAACTCTTGTGCATCTTTATCTACGTTAGTTAAAGTACCAGAAATCAATTGAATTCTATCATTAATAAAGTCAGAAGTAGTATCGGCGATACGCTTTTTTTCCTCTACAGCATTTCTATTGTAAATTTCAATCAATTTATCAATAATATCTTTTGCCTTTTCTGGTATTGCACTGGTCATGGTGACATCTAGAATATTTGAATATTCAGCTGACACCCCTATTTGAACTGCCGTTTTCAATGACCTCGCCACATCTTCTACCGGACTCATTTTAACTTGAAACTTCTTTCCGATTAAAGCCTTTACATCTTTTACATTTGGTGTAATTACCATATCGCCTACTGGCGTTGGTATACCATTACCAAAAGAATAAATTTTAGCAGGCTCCCCTTCATTCTCTACATAACCAAAGGTACTAGCAGATGAAAACTCAATAAAAAAACCAAAGTTGGCATTTTTAATAATAGAGTCAGATGCTATAAAATTCATATTAAATGGCTGACTTTTATACACTTCAGAATTGATGACATTACCTAAAGCCATTATTTTCTTATTAACTCCTAATTCATTGACTACATCAATAAAATTAGATCTTGAAGCAATAATTTCAATTTCATCTTCTACTTGCTGATTACCACCACCAAGCATGTCTAAATCTTGAAACACGTTCATACCTGTTGGTGTACTTTTTTCTTGCACGATTTGAATTTGCGACATCACCGCATATTCAGGTACTGTATAACGAATATTAATATAAGCGATTACCAATGCTAGAATGCCGCATAGCATAAACCATTTCCATTGTTTGGCGTAGGTGGTAATCACATTTTTAATATCTTCTTTTTTATCAGAAATATTCATATAATATATTGAATTGGGTAATTAAAATAGGATTCTAGCTTCTTGTAAGAATAATTACAGCTGTAGTAATGATTAAAGACGCGATAGATACTGTTAATCCTGCTCTATTATCTAAAGTAGATTGTGTAACTGCCGACTGGTTTGGCTCTACGTACACTACATCATTCTGTGTTAAATAATACACTGGTGAATTTAACGCTGCTTTCTTGGTTAAATCGATACGCGTGTACACTTTAGTTCCATTAAAATCTCGGATGACCAGCACATTATCACGCTTACCTTTAATATTTAAATCATTGGCAAGACCAATAGCTTCTAAAACGGTAATTTGTTCACCATTTACTTCGTACGTTCCAGGTCTATTTACTTGACCTAAAACTGTTACCGTAAAATTTCGTAAACGAATATTGATAATGGGATCTTTTAAATAGGGCTGTAATTCTTGTTTTAACAAATCTTTTGTTTCTTCTGGTGTAAGACCAACAATCTTAATATTACCCACTACCGGAAAATCTATTTCACCATTCTTATCAACGATATAATCTAATTGTTGTGGTTGACCCATACTTCGCTCACCTTGTGCTGAAGAGAATAAATTAAAAGGCATACTTGCCAAAGCATCTAAAGTAGAAACATTGATACCGACAACATCATCAACTTTAAAAGTATTCGTATGGGTATTGTCACTTACAATGGTTTCATAATCTTCGGCATCCTGAAAATAGACAACATCCTTTTTTGACCCGCAAGAAGCAATAAGCACTCCTAAAAATACCAGTAATCCGTAATGATTAAATTTCGTTTTCAATGTATTCATCTTTCTAATTCTATAAATATGGTTAATGTTCAAATGATTAAGGTTGTACTATTTTTAAAGGAGCTTTGGTATCGTCCGCAGAATTTGGTGTTTTATCAAGCTCACAGAAATCTGAATTTTTAGACACGTATTCCGGAACAATCTCTTTCATTAATTTCACCGTGTTTCCGCTAAAGAACATATTGGTAATACATAACTCATCTATTTTCGATCTTACTTTCGCATATTCTACATCACGCACTTTGCTGATCTTGATTTTCTGATGATACGTTGGCAAGGTATTTTCTCCATTGGCCAATAACTCTTCATACAATTTTTCACCTGGTCTTAATCCGGTAATTTTTATATCGATATCTTCTGGGTATCTTAATCCAGAAAGCTTGATCATATTTTTGGCCAGATCAAATATCTTAACCGATTCGCCCATATCAAATATAAATATCTCACCACCTTCACCCATTGCACCTGCCTCTAAAACGAGTTGAGATGCTTCTGGTATGGTCATAAAATAACGGGTAATATCTTTATGGGTCAAGGTCAACGGCCCACCGTTTTCAATTTGCTTTCTAAATAATGGAATTACAGACCCGTTCGAGCCCAAAACATTACCAAAACGTGTGGTTATAAATTTAGTTTTGTTTTCTTTTTGCATACAGCTGATATACAATTCTGCAATACGCTTCGTTGCCCCCATCACATTAGTTGGGTTTACCGCTTTATCTGTAGAAACAAACACAAATTTCTCGACACCATGCAATACAGATAGATCCGCTACATTTTTTGTTCCGCCAATATTGATCTTAATCGCCTCGTAAGAATTGTATTCCATTAAAGGCACATGCTTATATGCTGCAGCGTGAAAAACTACATTTGGCCTATGTTCCCCAAATAAGGCATTCATTCTATTCTTATCTCGAATATCGGTTACGATCGGTATAAAATTATGAAATCCGTTTTGCTTCAATTCTTGTTGTAGATCATATAAAGCAGACTCGGCAGAATCAATAACAATTAAAGACTTGTAACCATAATTACATATTTGACGAACAATCTCACTACCAATAGAACCAGCACCACCGGTAACTAAAACGGTCTTATTCATCAACTCCATAGCAATTTTACTGTTCTTAATAGTAATAGGTGCGCGATCTAATAAATCTTCTATCTGCACTTGCTTAATTTGAGAAACTTTTAATTCTCCGTTGATCCAATCTTCAATTGGCGGTACTATTTTTACCACAATCGGCAAATCGACCAAACCTTCTACGGTCTTTCTTAATTTACGGGAATCTATATTCTGTATAGAAAAAATAATTTCAGAAATATTGTTTTTTACAATGAATGCTTCGGTTAAGGTTTTTCTTCCAAATACAGGAACACCATTAATGTTCTTGCCAATTTTCTTAGCATCTCTATCAATGTATCCAATTACCTTGTACCTACTTTGCATATTATTTGTAATTGCACTGTGTGTAAGTACGCCTGAATCGCCAGCACCATAAATAATAATATTTTTGGTCACCTTAATATTACTATTCATTTTGTTATAAAAAGACTTAAATACAAAACGAGAGGCAACTAAACCAATAAATGCAATCAAACTATTAATAATGATTATAGACAATGGTATCGTAAATTGACTTAGTACACCAAGCTGTCTGTTGGTCAATACAATGAAAATAACAATAATGCTAAAAAAACAAACGGCATTGAAAATATTATAGACATCTCTAACTCCTGTATGTCGAACCACACCTTTGTAAGAACCTACAATTAAAAAAGCGATCAAAGCAGCTGCTGCAATTAAAGGTATCTGAACCAAAAAATTATGGATATCAAAATTTAAGGTTAAGTTGAAGCGAATAAAATAAGATAGTATAAATGAGAAAACTACCGTTAATAGGTCAATGCCTAACACCAACCATTTAGAGGCATAGCGTTGTGCATTATAATTTAGGTATTTCTGGATCATGATAAAACGTTTTTGATAGTTGTTACAACTCGTTCTAATTCTTCATTGGTTAAATTAGAACCACTCGGCAAACAAAGACCTCTTTCGAACAACGATGCCGAGGTACCATCTACAAACTGCTTCGAACTTTTAAAAATCGGTTGAAGGTGTAGTGGTTTCCATAAAGGTCTAGACTCCACATTCTCTTCTAGAAGGGCTAACCTAAGTTTTTCTCTCATTTCAAAAGATGGCGTTAAGATACAACTTAACCATCTATTTGAAAAGTACCCTTTGGGTTCAGAAAGAAATTCAATTTGTTTAAATTGATTTAAAGACTCTATATAGTATTGATGATTGGCTCTACGTGCGTTTACCCGGTCTTTTAAAACTTCCATTTGACCACGCCCTATACCTGCCAATACATTACTCATTCTGTAATTATACCCAATATGAGAATGTTGGTAATGCGGTGCATCATCTCTAGCTTGTGTTGCTAAGAATATAGCTTTTTCGGCATAGTCCTTATTTTTAGAGACTAAGGCACCACCACCTGAAGTAGTTATTATTTTATTTCCATTAAAAGACAACACTCCGATATCACCAAAAGTACCACAGGCAATGTTATTACATGAACTACCAAGGGCCTCTGCACTATCTTCTAAAATTGGAATTTCAAATTCATCGGCTATAGCTCTTATTTCGGCAACTTTATACGGCATGCCATATAAGTGAACGGCAATAATCGCTTTTGGTTTTTTACCTTCTTTAATTCCGCTTTCAATAGCTTTTCGTAAAAGTACTGGAGACATATTCCAAGTCTCTGTTTCACTGTCTACAAATACAGGTTCTGCACCCAAATAAGCAATTGGGTTGGCAGACGCAGAAAATGTAAAACTTTGACAAATGACATCATCACCTTTGCCTACACCTAATAATTCAAGTCCTAAATGAATAGCTGCCGTCCCAGAACTTAAGGCGGCCACATGAACGGCATTGCCTAGTTCATCTTTAATAGCCTGCTCAAAAGCATTAACATTGGGCCCCAATGGTGCTATCCAATTTGTATCAAAGGCTTCATTAACATAGTCTTGCTCTGTTCCTCCCATATGCGGAGAAGAAAGCCATATTTTGGTAGGTGTTGCAATGGTTTTCAAAAGTTGTTCATTTAGGGTTACAAATATAAGATTCAAAATTAACTATACATTTAACCAAATCACTCAATTCATAGTATAATTCGTTTAATTCGTGTAAATTATCGGTTAAAGGAAATGGCATACGTCATTTATCGTATCTACAAGCTTTTGAACCCAGTAAATAACGACTTCATCTAAAATATATTTTCTAATCGAGCGTTATTTTTTAATCTTTGCATTTTTTAATCCCTATTAAACCATTAATGAAAAAAATTACTAAAATTTGTTGTATAGGTGCTGGTTACGTTGGCGGCCCAACCATGTCTGTTATTGCTAAACAATGTCCAGAAATACAAGTAACAGTTGTAGACATTAATAAAGACCGTATTGATCAGTGGAATACTACCGATTTAGATCAACTTCCTATATATGAACCAGGATTAAAAGAAATCGTTGGCGAAAGACGCGGTAAGAATTTATTTTTCTCTACCGAAGTTGATAAAGCTATCGATGAAGCTCAAATGATATTTATCTCTGTAAACACCCCTACCAAAACCTATGGTAAAGGGAAAGGGCAAGCAGCAGATTTAAAATTCATAGAACTTTGTGCCCGTAATATTGCCAAAGTAGCTAAAGATGACAAAATTGTTGTTGAAAAATCGACACTTCCTGTTAGAACCGCTCAGGCAATTCAAAATATTTTAGATAATACCGGCAACGCTGTTAAGTTTGAAATTTTATCTAATCCAGAGTTTTTAGCGGAAGGTACGGCTATTGAAGATTTAATTCATGCAGACCGTGTATTAATTGGTGGTAATGATACGCCAAGTGGTCAAGCTGCTAAAGACGCACTAAGTGCTGTATACGAACATTGGTTGCCGAAAGAACGCATATTACAAACGAATGTGTGGTCTTCAGAGTTATCAAAACTAGTTGCCAATGCCTTTTTGGCACAACGTGTATCGTCTATTAATACCATATCGGCACTTTGCGAAAAAACAGATGCCAATATTCAAGAAATTTCTAGAGCCATTGGTTTTGATAGTAGAATAGGATCTAAATTTTTAAATGCATCGGTTGGTTTTGGAGGGTCTTGTTTTCAGAAAGACATCTTAAACTTAGTCTATATCGCAAGGTCTTATGGCTTAAATGAAGTTGCCGATTATTGGGAGCAGGTAATTATTGCCAATGATTATCAAAAAAGTCGCTTTGCCGAAAACATTATAGCTAACCTTTATAATACCATTTCAGGTAAAAAGATTGTTATATATGGCTGGGCATTTAAGAAAGATACGAATGACACGCGCGAATCTGCCGCCATTGCAGTTGCAGATGCTTTATTAGAAGAACGTGCCGAAATCATCGTATATGATCCAAAAGTTTCTGAAGAACGCATTTATGCCGATTTAGATTACTTAAATACAAGATCACCAGAAGAAAATAGAAGATTATTGAAGGTAACCAACGATCCTATTGAAGTGACGAAAGATGCACATGCCATTGCAATTTTAACCGAATGGGATGAATTTAAAACCTATGACTGGGAAAAAATTCATCAGCAAATGCTTAAACCTGCATTTGTGTTTGACGGTAGACGTTTGTTAGATACGGACACTATGAAAGGTATTGGCTTTAATTATTACAAAATAGGGCAATCATGAAAATTTTAGTAACCGGTGCTGCCGGTTTTATTGGCTTCTTTGTTTCTAAAAGTTTAGTAGAAAAAGGTCATGAAGTTGTTGGCTTAGATAACATCAATGACTATTACGATATCAATCTTAAATATGCCAGGTTAAACGAACTTGGCATGGCTAGAAAAAATGCAGAAGAATTTAATGTACTTACAAAAAGTGCTACTTCCAATTCATTTTCTTTTATTCGATTAGCTTTAGAAGATCGCGAAAATCTACCGAAGTTATTTCAAGCACAGCATTTTGATGTAGTTTGTAATTTAGCTGCGCAGGCAGGTGTTCGTTATAGTTTAGAAAACCCCGAAGCATACGTCGATAGTAATGTAGTTGGTTTTTTAAATATTTTAGAATGCTGCCGTAATTACAAGATTAAACATTTGGTATATGCCAGTAGCTCAAGTGTATATGGTTTAAACGAAAAAATACCTTTCGAAACCACCGATGCTGTTGACCACCCTGTAAGTTTATATGCTGCTACTAAAAAGAGCAATGAACTTATGGCACATTCGTATAGTCATTTATACGGATTCAAAACTACGGGGCTACGTTTCTTTACAGTGTATGGACCCTGGGGCAGACCAGATATGGCCATGTTCTTATTTACCGATGCCATTGTAAATGACAAGCCCATAAAAGTATTTAATAACGGGAAATTGGAGCGCGACTTCACCTATATCGATGACATTACAGAAGGTGTTGTGCGTATTATTCAAAAACCGGTTACCGAGCAATTAGAGAAAAAAGGTTCTTTTAAAATTTACAATATTGGCAATAGTAAATCTGTGAAGTTGATGGATTTTATTACCGCTATAGAAGAGAGTTTAGATACCGTAGCTAAAAAAGACATGTACCCTATGCAACCTGGCGATGTTGAAAAAACCTGGGCAAATGTAGATGACTTAATAGCTGATTATGACTATCGCCCAAATACGCCTATACAAGAAGGAGTTGACAAGTTTATTACATGGTATAAAGAATACTATTTTTAAAAAACCCAAAAAAACCTAGATTTCCAAATATAAACTAAGTAGTCTATGCTATTTAACTCCTTAGAGTTTGCTATTTTTTTTCCAATAATATTTATACTTTATTGGTTTGTTTTCAATAAAAACATAAAATCTCAAAATATATTAATTTTAGTAAGTTCGTATGTTTTTTACGGGTGGTGGGATTACAGATTTTTAGGATTAATTCTTTTATCCACCATAGTAGATTATTTTATTGGTATTAAAATACACAAGAGTAATTCAAAAATTCACAGGAAACTTTTTTTATGGATTAGTGTTATATTTAATCTTTCCGTTTTAGGTTTTTTCAAATACTACTCATTCTTTGTTGAATCGTTTGTCGAATTTTTTACATTTTTTGGTTATTCGCTTCAAAATAGTTGGACCATTAAAATTATACTACCAGTAGGCATTTCTTTTTATACATTTCAAACCATGTCTTACACTATAGACATATATAGAAAAAGTTTAACCCCGACTAAAAACTTTATTTCGTTTGCATCATTTGTTTCATTTTTCCCTCAACTTGTAGCTGGTCCAATAGAAAGAGCAAGCAATTTACTACCACAAATTTTAAGAGAAAGAAAATATGATTATGACCAAGCTAGGCAAGGATTAAGATTAATTCTTTGGGGCATGTTTAAAAAGGTGGTAATAGCAGATTCTTTAGCTCCAACCGTGAATCAAATTTTCGAAAATTATAGTACACTAAACAGTACTACTCTTCTGCTAGGTGCTATCTATTTTTCATTTCAAATTTATTGTGATTTTAGCGGATATTCAGACATAGCCATTGGAACCTCTAAAGTATTAGGTTTTGAGCTGATGTCAAATTTTAAGACTCCATATTTCTCCAGAAATATTGGAGAGTTTTGGCGAAGATGGCACATCTCTCTCTCCACATGGTTTAGAGATTACTTGTATTTCCCAATAGGAGGGTCAAAATTTTCAAAATTTAAATCAATAAGAAATATATTCATTATATTTCTTGTCAGTGGATTTTGGCATGGAGCTAATTGGACTTTTATATTTTGGGGTTTGATACATGCTATGCTATACTTACCATCCTTTCTTTTCAAAACGAACAGAAACTATGTAAGTGCTGTTGTTGCAGAAAATAGACACTTACCTTCTTTAAAAGAAATTTATCAAATACTAACGAATTATTTTTTTGTTACTATTGCGTGGATATTTTTTAGATCGCCAACTATTAATGTAGCATTTTACTATTTAAAAAAAATGTTTTCCTTCGATTTCGGTAGCAATGAAGGTGAACTTGGCTCTTTTTCTTTTTTGAATTTAAATTTAACTATAGCGGGGTTTATTATAATCGAATGGTTAATCAGAAATGATGAAAGAGATATTTACTCCTTTTTAAAAGATAAACACATTATTCGATATTCCTCATATTTAATTATAGCTATTATTATAATTTATAAATACCTACTTAATGACAAAGCAAGCTTTATATACTTCCAGTTCTAAATTAAAACTAATTAAGAAAGTTGGTTTATTTATATTATTTACTTTTTCTCTACTATTGCTCTCTTTTGAATTATATAATCCTTTAGCAAATAAACGGTCAAATATTACCGAACAATTCCAAAATAACTTCATACCCGAATTACCACAAATAATTAAGGTTAAATACAACAACATCAATTATTTAGGTGAAAATTTTACAGATACAATAACTAGAAAAAAAATAATATTTTTAGGTTCAAGTACTACTCAATCATTTTATGTTCCTAACAGTTATAAGTGGACTACATTTGCAATTCAGGATCTCAATTTATGGTATAATAATTGTGGAGTCGATGGATTAAAAATCAAAAATCTTACAACTCAAATAGAAAATACTAAATTTATAAACCCAGCATACACTATCATTCTTTTTGACCCGTTTAACAATAATGACCTGATTGATACAGAAGACTCTACACCAAATCTCAAAAAATTTGTAAAAGAAATTAATCTGTTTAAATCAGTTATAATACCATTTATTAGAAGTAAAGAAAACTCCAATATAGGTCATCGAAAAATAAATTGGGAAACAGAGCAGAAAATTTCTAATAAACAAACGAATATTCCAAGAAAACTTAATACTAAGATAAAGGAAAAATTAAATGAAATTAACAAAATTGTTAAGATGAATAATTCAATTCCAATTTTCATTTCTGCACCTACACCTTATGGTAATTATATTAACAACAACGGAATAGATATCTCACAAATTAAAAATAGTATCTCTATAGATGAAAAATATCAAAATTTCAATAATGAAATGAAAATTGCATGTGAAAGCTTAAACATATTTTTCATTGACGGATATTCCCTTCAAAAAAATACTGACTTATTCTATGACGCCACCCACTTTAACCTTGCGGGTTCTCAAGAATTTGGATTATTAATAAATAAAAAACTAAAATCAATAATCAATAAAAGATATAGTTCTAACTATTCAAAGTTAAATTACCAATAACATTTCCAAAGCAAATTTTTAATCCTTTCATTTAATAGTTTTTTATGCTATTTAACTCCATCGAATTTTTAATATTTTTTCCAATTGTGTTTATACTATATTGGTTTTTAAGTGATAAGTTAACATTACAAAACTTAATGCTGTTAGGTGCTAGTTATATTTTTTATGCTTGGTGGGACTGGCGTTTTCTTTCTTTAATAATTATTAGTTCAATTATTGACTATGTTGCTGGCTTATCCATATATAAAGCAAAAACAGAAAAGCAACGAAAGTTTTGGCTAATAGTCAGTTTGACAGCGAATTTAGGCTTTCTATCTATTTTTAAATATTATAACTTCTTTGCCGAATCTTTTAGCCAAGCTGTTTCTACTTTAGGTTGGCAACCGAATGATTTAACGCTAAATATAATATTACCAGTAGGTATAAGTTTTTACACTTTTCAGACATTGAGTTATACCATTGATATTTATAGAAGAAGTTTTGAACCAACAAAAAGCATTTTATCTTTTTTTACCTATATCGCCTTCTTCCCACAACTTGTGGCAGGGCCAATTGAACGAGCCTCTAATCTTTTACCACAAATAGAGAAAAAAAGAACTTTCAATAAAGAATATTTCAATGAGGGTATAATACAAATCTTTATTGGTTTATTTAGAAAAATTGTTATTGCCGATACCCTTGCAACATATGTTGACACCATATATGCAGACCCTAGTCTTTATAATTCTAGTACCGTATTATTAGCCACCTTTTTCTATGCTTTTCAAATTTATTTTGATTTTTCGGGGTATTCAGATATAGCAATAGGCACAGCAAAGGTTATGGGATTTAAATTTCATCAAAATTTCAACTTACCTTATTTCTCTAAATCATTAACCGAATTCTGGCGAAAATGGCATATTTCATTGTCATTTTGGTTAAGAGATTATTTATACATTTCATTAGGCGGCAACAGAAAAGGAATTAAAATCACCTACCGTAATTTGATGATCACTATGTTACTTGGTGGCCTATGGCACGGTAGCTCTTGGAATTTTATCATTTGGGGTGGTATTCATGGTTTAGTGTTGAGCATTGAGAAATATATAAAATCTAATTCACGCTTTAGCTTTTTAAATAGATTCGCTTTTTTAGGCTATCCCATCACATTCTTTATTGTACTACTGGCATGGGTATTTTTTAGAGCCACTACATTAAATAGCGCTATTACTGCTATTCATAAGATTTTGATTTTTAAAGGTGGTATTCCCTTTATCGGTGATATTAATGTTATGGTTAATTCATTATTTGTGCTAACCATAGGCATCGCTTTTGATTATTATTTATTTAAAAAAAATATAGCATTAGAGAATTTCGGCAAGAATTTCAAACCTTTGAAAATTGCTATCATTTGCAGCGTATTAATTGTTTTAACAAATCTCTTCTACTCCACTTCAAACAATTTTATATATTTTCAATTTTAACATGAAAAAAAACAACCTAAAATATGTTCTCAAGCTGTCACTACTTTTAGTGGTAATGGTTTACGTTTTTGATAAAATTGCCTATTTCGGCTTAGAAGAATTAAACAAAAATGTTTTTACCGGACAAAGTGGTGGCAAGGTGAATCAATTTTTAAAAGAAAAAGATGAATTAGATTTAATTGTTTTTGGCAGCTCTAGGGCTAATCATCATATCGATAATGCGCAATTATCGGATAAATCATTTAATATCGGGATGGACGGTGCAAAAATTGCTTCAGCTGCAACATTATTAATGACTTTACCAGAAAACAAAGAGCAGACTGTTTTACTTCATCTATCCCCTGGCTATGCTTACGATACGTTATATAATGGTGATGATATCAAAGCTTTATCCAAACTATACAATCAAAATAAAATTATAAAAAGAGAATTTGACCAACTTAACAAAATCACTTTTTTGAAAAAGTTTTTTTGGACCATAAATTTTAATGGATCGACGTTGGGTTTATTAAAAAATTACTTTTTTCCAAAAAATGACGTAACAAATTATAAAGGTTTTGACCCTATAAAAGTGACTGAGCAACAAAAAGAAATTTTTAAAAAGATTAGTAATCAAAAAATAGATATTACCTGCCCTAATGACTATCAGCTAAATTCTATTTATGAAAAGTATATAAATGATATTGACACATTTTGTAGAAAAAACAATAAACGCTTAATCATTTTTACAGCCCCCATTTACAAAGACGATTGTAAAAAAGATGATAATGCTCTAAGTCTATTTTTAAATAAAAAGAAAATAACTTATTGGAATTACACTGACCTATTTCAAAATAATAGGGCCTTAGAAAACTGGCGAGATAATACCCATCTGTCAGACAAAGGAGCAAAAATTTTTACAGATTCCATTAAGGTCAAATTAATTGCAAATAAATAATCTTTCTAAAAATGTTAAATTAAATAACATTTAAAATACTAAGGCCCTAATTACAGAGTTCTTATTTACAACTTTACTATTATAACTTAACTACATGAGTTTATACAATCTTAATTCTAATTTTCATATACTTGTTACAGGTGGTGCCGGTTTTATTGGTTCTAACCTTTGTAACGCCTTACTACAAAATGGTAATCAGGTTACCTGCTTAGATAATTTTGCTACTGGAAAGCGCGAAAATGTGGCTCCTTTAACAGACCATCCAAAATTTACCTTGATTGAAGGAGATATTAGAAATTTAAGCGATTGCCAAAAGGCATGTGAAGGTGTAGATTATATATTACATCAAGCCGCCTTAGGCTCGGTACCACGGTCAATCAATGACCCTATCACCAGTAACGATGTTAATGTATCTGGGTTTTTAAATATGCTGGTAGCTGCACGTGATGCCAAGGTAAAACGTTTTATTTATGCCGCAAGTTCCTCTACGTACGGCGATTCAACTAATATGCCTAAAGTAGAAGATATTATAGGCAAACCGCTTTCCCCCTATGCGATTACAAAATACGTGAATGAATTATATGCAGACGTATTCAGTAAAACATATGGAATAGAAACGATTGGCTTACGCTACTTTAATGTTTTTGGTAGAAAACAAGATCCCAACGGCGCTTATGCTGCCGTAATCCCAAAATTTGTAATGCAGCTCATGAATTATGAATCTCCCGTTATTAATGGTGATGGTTCTTTTTCAAGAGATTTCACCTATATCGATAATGTAATTCAAATGAATGTTCGCGCCATAGTTTCAGACAACCAAAACGCGATGAATACCGTATATAACACAGCCTATGGTGAACGGACCGATTTAAATGAACTAACAGAACTATTAAAAGAATATTTAGGGGAATATGACCCAAAAATAAAAGAAGTGAAAAATATATACGGCCCTACAAGAGCCGGCGATGTACCTCATTCTTTGGCATCTGTTGATAAAGCAAAAGAATTATTACATTACGATCCTCAGTTTGATATTAAAACCGGACTTAAAGAAGCGGTCAAATGGTATTGGGAGAATTTGAAATAAGATTTTTCAGGAGTTAGGAGTTAGGAGTTAGGAGTTAGGAGTTAGGAGTTAAAATATAAACAATGGTTGCTTATCGCAACCGTTCTGATAAATTTAAGGTTAGTAAAAATAACCGTAGTATTAAGATTATGAAAGACATTAAAATTGCTATTATTGGTTTAGGCTATGTAGGCTTACCACTTGCTAGATTATTTGCAACTAAATATCCTGTTATAGGTTTCGATATTAATACAGAACGTATTGATGAACTTAGCAAGGGTCATGATAGTACACTTGAAGTTGAAGATGATATCTTACAGGCTGTACAAAAAGATGGTCCTAAAATGGAAACTGGCTTATTCTGTACCAATCAGTTAGCTGATATTGCTGATTGTAATTATTATATCGTTACCGTACCTACCCCTGTAGACAGTACCAACAGACCAATTTTAACACCATTATACAAAGCCTCTGAAACGGTAAGTAAAGTATTAAAGAAAGGTGACACGGTTATTTATGAATCAACGGTATATCCTGGGGTAACTGAAGATGAATGTATTCCGGTTTTAGAAAAAGAAAGTGGTTTAGTATATAATACAGATTTCTTTGCTGGCTACTCTCCAGAACGTATTAATCCGGGAGATAAAGAACATACAGTAGAAAAAATTCTTAAAGTCACTTCAGGTTCTACACCTGAAATTGGGAAAAAAGTGGATGCACTATACGCATCTGTAATTACTGCAGGCACACATTTAGCCCCAACTATTAAAGTTGCTGAAGCTGCGAAAGTAATCGAAAATTCGCAACGTGATATTAATATTGCTTTTGTAAATGAATTAGCTAAAATATTTAATCTTATGGGTATCGATACCCATGATGTATTAGAAGCTGCGGGAACCAAATGGAACTTCCTACCTTTTAAGCCTGGTTTAGTCGGTGGGCACTGTATTGGTGTTGATCCTTATTATTTAGCTCAGAAAGCACAAGAATTTGGGTACCATCCAGAAATTATATTAGCCGGTAGACGTATGAACGATACCATGGGCAAATACGTTTCTTCAGAGGTTATAAAATTAATGGTTCAGAGAGATATTAAAATAAAAGGTAGTAAAATTCTGGTATTAGGGATCACTTTTAAAGAAAACTGCCCCGATGTTAGAAATACTAAGGCGGTAGATGTTATCAGCAATCTAATATCTTACGGTACCAATGTTACTATTTTTGATCCTTGGGCATCTGCAAAACAAGTTGCGCATGAATATAAAATGGATGTCGTAAAAGAATTACCGACAGAAAAATTCGATGCTATTGTTTTAACGGTAGCACATAAAGAGTTTTTAGAAATGGAACTAAAGAGTTTACTAAAGCCAGAAGGTGTCTTATACGATGTAAAAGGTATACTTAAGAAAGATGTAGACGCAAGATTATAATCGCCGTATATTAAAAATTGAAAGGCTTGTATGGATAGAAATATTTATACAAGCTTTTTTTTTGACATAATTTATAGATTTCTCCTCCTATACATTACAAATTCTGCCAGGTATTATAAAGGACTAAGGGGTAGCAATTAAAGAACAGCATCCATTGTTAAGGAATACATTATCAATTGAATTGCGAAAAGCGCCATGCGTACAGCAAACAGCGTTTAGCGTAAAACAAGGTGTCAAGCGAACAGCGTTTAACGCCCAAGCATCTCTCTTTTAGCGTTAAAAAAATTATCTAACGAATTAATATTACTCTTCAAATTCCTAGTAAGATGTTAACAAATGTTGTATTTGGTCGAGTATTTTAAAAAAGAAGTGTAGTTCATCGATTAAAAACATCCAAACAACTAAGAAACCACGTAACCAAAGGGTTATAAATAATTATCTAAAATTTAAAAATCGAAAATGCCTTTAATCGAAAATCATAATTTTAAAAAATAAAATATGAATTTCAGCGTTGAACAACCGTTGCCCCAAAACAAATTATGCAGTTCATCGAAAATAACAGTTATTTCATCGACACAATAACTTATTAGATTATTATTGTAACCCAAATAGTAATTATTTTAATTCAAAAGCAATTTACCTACTTATGTCAAAGTTCATTCGTTTATCCTCCAAAGTGACCCTGTCAATTCTTGCATCATTTTTTCTTTTTTCCTGCAGTAAAGATGCCGATTTATTATCTGAATACGTTATTAAAACAGATGACTCTCAATTAGAAATTTCATTATTAATTAATGATACTTTCTTTATGAACGAAGGTCAAACAACAATTTTAATGGATGTTTTAAATAATGATAATTTGAGTTCTAATAGTACTGTTACCATTATTGAGACCTCCAATCCAATTAACGGTGTTGTCACTATTAATGATGACAATACGTTAACATATAAGGTGGGAGATGACACCAGCCCAGAGGAAACAACTCCTGAGGAAAATACACCAGAAGAAACAACTCCAGCAGAAGAAACAACTCCAGCAGAAGAAACAACCCCAACTGACGAAACAGCTCCAACTGAAGAAACTACACCAGAGGAAGATACCTTTACCTATACAGCAGAAGTGGTTAATGAAGAAACTGGTGAAGTAACTGAAGAACAAGCAACAGTTACTGTATCTGTTAGTGATAACGGGCCAGTAAAAGCATTTCCGAGTGCCTATGGCGGTGGTTCAAATGCTACCGGTGGTAGAGGTAAAGCATTAGCAATCATAAATACTTTAGATAGAAATAAAACTTTAACATATTATCCAGCTGAGAACGGTAATGACGAATATTACGAAGGCGGTTTATTTCCTGCAATGCAAAATGAAAATGTTGGTTACATTGTATTTAATATTTCAGGAAACATTCAACTAGGCGTAGGCGGAACTCAAAATCAATTTGGCTATGATGGTATGGGCGGTGTTAACAACAAAACAATTTTTGGACAATCGGCACCTCAAGGTGGAATTACCTTAACCGGGGGGTCCTTTCGACTTAATGGTAGATATGGGGACAATCAAAATTTAATATTTAGATTCTTGCGTAGTAGGCCTATTTATGATAAGAATGGGGCTAAAGGTAATATTGATGGTATTGCAGATGATGATTCATTTACTTGGGCTTTTTTATTTTATGGCGGAAACGATATAATTGTTTCTAATAGTAGTGCATCTTTTTCTTACGATAAAGCAATGGGTGGTTATGTTGATGCATTAGTAGCCGCTGAAGGTAATACTGTTTATAATTTAACATTTCAAGATAATATTGTTGCTGATAGCCATACAAACATGGCAATGGGAGTTAATCCAAATAAAGATAATAATCCTGAAGATAAAATTGATTACATATCTATAAATGGAAATGTTTTCATAGGATCGAATCGAACTCCAAATGTTAGTTGGAATGGTCAATCGGAAATAATTAATAACGTTGTTTATGAAGTGGGCTCAAAAATGATAAATACTTATTACCAATTAAATTTAAACCACATTAACAACTGGCATGGAATACCAACTAATTCAACATCATACAAAACGCATGCATATCAAGATGTTGGTGTAACCGAAAAAGTATATCCGATAATTTACACAACTGGAAATTTTTACGAAGGTTGGACAAACCCTTTAAGAAGTAATGTTAATAATGAAAATAAAAAAATCTGGACTGATTTTTATGATAGAACAATACCTCTGGCTGATTCATTCTTTACAAATAACAAACATGCACACCCAAACATACCTAATCAATTGATACCCGCATCTGCTGAGGAAGCCTACAATAGTAAAATTATCAATAGAAATGTTGGAGCTAATAAATATTTAGATAACAGCGGTAATGCACAAACCTTTTTAGACCCTTTAGACGAATACTTTTTAAATGCAGTTCAAACTAGACTTGATAAAAAATGGCATCAAGTTAGTGAGTGGGTTTTACCAAATATACCTTCAAATACGAGACCAAACTCTTATGATTCAGATAAAGATGGCATGGCCGATGCATGGGAAATAAAAACATTTGGAAATTTGAACCAAAGTTACAGAGGTGACTTTGATGGTGATGGTTATGAAAATATTGAAGAATATATGAATCAAGTAGATTCAGAATAAGTTAATAGTTTATTTCAGTAAAAGGAATTCTTTAGCCTTGTTAATTTAATTATTAACAAGGCTATTTTTTTATAAGAAAGATTTAAAAGGCCAAAGTATTGTGAACAAAATTTTTAATAATATAGAATCTATACTTCGAGAATAATCATTAAAAGTATAATCTAAATATTTACTCGCCATTAAAAGGGATACAAGTCTTTTTATAAAGTGTTTTGGATAAGTAAATATATAATCCTCATAAAAATAATTCATAAACATTATAGCATACAAACTCATTCCTAGAGCTTTTTTATCATACTTCAATGTAGACAAGCTATTCTGATTATCAACAAAATAAATTCTGATTACATCAGAACAGTATTTAGTTAGGTAATTGTTTTTCGCAAAAATCATCCAAATAAAGCTTTCTGGAATCATTCCTTTTCCTACAATAAATTTATCGATTTTTATACTTTTTAGTAACCTAGTCTTTACCAATCCCCACTTCTCAAAAGACAAACCATATTTGATTGAACTTTCAAAAGTATTACTAAACAAAGGATTTTCTGGTAGTTTCGCACCTATTTCCTCTCCAAATTGATTCTTACATTTACATGTAACACCACTTATCTTGTCTTTTAATTCGTTGGGAATTGAATTATACTGCCGTAAAAATGTTTCCAAAGCATTTGATGTACATTGGTCATCAGAATCATGAATTATAAAAAACTCACCTTTAGCTTTTTCAACTGCTTCGAATAATATACCAAATTTGTTTACATTAACAATATTATTAATATAAGTATGGTCAAAACTTAAATCTGGTAATTTACTATTTATAACTTCATGAGAATTATCAGTAGATCCATCATTAATAATAATAACTTCGAAATCCTTAAAGGTTTGAGCATTTAAAGAATCAAAAACTAAGCTAATGGTTTCCGCTGCATTATATACAGGTACAAATACAGTAAATTTGTATTTATAAATTTCCTCTTCAATTAAATTAAAAACAGGAAGTAAATTTTTCAACATTTTATATAAATAAATAACGAAAATATTAATTATAAATCATAAACACACTATAGCTGTTTTTAATTACTAAATAGTAGTAAGATTAATATATCACATTATATAATTTTGTCGCCATAAAATGCGTTTAAACAAATACTATAGGAATATTTCTAAAGTAGGGTCTATATTCGCAGTTTTAAATTATAATTTCAAAATGAAAATACATTTCGTAATACCTTCTCTTATTGGTGGTGGTGCAGAACGCGTCATGTCAACAATAGCGAATGGTCTTGTTAATAATCATGAAGTAGAATTAATTACTTTTCATGAAGGACAGGATTACGAACTATCCACAAATATTAATCGTGTAAAACTACATGGTGGTAACGATAAAAATCAAACAATACGCTCAATCAAAAATCTTTTCACCTATTACAAACAAAAAAAAAAACGACCAGACATTTTAATTTCATTTTTACCATCAAACAACTTAACAGCAATAATTGTAGGTAAAATATATTCCATTAAATTAATAATTTCCGAACATACAAATCATACAGCCCCTTCTACCAGAAAAAAAGACATCATTAGAAAGTATTTCTATAGATTTGCTGATGTAACTACGGTACTTACAAAGTTTGACAAACCATATTACGAGAGTTTTAAGGCAAATGTCCAAGTTATGCCTAACCCATTGATAATTCCTATTGAAATTAAACCTTTCGAAGAAAGAAAAAAAAATATATTAGTAGTTGGTTCTTTAAATAGGTATCAAAATAAAGGTTTTGATCAAATCTTACACATTTTAGCCCCTATACTTAAAAAAAACAAAGAATGGAACTTAGTATTTGCAGGTGATGGAGAAAAGGGATTAAAAGTATTACAAAAGATTACTGCCGATTTAGAAATACAGCAACAAGTTAAATTTTTAGGCTTCGTAAAATCCATAGATAAGATTATGCAAGATTCCCAAATTTTTGCCCTACCCTCGAAATTTGAAGGTTTACCTATGGGGCTAATGGAAGCGCTATCTAATGGAATGGCATGTATTTCTTATGATTGTAATTCAGGTCCTAGTGAATTAATTCAAAATTATGAGAATGGATTATTAATTCCTGATCAGGATAGTAAGGCTATGCAAGAAGGTTTGGAATTATTAGTTAACGATTTTGATTTCAGATTTAAAATAGCGAATAATGGTCCAAAATCTATATCGAAATATGGTTTAAACGCTATTTTAGAGAAGTGGGAAAAATTAATTCTATCTATTAATAAATAGTTTTTATATGACACATAATTTAGATGAAAATAAAAATAGATTTCCTGTATTAAGATATTTAATCTTAGCTCTATTTTTATGGAATTTGCCAGCATTTATATTAACATATATGAATGGTTCGATATCATCTATAATTAGTTATATATCATATGCATTATTAATTCTATATGTTATAATTAATGGAAAGAGCGGTAATAACAAAAGCATGTTATTACTCGGTTTATCTTATTTCTTAATATCAGGTTTGGTTGACCAACAATACATGCCAGATTTTAGGTTTTTTCTTGTTATAGCAATTAAATTTTTCATTGTAATATGGGGAGGGTATGAAGTCCTGAAAAGGACTAGTAAAATTGAAATGTGGTGGTTTTTAATGATTGGAGCACTATCTATATTAGGAAATATGTTTTTATTTAACGACCCAAAAGCTGATTACGGAAGATATAGTGGATTCTATTTAGACCCAAATAATGGAGGCCTTATCTGTTTGATGGGCTTTTCAGCATCTTTTTTATTACCAAAAGTCTATAAAATAATAGGTAAAGCTGCTTTTACACTCTTGGGTCTGTTTACACTCTCGAGAACCTTTGTAATTACTTGGATATTAATTAATGTACTATCTATTAAGCTAAGTATTAAAAATATTAAAATGCTGGCAATAGGTTTTGGCATTCTTAGCTCCCTACTTATTTATAATGAATTTCTACCTGTCAAAAATCCAAGATTAGAACAAATAAGTGCTTCTTTGACAGGTAACGAAACAAAATCTAAGGGTATAGATAAAGATTCAAGATGGACAACTTGGAGTAGATATTATGACGCATTGCAAAACAAGCCAATATTTGGTAATGGATATCAATCATTTCTTGGGTCAGGTATTGCACCACCAGTAGGTGTTCATAATACCTATCTCTTAATATGGGGTGAAGGCGGTATTATTCCGATAACAATATTTCTTATATATATTATTTGGTTATTTATTGAGAGCTATAAAGTGTTCAATGATAAACCCCATTTATTAATGATGATTTTAGGACTTAGTTTATTCTTGATGACCAATCATAATTTCCTGACTTCTAATTATTCTTTATTTATTTTAATGTGGATACATGTAGAACTAAAAAAAGAATCAACGCCTGTTGAAAATTCTTCTATAATTAATACCGCGTAAAGTCTATCATAATACAATATATATCTATTTAAAGGGTTTATATTTTATAATATGAATTTTAAGATTTATGTTTCTAGTAATATAGTAAAGACCAATTTAATTTTCTGTATTGAATCCAAAACAGTTTATAAAAAATATTTTTTCTAAAAATAATAGTACTGCTCGTAATTTACTTATTGTAGCGAGTATTACACTTTTGGGCAAATTTTTAGGCTTTTTTAAAGAAACATACATTGCTTCTAGCTTTGGGCTATCGCTAGTATTAGATACTTTTTTCATAGCAATATTAGTGCCTGGCTTTATTCAAAACGTCTTTCTTGGTGCCTTCAAAGGGGTTTTTATACCTAATTATGTTGCTGAATTAAAAAAGGGAAACAACCCTGCTTCTTTTCAAGCAACGGGTTTTTTAATTACGATAGTTACCTCTGCAATTTTCGTTTTAATTGCATATTTAATAACCGATACGTTTTTAGAAACTCTATTTCCTGATCATGACGAGCTTTTTTACTCCATGATCAAGTCACAGTTTTATTTCTTAGCACCTTGTATATTTTTATGGGGCATATCATCGCTTCTATCAGGTATGTTGAATATTAAAGGAGAATTTGTATACTCTTCTTTACCCAGTTTTTTCATACCCATAGTTACGATTTTATTCCTTGCTTATTTCAAAGAAGAATTAGGCTATAACGTTTTAGCAATTGGCACTTTAGTAGGTTCACTACTAGGTATCATATTTTTAATTTTTATTTGTATTAAAAAAAACATACTCACCTTATCAAAACCGAATATAAAAGATGCCAACGTCCAACTAATGTTAAAACAAGTACCCGCAAAAGTTTCATCGGGTTTTTTAACAGGAATGAACAGTGTCGTAGATCAATACTTTGCTGCTCAATTATTGGTTGGCTCCATTGCTGCCATTAATTATGGTCAAAAAATTCCTGCTTTTTTAATTGGTATTCTTGTGGTCGCTTTAAACAATGTTTTATTACCTAAATTTTCAAGCATGTTCATTGACAATCAACGAAAGGCTTTTAATTCTTATTTAAAAATGGTAAAACTATTATTTATAGTCTCTACTATTTGTGCGATTATTGGAATCTTATTTTCAGACTTTTTAGTTGAATTATTTTATGAACGAAACAAATTTACGTCTGAAGATTCGTCAATAGTTTCTACCATGCAAAAAGTATTTCTAATACATACGCCATTCACAATCTGTGGAATGGTTGTAGTTAATTTTTTAACTAGTATCAACAAAAATGCTTTTATGGCATATTCATCACTAATCGCGTTAATCTTAAATATAATTTTAGATTATGTATTTATACAATATTATGGTATTCTAGGTATAGCTATTTGTACGAGTGTCGTAATCATCTTAAAAATGATTTTTACATTTTGGTACAGTATAAAGGTTTCAAAAACATTTGTTACTTAAATTGGATTGAACAAGTGAATTAATCAAAAAATAATCAAGCCGCAATACATAAAAATTATAATTTTCAAAAGATATGCTGAACTCAGGTAAAACTAGAGGTAAAATTAAAATATTCTTCTTTATACCCTCGCTTAGAGCTGGAGGAGCAGAACGTGTGGTATCTTTTGTTGCTCAAAAAATAGATAAATCTAAATTTGACACTACACTTTACGTAATAGGCTCTAATAAAGATGCTACGTTTAAAGTAACCGATGTAAATCTAGAGTTTTTAAATCATGATAGAGTTTCGAGAAGTTTTGGCACAGTTTATAAAACTATAAAAAATGGTCAACCAGATATTGTTTTTGGTACCATTGGTCATGTAAATATAATGCTAGGTCTTTGTAAAATATTTTTCTCTAAAACCATCTTTATTGGTAGAGAAGTAAATGTAATAAGTAAGTTAGCTGAAGTACAACATATTAAAGCAACTTTACCACCTTGGCTAAATAAATATTTAATGCACAAATTAGATGTAATGGTATGCCAATCGATAGATATGGCTGAAGACATTAAGCAACTATCTAATTTTCCAGAAGAAAAAATAGCTATTATAAACAATCCTATTTCCGATAAATACCAACTAAAGACAGAATTACGAGATAAAAATGAGCCGGTCAAACTAATAACTGTAGGTAGTCTTTCTGGCAGAAAAGGTCATTTGAGAATTCTAGAAGTTCTAAAAGATTTAACCATACCTTTTACATATACTATCGTTGGCAATGGTGAACTTAAAGATGAAATTTTTAGTGTTATAGAACAATATGGTCTAACCGATAAAGTAACCCACATTCAATTTTCTAACGAAGTTTCTACTCTACTACAGCAACACGATATCTTTTTATTAGGTTCTTTTGTTGAAGGTTTCCCCAATGTATTATTAGAAAGCTGTGCAGTAGGCACACCAGTAGTAGCATTTAATGCCCCTGGTGGTATAAATGAAATAATAATTGAAGGTGTAAATGGTTTTATTGCAGAAGATCAAAAGGAATATTCAGATAAGATAAAGATTTCAGCCAACAAAGATTGGAATATACAAGAAGTAAGAAATGCTGTGGTTTCTAGATATAATGAAAGTAAGATTATTGCAGATTATGAGAATCTATTTTTAAGCAAAACCAATTACTAAATGAACTATAACATTCATATTATAACTGGTCTATCTGGCGGTGGCGCTGAACATTTGGTTTTAGACTTAAGTCAAAGAGCTAAGAATGATAATAAAAAAGTTGTCGTGATTTCTGTTACGAGCTTAAATGACATTGAACATAAGTTTACCAAACTAGGTATAACCTGCGAATTCTTAAACATTGATTCATTTTCTCAACTTGGGCAAGGTCTAAAAAAGCTAAAGACAATTTTGACGCCATTTAAACCAAAACCTGTGGTTCATTGCCATATGTTTCATGCGCTATGGGTTGCTATATTAATAAAATTAAGTGGTTTTTCATTAAAGATTGTGTTCACTTTACATAACAATATTGTAAGTAGCGTATTACGCAGATGGTTGCTATTTATAACCAAACCATTAAGGTCAAAAGATATTATTTTTTCTGATAGAGGAGAAAAATGGTATTTAAAAAAAGGAGTAATTCTGCCTAATGGAATTAATCTAATCAAGTTTAAAAGTGAAAAGGAGCTAGTTTCTGAAAATCCTAAAATTTTTAAATTTCTATTTTTGGCAAGTTTAACAGAACAAAAGAATCCACTTTTTGTACCTGACTTGGTGGTAAAATTAAAGGATAGCGGGCACACTAATTTTAAGGTATATTTTCTAGGAAGCGGTCCGCTTAAAGATTCTTTAATTCAAAAAATCGATAAACTCAAAGTACAAGATCATATAGAACTTATGGGTTTCAGAAATGATGTGCCTGATATTCTAAAAGATTTTAGTGCTCAAATTATGCCTTCTCAATGGGAAGGTATGCCAATTTCTATATTAGAATCAGGATCAGTTGGGTTACCTGTAGTTACAACACCTGTCGGTAGTATTCCAGATTTTTTAGATGACACGACCGGATACTTATCTAAACTAGACAGCTTTCATTTAAAATTGATAGATTTGATGTCTGATTATCAAAAGGCACAACAAAAGGCACAAAAATTTAAAATTAAAGTGCATACAGAATTTGACATCGATAAAATATATGATCGTCATCAGCAGCTATATTCAACATGCTAGATAAAATTTTAGAATAAAGTTACATGTCCAATAAAAAAATAATTAGAGTTACTACCGTAGCATCATCTCTTAAAATACTACTTAAGGGGCAGTTGTCTTACATGAACCAATTTTATGATGTCATTGGTGTTTCTTCAAAAGACCCTGTTTTAGCAGAAGTCACCGAAATAGAAGGCGTACGAACTAAGGGTATAGATATGACTAGAAAAATAACACCTTTTAAAGACTTAAAGGCTGTTTGGCAGTTGTATACTTTTTTTAGAAAAGAAAAACCGGCTATTGTACATACGCACACACCTAAAGCAGGTACCTTAGGTCTTTTGGCAGCGCTTTTAGCAGGTGTACCAAATAGATTGCATACTATCGCAGGCTTACCATTAATGGAAGCAACAGGTAAGAAAAGACTATTATTAAATACCGTTGAAAAAATAACATATGCTTGTGCTACAAAAGTGTACCCTAACTCAAATGGTTTAGATGAATTTGTTAAAAAAGAAAAATTTACTAAATCGAGTAAACTTAAAGTAATCGGTGAAGGGAGTTCTAACGGTGTAAATGTATCACACTTTAACCCTGATTTATTCTCGGATATTCAAAAGCAAGATTTAAAAAATTCGCTAGGTATTGCCGAAGATGAAACTATTTTAATTTTTTTAGGTAGAATTGTGAACGATAAAGGTATTCATGAATTAGTCGATGCCTTTGTTAACATAGCTTCTAAATATGCTAACGTAACACTAATTGTTGGTGGAACGCCTGAAAAAGAGCTAGACCCTATAAAACCTAAAACTGAAGAATTACTACATACCCACCCAAAAATAAAAATGGCGGGTTGGATCGAAGATGTTAGACCGTATTTGGCAATATCAGATGTAATGGTTTTCCCAAGTTATCGAGAAGGGTTCCCAAATGTTGTTATGCAAGCTGGGGCAATGGGTGTTCCTGTTATCGTTAGTGATATAAACGGTAGTAACGAAATTATCATCTCTGGTGAAAATGGATTTATTGTACCTGTGAAAAATACAGAATTACTTGAGAAAGCTATCGCTGACTTTATTGAAGCTGATTCGACAAAATATTCATCTGAAAAATGTAGACAAATGATTGTAGACAGGTATGATCAGAAGTTAATTTGGAAACTTTTGCATGAGGAATATGAATCGTTATTAAAAGACTAAAAAGTAAGGCTCTTTTTTATTTCTATTTTCCTAAGAATTCCTTTTAACTATTAAATTAGAACTTCTTCGAATACGATATTAACTATCGTTTATAATTGGTTTCTTTGTACTATGCGAAAAGATATCATTGGTTACGGATCCTTTATTGAGGGTACTTATGGTAGAAAACTACCACAATTGAGTGCACCCGATTTTGGCGACACGCTTTTATTCTATGCCGGTAGATATGCGCTCAAATATTTGATTAAGCGTATTAGCGCCGATACCGATATTGATACTATTTGGATGCCACAATACTACTGCCCTTTTGTTAAAGAGTGGATGCATCACGAATTCGAAACCATAAAATATTACTATGTCGATCCTTTTGAACCTGAATCGAAAATTGATTGGTCGCAATTTAATTCGACAACAGATTTGGTTATGGTCAATAACTACTGGGGTTTAAAAAATACAGACATACCAGATGGCGATAGACCGATAATTATTGAAGACCACTCTCACGGGTGGTTAAGTGAAGGTAGCTTGAACAGTAAGGCAGATTTTTGTTTTGCATCATTACGAAAAACATTACCTATACCAATGGGTGGTGTTGCTTGGAAACCTAAAGCTTCTAAAAGCGACATGACGCTTTCTAAACCAGAAGTTTTCGACACATATACAGGTCAAAACCCTATGAATACTGCTTGGGATACTATTATAGGCGCTATGCAACTAAAGGAAACTTGCACTGAAAACGCTCAAAAAGAAGAGTACTTAGACGCGTATATGCAAGGTGAACTGATGGTACGATCTATTTATGAAGTATACCACGTTTCGGCAGCGCATGCAGCTTTCATGAATGGATATATACATACCGATTTTAATCGTTTTAAGAAAGAGAATGTAGAATACGTTCAGCCTAAATTAATCGCTTCTAATGCCTTTAAGATAGTACATCATGCAACTAAAGCACCCTTTGGTCTGCTATTAGCTTTTAAAAGCGAAGACACCTTAAATGAATTAAAAAGGCATTTAGTACAACATCAAATTTACCCCGCATTATTATGGCCTAATAATGATTTAACCACTACCTATACCTATTTATTAAATATTCATATGGATTATAGGTTCGATACCTCAGATTTAAATTATATTATTTCAACAATTAATAATTGGATTACTTCTAATAATCAATAACATCATGTATAAAAAATTCTTTAAAAGACCTTTAGATTTCTTGCTGGCAACATTCGGCTTTATCTTGGTTTTCCCTATTGTATTCATTACTGCTATAATACTTGCCATAAGTTTTAGAGAAAGTCCATTCTTTGTTCAAAGAAGACCCGGTAGGCATGAAAAAATCTTTTCAATTTTAAAATTGAAAACCATGAATAATAAACGAGATGCCGATGGTAATTTATTACCTGATAGTGAACGTTTAACGCCGCTTGGGGTTTTTGTGCGTAAAACTTCGATAGATGAATTACCACAATTATTGAATGTAATAAAAGGCGAAATGAGTTTAATTGGACCGCGACCTCTTTTAATTAGATACCTACCCTATTACACGACCGAAGAGCGCAAAAGATTTTCTGCAAGACCAGGTATTACCGGACTTGCACAAGTATCTGGCAGAAATTTAATTACTTGGGAGAGTAAATTTGAAAATGATGTCACCTACGTAGAGAATTTAAGTTTTACCAATGATGTTAAAATCTTATGGCTAACTTTTCAAAAGGTGCTAAAATCTGCCGATATTGAAGTAGATCCTAATGCGAACCCAACTACTGAGGCAATGGACCTAATTCGTCAAAGACAACCAGAATTTCAACACATACAACCCATCTCATGAAAATTCTATTTGTTGTAATGCGTTTTGGTAAGGATGGGCTAGCCACTAATATTTTAGAATTGACCAAAGGTATGGTCCATAAAGGGCACGAAGTACACATTCTTACAAGTGGCTATAAAATAAAATCATCGAATAATACCGAATTCTTTGATAATCTTAAAAGTGAATTCCAGCATCTTGGGGTACACATGCATTATTTTAAGGAACCTAAGGGTAACCCTATTAAAAAGGGAATACAAACCATTCTTAGCTTTTCTAAAGTGATGTTACAGGTAAAAAAAATAAATGCCGATGTTATTCACTGCCATTCGCCAAATATGACCTTTGTGCCATGGCTTTTGGGTGAAAAATGTGTTTCAACAGTACATGCAGATACCATAACCCCAAATTTTAGGTACAAACACCCTACCCTACTCATTGCAGTAAGCGAAGGTTCTAAAGAATTTACTAAGAAGGTAATGCACTCCCCAGAGGAAAGTATACGAATGGTATACCACGGTATAGATGAACGATTCGCTAAAGTAGAAGGTGCCGCTACATTAGTAGCTTTAAAAGAAAAAGAGCATATACCAACCGATAAAATACTAATTGGAGTGGTAGGTAGAATTACCCCAATGAAAGGACAGGATGTTCTTGTAAACGCTATTGGTAAGTACCTTTCGCCTGAACTAAAAGAAAAAATACACCTTGTTCTCTTAGGTGATTATGAATCGAATGGCTCAAAAGAGTGGTTCGATACTTTTTTGAAGGATAATAAGCTACAAAATCAAATTACCATTTTATCATTTAGAGACCCTAAACCCTATTATCAATTGTTCGATGTTTTTGTGCTTCCGTCCCGTTCAGATACATTTGGGTTGGTTGCCGTTGAAGCTATGATGGGCGGATGCTGTGTTATACGCTCAGATTCTAATGGAGCTTATGACCAAATAACCAATGGTGAAAACGGTTTTGTATTTCCTATGGATGATGAAGCTGCTTTAGCGAAGCTTTTAGATAAGGTATTGAAAGACGAAGATTTACGTGAAAAATTAGGTGAAGCAGCCAAAAAAACTGCATTAGAAAAATTCACCAAAACACAAATGGTAGCGAACACATTAGAGGTTTATAAAGAATTACTTTAAAATACCTCTTAGTATTTATATATTTGCCATCCCCTAACCATTTTTAATGAAAAATCAGTATCTCAAACTAAAAGAAGTTTGTAGAGAAGGTAACATTAGCACACTCAGAGTGATAATGTATTCTTTGTATTACAAGCTTGTTCATAAAAACAACATAGTTCTTCACCCCAAAGTTAAAATATACGGTAATAAAAATATAACCACTAAAGGCAAAAGGGTTCTTCTTGGATTAAGAACCGTAAACTTCGCCACCCCTAAAGAAAAAACTTTTTTAAATATAAGTGGGCAATTAATTTTTAAAGGAGGCTTCTCTATTGGAAAAGGATGTAAAATTGATATTAGAAAAGGTGGCGTACTAGAAATAGGAAAAGGAGGCTACATGAACTCTTATACTCAAATGGTGGTGGCACATAAAGTTACCATTGGTGACAATTGTGCCATTTCATGGGATTGTCAATTTTTAGATGAAGACTTTCATCATATCTATTATCCAAACAAAGTTAAAAATCATAAAAAGCCCCTTAAAAGCAACGACATTTATATTGGCAACAATGTATGGATAGGTTGTGGTGTTAAAATTTACAAAGGTTCATACATTGCAGATGGCAGTATAGTTGCCAGTAATTCTATAGTAAAAGGAAAGTTTGAGCAAGAGAACTGTTTAATAGGTGGGCACCCTGCAAAACTATTAAAAGAGGGCGCTCATTGGAAATAAGAGTACACTTCAAATTTTGCCTGAATTATAAATAACGCAATATTATTCAAGAAATTGAAAATAAACCTATAGAGATTACTCTCGGTACTTAGGAAAATATCCGTTGGCCAAGTCTTTAGAAGCTGCAATATCTGCTTCTACATTATTTTTGGCTATCAGCATTTCATATGCGTTTTCATCTAAAATTTTTCTTCCCGTATAGAAGTCCACATCTTCATCTAATGGAAAATATTTTCTCTTATACAAGTATAGATTATCCTCTTTACTGTTAGACAATCCTCCTCCAATATTATAATAAGTAAAACCAGCTTCACCAGCCCATTGTATGGCATTAATTTTTAAAAACTCATTAGGTCGCAGTTTAAAATAATCTGCATCAGTACCCCCTAAGAAAGAATACACGGTATCGTCTGTAAGTAGAAATAATTCTGTAGAAATTGCCTTTCCATCTTTATATACCAAACCAATGGCACATTTATCTTTATTCATTTCCCATAAATGAACGAAGTACTCTAACTTATGGTAGAAAAAATCTTTCGCATCTCTACGATCCATCGTACCAATGTATAAGTCATAAAAAGCAGCAATGTGCTCCTTTTCCATATCTTTATAAACCAGTTTAAAGGACAGCCCTAATTTCTCAGCTTTACGAAATTGATTTCTAGTATTAGATTTTAGATTGGACCAAAACTGCTCCCAATCTGTAATATCACCTCTTACATTAAGCAGTGTATGTACTGTTTCACCAGTATACTCTAAATAATGACCGTATAAATTAAAACGGACAAATTCAGATACTATGTTCTCACTAGTATACCATTCATCAACTTGTTTCCAGAAATTAGTTTTCTCTTCTGACGAGCTATTTTCTTTAAAGTACGGACCATTATAACCCCAGGGACTGCTAACATCTTTAAGACCCGTATTTTCATCATTGATAATAATATCGCGAATTAAAAAAGGCATTATAGCAACCAATGAACCATCTTCATCATTAAAGGAGAAAAAATGAAGTTTTTGAATTTCATTTTCATCACTTAATAAAAGTTCATAAGCATAATAAGGGCAAACACAGTTTAGACTATCTAAAGATTTCGAATATACCTCTAAAACTTCTTTTGAATCTAATGCTTGTACAGTTAATTTGTAGGTCTGAGTAGACAGCATGTATGGTTAATTTGTAAAATATAACGTATTAAGTTTAAAAGAATTGTAACTACAATTTCTTTTACTAAGCAGAACTAAATCAAATTTTTACATAGAGCACATTACATTTACTTCTTAATAATAAATGCAAAAGTTTATAAAAAGTTGTTTTAATTCTAAAACAAATATAAAATTTCTTGACTATAAAGTAACTAATAGTCTATTAATTATCGAATAATACGATAAACGTCACACTTTAGTATCTCAATTGAAACAGCTAATTAACCAAAAGCTTTCTGAGAATATACGAGCCATTACTCTCTATTTGCACTACATAATACCCTTGAGTCAAATTCAAATTTGGAAGTAGTACTTCTTGTTTTCCCTCACTAAATCTAATTTTATGAGTACTAATTAATTTACCATCTAATCCATAAATGCTAACAATTCCCTCAGATTCAATTGGACTTTCAATTAACAATGGAATCTGGTCACTTGAAGCAATAGGATTTCGGCTTATTGAAAAATCAAATTTGTTGTTTGTATCACTTGTAACAAAACGAGTTTTTGAAGCTACGCTCACCATTTTCTTCACCTCGATGGCGTTGACCAATGTATTCTCGGTGACATGCAAGAAGGTAACATCCAATTCGCCATCGACCACATCTACCTCGTAAGACAGCATACCGCCTACCCTATGACCGAATCTTGAAGTGAGGTCAAGGTTGGTCTCTACCACAGTACCTTCGATAGCTATGGAATATACCCGTTGACCGACCTTGTTCGTACAGCTGCAGTTGTTCGCCACAAAGATGTTCACCGTATACCTGCCATCGGGAACCGAAAATCGGTACCCCATCTCCGGGGCGGTGCCCGGATCCCAACGTTCGTTCGTGAATATACCGGTATATGTCGCGGCATCCATCGAGGAAGGGATCGAACTATCGCGAAGGCCATAATCGAGTATAGGGTTCGTACCGCCGACGTTACCGGCAGTTACCGTATAACCAGCACCGTTGAAGGCACCGTTGCCCGTTGCGCCACCCACCCAATCGGGACCGTTATCGCTAGAGACTACCGATGGACCGGCAGCGTTCAAACGATAATGATAGGCGGCTACTGGAGGTACAGGTAATATCGTCCATATAAAATCGGTCGTTACCGTTTCCGTTCCTCTGTCTACAGTGATCGTTATCGGATAGATACCGTCGTTCGATGCTCCGCCGATGGCCGTGCCCTCTGCAGGTATGCCCGTTATACTTCCCGTTG
>NZ_JBGQOO010000012.1:0-130116 GCF_052119685.1 Maribacter spongiicola | reverse complement strand
CCGTGTACGAGACCCGTACGCACGGTGGTGTGAGAGGCGCACCGTGGGCTTTACAGCTCACGGCCGTCTACTCGATTGTAAACAGTTTTTTCGCGTCATGTGTCCGTCACAGAATAATCCACGACGATTCCATTTTCATCAAATACAATGTCCAAATATCCTTGATTAATTCCACGTTTTGAATATCCAAGATAATATGTGAAAGTGGATTTTAATTCTGAGTCAGGTGTGCCCAGCAATTCGATTATTTTGGCTTTATTCATGCCTTTCAGTTCATGATTTTTTCCCAAACTGCGCATCATGTCCCAGCGTAATGACATTTCCGATTCTGTTTCCGTCCAGTTTTTCCATTTATCAGAGTCAAAATTCGGTTCGGCTAATCTATTAGAAATGTAAATTCCAACTACTAAAATAATTAGTATTGAAATTCCATATTTTATGATTTTTGGTATTTTCAAAATTGTTTACAACGTACGGATATGTGTACAATTACATATATCCCCATTTTAGCCGTAATTTAATTAAAACTCTTGAATTATTACTATTTGCTACTGTCTTACGGTCTATTAAACATTTTAACAAAGTTTATAAATGTTTAAATTGAAGTAATTATGCATATAAAATGAATTGTGGAATAAAGAAAATTTAGGTAAAACAGCTGACTTTTTTGTAAGATGAATAACATTTGGCTTTATGAAAATGTTCTCTTCATAAATACACATGTATAAAGTCTTGAAGTCGACAACTTCTTTGAAGGATATTTTTTGCCAAAAAAATATTTAATTCTTATTTAGAATAAATAAGAATAACTACCTTTGACATTGAATCTAAAGATTTAAAAGCTTTAAGTTATGAGAATATCCATTTCAATAGTATTAAAGAACATGAAAACCGTAAAACAAATAGCTCTAACCACACTGTTGCTTATTAGCTTCTCAGGTATTGCACAGCAGCAGAATGAATTATTGGATCGTAGTTTCTGGAAAAGTAATCCAGATGTTGCGGCCGTAAAACAAAAGATAGCAGACGGTAACGATCCAACGGCATTTGACGATAATGCTTTTGATGCTACCACATTGGCAATTACCTCTAAGGCAGATATCTCGGTAATTAAGCACTTGCTTTCTTTAGAGGGTAATGGTGTAGATAAGAAAACCCATGATAGCCGTATCTATTTACATTGGGCCAGTTATTCTGGCGATGCCGAATTGGTTCGATATTTATTAGATAAGGGTACCTCGGTAACCGCTTTAGATAGTCACCGTTTTACTCCGCTTGCTTTTGGTGCGAATGCCGGACTTACAAACCCTGCCGTTTATAATGCTTTTGAAAAGAAAGGTGTGAATTTGGCTGAAGAGAAGAATGAACATGGTGCTAACGTATTATTGCTAGCCGCAGCTTCTCTAAAGAACGAAAAAGAACTAGATTTCTTTTTAAGTAAAGGTCTTGCTTTAGATAGTAAGGATAATGACGGTAACGGAATTTTTAACTATGCTGCTAAAAAAGGAAATATCGATTTTCTAAAATTGCTGGTTGATAGGGGTGTTGATTATAAATCGTTCAACAAGAATGGTGGTAATGCCTTTATGTTCGCTTCTCAAAGCGGACGCGGATTCAGTAATGGTCTAGCTGTGTATACCTATTTAAAAGGTCTAGGTTTGGAACCTAATATTGTACAGGAAAATGGTAGTACGCCATTACATAATTTAGCTTCAGGTAATAAAGATGCTGCTATTTTTGAGCTTTTCTTAAATGCTGGCGCAGATGTTAATCAGTCAGATGAAAAGGGTGATACTCCGTTTTTAAAAGCTGCTGGTAGAAACGAACTTACTATGGTTCAGTTATTAGCAAAAAATGTAACGAATATCAATGCAGCCAACAATACTGGTGAAACTGCACTTATGCTTGCGGCTCATGATAATTCAGCAGATGTTGTAGCATTTCTGATAGACAAAGGCGCAGATATCAATGCAAAAGATGCTAACGGAAATACTGCGGCTTTTTACTTGGCAGATTCATTCAGCAAAAGAAATGCTGCTGCTTTTGATGCGAAATTGGCATTATTGAAATCTAAAGGATTAAAATTTGATACTGTTCAAGGCGAAGGGAATACCTTATACCACGTGGCAGCTAAGAAAAATGACCTTGAGTTATTGAAAAAAGTATCTGATTTTAATATCGATATCAATGCTAAGAATAATGAAGGGGTAACAGCGTTGCATTTAGCGGCTATGAAAGCCGAGAATGATAAGTTACTTAAATTCTTGTTAGCTAAAGGTGCAGACGTAAAGAGTACAACCGATTTTGAAGAAACGGTATACGATTTGGCAAGTGAGAACGAGGTGTTGCAGAAAGGGAACACATCGCTAGATTTCTTAAAACAATAGTAGAATTAGTAGATAATTATCCAGGTTTATTTAAATACAAATTTATTAATAGATGAAAAAAATTTTAAAATATATTCCGGCAATTCTATTGGTCGGGTCTTTATTAACAGCATTCACACCAGTAGATAAAACGCCTGTAAAGTGTCTTATTCAATTAACAAATTATTCTGGCGAAGGTGCCTATTTGATCGTATCTATCGTTGATGCCGATAATGAATACGTAGAGACTATTTATGTGCAAGGTAAAGATAGTGAGTGGTACGGTGAAATTACCGAATGGTGGAAATTCTACGGAAAAAATCGTCCGAATATAGATGCTATTTCTGGTGAGACCATCAGTGGCGGAGAACGTACATTAAATGTTTTGCAAATTCCTACGGATAAAATAGACAAGGGTTATAGCCTTCGTTTTGAAACTTCTGTAGAGGATCAAGGGTATTATGCTGATGATATTCAATTTCCGTTGACCACAGCAAACTTAACAACTAAAGTAGAGGGCAAAGGATTCATTCGTTACGTACGTATGCTACCTCAGTAATAATTGTAATAGAAAACGTCTTTGCGAGGAACTTTTCGCGACGAAGCAATCTGTGAAATTTAGATACCGTATGAGTTCTCAGCTACCAATAAAGAGATTACTTCACTTTGTTCATAATGACGTTTTTGATGTTAGCATGTCACATTTACTGCAGTCGAAATGCAAAGTGTGTGAGATATTAACTTAAGAGTTCTCGGCTGCGCCTGCCCGATGATTAGGCGGGTTCGTTATGATGTTTTATAATTAGTGTGTTTATTTACAATCACAATCACTCTTCCAGAATGGCTTAGTACAGTCATTCTGGAAGTTTTAAAAAAAATTAAGAATACAAATTTCATCATCTCGTATGACAATTTCTATTTGGCGCTATAGCCATCTTACACTTGCCCTAGTTTCTTCGCTTTTCTTAATAGTGGCTTCCGTAACGGGAATCATTTTGGCGGTTGAGCCTATTTCTCACCAAACAAAGGGCTATGCGGTAGAAAATTTAGAAGAGGTTTCGTTGGCAACTGCCATTGATGCTTTAAAGAATACCTATGACGAAGTATTAGGGCTGGAAGTAGAATCATCGGGTTTCGTAAAAGCTTCTGTGTTAACCATGGACATGGAGACCTTAGATGTCTATGTGAATCCCGTTACGGGTGAGCAGTTGGGTGAAGTGCGAGAGCGTCCGTATATATTTACTTTCGCGACTAATGTGCACCGATCATTATTCTTAAAAAGTATAGGTCGTTTTTTTGTTGGTCTTATTTCATTACTCTTAGCTATAATTGCCATTACAGGCTTAGTTTTGTTAGCTAAGCGCCAAGGCGGATTCTCGAAATTATTCTCAAAAGTCCAGAAAGATTATTTTGAATTACGATACCACGTGGTCTTGAGTCGTTGGTTCTTTATTCCTATTGTAATTCTTGCCGTAACGGGAGTTTATTTATCTGCCGAAAAATTTAACCTGCTTCCTGAGGCTAATGTTGAACAGCAAGAAGTAGTTGTAAATGAAAACACCAAAGCTTATAATCATATAAAAGAAGTACCCTTTTTTAAGGAGACTACTTTAGCAGCTGTTCGGCAAGTTGAATTCCCATTTTCAGATGATCCCGAAGAATATTACTTAATAGCCTTGCAGGATAAAGAAGTAGCGGTGAATCAGCAAACCGGAACCATAGTGCGTAGTGGCGATTATCCTTTTGTGACAATGGCATCGCGGTTAAGTTTGGTATTGCATACGGGTGAAGGAAATGTCATTTGGTCCATCATACTATTACTTGCCAGTACATCTATTTTGTTTTTTATGTATTCAGGCTTTGTAATGACCTTAAAGCGTAGAAAGAAAGGAAAACGAATTACTCAATTACTAGGTAAAGATGAATGTGAATATATAATTTTAGTAGGGTCGGAGAGTGGTACGGCATTTGACTTTGGGCAAAGACTTTATAACGGATTAACAAAAGTAGGCAAGAAAGTATTTCTAACGGAACTCAATAAATACAACGTGTATGCGAAGGCAAAAAATATAATTGTTTTCACGTCTACATATGGCGAAGGAGAGCCACCAACGAATGCACGTAAATTCCCTGCGTTATTTTCTACAATTCAGCAGCCTAATAAAATTGACTTTTCGGTTATTGGTTTTGGTTCTTTAGATTATCCCGATTATTGCAAGTTTGCTATTGAGCTAGATAATCAAATAATATCAGCAAATAATTTTCATCAGCAGTTACCACTTTTTAAAATTAATAAGTCCGATTTTGATTCTTTTGAGCTTTGGATGATTCAATTTAGTAAACAGGTAGGATTTACTATTCCAATTGAGCGTCCGATAATTAATAAAAAGAAATATAAGAAAGTAGAATTTGAAGTTGTTGAACGAACAGCATTGAATTGCGATGATACTTTTTTGTTAAGATTGAAACCTAAATCTAAAATTGATTTTACATCGGGAGATCTGTTAGCCATTTTTCCGAATGCAGATGATATGGTTCGTGAATATTCTGTTGCACGAATAGAAGATGAAATATTATTAAGTATTAAAAAACACGAATTGGGGAGAGGTTCTAATTTTCTCTTCGGATTAAAAGTTGGTGAAACTATAAAAGCTGCTATAGACCGAAACGAACATTTTCATTTTCCGGAAAATTCAAAAAATTCGATTTTCATCTCAAATGGCACTGGCATAGCTCCGTTCTTAGGGATGATTTCAGAAAATACAACTAAGAATATATCGCTGTTCTGGGGAGGGCGTAAAAAAGCTTCTATGGAAGTCTATAATTCTATTTTTGAAAAAGAAGCCTCAAATCGTGGAAATTTAAAAATATTCACCTCTTTCTCAAGAGAGGGTGAAAAGCAATATATTCAAGATGCCGTTTTGGAGCAAAAAGATTTGGTTTTGGAAACAATCAATCAAAATGGTACAATTATGATTTGTGGTTCATTAGCCATGCAACATGATGTATTAGATGTCATTGAAAAAATACTTGAAGGAAACCAAACCATCACTTTTGAGGCATTTGAAAATAGTAATCAGCTAAAAACGGATTGTTACTAATCGAATTGCGAGGAGTATTTTCGCGACGAAGCAATCTGTCTAATTTCTACACCAAGTGAGTTTTAGGTTACCCATAAACAGAGTGCTTCACTTCGTTCGTAATGACATTTAAATAGTCAGCGTGTCACATTGAGCGCAGTCGAAATGCAAGGTTTGTGAGATGATAGCTTATAGGTTCTCGACTGCGCTTGAAATAATATTAGGTTTCGTCTTTGCGAGGAGCTTTTCGCGACGAAGCAATCTGACAAATTTCTATACCAAGTTAGTTTTAGACTACCAATAAACAGATTACTTCACTATGTTCGTAATGACGTTTAAATAGTCAGCGTGTCAGCTTGTGCTCATTCTAAATGCAAGGTTTGTGAGATACTAACTTAAAAGTTCTCGACTGCACTCGAAATAACATTAGGTTTCGTCTTTGCGAGGAGCTTTTCGCGACGAAGCAATCTGCCAAATTTCTACACCAAGTGAGTTTTAGGCTACCAATAAACAGATTACTTCACTTCGTTCGTAATGACGGTTAATTCCACTGCATTCTCTGCAAACGTACCGCATTTAAAATTGCTAATAACGCAACACCAACATCGGCAAAAACAGCTTCCCACATCGTTGCTACTCCGCCAGCGCCCATGGCTAAAACAATAAGCTTTACACCAAATGCCAAAGCAATATTCTGCCACACAATTTTACGTGTAGAATTACCTATTTTAATGGCTGTAGCAATCTTAGAAGGCTGGTCATTTTGTATAATAACATCGGCAGTTTCAATAGCAACAGCACTACCTAATCCGCCCATGGCAATACCGACATCACTAATAGCAAGAACGGGAGCATCATTAATTCCATCTCCAACAAAGGCAATCTTTGTGTTCGGGTTCTTTTTAAGTTTCTCTACTTCTTCTAGTTTCTCTTCTGGTAACAATCCGCCTTTTGCCCAATCAATTCCCAATTGCTGAGCTACTTGTTGGGTGATGGAATCTTTATCCCCCGAAAGCATAATAATTTTAGTGATGCCTGCTTTGCGAATATTTGAAATGGCTTCTAAAGCATCTTCTTTTAATTTATCGGCAATAGTAACATAACCTTCAAATTTTCCGTCTATCGCCATCATTACGATAGATTCTACAATGCTGTCGGTCTCTGTTGGGACTTCAATTTGGTTTGCAGTCATTAACGCTTTATTACCGACCAAAACCGATTTTTGGTTAACTGTTCCTTTCAATCCCTTGCCGGCAATTTCGATAACATCTGTTGCTTTAAACTTGTCTCCGTCAATCTTATATTCTAAAATAGCCTTCGCAATTGGGTGTGTAGATTGTTCTTCGATAGCGATCAAGTACTTCATGAAATCTGCCTCGGTAAAGATCTGATCTTTAATAAGATCCTTTATCTTAAAAACACCTTTGGTTACAGTGCCTGTTTTGTCCATAACCACCGTATTTACTTTTGTCATGGTGTCTAAGAAAGATGCGCCTTTAAATAGAATTCCGTTTCGTGAAGCTGCTCCTAATCCGCCAAAATATCCTAACGGAATAGAGATTACCAAGGCACACGGACAAGAAATTACCAGGAATATTAAGGCGCGATATAACCAATCTTGAAACACATAATTCTCGACAAAAAAGTAGGGAAGAAAAGTAAGTGCAATTGCCAAATAAGTGACAATTGGTGTATAAATTTTTGCAAATTTTCTAATAAAGAGTTCTGTTTTCGATTTTCGAGCTGTGGCATTCTGTACCATGTCAAGAATACGTGCGATAGAACTGTCTTTAAAAACCTTAGTGGTTTCAATTTCAACAACTCCGTCTAAATTGATGCTTCCGGCGTATATAGCATCTCCTTTTTTAAGGGTATCTGGCTTGCTTTCCCCTGTTAAAGCTGCTGTGTTAAATGAGCCTCTTTCTGAGAGTAAAATACCATCTAGCGGGACTTTCTCGCCAACTCTGACTTGTATTTTTTCTCCTACATTAACCTCTTCTGGAGATACAGAAATAAATTGATGATCACGGAATATCAAGGCTTGATCAGGTCGGAGATCAAGTAACGCTTTAATATTGCTTTTAGCACGCTGAACCGCAGCACTTTGAAAAAGTTCGCCAACCGCGTAGAACACCATTACTGCGACACCTTCTGGATATTCGCCAATACCAAATGCTCCAATGGTAGCAACTCCCATTAAAAAGAATTCGGTGAAGAAATTCCCTTTTTTGATGCTTTCCCATCCTTCTTTTAATACAGGTAAACCAACGGGAATATATGCCGCGATATACCAAGCTAAGCGTATGTAGCCTTCGAAGAATGGTAACGTTTTGTAATAGTCTAATGTAATACCAATGATTAGCATTACAAAACTAATGATTGCTGGTAAGTATAATTTAAAATTTGATGAATGTGGTGCAGATTCGTGCGTATGTTCGTCATCGCTACAATGAGCACAAGTGCTTTGCGTTGGTGTAAGTGATTGTAGATCTATTTTTTTCTTTTTCATAATACCTGCAAGGTCTGAAAAGAGATCGTGCAACAGAAGTGCATTTAATGCTCACTGCACGAATCGCATATACCTTTAATGACCAAATTGGCATCTTCGGCAATATAACCAGCAGGTAGGTTGATATGCGGAATTTTATGTTCGGTTAAGCAAACGGTTTTATCACATTGACTACAGTGAAAATGTAGGTGTAAGTCTTGATCAATCTCACAATTACAACCGGGCTCGCATAGTGCGAATTTTGATACATTGGTACCATCATCTATTTGATGAACAATGCCTTTTTCTTCAAATGTTTTTAAAGTTCTATACAACGTTGTACGCTCCGCTTTTTCGAAAGCGTTCTCAATATCGGTAAGGGCGACGGCATTTTGTTTGCTTGACATGAATTTGTAAATAAGTATACGCATAGCAGTGGGGCGTACACTTTTATTATCTAATGTTTTTTCTATTTCAGTCATGCAAAAAAAAGTAGTTTTTAATTACCCTTAACACTAATGTAATCAATGTTATACAAGATTTCAACTTGAGAGGATCTTTAACTTTAAATTAAGCAATTGTAGTGATGAAAAAGTACTAAATAATTGATATAAAGTACTGAGAATTTGATAAATAACAGGGTAAGAATTGATTTTTTAAGAATGAGTGACCTCGATTGGAAAATCGATAAGTTCTTACCTTAGGTAAACAGAGAAATACTAAATTTCAGTGTTTATTTAATTGAAATATCAGACTATTAAAGTTGGTGTTTATTATAACGTTAATGATCCTTCAGTCAGTAAGATAGCTGATTTTAATTGTAGATGATCTTTAACTTTTTAGTCCTTACTTGTTAAAAATTATAAAGCATTTTAATTTTACTCAATATCGTAAGCAATATGAAAAATAGCGTCACCTTGATTCACAATTGGTGATTCGTTGATACAAATAACGTATCCTGTTTCTTTGGCTTTTATTTTCTTTTCAAAATACCCGAACGGACCAGAAATGCTTCCTATTTCTTCTCCCTTATTTACGGCTTGTCCGATTTTGATGGTTGGGTGAAACATACCCGAATGTTTCGCTCGAACCCATTTAGAGGCATGAACCAATTTCGGTACCGTTTCTTTTAAAGCATACTGAGTAAGTTCTTCTTCGAAATTTCGCATGCCTAAATGATGCATCATACGCAGTGCACCGACAATACCTGTATCGGTTATTTCGCTATTAATATGAAGCGATTTTCCGCCTTCGTACAACAATACCTTTTTATCAAGTTGATGGAGCGTCTCACGAAACGATTTTTCTCTTCCGGCAGATTTTACAATGAATTCTGCGCCGAAAACTTTCGCTAATGCTAATCCGTCTACATCATCGCTATCTATTCTAATCTGTGGTGCGTTAAAACGGCTGTCGCCGCCTGTATGATAGTCAATACAATAATCTATAACCGGAGCGATATCTTTCACCAAATGATAGGCAAAGCGGCTGGCTAATGACCCACGTAAACTACCTGGGAACACTCTATTTAAATCTCTACCATCAGGAAATTGACGTGCCTGGTTCAAAAACCCGAATATGTTTACCACGGGAATACAAATAACCATACCGCATTCTGGACGGTTAAATTTTTTGGAGACTATTTGCCTAACAATTTCTACACCGTTAATTTCATTACCGTGAATACCACCTGTAATGAGTAGGGTAGGACCGTCTTTTTTACCGCGCTGTACAATTACCGGAACTTCAATTTTGGTTCTGGTATGTAGTTTTGCGATATCTAAATTCAATTGGGCTCCTTTGCCTTTCTGAATGGTTTCGCCTAAAAGTGTGTATTTTTTATTAAACATCTCGTATTACCTACATTAAGATTTCTACTATAACCGAAAAGGTTGCAGTTTGGTATATTCTAATCGGTAAAATTAGTGTTTAAAGTGCCAAATAATATTTAATACTTTATTCAGTAGTAAATGGACTCGCAGGTAGGCCTTCTTTATTATATAAGTTAGGATTATCGGGGTTATCGGCCCATGCGTAGCGAGCGTATTTCGGATTTGGAATATTTTCGTTCCATATCACCACTTTGTTGCCCTCGATTTTTGCTTCTGCCCAAACCCATTTTTTGTCTGCTCCGGCAATTGCGAAGTTTTGCGGTGCTAGTTGGTCTTTTGTAATTAGACCTGTACCTAAGTGAGAAAAAGATAAAATCATCATATTTTCTTCAACACTAAAACTTTGGTATTGTGGTCCCGAATAGACCACATCTTCACCATAGGCAAGTTTGGTTGCTGCTATTGCCATACGTTCACCAACATCTTTTTTGTTGTCAGGGTGTATATCGTTCCATTCGCCAAGGTCTATATTCACGGTCATTGCCGTATTTGGCTGATGTAAACCTTGCAATTGTGCCGCTCTAATTTCTGCCCATTTACTTTCTTCGGGAGAATAGTTGACGCCCATAAAATTTGGTAATTGCGCGTATATAAACGGAATGTTCTGTTGCTGAAATTGATTACGCCAATCTTTGATCAAAGCTTCTTGAAGTGTACCATATTTTTCTGGCTCACCAGTATTCGATTCACCTTGATACCAAAGTAATCCTTTAAATGATAGTTGTGTGCAGGGCGCTATCATTGCGTTATACAATGCTGTTGGTTGATTCTGTGCATTAATAGGTCTGTCGAATGGTGGTATCGCTTTTGTTTCAAATACTTCGCCGACTTTGTATTGCCAAGTTCCTTTTAGATCAACGGTATCTTTACCTGCAAATAGGTAATAGGGCTTGTCTGGCACAAAACCGCCTTTATTATTGTAATTGGTTACCTTAATTACAAAGTTGTTTTTTCCTGGTTTTAATAAGCCTGACTCAATTGGATATCTACGTTGTGGATATTGGTATGTAGTCTCTGCGATTTTAATTCCGTTGATATATAATGTGTTGGCATCTATGATTCTTCCTAAAAATACTTTAGCTTTTTTACCAGTCATAGATTCAGGAATGTCAATTTCCTTTCTGTACCAAACAGTACCGTTCAAGTTTCTGACACCTTGGTCTTCCCAATAACCAGGGATATTGATGTTTCGCCAATTTTCAGTTTTATAATCATTATCGAACCATTTTAGGGTCGAGGCTATACCTTTGTCTACAGTTTTTTTAGGATGTTGAGATTCAAAATCTTGATTCTTTCGAATGAGGTCATTTGCATACATGGTGTCCTTATTTCTTTGAATCGTTTTTAAAATATCTGGAAATTCTTTGAATCCATTTTCGCTGGTCCAAGCTTCAATAGGCGTACCACCGACGCTTGCATTTATAAGACCGATAGGAATACCATTTTTCTCGTATATTTTTTTGGCAAAGAAATAAGCGACCGCTGAAAATGAGCGGACTTCTTCTGACACCGCTTTTTGCCAAGAACCACCTTCAAAATCTTTGGCTGGACCATTCAGATTTGTTTGAGTAGGTATTTTATAATGCCTTATTTCAGAATGTTCGCATTCTTAATCTCATCGGCATACGTTATATCATGAATGTCTAATTGATGTACCATGTTAGATTGACCAGCACATAGCCAAACATCACCAATTAGTATATTGTCAAGAGTGATTTGATTGGTTGCTGTAACGGTCATTTTATACGGACCACCAGCTTTCATTTTAGGGAATTCTACTAGCCAATCACCTTCGGTTGATGTAACCGTTGACTTTATTTTTCCATTAAAAGTTACAGAAACCTTTTCGCCTTCAGTTGCCCATCCCCAAACTCTAATTGTATTGTCGCGTTGTAAGACCATACCATCGTGAATGATTTGAGGCAGTTTTACCTGTGCGTGACATTCTTCGAGATCTATAATCAGTAGAAAAACTACCAATACGATTTTTAATATATTCAATACTATCGATTTATTCAACAAATTAGTAAATAAAGATTAGTCTTTATAAGGTGATAGGGTTTTAATATGACCATCTGACATATGCTCAATTTCTACCATTTTTACAGACCTTAAATGGGTTATACCTTTAGACAAACTACTGTCATGGTAGAATAAATAGAATTTGTCTTTTACCTGACAAATGGAGTGGTGGGATGTCCAACCCACTACAGGTTCTAATATTCTACCACCATAGGTAAATGGTCCGTATGGGTTGTCACCTATAGCATAGCAAATAAAGTGGGTGTCGCCGGTGGAATATGAGAAGTAATATTTGCCATTATACTTGTGCATCCAAGAGGCTTCAAAGAATCTGCGGTCATTATCACCTTCTAATAATAATTTTCCGTTTTCATCCAGAATTTGAATTTCCTTTGGTGCCTCGGAAAATTCCAGCAAATCATCGGTCATTTTTGCGACAATAGGTAATAATGCAGCTTCTTCTTGTTTTGGTAGCTCGTTGTTGGCATTATATTCATTATCGCGATACTTTTGTAGCTGCCCACCCCAAATGCCACCAAAATACATGTAGTAGCTTCCATCTACATCTTCGAAAACGGCTGGGTCTATCGAATAACTACTTTTTATAGCTTCTGGTTGGGGAGTAAACGGACCCGTAGGACTATCGGAAACTGCTACACCTATTTGGAAAATTCCATCTGCTTTTTTAGCAGGAAAGTATAAGTAGTATTTTCCGTTTTTATGTGCGGCATCTGGAGCCCACATCTGCTTCTCTGCCCATGCAACATCTTTTACATGAAGAGCAACACCATGGTCGGTAGTCTTTCCAGCTAAATCATCCATTGAAAGCACATGATAATCTTCCATTGCAAAATGACTGCCTAAATCGTCAAAAGGAATATCAGATTCAATATCGTGTGAGGGATATATGTAAATTTTACCATCGAAATAATGGGCAGATGGATCTGCGGTATATATGTGATCTACTAAAGGTTTTGAAATTGCCTTTTCGTTTAATTTATCGAAATCTATGTGTTCAATACTATCTTCTGGCATGCTTATGCTTTTCTTCTTGTTATTAAATCTTGTTCTATTTGGTTTTCCATCTTTTTGTTGATCTCGTAAAAAAATAGTAATCCGATCGCTGCAAAAAATGCGATTGCAGGGTAGATGCTTACAAGCATTTTAGTGCCTTCAATAGCACTGTCTGGCTGTATTATCGCCTCTGTGTTAGCGAATTTTTTTGGTATATAATTGTAGAGTCCCAATATCCAAGTAACTAGAGAGCTACCTATGGTTAAACCTAATTTTAGACCTATCATCATTGCAGAAAATATAATTGCCGTTGCGCGTCTGTTATTCTTCCATTCAGAAAAATCGGCAACGTCTGCAATCATTGCCCATAATAGCGGGATAGTGATACCGTAGAAGAACCCGTGTAATATTTGAGATAAGAACATGAGCTCAACATTGGTGGATGCAAAAAAGTAAAATACCGCTATAAAGATAGTAGAGACAAATAACGCTGCACCAAAAACATCGCGTTTGCCATATTTATCGGCTAAGCCTTTAGATAACGAAATACCCACGATCATAAATATAATTCCGCCTGCATTAAAAAGTCCGAAACCTGCAGAAATAGGGTTGTCGCCGAAGAAATTAATCCCGATACTTTTTAATCCGTTTAAAATCGGACCTATAAATTCAGCCAAACTATTGGGGTCTACATAATTTTCAAAATAATACACGTATGAACCACCTTTCATTGCAAGTGTGATAAACACCAAAGTAGTTAGTAATAACATGATTATCCACGGTTTGTTTTTGACTAAATCGCCCAAGTCTTCTTTAAAACTTGATTTCTGATCTATACTTGGTATGACTCTTTCTTTGGTAGTGAAAAAGGTGATTAACAACATTACCGTTCCGATAATTGCTAAATAGGTCATTACAATTTCAATACCTACCGCTTTGTCTCCGCCACCTGCATATTCTATTATGGGTAACATGAATACTTGTACAAAAAATTGGGCGAACATAACCGCCACAAAACGGTAAGACGATATACTGTTTCGCTCTTTCATACTGCCTGTTATGACTCCGCTTAAAGCAGCATACGGCAGGTTATTTGCCGCATAGAGCAGTAGTAGTAGGGTGTAGGTGATAGCGGCATACACTACCTTGCCAGTATAATCAAAATTGGGAGTGCTAAAGGCAAGTAACGCTACAATACCTAATGGAACAGAGGTAAACAAGATCCACGGTCTAAACTTCCCCCATTTACTTCGTGTTCTATCTGCTAATGCACCTATAATAGGATTAAAAGCGAAAGCCGCAATCATACCTACAATAAAGATGATTAAAGATGCGTCGTTGGTTTCTAGTCCGTAAATATCGGTGTAGAAATAGGCTAGATAGGTAACTAATGTCTGGAATACCAAGTTGGCAGATAAGTCTCCTAAAGAATATCCAATTTTCTCTTTGAGAGATATTTTATGATCGTTGTTCATTTTGTGGTATTTGGTTCGTTAGATTAAAGAGTGCTATCCTTTGCAACTTCTAATACACTATAATATGCTGGTTTTCGATTGTACTCCCTATCAAATAACAATGGGTAGTTCGTTCTATCTTTTATAGGCCAGCTATTTAACCAAGACACACCGTCGTTGATACCCCAAAAAGTTACTCTACTGATTTTATCGCTATGCTTTTTAAACAGCTTAAATATGTCTTCATACCTTTTGGCAAGTTGTTTAGCTACAGAATCTGGCATTTCTGTAGGGTAGGGATTCATGAATTCGCTGCCTTCAAAATTCTGACTTACCTCAGCTCCTTCTAAATCCCACGGATTTGGTAATACCGTAATATCGAATTCGGTAATCATTACTTGAATGTCTAAAGCGGAATATTCTAAAATACTTGTTTCAATTTCCTCTAATGACGGATCTTCTAGACCCCAGTGTGCTTGCATACCAATGCCATCGACTCTAGCTCCTTCTTTTTGGAGCATTTTTACAAGTTCTATAGCACCTGCTCTTTTCTCTTTGCGGGTCATGTTATAATCATTGTAATAGAGTTCTGCCTTTGGGTCGGCCTCTTGTGCCCATTTGAAAGAATTGGTTAAATATTCTGGGCCTAACTGTTCTAGAAAAAATGAATTTCTTAAGGTTCCATCTTCGTTTAGCGCTTCGTTCACAACATCCCAACCATGTATTTTACCTGAATATCTAGCAGCAATGGTTTGAATGTGATTTTTTAAACTGGTTGAGAGTTCCTCTTTTGATTCTAATTTTTCCACCCAACCTGCTAATTGACTATGCCAAACTAAATTGTGCCCTATAAAAGCAATATCATTTTTGGTGCTAAAATCTATATACCTATCTGCGTTTTCAAATTCGAATACGGCTTGTTTTGGCTCCATGAACATCCATTTCATTGAATTTTCTGGCGTAATGGTATTATATTCTGATAGTAAAATTTGTTGCCCAAGACTATCTTTTTTTGATATAAGGTTGTCGTTAACAGCACTTCCAATTAAAAAATCATTCTTAAAAGCCTCTTTAAGTGATAGTTCCTTTTTTATCTCAGGAGTTACCTTTTTCTCACCACATCCAATCATTAAAATTGATGCAAGTAATATGGTGAATTTGAAGCTTGTTTTATGTTTAAATACTAAAATGTTTTTCATGATTTTTCTAGTTGATTTTGGGTTTTAGTAGGGGTTTAAATGTACAATCTAGAACTATCTTGAATTGTAATATTTGATGCATTACATAATAATTTTGGAGCATAATGGGGTAGAAAGGTGGTAAAATTTGTTTAATTAGTAGATTTGAGTTTGAAAAATTAAGGTATTGGTATTTATATACTTGGTGTAGAGTCATATTCTTACTTACTATGAATTGTTCTGTAATTCCGTGGGGAGTATTCCAAATTCGGTTTTAAAGCATTTACTAAAATAAGATGCAGAAGAGAAACCCACTTTAAAACCCACTTCACTAATTGATTCACTACCGTTTTCAATCATTTGTTTGGCGCGCTCTAATCGTATTTTTCTGATGAGTTCGTTGGCTGTCATGCCCGTAATAGATTTGATTTTTCGGTACAGTTGACTTCTACTTAAAGACATGTCGTCGGCTAAATGCTCTACGTTTAAATTTGCATCACCAATATTTTCATTTATATAGTCTAATACCTTCTGCATAAAGGTTTTGTCAATACGGGTAGTGTTCTCTAATAGTGTAATTTTATTTTTATCGTTAAAATTATTCTCCAAAAATTGTTGTCTACTTTCAATAAGTCGTTTTAGATACGACCGTAGTACTTTCATTTCAAAAGGCTTATTTAAATAAGCATCGGCGCCAGAGTCAATACCTTTAACTTTATCGCTACTCATTGCCTTTGCAGTAAGCATTATAACAGGAATATGACTGGTCTTTAAATCTTCTTTAATGTGCTTGCAGAATTCGAATCCATCCATTTCTGGCATAATTACATCGGTAATAATGATGTCTGGAATTCCTTTTAATGCCATTTGGAGTCCAGCTTTGCCATTTTCTGCTTCAACTACTAAATAATCTGCCCGAAGTTTATTTTTAAGGTAGTTTCTAAGTTCAATATTATCTTCAACAATTAGTATAGTTCTCTTGTTTTCTAAATTAAAGTTATTTGCATCGTTATATGCCTTTTCTGTGATTTCTAAAGGTGATTCGTTCAATTCTTCTATAGGTGCATACTCTTTGATGGATAAATGTTCTGATAATTGCAAATGCTCTTTACCCATAGGGAAGTAGAGTTTAAACTTTGTGCCTTCACCTTCTTCACTTTCTACCTCAACTTTACCCTTATGCAATTCAACAAAACTTTGTACTAACTCTAGCCCAATACCAGTACCAGATCCGCCATAATACTGTTGATTTCTACCAGCAGCACGGTAAAAACGTTCAAAAATGTGCTCAATATCTTCTTTACTAATACCTGAGCCAGTATCCTCGATACTTATTTCTAAAGCATTCTGTGGTTTAGTTTTGTCAATTAAAGGGAAAACTACTTTGTTCGTACTAGAGTATATGCCCAAAGTAATTACGCCATTTTCAGGTGTAGCTTTGAACGCATTTGATAAAAGGTTAAATATTACCTTTTCTAATAAGCCTGGGTCACCCCAAAAATTAGTTTCTCTATCATCTGTTTCTGTAGAAAGTAAAATGTTTTTTTCAAATGCCTCCTCTTCAAAATGCTCTGCTATTTCTTTAATAAATTTGTAAGCGTTAATGTTAGATGCATTTAGAATCAACTTGTTTAAATGTAATTTTCTAAAATCCATTAATTCGTCTATCAGGTTTTTTAGACGTTGTGCATTTCTATGAATAATTCTATGTTTTTCTTTTAAACCTTTACTTTGTTTGTACTGATTTGATTCAATAATATCTACTATGGGGTTTATGATAAGCGTAAGTGGTGTTCTAAATTCATGAGATATATTGGTGAAGAATTGTATTTTCTTTTCATTTAATATTTCTTCTTGTTGTCTTTGGTCTCTTTCAGATTTTATAATTCTTCTTTCCTCAATTCTTTTGTTAGAAAACCAAGTGATAAAATAGATAAGAGAACTAATTAATAGGATGTAACCGAAAATTGCCCAGTTGGTCGCCCACCATGGTGCGAGTATGGTGATAGGTAGTGCAAGCGGATTCTCAGTCCATGCTCCATCATTGTTTGATGCTTTTACGTGAAAGATGTAATCTCCGGCAGATAGGTTGGTGTAGGTGGCACTTCTTGAGCTTCCAACATAATTCCAGTCATCTTCAAACCCTTCCAAGTAGTAAGCATATTGGTTATTGTTTGCCCTTGTAAAATTTACTGCAGCATATTCAAGTGTAAAAACAAACTGGTCAGGTTTTAAAGTTAGATTATCGACTTCTGCGATTGTTTTTTGAATTGGAGCTCCTTTTTCTGATGGTATTACAGATTTGTTAAATAATTTAAAATCAGTAAAATATACTAATGGTTTGTTCGTGTTCTGTAATATATTATTCGGGTTGAAATAGTCAATACCCTCATAATTACCAAAATAAAGGATTCCGTTTTTATCTTTGGTTACGGCATTGTAGTTAAAGTTGTTTGCAAGTAAACCATCTTCTTTATTATAATTAGAAAATTTCTTTGTTTTTGTGTCTAACATGGCAAGTCCTGTTTCGCCACTTACCCAAATATTCTGATTATTATCTTCAATGATTGATGAGATATTGTCTAATAACAAGCCATCATCCGCATCAAACCAATTAACTTTGTTTTCTTCTAAACTAATTTTGCACAACCCTTTGCCGTAAGTACCTAGCCAAATATTATTAGAACTATCCTCAAATAAAGATCTGGCATTGATGGTACCTTGAATATCAGAATTTTCAGAGATTAAATTATTTAATACAGTGAATTGAAGTTTATTATCATCAGACCAATTTGCTTTCACGATACCGTATGGACCACCAATCCAAATTTGATCTAGGTGATCTACCAGTACAGTTCTTATATGACCTTCTTTTCCTAATGGCGTATTAAGAGAATCACTAGCGTGGTGGTTAAATTCTCTTATTTTAGGATCGTATGAATGTAAACCCCCAAAATAGGTGCCTATCCAAATAACACCTTTAGAATCTTCAGAAAAACTAGTAATGCTATTAGAGGTCAGAGATTGGTTGGTAGTTTCAATTGAAAATTTTTTGAACGATTTTCCGCCATTAGGTAGGTAGAAAATGCCAGAACTCCAGGTGCCTGCCCATAAGTTTTCTTGTTTGTCCAAAAATAAAGTTTGAACATCTAAGCTTTTTAGTGATTCAGAATTAGTAGTGAAGTTGTCTGAGATGTGTATAAATTGTTTAGTATCTAAATTGTATTTATCAATACCACCACCGTCCATTCCTATCCAAAGTTGATTGTCAGTGCCTTGTGCAATACCAGTTACAGAAGGCGATTGTAAGGAGTTGTTACTATAGGGTAAACTTTCTATATCTGAGAATTTATCATAATATTTGTCGTATACACTAATTCCCTTGTTATAGTAGCCTAGCCAAATACGTTCTTGACTATCTACAAATATTGACCAAATAGAATTTGAACGTATTCGTTTTGGATCAGATTTGTCATAGGTGTAATTATAAATCGGATTCCCTTTACTATCTAAAACAAAAAGGCCATCATTTTCTGTAGCGCAAATAACCGTGTTATCTGGTAATATTTTTATATCAAAAATACGTTTGTCGGTAAAACTGAAAATACCAGCGGTATAGCGGTCGTTTATCTCTTTTCTTACTTTAAATAATCCCTTAGTAAAGGTTCCTAGCCAAATATTCTCATTAGCATCAATGATAATTGATTGTATGGCGTAGTCAGTTAAAAGAACACCATTTTCGGTATTTATTTTTTTTGGTTTTAAAACATTATCACCTTTATCATATTTGAATAAACCTGCGGTTGAGCCAATAAGCATGTCACCATTCTTTAAAGGGACAATAGTATTTATTACTGATTGGGTACCTAATGAGCCAGCTTCATCTTTTATTTCTTCAATTGAATTATCGATTACGTTTAACTTATATAGACCGTGTGCCGGAGTACCTATGAACAAAGATCCATTAAAATCTTCACCTATAGAAAATACAGGTAAATCTTTATCGGTAAGTTCATTTTTAGAAATAGGAATATTATGAAATAGGTCTAATTTTTTATCGTATTTATTTAAACCTTCGTTTGATCCTACCCAAATATTATCATTGGAATCAATAAATAGTGTATTGACTATAGAGTTATTTATTGAGCTACTATCGCTGTCATCATGTTTGTACTTTTTTAAATCTGTACCATTATACTTCAGTAGACCTTCGCCATACGTGGCAATCCAAATTAGACCTTCCTTATCTTGAATTATTTTGGTGATAGCACTCTTTGGTATACCATCATCAATGGTTACAAAACTGTAGGTTTCAGCAACGGTTTGAGCATTGACTTTAAAAGCGAAGCTCATGATCAATTGTATTACCATTATATACCGAATGCTGAATTTCATTATACTAAAATCTTATGTATTCATTATGTTGTAAATCGCTTAACCTTTTAAACTATAATTTGTATACTAGTCCCATTGTGGTTTTATACCTGGTGCAAATGGAAACCTAAGCGATTTGTAGTATTCTAAGTTATGGGCCGGTTTTTCTACTTTGTCAGGCAATGGTAATTTAGAAAATGTCTGAAAATATAATAAGCAGGCATCTCGCCACCACTGAGCTTCTTTTAATTGAATTTGCAATAACATTTTTACATCGTTGTACTCTTGCTCGCTCACATATGATTTTGAAGCATCCCAAGTTTTGATCATAGTCTTTACCTGATCAACCCCTTCTTGATATTTAAGAGCAATTGCATTCCATAAAATTTCTCCATTTTTTAATTTATAGTTCCAAGATAAATGATGGAACCAAAGTAGGTACTCCTCAGGTATGGCGGTAACGTCATTGTACATGTCTTGTACATGAGGAGCATATTGCTCTGTTGCATTACTACCAGAGGTTGTACGGTCAAAACCAATACCTTCGGTGTCTGCCTTGTGGTAATAAACGGGATTCCAATCTGGTCTTCCTAAATTATCTACCCATGGACCTGGACCATAATGATGACCTGTATCAAAAATATGGTGTAGTCCAAGCGGATTCATGTAATTTACGACAGCTTCATGAGAGCTAAGCATCATTTTTTTAACAGGTTCGACAAATGCTATGTCTGTATTATAGGTTAAACGTAACCATTCCTCAGCAATTTGATCTGAACTTATATATGGATCCCATGCCAAACGGCCAAAGCCATACCAGTTTGCTTGTGCAAAAGGATGTCCTGTCCAATTGATATCTGTACCTATGTTAGATACACCGGCCAATGCAGTGATTTTATTGCCATATAAACTGCCGTCTATAACCCTTGCTACAGTAGAACCTTCTCCTTTCTGATAAGTATCGGTGTCTAATATTTCTTCAAATAATTTAGGTAAGAATACCAAGTGACTGCTAAACCCTAAATATTCTTGCGTTATTTGAAACTCTATCGCTAAGGGAGTTTTTTTTAAAGCGCCAAACATAGGGTGAAAAGGTTCTCTTGGCTGAAAATCTATAGGTCCGTTTTTAACCTGTACTACTACATTATCCTTAAACTTACCGTCATAGGGCAGGAATTCATTATAGGCTTGTTTAGCTCTATCTGTATCATCATGCTCTGAGTATACAAAGGCCCTCCAAATTATATTTCCGCCAAAAGGTTCTAAAGCAGTAGCCATCATGTTGGCACCATCTACATGGTTGCGACCGTAGTTCTGAGGACCAGGTTGTCCCTCGGAGTTTGCTTTAACCAAGAATCCACCAAAATCTGGAATTCGTTTATAAATTTCAGAAGCTTTATTTGCCCACCACTTTTGTACTTCTGAATCAAGTGGATCTGCTGTTTCTAAGTTTCCGATTTCAATAGGTGCGGAAAACCTTGCTGTTAAATAGACTTTAATTCCGTAGCCTCTGAATACATTTGCCAACGCTTCTATCTTCTCTAAATACATAGGTGTTAATACCAATGCATTGGCATTTACGTTAGTAAGAACTGTAGCATTGATACCTATAGAGGCATTTGCCCTAGCATAATCTATATAACGTTCATCTATATGTTCTGGTAGTTTTTGCCAATTCCAAAGTGAGAATCCTGCATAACCACGTTCTACGCTACGGTCTAGATTATCCCAATGATTAAGCATTCTTAGTTGGATCTTAGGACTATCAACTACATCAATGCCAGTTAGTGGTTTGTGCAGCTGCATAAACTCTAAAAGCCTGAAGGTACCATACAACAATCCGACCTCTTTTTTTGCAGTGATAATTATTAATGGTTTATTCTTAAAAGTTAAGAACTTGATTATAAAGCCTTCTCCATTTACCGAATCAATACTTTTCTGAATTTTTGGTTTTAAATCTGTGGGTAGATTTTTGAAAGTATCAATTAAAAGCGTTGTCTCATCTGTAAAGCCATTTTGAAACTTACTTTTATTATTTAGCATTTTGGGTAATGCCAGGGTTAATTCTTTTTTTACATTTTTTAGAACCTCACTTTTAGATGAGATACTTATGGAGTTTGTAATTTTAGAATAAGAATCTGATAGTTCTGAATTATCTATGAGGTTATACTTTAACCAAAGGTCATAATCACTTACATGTTGACTTTGTGCAACAGTAATCATTAAAAAAAAGAATAGAACTAATACGTTTTTCTGTTTCATATTTGATAATTGTGTTATGTGGGGCTTCCTTTAAAAATAGCCATATTTCTACTTAGATGCAGCTGATTTAGCTATCATATAATGATGCTTACCTTCATTAAAGTGTACACTCTTCTTCCGTCGTTTTAAAACAGTCACTGTTTACAATAGGCCAGTGGCGTAATTCTTTAAATATTTTATCTATAAAGTAATTACGATAACCTTTTCGTCAATTCCACCTTACAAATTGCAAGTAGTCATTATTTTTAGCAGCAATTAAGTAAGATGTTTTCTTATTTCTATGAATAATGCTCATTGCTTTTACATCACCAGGAATAAATAGTCCGCTTTCTTCGGCAGTAACACTTTTAAAATCTCCTTTACCGTTGCCTTTTAAAAGCAATCCATAACCGGCATCATTTCTTGGAGTTTCTACCTCAGAAACAAATAAGTTGCCTGCAATAAGGAGGTCTAAAAATCCGTCTTTATCATAATCATTCACCAAAATTTCATTGATGCTTGATATTTGTGCTTCTACAGGTAGTTTGTGAATAATGAATTTTCCGTCCTTGTTTTCCAAATACACACTTGCAAAAGACTTCACTTGATAATGTAAAGCGGACTCAAGCGATTTTTCTGTGTATACATCTTCAAGCGTAGCTTCGGCAAAACTTTCGTAATTCTGGAACTTTTGTTTTATTGCAGGGATTTGCTGAGAAGAGCATTCACGCCCTCTTAATGGATATTGTTTGCCATCATTATAATAGCTTAACACAATATCTGCTTTACTATCCTTATCAAAATCGTTCACGAAAATATCGAAGGTTTCATCTTTGGTTGCCTTGTATTTGTAGTTTAATCCATTATTGCCAACAATATAGTCCATGTCACCATCTTGGTCAAAATCACCTTGTTCAATACTCCACCACCAGCCGGTAGTGTCTGTAGTTAAGCCCATGTCTTCAGAAACTTCATAAAATCCTGTTGCGCTATTTTTAAATACTCTAATAGGCATCCATTCACCCACTACAATAATATCTTGCCAACCATCATTGTTGTAATCTGTAACAACTGCACTGGTAGCCATACCTAAGTTTTTAAATGCTGTAGGTTGTAATTTTTCATTAATTTGAAACGCCACTTTGTCTTTAGTGCTGATGTTTTCTAATATATAACTATCAGTTGGGCTAGGGTAATTGCCTGGAACTTGTCTGCCTAATACCAATAGGTCGTCATCACCATCTTTGTCAAAATCTGCATTATAGACTTTAGATCCGCTAATAGTCAAATTTGGCATGTTTTCATCAGACACTTTACTGAAATTACCAGTGCCATTGTTGACATACAATCTATCTTTCAATTTTTTGTCGTTTAGAGTAAATTCATAACCGCCGCTTGCTATATAAAGATCATTGTCACCATCACCATCTGCATCAAAAAATATGGCACCAGTATCTTCGCTTAATATATCTTCATCTAAGAAAGAGGTATCTGCTTTTATAAATCCGTTAGATTCTTGTAGAAAAAGACTACCGGTTGTACTTACAGAACCGCCAATGAAATAATCTTCTAGTCCATCTCCATTTACATCGCCAATCGCCAAAGCCGGACCAAAAGCCGACATTTGGTGGGGTAGTAGTACTTGAGTAGCAAAATCATCATAGTAGTTTTCGGCATGTCGATATTTAGGAAATATTCCTGTAGTGTCAGTTTCAAATATTCTTGAAGCATCTACCACATCTATTGCACTTTCTTGCGCATCTAAGGGAGATAGGGTTAATTGTTGGTTACTGTCTACGTTGTTCAGCTTTTGAACCGTGCCATTTGTCCAAACTACTTTTATTTCATCAATTTTAGTGTGTTTGCCTACGCCAAAATGTAATTCTGGAGCAACAGATGATTGAAAACCTCTAGAAAGAGTTAACTCTTGTGTTTGGGTTATACCTTTTGTGGTAACAAAGACCCTATTGCCCAAGCCAGAAGTATTGCCTTTTTTACCTGAGAACTTGATAGATATATAATTATTTGTTTCTGAACTTTTATTCTCAAATATGGATGCTTTGTCGTCAATGTTATTTGTTACTATTTCAAGATCACCGTCATTATCCAAATCGGCATAAACAACACCGTTAGAAAATCCTTTATAGTCAATTCCCCAAATGTCATTCGCCATTTCAAAATCTAAATTGCCATTGTTTTTGAAAATGAAGTTTTCTATTTTTTCTGACGGTATGCTTTTACTGAGTTCTAAAAGTGTGTCTTTTTCAATCTTAATATTACCTAGTTTCTTGAAATAATCATTGTTATTGATTTCTTTTCTAGTACCGTTCGATACAAATAAATCTTTGTTGCCATCATTATCAAAATCGGCAAATAAAGGTCCCCAGCTCCAGTCGGTCGAGGAGGTACCCGTTATTCTAGATATATTAGAGAAGTGGGGAATACCATCAGTATAAATTCCTGAATTCAATTGCATACAATTATGCATATATTGATAATGAAAACCTGCATTCACCACATCCCAAAACAAACTAGGATTCATGCTCGCCATGTTTGCCTTTTTTCTTCGATTACTTCTAGCATCCATATCAACTTGAAAAATATCTAAGTTTCCGTCATTATTGATATCTGCTATATCGGTACCCATACCATAGAAAGCCGTATGTGCCGTTGCTTCTTTTATTACCTCTTTGAACGTACCGTTTTGGTTGTTGAGGTACATGAAATCTGGAGAATTGAAATCATTAGAAATATATAAGTCAGGCCAGCCGTCATTATTAATATCACCAACGGTTGCACTTAAGGTTAGCCCAAAATTCGTGAGTCCTGCTTCTTCGGTTACATCACTAAATTTATTACCATCATTTTTATATAAGTGATCAGACTCTGAAGCAATAGGATTATTCATTTTAAAAGAATAGTAGAACGTAGGAGATTTGAAGTTGGTAGGTGGGTAATTGGCAACATACATATCTATATCGCCATCATTATCATAATCTAAAAAAGTGGCCTGTACGCTGTTGCCAGTATCAGCTATACCATATTCTGCAGCTCTCTCAGTAAAGGTGCCGTCGGTATTATTTATAAATAATTGATTTTCTTTGGGTGAGAATTTTCCACCAACCGAGCAATAGATATCTAAATACCCGTCACCATTAACATCTGCCATGGTTACACCTGTATACCAACGATCATCACCAGTAACACCTGCTTTTTCTGATATATCTTCGAATTTTAAATCGCCTTTATTCAGGTAGAGTCTGTTTTTGACTTGGTTACCTGTAAAATATAGGTCTAAAAGTCCGTCATTATTAATATCGCCAGTGGCTACACCACCACCCATATAGAGATAGGAATAGGTGAAATAGTTAAGTGAGTCGTTCTCTGTAAGTGTGTTATTAAATTCTATGCCTGTGTCTGATGCGTGTAAACTTGTAAATATTTTACCCTGTACAGGTTCTGTCTTTTGTGAACAATTGATTACAGCCAACAAACCTATTGAGCAGATAAGTGGTCTAAGTACAATCGATATATTCATATGAAAAGTTTTTTACGATTTAAAGGTATAAGCTAGGCAATACTATTGAAAAAGCAGCATGTTTTCACATGCTGCTCAAATCAAACTAAACTAACTCAAAACTATTGTTTTTAATACCCTGGGTTTTGATCTGCTGAAGTCATGTTCTCATTAGAAGAAATTTCTCTGTCAGGTATAGGCCAAAGCTCATTTTTTCCAACTTGAAAATTTGTTCCAGCTAATTCGGTAGTAGCAAGGTTCCAACGTAATATATCGTTAAATCGGACTTGTTCTCCAGCCAATTCAACTTTTCTTTCATGTACGATAGCATCGAAAACTGCAGTTTTAGATAACCCATATGGCAAATCATCTAAATCAGCTCTATCTCTAACTTCGTTAATATAATCTATAGCATCATCTTGGGTGCCCACTTCATTTACACATTCTGCCATCATTAATAATACATCGGCATAGCGTAAAAATTTAAAGTTGATGCCAGACTCTTGGTCTTCATTGGCATCTTTGTAGTAATTCTGGTATTTTTTCCAAGCAACTTCTCTTTCTAATGGAATGTAAATTTCACCTTCTGGTACTACGTCTGGTATTGGACCCGTTCTGACTGTACCTACAGCCGATTCTGAACCTTCATAATAAAAGTTGCCATCGTATCTTAAATCACCATCTTCAAATTCATTTTTTAAATCATCTGAAGGGTAGACGTTAAACCAATCGTTAAAACCATATTCTTGACCTCTAAATGTTGCTTCATTAGGACCTGCTCCTGTTACCGAAGAATCCCATTTTGCGCCAGCACCCAAAGCATCATCATATTCAATTTCAAAAATTGATTCTATACCGTGCTCAGTCTCTTCTTTAAAATTATCAAAATAGTCGGGCTCTAATGCGTAGCCGGTCAATTTTTTAAATTCAGCTAATGCAAGTGCATGCTCACCTCTATATAGATATACTTTACCTAAAAGAGCAATAGCCGCACCTTTTGTGGCTCTACCATTATCTTCTTCGCTTTTATCTAACAAACTTGTAGATGCAGCCTGTAAATCTGAAATTATAAGTGCATATACATCACTTGCCGGAGATTTGCCTATACCTTCTGTTGTAGTAGGTATTTCAGTAATTAAAGGCATATCGCCAAATCTAGTTACTAGTAGAAAGTTATATACGGCTCTTAAAAATTTGGCTTCACCTAGAAATTTTTGCTTGGTAGCTTGATTCACTACAGACTCATCAATTGCATTGATTCTTTCTTCGTTTCCGATAACAAAATTCGCTTTATTGATACCTCTATAACAACTCTCCCAATAATCTGCAATTGGCCCGTGACTTGAGTCAAAAGAAAAATCAAGATATTGCTTTTTATCTGCTTCCAATTGCGGATTTCCGGCATTCTCATGGGACATATTATCCTGAGAGAAAAATATGTGACGAGAATAAAGACCTCTTGTTTGTAAATTGGCATAAACTGCATTTACTGCAGATTGCACTTGTGCTTCGGTTTTAAAAAATGTCTCTGGAGATAATCCATTCGGATTTACTAACTCCAAATCATTTTCACTACATGCATTTATAATCACCATGGCGGTGAATACAGTGAAAATTGATAGAATAAATTTTGTTGATTTCATATTTCTTTTTTTTTGCAATTAAAATGATACTTGTAAACCTATTAAGTACGTTTTTGGCTGTGGATAGGCACCTCTGTCGATACCAAATTCAAACAAATCGCCATTACCTACTTCTGGATCTAAGCCAGTATAATCAGTAATTGTAATTAAGTTTTGACCACTAACATATAATCTGAATTTAGAGAACATCTCTTTACCGAATGTATCACTAGGTAAGGTGTAACCAATGGTTAAATTCTTAAGTCTTGAAAAGGAACCATCTTCAATAAATCTGTCTGATAATTGAATGTTCTGAGGCGCGCCCCCTGCTCTTGGTACTGTATTAGATGGGTTGGTAGGAGTCCATCTATCTAAAACACCAACTCCGGCATTAAATAATCTAGGCATTCCCTCAAGGTCATAAATGTTGGTATTGTAAAGGTCTCTACCATATATACCTGTCCAGAACATATTAAAATCCCAATTCTTATAATCAGCACTTAAGTTAAAGCCATACGTAAGGTCAGGTAAAGGATTTCCGATAATTGCTCTATCGTCTGATGTAATGTCGCCATCATTATTAACATCCTTAAAACGAATATCACCGGGTTGTACAGTAGTCTGTCCTGGATTTGCAGTGAATACAGCATCGACTTCTGCTTGATTCTGATATATACCGTCAGTTACTAAACCATAAAAATGAAATAGTGATTCACCTTCTGCAACTCTAGTGATATTTTGATTTTCAAAATTACCACCAACCAATTCATCAACACCTCCTAAAGATAAGGCCTCATTTGAACTAGTTGCAAGATTTAAATTAGCAGACCATTTAAAATCACCTTCAAAATCATTGAATCCCAAGCTTAACTCGAAACCTGTTGTTTCTACCGATCCAACATTTCTAACTTGGCTACCTTCATTAATACCTAGAGAAGTAGAAGTAGGTACTCTTATTAATAAATCATCACTCTGATTTTCGTAATACTCTAAAGCAGCGGTGAATTTATCATTATCGAAGCCTAAATCTAAACCAATATTTAATTGTTTTGTCTCTTCCCATTTTAAATCAGGATTAGCTAATCCGAAGGCCGTAGTACCAACTGCATTAGAGCCAGCAATAGGATATAAAAAATTATTGACTAAAGTTGCGCTGTATAAATAGTTGTTAATTCTATCATTACCCGAATAACCTAAACTAGCTCTTAGTTTTAGGGTGCTAACATTTGTATCGGCCATAAAAGCTTCTTTAGCTATGTTCCATCCTAATGCATATGAAGAAAACCAGCCCCATCTGTTATTAGAACCGAATTTTGAAGATGCATCGCGTCTTAGCGATACTGCAGCAATATATTTATCGTCATAGTTATAGTTTAATCTACCTAAGAATCCTAATCTGTTATATACAAATGAATTGCTTTCTAGGTTTGAATCTTCATTCGATAATTCATTGATATCATCTGAAACTGAATTTCTACTGTTTGCATTAACCGAATTTCCTTTACTTTCAAATTTTTCAGCTAACAATAATGCTTCAAAATTATGTACTTCGGCAAATGTTTTATTATAGGTTAAACTATTGGTGAAAATAATAGTTTGTCCAGAAGAAGAATTCTTTGTAATTGCAGCAAATGATTGTTGATGCGTGGCACCTAAACTATCATCATTAAAAGAAGGAATGAATCGATTGTTATTACCATTAAAATAATCAAGACCTACTTGAGATTTAAATTTTAGCCCATCGATAATATCATATTCAGCAAAAATATTACCAACTAAACTGAAGGTTTTATTCAATGCATTACCATGTTTTAATATTCTCACAGGGTTTTCTGCATCTTGACCATCACCGGCACTATTGGGTCCTTGAAAACCACCTAGATTGTCACTATTGTACTCCGGTAAATATGGCGCAGCTTTTATAGCATGTTCTAAAAGCGAACGACCACCAACGCCAGTTGGGTCGGGGTTTTGCTTATTAAAGTTTACCGACATATTCTGGCCTAATTTTAACTTTCCGAAAGTAAAATCACTATTAGCCCTGAAGGAATAGCGTTGAAATCCTGTTTCAATAATTACACCTTCTCTTTCAAAATAACCTCCAGAAATTCTAAAGTTGCTATTTTCTCCACCACCGGAAGCAGCCATGTCGTAGTTTCTTATAAGTCCTGTTGTATATATTTCATCTTGCCAATTCGTATTTAAACCAGAGGATGATAATGGTGTATTTGGCACAATACCAAAAGCTTCGTTTGCATATTGTAAATATTGAGTAGTATTTAGAACATCATATCGTTTTGAGTTTTGTTGAAAACCAGTATGAACATTAAATGATAATTGAGTTTTGCCTCCTTTACCTTTTTTGGTAGTTACCAAAATAACTCCGTTTGATCCTTGTGCACCATAAACAGCAGTAGTTGAAGCATCTTTTAATACATTAATACTTTCAATGTCATTTTGGTTTATCCCTGAAAGGTTACCGACAATAACTCCATCAACAACAAATAATGGTGAATTGTTGCCAAATGTTCCAAGACCTCTAATGGTAATTGAAGGCTCAGTTCCAGGAGCACCTGTGTTAACTACAGATACACCTGCTGCACGACCTTGTAAGGCTTCTGTTGCATTTGCTACGGGTACAGCATTTAATTCTTCAGATTTTACACTTGAAATAGCCCCGGTGACAGATGCTCTACTTTGAGCACCATAACCCACAACTACTACTTCGTCTAAGGCCTGTGCGTCAATAGCCATTGAGATATTGAACGATGTTTGCCCATTTACTTGAACTTGTTGCGATTGGTAACCAATGTAACTAACTGTTAACGTACCGTTGGTAGAAACATTTGCGAGCGAAAAATTTCCATCGAAATCGGTTTGGGTTCCATTCGTTGTGCCTGAAACCACCACTGAAGCTCCAGGTAGTGGTGAGCCGGTTTCATCAGAAACAACACCGGTAAGTGTGGTTGTTTGTGAATAGGCAAATTGCCCCAACATTGCTATAAATGCAATGAATGTAATTTTGAGTTTACTCATAATTAATTAAGTTTAAGTTGTTATTTGTTAGTGCTTTCTTTTGTTGAGTTCTAACGAAACAAATATAAATCGGGTAACCTCGAAGAAGTAAAAGAAATGAAGCGAACACTAGTAATTATGATGCAGGATGTATGTAATTAGTAGGAATACGGCATTTTAACACCTATTTTATTGTTAGATTTAGGAAATACTAATGATAGATTTATGAAATTGATAATTTAATAAGTGTTGTTGCTTTAATTTTTGCAAGTGACATTAATCATTTTATCATTCTTGAGTAGAAATTGTACACGTTCATAGCCTTTATTCATTTTAGAAATTTTCTCTAACCAAATCTTTAGTTCAGAATATCCTAAACCGAAATAAATATATCTTTGGTGATTTACTTATAAATCATTCCCAATAATTCTATGAAAATTTTTATGCGTTTTTTAATCTTCTTAAGTGTAGTAATGATTAGTTCATGTAAAAATGACGGGTCTACAAGAACTGAAGATAATTCTCAGAATAAAACTACTAATCAGAATTTTCAGTATACAAACGAACTTATTCATGAATCTAGTCCCTATTTACTTAAGCATGCACATAATCCTGTCAAATGGAAACCATGGACAGATAGTGCTTTTAAGAATGCGGAAAAAGAAAACAAATTAATTGTTCTAAGTATTGGATATTCTACGTGTCATTGGTGTCACGTTATGGAAGAAGAATCTTTTGAAGATACCGAAGTTGCTAAACTAATGAACGATAAGTTTGTTAGTATTAAGGTAGACCGCGAAGAACGGCCAGATCTTGATATGGTCTACCAAACTGCATTGCAATTGGTAAACGGAACGGGTGGTTGGCCCATGAACGCTATTATTTTGCCTAATGGGAGTCCGGTATTTTTGGGTACATACTTTGAGAAAGAAGAATGGAAGAATATTTTAGTCAAATTCAGCTCTGAATACGAAAAGAACCCTGAGAAAATTACGGAGTATGCTACGATGTTGGCAGATGGTGTACAAGAAGTTTATGAAGAGCCGGCAAAACAATTGTCGAATGAGATAACACCAAATAAATTTGTAAACGGTATTATGGAGTGGGCTACTGTTTGGGACAAACAATGGGGTGGTAACCTCGGGCAGCAGAAATTTATACTACCCCCTAATTTGACCATGTTATTAGATTATGCCGTGATGCAACAAAATGAAGAAGCTGAAAATCATGTTATCAATACATTGGATAAGGTGATTCATGGCGGAATATATGATCACGTAGATGGCGGTTTTTTTAGATATAGCACTGATGATACATGGAAGGTACCTCATTTTGAAAAGATGTTGTATGATAACGCGCAACTCGTGTATTTACTTTCAAAAGCCTATAAGTTGACTAAAAATAAAGAGTACAAAATTAAGGTGGAAGAAACGCTGAAATTTTTGAAGTCTGAAATGCGAAATGAAGATGGAGGTTATTTCAGTGCTATGGATGCAGATACTAATGGGGAAGAAGGAGTTTATTATGTTTGGAAGAAGGAAGAATTGCAGTCATTATTAGGTGATGACTTTGAATTATTCTTTAAGTACTTCAATATAGAGGATCGTCAGGTTTGGGAAGATGGAAACTTTGTTTTGAACAACACCATTTCTAAAGGTGAAATTTTGAAGGAGTTCGAATTGAGTGAAGAAGCCTTTGATAAGAAAAAGGAGAATTGGAAATCGACTTTACATCAAGCGCGACAAAAAAGAGAAAAACCTACCAAAGATTATAAGATTTTGACATCTTGGAACGCACTTTTAATTGACGGACTATTAGAAGCGTACAGGGCTTTTGGTGATGAAAAATATTTAACTGAGGCGGTGTCTGTATTTAATTATTTAAAGGAGTACAATTATAAAGATGCAAAATTGGTGCATTCTTATACAAAAGATAGCAAGCAGAAAGAGGTGTTCTTAGAAGATTATGCTTTTCTGGCTAAAAGTGCTTTTACTTTGTTCGAAGTTACCTTAGATGTCTCGTATCTAAAGATTTCAAAAGAGTTAATGACTATTGGCTCAGAAAAGTACAAGAGTAATTCTGAGCTGTTCTATTATAATGTTTCCAATGATTTGGTGCCGAGTATAATTAATACTTCTGATGGGGTGGTGCCTTCTGCAAATGCTATTATGGCGCAGAATTTTTTACGAATTGGTCATTTAGAATACAATACCGACTATTTAAAAAAGGCAGAGGTAATGGGAGCATTGATTACAGGTGATTTTGAAAATCATGCTGTAAGCTACGGAGCATGGGGATCTCTGCTTTTGCAACAAGCATATCCTTTTTATGAAATAGTGGTTGTTGGTAGCGATGCGAAAGGTATTCTGTCAGAAATGAGTGGAACATACCTAGTCAATTCAATTATCGTCGGCTCTACTATTGAGAGTGATATTTCTCTTTTTAAAGATCGTTTTAATGATGATGAAACCTTTATTTATGTTTGTCAGAACAACACTTGCAAATTACCTGTAAAAACAGTTTCTGATGCTTTTGGTCAGATGAGATCTTTTGGTTATCAGGGGTTTAGATAGGTGTATGATTAGTTGATCTTTAATAGCTTTTATTGCTATTTTATTTGAGTTTATAGCGCTTTTTGTATGGAAGAATGGTACGCTTATCCGTTGCTGATTCTAGTTGGTTTCATTGTTGGTTTTGTCAATACGGTCGCTGGTGGTGGTTCACTTCTTTCGTTGCCTATTTTGATTTTTTTAGGGTTACCATCAACTTTAGCAAATGGTACAAATAGGGTAGCGGTAATTTTTCAAACTGCTATGGCTACTGCTGGGTTTAAAAGTAAAGGGGTTTCTATATTTCCTTTCAATATATACTTAGGATGTTCTGCTTTTTTCGGTTCTATTATCGGAGCACATTTAGCGATTGATATCAGTGGGGTACTTTTTAATTGAATACTCGCCATTGTTATGATTTGCGTCGTGCTTATAGTAGCATTCGGACCAAAAATAGGAATGAAAGAAATTCAAGAACGACTTACCGGTAAATACTTGTGGCTGGGTATTGTCGCTTTTTTCTTTTTCGGAATTTATGGGGGATTTATTAATGCGGGACTTGGCTTTATAATAATTCTATTTCTACATTATGTAAATAGAATGACCTTGGTGCGTTCTAATGCAACCAAAGTTGCTGTTGTTTTTATGTATATGGTTTCAGCATTGATTGTATTTGTTTGGAACGATCAAGTGAATTGGAAAATTGGTTTAATATTGGCCATAGGTAATGGTATTGGAGCTTGGGTGGCGAGAAGAGTATCTGTAAATATGGGTGATGGCTTCATAAAAAAGTTCTTAATATTTATGGTATCGATACTAGCCGTAAAACTTTGGTTTTACCAATAATTTAAGCAAAATTTGTACTACAATATAAAATAAGATAGCATGCCAGGTTTCGAGTTGTTTGGAGAGAGTGAAAAAAGTCAAGTTCAAGATGTTTTAGATTCTGGGGTATTAATGCGTTACGGCTTTGACGGAATGCGAAATAATCATTGGAAGGCATTAGAGCTTGAAGCTGCTTTATCGAAACGAATGCAAACAAAGTATGCACAATTGGTAAGTAGTGGTACTGCCGCTTTAACGGTTGCGCTCGCAAGTGCAGGTGTTGGAGCAGGTGACGAGGTGATTATGCCGACCTTTACATTTGTAGCAAGTTTTGAATCTATTTTGGCTATTGGTGCCATACCCATTCTTGTTGATGTTGATGATACTTTAACCTTAGATCCTGAAGCTGTAGAGAATGCTATCACTGCTAAAACTAGAGTAGTCATGCCGGTTCATATGTGCGGTTCGATGGCAGATTTGGGTGCATTGAAGGCTATTTGTAATAAATATAATTTATTGCTGTTAGAAGATGCCTGTCAAGCTATAGGGGGTAGTTATGACGGTAAACCTTTGGGTAGTTATGGTGATTTAGGCTGTTTTTCGTTCGATTATGTAAAAACAATTACTTGTGGCGAAGGCGGGGCAATCATTACCAATGATGAAAAATATAAATTGAATGCCGACCATTACTCCGATCATGGCCATGATCATGTGGGTAACAATCGCGGTACGGAAACGCATCCCTTTTTAGGATATAATTTTAGAATATCAGAATTAAATGCAGCTGTTGGTTGCGCGCAAATTGAGCGATTGGATGATTTCTTATCTATCCAAAATAAAAATTATACCGTTTTAAGAGATGCATTATCACCGCTTTCTAATATTACATTTAGAAAAGTGCCAGAAGGGGGAGTAGAGAATTATTCATTTATTTCTTTCTTCTTGCCAACTACAGAATTAGCAAAAAAAGCGCACATAGCTTTAGGTGAGGCGGGTATAGATGCTTGTTTTTATTGGTTCGATAATAACTGGCATTATTACAAAAAGTGGGAGCATTTAACCCATAAAAGATCTTTAGGTAAGTTACCGCAAGAGGTTGTTAATCAATTGCCTGACTATTCAAAATCGGACTTCTCAAAATCTGACGCGTGGATTGGCAGAACCATCTCTTGTCTTGTTAAACTAAGCTGGACAGATGAGCAGGTAGCTGAACGTGCAACTAAAATGAAAGATGTATTAGAAAAGTTTGTTTAAAACATTAATACTTTACGTATTCTAAAATTTCTAATCCGTATCCGACAATACCTACGCGTTTCGCTTGGGTGCTGTTGGTCATTAGTTTCATTTTATGAATGCCTAAATCATGTAAAATCTGCGCTCCGATACCGAAGTCACGATTATCCATTTCAATTTTAGGTGCTTTGTGAACGCCTTGTTTTTGCAATTCTTTCAACTCTTTTAACCTAGATAGTAAATTAAGCGATTCTGAATCTTGATTAATAAAAACAATTGCTCCTTTACCTTCTTCATTAATCTTGTTGAACATATCTTCTAACTTTTCGTCAGGGTTATGTGTCAACGTTCCTAAAATATCATTGTTGATAAGGGTAGAGTTGATTCTGGTCAGTATTTTTTCTTCAGATGACCATGAGCCTTTTGTTAAGGCAATATGAATATGGTTGTTTGTCGTCTGCTTATACGCACGAAGTCTAAATTCGCCAAAACGAGTGGTAATATCAAAATCAATTTCTTTGTCGATTAAGCTGTCATGTTCCATTCTATAGGCAACAAGATCTTCGATAGAAACAATTTTAAGATCGAACTTTTTCGCAACATCGACCAATTGGGGTAGTCGTGCCATCGTACCGTCTTCATTCATGATTTCTACGATAATTCCCGCAGGTTGTAATCCCGCCAATCGCGCAAAATCAATAGCAGCTTCGGTATGCCCAGTCCTTCTTAGAACTCCGCCTTCTTTAGCTACTAACGGAAATATATGTCCTGGTCTAGCTAAATCATGGGGTTTTGTATCACTCTCGGTTAATGCTATAACAGTTTTAGACCTATCACCTGCAGAAATACCTGTGGTAACTCCTTTTCCTCTTAAATCTACAGATACCGTAAAAGCCGTTTCTAAAGGATCGGTATTGGTACTAACCATCATATGTAATCCTAAATCTTTACAACGACCTTCGGTTAAAGGTGCGCAAATTAGCCCTCTACCATGAGTAGCCATAAAATTGACCGTTTCTGGTGTAGCAAGTTCTGCAGCCGCCAAAAAATCTCCTTCATTCTCGCGATTTTCATCATCAACGACGATAATTACTTTACCGGCGCGAATATCTTCAATCGCTTCTTCTATACTGTTCAATTGTATTGTACTAAGATCTGTCATGGTTAAGAATCAGCTTTATCTTTTTTCTTAAATATTTTTTTGAAGAAATCGGCTATAAATCCGAAATCCATCATTCCTTTATCTTCTGTTGCTCTTTTGGTTAAAATGAACCCTAGTGGCAGCATAATTAACGTAGAGAGCCAGGCACCTAACATTGGGTGTATATTGCCCTCTTTGGCATAGTTGCCTGCAAAAACTCCTATAAAATAATAGATTAAGAAGAGTACTATGGCGATTACCATGGGTAAGCCTAATCCTCCTTTTCTGATAATTGCACCTAACGGAGCGCCTACGAAGAATAGAATGATACAAGAGAATGCTAATGCATATTTATTGTGAAGCGAAAGAATATGCATGTTGTAGATTTTGTATCTCTTTTGCATTTCTTCTTTTTTTCCACTCACGGTACCCAATATACTTGTGGTGGCATTTTTAGCGCTGCTTAAAATTTGTATCTGTTGCCAATCGGGGAAAAGCATTAATATATTCTCAGTAATTGAGTCTTGTAAAACTAAATTAGCCTTTGATTTTTCGGCTTTTATATTAATGAGACTATCTTTTTTGGTAATAGTCTGGCTTTTTGTCGAATCTAGATTTTTAGCAACTAGGGGTACGAACATACCTGTTCTGCTTTCTACATTTTTAGAAAATGCACGTACCACCCGATAATTATCGCCTCGTAATGAATCTATATCTTTCGATAAGCGAGAAATATTTTTCATTTTATCGGTACTAATATCTCGCTCTTCCTCTAACTCGTCATTATTGATTTCAGGTATTTCGATATTCATTGTGTAGGTATCGAAATCTGCCTGAGCAAAAGGGAATTTCATTTTGTTGTCATTACTCTTAGAAGTAATATCTTCATAGTAATGACCGTCTTTTAATACCAATTGAATAAGGTCAGATTCTTCGCTACTTATTAATTCTCCCGTTTTAGATTTAATAACGGTGGTGTTTAGGTTGTTTGCAGATTTTCTATGTATAATTACATTTTTAAGAAAACGGTCATTATCACCATATTTCTCATCTACCTTAATGTTCATGCCCTCAAAATCACTGAAAACTCCTTCAGATACTACTGCTGCGGGTTTTACCTTGGCAATATTTCTACGGAGATTATATATTTTTCGTTGTGATAGTGGGATGACGTTATTGGCAAAGAAAAAAGTGACTCCGCCTAAGAGGGTCACGAATATGATTAAACTCAACATAGATCGTTGCAGCGAAATACCCGATGCCTTCATGGCAGCGAATTCATAATTCTCGGCAATGGATCCAAAAGTTAATATAGAAGATAGAAGTACGGTTAATGGTAGTACTTTTTCAGTAAGATCAGGCATTAAATAAAAGAGAAACTTACCTATAATAACAATATCTAAACCTTTACCCGCGAGGTCATCAATAAAAAGCCAAATCGTTTGAAATATGAAGATGAACATCAATATTACAAACGAACTGACAAAATTAAAGACGAACCTTGATAGGATATATCGGTCTAGTATTCTCAATAGTTCTAATTTCTTAGAATGAAATAGCCTTCACCCTTATATTTAGCTTCATCAAAAGTAAATAAGGTTTTGGACAATGTTTGATCTGTTTTAAAAGAATTAACAGTGATTGTGGTTTTTGTACCGTTTTTACCTGTCTCAATTAAATTGTAAATGTGCTTTGTACCCATATCAATACCTAATAACCTCGATTTAATTTCGGTATCAGAATCAATTGGTGTCAATTTTACATATTGTATTTTTCTTCCTTGAATATCCTGTAGAATATCCCAAGCATAATTATGTCCTTCTTTATAAAAAGTCAGCATCTTTGAAGGGGTCATCGCATTTTCATCATCAGACTTGTCTTCAATAGTAACTTCTTCGTTTTCTGGTACGATAGTATATACTTTATTCCCGTCAAAAATTTGTTGAGAACCTAAGTAGTTGAACATGTATTTATTGCCTGCAAGGGTAACATCGCCTCTTGTCTCTTGGTTAATACCTGCATCTGCATTCTTTAAATCAAATTTGAAGTCTACAAAGATGTTGTCATAGTTCTGTACTTTGTTATAAACTTCATCTAATAATGCTTTTGCTTTATCTGAACCTTGTGCATTTGCAAAGGTTGCGGTAAGCATAATCGTCAAAACAATAATAATTTTCTTCATCTTTTTAATATTATTCATTATCCAAAATTTGTTGAAGGGCAACCATGTCAGATACATAAACCTGTCTTGCTTTACTGCCTTCAAACGGACCTACAATGCCTGCTGCTTCTAACTGATCAATAATTCTACCGGCTCTATTGTAGCCTAATTTCAATTTTCGTTGAATTAATGAGGCTGAACCTTGTTGGGCAATTACGATAACTTCAGCAGCTTCTCGAAACTTTGCATCCCTTTCAGAGACGTTATTATCAAGACTCGTGCCAGAATCTTCTCCGACGTACTCAGGTAATTCATGCGCATCGGGGTAAGCACGTTGGCTACCAATGAAATCAACTATTTTGGCTACTTCAGGTGTGTCAACAAATGCACATTGAATACGGGTGACATCGTTACCTTGCGTAAATAACATATCTCCTCTACCGATTAATTGATCGGCACCTGCGGTATCTAAAATTGTTCTAGAATCTATTTTAGACGTTACCCTAAACGCTAACCTCGCAGGGAAGTTGGCTTTGATAATACCTGTAATAACGTTTACAGAAGGTCTTTGCGTCGCAATGATCAAATGTATACCAATTGCTCTCGCTAATTGCGCTAGCCTTGCTACGGGTGTTTCTACCTCTTTACCGGCGGTCATGATCAAATCGGCAAACTCATCAATAACTAAAACTATATAGGGTAAGAATTTGTGTCCGTCATTCGGATTCAGTTTTCTCGCCTTAAACTTGGTATTGTATTCTTTTAGGTTACGTACCATGGCTAATTTCAACAATTCGTACCTATTATCCATTTCAATACAAAGTGAATTCAGTGTGTGAATTACTTTTGTATTATCTGTTATAATCGCTTCTTCAGAATCTGGAAGTTTAGCTAAGAAATGACGCTCAATTTTATTGTAAAGGGTAAGTTCAACTTTCTTAGGATCGACCAAAATAAATTTCACCTCTGCCGGATGCTTTTTATATAGTAACGATGTAAGTACCGCATTTAAACCAACCGATTTACCTTGACCGGTAGCACCTGCCATTAGTAAGTGTGGCATTTTAGCTAAATCGACAACAAAGGTTTCATTACTAATCGTTTTACCGAAGGCGATAGGTAATTCCATTTCTGCTTTTTGAAATTTGCTAGATGCAATTACCGAACGCATAGATACAATAGACGCGTTTTTGTTAGGTACTTCAATACCTATTGTTCCTTTACCAGGTATTGGGGCAATAATACGAATACCTAATGCCGCTAGTGATAGTGCAATATCATCTTCTAGGTTTTTGATTTTCGATATTCTAACACCCGCTTCTGGTACTATTTCGTATAATGTTACAGTCGGACCAATGGTTGCCTTAATTTGGGCAATTCCTATTTTATAATTTTTTAGGGTCTCAACAATTTTGTTCTTGTTTTCTTCTAATTCTTCTTGATTAATGGTAATGCCACCAGTAGCTCCATGAGGGTCTAAAAGATCAAGCGTAGGGAATTTGTAGTTGCCCAATTCTAGGGTAGGGTCGAACTCCCCAAAATCATCTACAAGTTTATTGGCAAGAATATCAATTTCTTCTGGTTCTTCAATAACATGCTCAACCTCCATTGCCAATGTCTCTTCGGGTTCTGGAGCGGTAATTTCAAAGTCTGAAACTTCTTTTTCTAAATGCGGAATTTCAGTTTTATGAGTATAGGTATCTATAATTACAGGAGCTTCTTCTTTTAACGAACGTATTAGTAAATCTTCTTCCTCTTGTTCTTCTTGCTCTTTCTTTCTGTTAGCCTTTCGTTCTTGGGTTGCTTTGAACTCTGTTGATATAGCTTCTTTTCTTGATTTAAAGAATGATGAAATTCCTTCAGGAGTTACTTCAAAGAGTCTAACAAGAATAAATATGAGTCCGAATACCAATAACAAAAGCACTCCAATTTTACCAGCATAGTCTTGTAAGAAATCGTTCATTTCAAAACCAACCAATCCGCCAAGTAGCGGACTTGAAGTAGCAAAGAAACCTAAGGCAATTGAAATCCAAATGACAAATAACAACCCCCAAATCCATTTTTTGAATAATGCTTTTAAAGGAAGACCCAAGAAAAGGTAGATACCTGTAATACAAATAAGAAAAGGTAGAATTAACGAAGCTAACCCAAAGCCCTTGTACATAAAAAAGTGGCTAATGCTGGCGCCGAATTTGTTCAATAAGTTTTTAGCAAGTTCATTACGGTCCTTAAATTCAGACAACAAGCTTTGATCATCTTGCCAGTTAAAGTAAAATGATATAAACGAGAAGAACAATGCGATACTAAAAAGCATCAATAAACTACCCAAAATGATTTTATTCTGTTTGGATAATTTAAACGGTGATCCTTTTTTAGTAGGTTTTGGCTTTGATTTAGTTGCCTTTTTTGCCATTAAAACTTAATTCTGATGCTAAATTACAAATTTACGATGAGCTATGTTAGACTTTATGAAGGCTTACATAACCTTAGGCAAGTAAATGATAAGGCCAATAATAGTTGAAGCAATAGAGACTAACATAACAGCCCCTGCCGAAATATCCTTAATAAATCCGATTTTAACGTCAAATTCTGGCTGAATATAATCTGCAATTTTCTCGACGGCAGTATTCATGCCCTCTATGCCTAAAACCATGGCTATGGCAAAGATTTGAAGTATCCACTCAGTGTGGGATATATCAAAATAAAAGCCTAGAGCAGTCATTACAATGGCAATGAAAACTTGAATTTTTATACTTGCTTCAGTACGTATTAAAAGCATGGCGCCCTTAAAGGCAAAGCCAACACTTTTAATACGATTGACCAAAAAGGATTCTTTTGGCATGAGTGTCGTTTATTTTTAGTTCATCAACGCCTCTAACGCTGCTTTGTAATTTGGCTCTTCGGTAGTTTCTGCTACTTGCTCAGTGTATAATACATTTCCTTTTTCATCAACTACAACAACTGCTCTTGAAAGCAATGTAGCCAATGGTCCGTCAGAAAATGCTACGCTGTAACCTTTACCGAAATTACCATCTTTAAAATCAGAAAGCATTTCAACATTTTCGATTCCTTCTGCACCACAAAATCTTGCTTGTGCGAACGGTAGATCTTTTGAAATACATAAAACGATTGTATTGTCAAGTTCTGCAGCTTCTTTATTAAACTGACGAACAGATTGTGCACAAGTGCCAGTATCAACACTAGGGAATATATTTAAAACTACTCTTGAACCTTCATAATCTGAAAGTTTTACTGTAGATAGATCATTTTTAGTTAATTGAAATTCCGGAGCTTTTACACCTGTTGCAGGTAAAGTTCCTAAGGTGTGTATTTCATTTCCTTTTAGTGTAACCGAAGCCATAACTTTTATCTTTTTAAAATTGAAAGCGTGAAATTATAAAATATAAAGTTGAAACGATAGGGAATAGGGTAAAAAAAAAGTCCTTTCGAATTTGAAAGGACTTTATGCTTTTTTGAAAGCTATTATTTATCTATGGAACCTAGAACGCGTTGCATAAATTGATTCATAGCATCTTTTTTAGGTACCCCTTGTTCTATGCTGTTTGCAACTTCTATGGCGCCATACATATTTGAAATAAGTTCACCGATTACGTCTAGCTCTTCATCTTTTAAAGAAGGTAACTCTGTTAACGCTTCTAAAGTTTCGATGGTCTCTAGAATGTAATCGCTATCTTTTTCTTCAATAAACTCTGTCAGTAATTTAATTAGGGGTAATCTCACTGATCAAATCTTTTAATAGGTCGTACTTATTTGTCTGAACCTGATTTTTAATTTTTCCTTTTTCGAAAGAAGCAAAAGTAGGTAAGTTGCTAACATCTGCCAGTTTTCTAGATTCTGGAAATTTCTCTGCATCTGCCAACACAAAAGTTATGTTCTCATTTTGAGAAGCTTCTTTTTTAAATTTTGGCTTCATGATTCTACAGTTGCCACACCAAGTTGCTGAGTACTGAACTACAACATTAGGATTGTTATCTATGATTTCCTGTAAATTATCTTGTTCTAATTCTAATAACATAATTGAAGTTATTTAAGGATTAATAAAACGAACATGGAGCAAAATGTTTCATGTTCGTTTAAAATTTTTATTAGTTTGCGTGTGCAGAAAGGTAGCTAGCAACACCGTCTCTATTTGCAGACATGGCATCTTTCCCTTCTTCCCAGTTTGCTGGGCAAACTTCACCTTTTTCTTGTACGTGCGTTAAAGCGTCTACCAAACGTAAATACTCACCAACGTTTCTACCTAACGGCATATTGTTGATGCTTTCATGTTGTACCACACCTTCTTCATCAATAATATAAGTAGCTCGGTAAGTAACATTGTCGCCTTCTACTTGTACTGTACCTGTTTCTTCATCGTACACTTCATTTTGAATATCTAAAATGCCTAAGACACTAGATAAGTTACGGTTACTATCTGCTAATATTGGGTATGTAACACCTTCAATACCACCATTGTCTTTTTCAGTACTTAACCATGCGAAGTGTACTTCTGGAGTATCACAAGAAGCACCGATTACTAAGGTGTTTCTTTTTTCGAACTCACCTATAGCGGCTTGAAATGCGTGAAGTTCAGTAGGGCATACAAAAGTGAAATCTTTTGGGTACCAGAATAAAACAACCTTTTTGTTATTCTTTTGAGCCTCTTCTAAGACATTAATCTTAAAAGTATCGCCCATGTCGTTCATTGCATTAACACTAATATTTGGGAATTTTTTTCCTACAAATGCCATAATAAGTTTTCGTTTTGTAATTAATTATAAAGCAAAATTAAGACTTGATGGCGCGTTAAAAGACTTTCTAAATTAGAATTTTCAATGGTAGAATAACTATTTTGAATAGCGCAAGAAATAGCCCTGGTTTAATGTGAAAGGGTTAAATTCTGGGGGTTATTTTTAGCAGATTGCAAGGTTTATGAAGTATAAGCCTACAAAAAGAAAATTTAATTAAGATTCTTTTTTGGCAAGTTGTCTAATTTTGATATTAAAGCCAGCAAATATCAATGTCATGATAGGACTTAACCAGTTAAATATGGCAAATACAAAATATTCTGACACACTAACACCTAGTACTCCAGATTGGTAGGCTCCACAAGTATTCCAAGGTATTAATACTGAAGTAACTGTACCAGAATCTTCCAATGTTCTACTTAAATTTTCAGGTGCAAGACCTCTATCTTGATATGCTTTTTTAAACATTTTACCAGGTATTACCAAAGCCAAATATTGATCACTTGCAATAACATTTAATCCTATACAACTAAGAACAGTACTTGAAAAAAGACCAAAGACACTTTTTGCAACAGAAAGTAAAGATTGTGTAATTCTCGATAATGCTCCAATACCATCCATAATTCCACCAAATACCATTGCGCAGCAAATTAAATAAATCGTCCAAAGCATACCGTTCATTCCGCCAGAGCTAAAAAGCTCATTAAGCTTCTCGTTATCGGTTACTATAGCGGTGTCTGTTAATATGGAGTTTATGATTGCACTTACGTTTGAATCTGAAATGGTAGCTAAAATTTCAGGTTGAAAGATTATTGCGAATATGGCAGCTAGTGCCACCCCAGCTCCTAATGCAATTAAGGGCTTGGTCTTAAGTAAGATCAGTGCAATTACCGCTACTGGAACTATAAATAAATACGGTGTAATATTAAAGGTTTGGGCAATAGTGTCTAGTAATCCGGTTACATCCGCATTACCGGTAGTATCTATATTTAAACTAATAATTGAAAACGCTATAATCGTTACTAGAATTGTTGGACCCGTGGTGTAGAACATATATTTAATATGCGTAAACAAATCTGTACCTGCCATTGCCGGGGCTAAATTAGTAGTGTCGCTTAAAGGCGACATTTTATCACCAAAATAAGCTCCTGAAATAACGGCACCTGCTATCATGCCTGTCGGTATGCCTAAAGCAGTACCTATGCCTACTAGTGCAATACCTACTGTTGCAGAGGTTGTCCAAGAACTACCTGTAGCGATAGATATAATAGCTGCGATAACTATCGATGCAGGTAAAAATATTGACGGACTCAATACTTTTAATCCGTAATATACCATTGCGGGTATTATACCACTTACTAACCATGTACCAGCTAAAGCACCAACGAGAAACAAAATCATAATAGGAACAAAAACACTTTTAAGGTTTTCGTAAATTTCTGTGACCATTTTTGCAAATGTTGTCTTGTTTAGAAAGCCAACAATTGCTGCAAATACACCACCAATAAGCAAAATAATTTGATTAGAGTATTCGCCGAACCACTCAGCATCTGCAAAGAATATATTATAGGCCAACATCGCCATTAAAAGCACCACGGGAATAAGCGCTTCTAATAGGTTAAGTTCCTTGTTAGCTACAATATGCTCGTTTTCCCTGTGTTCGTTGGTGCTATGGTCTGACATAAAAAGTGAGTTTGGTTTCTACGTAATATTACGATTTCTGTAACGGTTGTGCAAACTCATTTTATTATTGAAAATTTAGGCTTTTATGCTTTTGACATCCAGTATATTAAGGTCTGTCAGGCATTTTTTCATTAACGTATAGGTTCTTTGAATGTCATCATCCAAACCGATTGAAAATCGAATTAATCCATTTCCAAGTCCCATTTCTTCTTGTTCTTCTAGCGGAATTTCTGATGAAGTGGAGCTTCCGGGTGCGCTGAACAATGTTTTGTAAAACCCAAGGCTAACAGCTAAATAACCTAATTTTCTCTCCTGCATTAATTCCATCAATGCATTGGCATTCTCAAGTGTACCTACATCCATGGTTATTAATCCGCCATATCCGTATTCCGGATTCATTTGATCTTCCATAATTAAATGTCCTGGGTGAGAAGGGAGTCCTGGGTAGACAACTCGTAATCCGTCTTTTTCGAAATTCTCGGCTAAATACTGCGCATTTTCACTGTGTTTTTTCATACGTATATGAAGTGTGCGCATGTTCTTTAGAATCGAAGCTGCACGCATGCTGTCAAGTGTGCTGCCTAAAAGCATTCCTGCGCCATTGTTTACATCTTTAAGACTAAGGCAAAATTCTGTAGTGCCACAAACAACACCCGCAACACAGTCGCTGGTTCCGTTTATGAATTTGGTAAGGCTATGAATAACAATATCTGCACCTAATTTGGCAGGCGAAACGGTTAAAGGTGAAAAAGTATTGTCAACTATTAATGGTAATTCATTTTTCTTCGCAATGCGTGAAAGTGCTGAAATATCTGCAACCTCTAAAAGCGGATTACTTACACTCTCACAATAGATCATTTTGGTCTTTGGTGTAATCGCTTTCGCTACGGCATCAAGATCGGTAATGTCTAAAAAGGTAGTTTTGATTCCGAATTTGATTAAAAAATTCTTCATGAATGCATACGTGCCACCATAAATAGTTCTACTGCTAATAATATGGTCGCCCGCATTACATAATTGTAAAATCACTGCTGTTATAGCACCCATACCACTTGCGGTTACATTGGCACTTTCGGTACCTTCTAGCGCGGCTAATGCCTCGCCTAAATACAAATTTGATGGCGAAGAATGTCTGCTGTACAAATAACAACCCTCGGTATTACCTTCGAACGTATCGAACATTGTTTTTGCCGATATAAAGGTATAGGTTGATGAATCGGAAATAGAGGGATTTACTCCGCCATATTCTCCGAAGTATTGTAAATCTTGTAAGTCGTTGCTATTCTTTTGGCTCATGAGATATTATTTTAAGTAAAAATAGCGTTTGGTAGTAAATTTGTCAATATGAACTTATTTTATTAGATTTTAAAACTAATATTTAAAATTATTTAGAATTTTAATCTGTATTTTCTTAAATTTGATGGATTAATAAGAATTTCAATCACTATGAAGCTAGATCAAACCGATAATAGTCTTTTAGACCTTTTGCAAGCAGATAGTAAGAAAACGACGAAAGAATATGCTTTGAGATTAGGACTTTCAACAACCGCGATTTACGAGCGTATTAAAAGGTTAGAAAGAATAGGGGCGATAAGAAGTTATGTGGCTTTGGTAGATAAGGCAGTAGTTGATAGAAATTTCACTGTTTTTTGCCATGTTAAATTGGTACAGCATGTGAAGGATAATATTGCACAATTCGAAGCTCAGGTTATGCGTTTACAAGAAGTGGTAGAATGTCATCATTTAAGTGGCGATTACGATTATCTTTTAAAAATACACGTTCAAGATATGGAGGCGTATCGAAATTTTATGGTCAATAAATTAACGGCTATGAATCATATCGGTAGTACCCAAAGCTCTTTTACTATAAAAGAGGTAAAGCATTCTACTGCTATACCCCTTTAAAACTAAAAATAGTATTAATTTTGTAATACATTAGAAAACAAATATTTTATGGATCAATATGATGTAGCCATTATAGGCTCAGGACCTGGAGGATACGTAGCAGCAATACGTTGTGCACAACTAGGAATGAAAACCGCAATAATTGAAAAATATTCCACTTTGGGTGGTACGTGTTTAAATGTTGGTTGTATTCCTTCTAAGGCGATGTTAGATTCTTCTCATCATTATGAAGATGCTACCAAGCATTTTGAAGAGCATGGTATTGAAATTCCTGGTGAGATTAAAGTAAATTTAGAGAAAATGATTGCACGCAAACAAGGCGTTGTTGATCAGACCACCAAGGGAATTGAATTCTTGATGGATAAAAATAAAATTACCGTTTATGAAGGTATTGGTGGCTTTAAAGACGCTACGCATATCAATATCAAAAAGAACGACGGTAAAACAGAAGAAATTGAAGCGAAAAATATCATCATCGCTACAGGTTCTAAACCATCTACTTTACCTTTTATAAAATTAGATAAAGAAAGAGTAATTACTTCTACAGAAGCTTTAAAGCTTAAAGAAATACCAAAACATATGATTGTTATTGGTGGCGGTGTAATTGGTCTTGAATTAGGGCAGGTTTACAAAAGACTTGGTGCAGAAGTTACTGTAGTTGAATATATGGATCGCATTATACCTGGTATGGATGCTGCGCTTTCTAAAGAGTTGACGAAGGTGATGAAAAAGCAAAAAGTAAAATTTGCATTATCGCACAAAGTAAAGTCGGTTGAAAGAAATGGTGATCAGGTAATTGTTAAGGCTGACGATAAAAAAGGTCAAGAGGTTGTTTTTGAAGGTGATTATTGTTTGGTTGCCGTAGGTAGAAAACCATATACCGACGGATTGAATGCTGATGCTGCAGGTGTAAAACTTGACGAAAGAGGTAAAGTAATTGTTAATGAGCATTTGAAAACAAGTGCCGATAACATTTACGCTATTGGCGATGTTATTAAAGGTGCTATGTTAGCTCACAAAGCTGAAGAAGAGGGTACTTTGGTTGCTGAGATATTAGCGGGTCAAAAACCACATATCGATTATAACTTAATACCTGGTGTAGTTTACACATGGCCAGAGGTTGCTGCTGTTGGTAAAACAGAAGAAGAACTGAAGGAAGCAGGAGTGGAGTATAAAGTAGGTCAATTTCCTATGCGTGCTTTAGGTCGTGCTAGAGCTAGTTTGGATATCGATGGGTTTGTAAAGATTCTTGCCGATAAAAAGACCGATGAAGTATTAGGTGTGCATATGATCGGTGCACGTTGTGCCGATTTAATTGCTGAAGCAGTAACTGCGATGGAGTTTAGAGCGTCTGCTGAAGATATCTCTAGAATGAGCCATGCTCACCCAACCTATGCAGAAGCGGTTAAAGAAGCTGCGTTAGCGGCGACAGATGATCGTGCATTGCATGTTTAAATAATATAGAATAGTTTAGAAATAAAAAAGGCAGCCAATTGGCTGCCTTTTTGTTTTTTGATATTTTGGGAGTCTAGTTTTTAATTAAACCCAGAACACGTAATATTTTCTCTGTTACCGTTCTTAAAACTTCATAGGCGATGATTGCAAATTGCTCTAAGTATATTCTTGTAGACGATAAAATTGAACGTATGTTTACTTTTAATTCCGCTTTATGGTCTTCATATTTTAAAGCTAAATAGGTGCTTGCAATCATAAATAAAATTGCACCTGGTACAATAAAATACGGATTCAATGAATGATGAAAAAAGCGATATAGACCTACACCAGTAAAACTGCCGTATAAAATAATAAAATGAATAATATAGATAGATAAGGTGCTTTGACCTATTCTTAACCACGTTGCATTCATTAAAACTTTTCTTAGTAAAATGAATATGGAGAAAACAATTAAAACATCACCCAAACGAATGAACAGATAGTTATTGTCATTTATAGCCTGAAACAATTGTATACCCGTAACATCATAAACCGCAAGGAAAAAATCTGAAGAAAGAAACATAAGAATCAATCCTGTAGCGATGTACGTCGGTACTATGAAATTGTATAAATTTTTGTTGTCCTGATATTTAGAAAATAGTACGGACATGAAACTACCAATTGTAGCGTAGCCCAACCAAGGTATAATGGTAAAAACTGAACCATTTGCTTTCGTTAAGTAATTTGCGAACACTTGCGGTAAAAACTCAAAACTTGAAGCTTTATACATAGGTTCTAAAATGAACAGCAGTAGGGTAGTAGATACTAGTATGGTTGGAAAAATCCATTTTTGTTTTGCAAAAGTCAGAATGTAAAATCCGATAATGAATAATAGTGATAACCCTATGCAATGCAAAACATCTACTAAGTAGAAAGAATCATACACTTCACCTTTGAACAAGCCAAAGATGTTCATTCGTAAAAGGTAGGCGATGACCAATAATTCAAATCCGCGTTTAATTCCCTTTTTAACACGAGGATTCGCCCAACCGGTTTGTTTAGATCTAATTAACAAAAAAGTAAAGATGAATCCCGAGACGGTAAAGAACACCGGAGCTGTAATTCCTCTAAAATATTTCCAGGTATTGAACAACATATTAGAGTCGTCTCTGAAAGCATTATCAAGCAGACCATCAATAAAATGACCTTGTAACATCATTAAGATAGCCCATGCCCTAATGGCGTCTAAAAAAAACAATCTTGAATTAGAGTTGCTCATTATCACAATTATATCCTATATACTTATAAAACAGTATGTTTGGATGTTTCAAGGGGCAAAATTAGATAAAATATTCTAACGTTCACCCTATTTGAATTAAATTCGCAATCATACATTAAAATAGGTTTATGAGTTATGTTTTAGCATTTGCAGGTAGCAATTCTTCAGTTTCCATTAATTTTGAGTTGGTTAAGTATACAACTACCTTACTAAAAGAGCAAGAAGTTAGATTGAGAGATCTTTCTAAATATCCTTTTCCGATGTATAGTGAAGACACTGAAAAGGAAAGCGGATTCTCTAATTCTTTGGTAGAATTTAAGAATGAAATAGCCAATTCTAAAGGATTAATCATCTCTGTAAATGAGCATAATAGCTACCCGTCTGCATATTTTAAGAATACGATGGACTGGTTGTCTCGACTAGACATCAAGTTTTTGACGGATAAGAAAATTTTATTAATGGCTACTTCTAACGGTGGTCGCGGAGCTATGGGAGCTTTAGAAGTCGCAGAAAAAATGGTTGCTAGATTTCAAGGCACTGTGGTTGAATCTTTTTCTTTACCCCGATATAGTGAGAACTTTGATAAATTAAAAGGGATTACAAATGTCGAGTTGGCCAAAATTCATGCAGAGAAAGTAGCTTCTTTTGTAAAGTCTATTTCTTAACTATATAAAATTCGGCATAAGTTAAATAAACCTTAGGCTTCCCTATTAAACAGGGGGACTTCCTTACCTTTATTGCGTGTTAGAGGCATTCAAAAAACATATTGAAGATTCTTTTTCAGAATTATTAGATAGTAACTTCATCATCGCATGTAGTGGAGGTCTAGATAGTACTGTGCTTGTGGAGCTTTGTCATCAAGCAAATTTGAAATTTTCTATAGCACATTGTAATTTTAGATTGCGTGGCACAGCCAGTGATGGTGACGAGGCTTTTGTACGTGATTATGCCAAAAAGATAGAAAATGAGGTCTTTGTAACCCATTTCGATACGCTTGGTTATGTGAGTCAGCATAAAGTTTCTGTGCAAATGGCAGCTCGTGAGCTTCGCTATGCTTGGTTTGAGCAATTATTAAAAGAAAATTTGGGTACTTATCTACTAACTGCTCATCATGCCAATGATAATTTAGAAACGTTTATAATCAATTTATCGAGAGGTACAGGAATCGATGGATTAACGGGTATACCTGCTAAAATAAATTATGTACGAAGACCACTGTTGCCGTTTACAAGGCAAGAATTGGAATTTTTTGCAAGCGAGCAAAATATGAAATGGCGTGAAGATGCAAGTAATGCTGATGCTAAATATTTACGTAATAAAATTCGATTAGAGATAATTCCGAAGTTGAATGAATTGCATCCTACCTTTTCAGAAAATTTTAAAAATACGCTAGATTATTTACAGCAGACCGAAACAATTGCTTCGGCATACCTTAGCAAATTAAAAGAAGAACTCTTTATCGATAAAGGCGGTAGGTTTGAAATTGAAATCGCAAAACTGAAAGACTTACGTCCGCGTTCTACCTATTTACATGGATTGTTTAAGGAGTACGGATTCAAAGAAATGGATAATCTTGAAGCATTGCTAGACGGACTTTCGGGTAAGCAATTAGCTTCGAGTTCACATGTTTTGGTTAAGAATCGAGATGTATTGATTTTAACTTCGAACAAGGAAAGCAAATCGTATGATCTGGAGTATTTGATTACGGTAGATGAAGTACCTTTGAACCTTCCGTTAAACTTGAAATTTTCGGTGGTGCCTGAACGTTATGATAATACAGATACTGCAATATTCGTTCAAAAGAATGCATTAAAGTATCCGCTGATAGTAAGAAAATGGAAAACCGGCGACTATTTTTATCCGATAGGTTTAAATCGAAAAAAGAAATTGTCAAAGTTTTTTAAGGATGAGAAAATTGATGTTTTGTCTAAAGAAGAAACTTGGATACTATGCTCTGAAGGGCAAATTATTTGGGTTATTGGTATGCGCGCAGATCATCGTTTTAGAGTTGCAGATACCACTCAAGAGATTTTAAAAATAGAATTTACATGATGAGATTTTTTACTTTATTACTGTTTGCTATTGTATTGCCGTTAGGTGTTTTTGCACAAACAGAAGATGAGCCTGTCGTTTGGGAACAGAAGATTAATAAAATATCTGAATCGGAATATGAGCTGGTAATGCAAGCCAAAATCTTAGATGGCTGGCACATGTATTCTCAATTTACATCAGAATATGGTTCTTTGCCAAGCGAGTTTACCTATAACGGAAATGGCACTATATATGAACTTATTGATGGTACAGAAGAGAGTGCAACTATAAAAGAATTCAGTGAAATATTTGAGGTTGAAGAAACCTATTTTAAGGATAATGCAATCTTTACACAGCGTATTAGAATTGTAGATTCAGCAATAAATCAAATCGATGTTGACTTGTTTTTTCAAGTATGTAAAGAGGTTTGTATTCCTATGGATATGAAGTTCATCTTTACTTTAGATGGATCTGCAGCTGAAGCAGTTGTAGCGACTGTTGATGATAGAAGTTTAGCATTAGGGCAAGAATTACGATTAGATCTCAAGAACAGAGAATTACTAAATCAGGGGCAAGATAACATTGCCGAGACTACTAATATTTGGGTGATTTTCGGATTAGGTTTTCTTGGCGGATTAATAGCTTTGTTGACTCCATGTGTGTTTCCAATGATTCCGCTAACGGTATCATTCTTTACCAAACATTCTCAGAATAAATCCAAAGGGATTGTAAATGCATTGCTTTATGGCTTTTTTATTATTCTAATTTACTTTTTACTGAGTTTACCATTTCATTTGTTCGACTCAGTAGATTCTCAAATTTTAAATTCCATAGCTACAAATGTTTGGTTGAATTTGTTGTTCTTCGTGATCTTCATATTCTTCGCTTTTTCGTTTTTTGGATATTATGAATTGACCTTACCAAACTCATGGGCAAATAAAATGGATGATGCATCGTCTAAGGTTGGCGGAGTGTTAGGAATATTTTTTATGGCCGTTACATTGGCTATTGTATCTTTCTCGTGTACCGGTCCTATTTTAGGAGGATTATTAGGAGGTACTACTTTGGCAGAAGGTGAAGTGGCTACGAATCTTACTGCGGGTATGACCGGTTTTGGTGTTGCATTAGCATTGCCTTTTGCCTTATTTGCATTATTTCCTGCCTGGTTAAATTCACTTCCAAAATCTGGCGGATGGATGACTACGGTTAAAGTAGTATTGGGCTTCTTAGAAATTGGTTTAGCATTAAAATTCTTGTCGAATGCAGATTTAGTAGGTCATTGGGGTATTCTGAAAAGAGAAGTATTCTTAGGTATTTGGATTGTTTTAGGAATAGCAATGACATTGTACTTGTTCGGATTATATAAATTTCCGCATGATGGTCCGGTGAAAAAGTTATCTATGGGTAGAAAAGTTGCTGCCTTTATAAGTGCTGCATTTACTATTTATATGATATTGGGTGTAACTAATATTACGAACCTAAAATTGTTAAGCGGCTTTCCGCCACCAGAGTTCTATAGCGTTTTTAAGCAAGAAAGCGATTGCCCACTAGGTATTGATTGCTTTAAAGATTTTAATGAAGGTCTTGCGTATGCGAAAGAGGTAGATAAACCTATTTTATTAGATTTTACGGGTTGGGCTTGTGTCAACTGTAGAAAAATGGAAGAGAATGTTTGGAGTGATGCCGAAGTCTTCCCAATTATAAAAGATAACTATGTGCTTATTTCATTGTACACTGATGATCGAGAAGAGCTGCCCTCAGCTGAACAATTTAATTTTCAGTATGATAGCGGTCGAGTTAAGGAAATTTCTAACATTGCCCAAAAATGGGGAACCTTTCAAGATGTAAATTTCAGCTCTATCTCTCAACCATTTTACGTATTGCTTTCTCCAGATTTGAAAGTGTTGAATACCTCTATTCAAAATTCAGATGTACCAACCTATAAAAACTGGTTGCTAGAGGGTTTGAAAAATAATAATTGATAGATCGATTTTGTAAGGTGTTAACTACTTCTCAATAAAAAGCAGAGCTGCGAGGTGTTTAATGTAAAAAATAGTTTTAACTTGGGACCGATTCCCCCAAACTGAACTATGAAAGCATTAAAAAAAATAGGAGCGTTCCTGTTGGTTATTGTTACCCTTCTGATCATTGTTGTCGGAGTATTTGCCTATACTTTAAAACCAAATTATTCTGGTGAAAAAGAATTGGTAAACCTTCAAAAAGAGGTTACCGTCTACTATGATGAATACGGTATTCCCCATATTTACGGTGAAAATGAAAAAGATGCCTTTAGAACTTTAGGCTATGTGCATGCGCAAGATCGTTTGTGGCAAATGGAACTTTTACGAAGAATTGCCAGTGGTGGTTTATCAGAAGTTTTTGGTGCAGATTTAATTGGAACAGACAAATTCTTTCTATCACTTGGTATTGCAGATGCATCTAAAACGTCTGCCGCTAATGCGGATTTAAGTGATGCCGGAGTAATATTATCAAAAGCATACTTAGACGGTATTAATCAATTTATTAAAGAAGGACCTACACCTGTTGAGTTTTACCTGACAGGTATCGAAAAGAAAGAATTTGTTTTAGAGGATGTCTATAATACTATTGGCTATATGGCTTTTAGTTTTGCTATGGCGCACAAGACAGATCCTCTTTTGACTACCATAAACACCAGACTTGGGACTGAATACTTGAATGATTTACATGTTAGTTCAAATGTTGAAACGGAATGGATAAAGAATTATAATCCGTCGCAGTCAGACTCTATTCAGAATAACCTAACTGCAGCGGTCAATAAAGCATTAGGTGCATTAGATATTCCGTTATTTGAGGGCAGTAATAGTTGGGTAATCGCACCTGAAAAAACTAAGAACGGCAAGGTTATTTTAGCTAACGACCCTCATATTGGCTTCGCTCAGCCGTCTGTTTGGTATGAAGCTCATATTGAAACACCGACGTACTCAAAGTACGGGTATCATATTGCAGGTATACCATTTCCGCTATTAGGGCATAATAGAAAGGTCGCTTACGGTATTACCATGTTCGAAAATGATGATGTGGATTTCTATTATGAGCAGAACAATCCAGAAAACGAGAATCAATACTTATCTGAAAATGGATATGTAGATTATGAAATTATTACAAAGAGTTTCAAAGTAAAAGATTCGTCTGAAGTTGAATTTTCATATAAAAAATCGAATCACGGTCCAATTTTAAACGGAATTGCAGATCAAGTGCAAGGTGAAAGACCAATTGCCATGTCATGGTTATATACTCAAATAGATAATAAAGTTATAGACGCTTTATTCGGTTTAAGCCATTCTAATAATCTTACGGAATTTAAGACCGCTCTACCAAAAATTCATGCACCTGGTTTAAATATAATGTATGGTGATGACCAGGGTAATGTTGCATGGTTTGCCACAGCCCAGCTTTATAAAATTCCCGATTCGATAAATACAAAATTGATTTTTGAAGTAGGTGAGGGACTTCCGGTAGAAAAAGAATTCATTAGTTTTAATGAGAATCCGCAGGCAATAAATCCACCGAATAATTATGTATACTCAGCCAACAATCAACCAGATTCTATTGCAGGTATGTTATACCCAGGTTACTATCTGCCTGAAAATAGAGGAAAGCGAATTGTACAGTTGTTAGAACCCAAGAATGATTGGGATTTAAATGCTGCAAGTGAAATGATTACAGATGTTATTTCAGCCGTAGATCCCGAAATAGTTACCAATTTATCTAAATATCTAGATGTTTCATTATTAAGTGAAAACGGATTAAAAGCTATCGACAGTTTAAAAATGTGGACAGGTGATTATGAGTTATCATCAATAGAGGCTACTATTTATAATAGATGGGTGTATTACTTTCTAGAGAATACGTTTGAAGATGAATTGGATAAAGAGCTTTTTAATCAGTTTTTAGAGACCCATTTTACCAAAAGATTAATAGCACCATTATCTAAGGACGAGGAGTCTGTTTGGTTAGATAATGTAAATACTACCGATGTTCAAGAAACCATGGCGGATATCGTAAATAGCTCTTTCATGGAAGCAGTAGAGTCTTTAGAAAAAGACTTTGGCAATAATATGGATTATTGGCGATGGGATAGAGTGCATAGTATTGAGCATCCTCATCCTATTGGTCAAATAGCAGCCTTGCGTTCTTTCTTTAATGTAGGTCCTTTTCCGGTGAATGGTACGAGGGAAGTTATTAATAATATGGCGTTTTCCTATGATGCTACTGGTTTTTATAAAACCACCTCGGGTCCTTCTACTAGAAGACTTATAGATTTCTCTGATGTGGAGAATAGTATTAGCATTCTGCCTACTGGGCAGTCTGGTAATCCGTTTAGTAAGCACTATAGAGATCAAGCAGAAATGTATATCAACGGGGAGTTTCGTAAAATGATGATGAATGAGGTTGAGATTAAAAATACTGCCAAATCAATTCTTGTGTTTAGGTCAGAAAGTAATTAATTAAGTATCATTTATGTTAATTTTATGAACTTAATTTAGTGAAATCATTAAACTTTAGAATATTCTTATTTTTTAATTTTAAAAACGTGATTTGGTTTAGGTATTTCTAATTTATTGTTAATTTTAAAACAATAACCAAACCTATGAAAACCAACCAACTAATACCTTTGCTGATTTTGGCTTTAATGACAACTATTAATGTGATTAGTCAAGATTTGCAAAAAGAACCGAAATTTTATAATTGGTTCGATGATAATGTTGTTAGATATAATACTTCTCTCTTCAACGGACTCGAATATATAGAGTTATTTAGAACTATAAACGAAAGACATAAGTTTTTTGATAGTAGTGAATTTCAATTTGGATCAATTGTTTATGATTATCAATTTTATAATCAAGTTCCTTTAAAGTATGACTTAAATACTGATGACATACTTTTTAATGTAGGGTATAATTATGATTACCCGACTTTAATTCTTCATAAATCTAAAATTGAAAGTTTTCAAATCAATAAGAGTAATTTTATCCAAATTAATACTATTGGAGATAATGTTGAAATGAATGGTTTTTACCAAGTTTTATTAAAAAAACTGCCATTAAAACTACTTAAAAAGAACAAGAAAAAACATTTTAAGCGAATAAAGGGTAACACAGTGTATTATGAGTTTGATTATGATAATAGCTACTATGTAGAGTATCATGAGAAATTTTATCCAATAGGTTCGAAAGGGGATGTTATTAGAATGTTGCCTGAAAAGAAAGACTATATAAATGAATATTTTAATTCGGCTTTAAAAAAGGCTGATGAAGATAATTTTTGGATTAGTTTTTTTGAAAAATTAGCAGTTACATTTAATACCCAAAACGAAGAATAAGGTATATGAGAAAGTTTATAAAATTACTCATGCTTTTATTAAGTGTTGGGGTATTTGCACAAGAAAATGAGGTAAAGTATAGTTTTCAAATAGAGAATAAGAGTATTTTAAATGTTCTTGAAGAAATTGAAAATAAAGCTGGTGTCACTTTCTATTTTGATAAAAAGTGGTTAGAAGAAAAAAATTATTCTGGAATTTTCACTAATGAAAGTATCGAAACTATTTTAGATACGATGTTTAAAGAAACAAATTTAAATTTTTTTAAATTGAACGAGACCAAAATAATTCTAACTCAAAATAATATCATTTATAAAGAGTTGCCCGAAGGTTTTTTTGGAAGAGAATTAGATACATTAGAAGAGATTAAAAACTACACTAGAATAACTAGTAATCCCGTGTTTTCGAATATCGAAGCTTCTAATAAAAATTCAATTACTAGAACGGTTCGTATTGGTAAAGAAAATTTGACAAATGCAAAAAGTGCGTATACTATTAAAGGGTATGCAAGAACGGCAGAACAAGGTCAACCAATTTCAAATTTATCAATCATTTTAAACGGAAGAAACTCTAGTACTGTTACAGATGATAATGGTTATTATGAATTAGAAGTACCAATGGGTACAAATATTCTTAAAACTAGCTCTTTAGGTATAGAATCTTCTACCACCAGAGTGATTGTATTTAATGATGGTGATTTAAATTTTAATTTAAATGAAAGTGTTGAATTTTTAGATGAAGTTGTTGTTGAGGCAAATGCAGCAAAAAATGTAGAAGAAGCATTATCTGGTAGTACAGAATTGAATGTAGAAGAAACAAAAAATATTCCGTTAGTTCTTGGCGAGCGTGATGTTTTAAAAGTTGCAACGACACTACCGGGTATTTCAACCGCTGGTGAAGGAGCTGCAGGTTTTAATGTTCGTGGTGGTAGTACGGATCAAAACCTAATTTTGTTAGATAATGCTGTAATGTATAACCCATCTCACTTTTTTGGTATTTTTCAAGCATTAAATCCATTTACAACCAAGGATCTTAAAGTATTAAAAGGTGGTATACCAGCCCAATATGGAGGGCGTCTTTCTTCTGTTTTTGATATTACTTCTAAAGATGCAAATAATGAGAAATTTGCAGGAGAAGCAGCTGTGGGGCCGGTAACATCTAATGTAGCTTTAGAAATACCTGTTGTAAAAGGTAAATCTGGTTTATTGGTCGGTGGTCGAGGAACCTATTCTGGTTGGATTTTAAGATCACTAAAAGATGAATCTTTAAGTAATAGTCAAGCTTCATTTTATGATGCCATTGCTAAGTATACGCATGTCGTAAACGACAAAAATACCGTAAAAGCCATGGGGTATTATAGTGATGATGCTTTTAGTATAACATCAGATTCTGTTTATGGGTATAACAATAGACTTCTTTCTTTTCAATGGGATCATCAATTTAATGAAAAGAATACGGGTAGTTTAATTGTTGCCAATAGTAACTACAAATTTAATATTGGCTACGAAGGCAATTCTGATAGTAATTTTGACTTGGGTTTTGTAGTTGATGAAACCGAGGCCAAGTTTAAGTTTACTTATTTACATAGTAAGGCACACAAGTTTGATTATGGTCTTTCTGCTAAATTATATAAGGTACAACCTGGTAATTTAGAGCCAAATGGGGAAAGTTCAATCGTAGAGGAAAAGATTATTCCTTCTGAAAAAGCAATTGAAGCGGCACTTTATGTCTCAGATAATTTTGAAATTAACGATAAGCTCCTCATAGATATAGGTTTGCGGTATTCTATGTTTACATCATTGGGTGTAGCAAATGTTCGCATTTATGAAGAGAATATGCCTAAGAATGATGAAACCTTAGTGGAAACTGTTTCTTATGATAATAATGGAGTGGTAGAAACGTATGGTGGACCGGAAGTAAGACTTTCTGCACGGTATTTTTTAGGACAAGATTTATCTGTAAAAGCTAGCTATAACACTACATACCAATATATACACAGGTTATCGAATACAACAACGATTAGCCCTATAGATACATGGAAGCTATCTGATAATAATATAAAGCCACAAAAAGGAAGACAATTCGGTCTTGGGTTTTATAAGAATCTAGAAGGTAATCAATACGAGATAAGTTTAGAGGGGTATTATAAAGAGTCAGATAATTTTTTGGACTTTAAAGTTGGTTCAGAACTGCTATTGAATGAAACTATAGAAACAGAAACCCTGCAAGGCGATGGTCAAGCATATGGGGTAGAATTTCTAATTCGAAAAAATTCAGGTAAACTTAATGGATGGTTAGGGTATACTTACTCTAGATCTTTCTTAAAATTAGATAGTGATTTTGCTGAAGAGCGTGTAAATAACGGAGAGTACTTTCCAACCAATTATGATAAGCCTCACGACTTTAGCGCAGTAATGAACTATAAACTAACAAAGAGATATAGTTTTTCTGCAAATCTTTCTTACCAAACAGGTAGACCTGTAACATACCCAGTAGCACGCTATAATTTTAATAACTCAGAGTATGTAGTGTATAGTAACCGTAATGAGTTTAGAATACCAGATTATTATCGATTAGACCTAGGTGTGAATATAGAAGGGAACCATAAGAAAAACAAGTTAGCCCATAGTTTTTGGAATATTTCTGTCTATAATGTCTTAGGTAGAAACAACCCATATTCGGTTTTCTTTGTTACAGAAAATGGCGAGTTGAAAGCATATCAAAGTTCAATATTTTCAATTCCAGTACCTACGATTACCTATAATTTTAAATTTTAATCTTTTAATGAAAGTGTATACAGCAATAATAGAAAAAGGGCTAATGGCATTGATCATTGGGCTTTCTATGGCTAGTTGTATAGACCTATTTGAACCAGAAGCTATAGATTTTAAAAGTGCCATAGTGATAGAAGCTACAGTTACCGACGAGAACAAATACCAAGAGATTTTGATTTCTAGAACATTTGCTTTAGATACTACAGGTATTTATGGTGAAGGTGGCGCAAAAGTAGCAGTAACCGATACCAATGGCACCGTTTATGATTTTGAAGAAAAAGAAGAGGGTAAGTATGTTTCTAATAGTTCATTTGCAGCACAGGCAGGTTTAGGCTATAGCTTATCTGTAACTACGGCAGATGGTAATCTTTATTCATCAGATGTATTTGTAACTCCCAACCCAACAAAAATTGATAACCTCTATGCTAAGCGCGGTTTTAAGGATGATGGTGTTAATGAAGGTATGTTCATTTATATAGATAATTTTGACCCAACTGGAGATAATAAATATTACAGATATGAATATGAGGAAACTTACAAGATTATTGCTCCATTTTGGACCAATAAAGAAACTTATTTAACTGATGAGGGATTGGTAGATGTAAGATTACGAGAAAAAGAAGAGGAAGTTTGCTACAATACCAGTTATTCAACCAATTTAATTATAGCTAGTACAGTTCAGTTTTCTGAAAATCGTATTTCTAAATTTCCAGTGAGGTTCATTGATAGAAATGATTATATATTATCGCATCGATATAGTATTCTTGTAAGGCAGTATGTGCAATCATTACAGGCGTTTAATTATTATGAAGATCTTGAAAAACTGTCAGGTTCAGAAAGTTTATTTTCCCAAGTACAAACAGGTTTTTTGGAAGGGAATATTATATCGGTAAATAATAGACAAGAGTTGGTAATTGGCTACTTTGAGATAAGTTCGATTTCTGAGAAGAGAATATTTTTTAATTATACTGATTTTTTTGAAGGAGAAGAATTACCTCCTTTTGTAATTGAATGCCCATATTTATCCAATGTGGCGGCATTAGTAACAGATATTGAAAGAGATGCGACAACGTATTGGGATGAAAACAACGGTCAGTATGGGGCTTTCTTGAAGCCGGCGCCTTGGATATTCGTAGACTCGCAATGTGGAGATTGTACTAAATTAGGAAGTATTATAAAACCAGATTTTTGGATGGATTAATTGAAGATAATGTTGTTGAATAGAGATGATAAATAGAATGATATTAAAGGGAAGCATGCAAACAATTAAACAAATAGTTGTGATGTTGATTATGGGACTATTGATGCAGAATTGTATAGACCCGTTTGAAATAGAAACTACAGAATTTAAAAGTGCGTTGGTAATTGAAGGAACCATTACTGACCAGTTGGAAACACAGCGTATTTTGGTTTCTAGAACTTTTCCATTAGATACGGTGTTAATGACAGGTTTAAGTTCAGCGAAAGTTAATGTGGTAGATAGCAATGGTGGGGTTTTTAGCTTTAGTGAAGCATCATCTGGGGAATATGAGTCTAACAGTCCTTTTGCAGCAATATCTGGGGTTTCTTATACTCTAAAAGTTGAAACAGCAGATGGTAATAGTTATACATCAGAAGAAACTGCAGTTCCAGCAAAGACAAACTTGGATAATTTGTATGCCGTTAGAGATTTTAAAGATAATGGTGCAGAAGAAGGTATGTTTATATATGTAGATAGTTACGACGCTACTGGTCAATCTAAATACTATAGATATGAATATGAAGAAACATATAAGATTATAGCCCCTAATTGGAGCGCTTCAGATGCATATATTGTTTCTCCTTTGCCATCTCCCGAAGTTGCAACAAGATCAAAAACAAAAGAGGAGCAAGTTGCATATAATACTGTTTTATCAAATTCAATTATTCAGGAAAACACTACTGACTTAGGAGAAGATCGCATTAACAAATTTCCAGTTCGTTTTATAAATCGCGAGAATTTTATATTATCACACAGGTATAGTATTCTAGTTAAACAATTTGTACAGAATAGGGCAGCATATTCTTATTATGAAACACTTCAATTACTCTCTGGAACGGAAAGTTTGTTTTCCCAAAGACAATCAGGTTTTTTAGAAGGCAACATAAAATCAGATACCAATGCGGATGAAGATGTTGTTGGGTTTTTTCAAGTAAGTACCGTTACTGAGAAAAGAATATTTTTTAATTACACCGATTTTTTCCCTGGAGAAAATTTACCTAAATATCCAGTAGATTGTACCTTGGTTTCACCACCTATTATAAATGAAGCAGGTGCTTCGCCATTACTTGTTGCAATAGAATTGGAGATACTAAAGTATGTTGAAGATTATGACCAAGAAACCAATCCTTTAAGTTTAAGTGAATTTGGTCCTTTTTTAATGGTTGCTGCACCATGTGGTAATAGCACATTTTATGGTAGTGCTGAAGTGCCAGAGTTTTGGGTAGAATAATAGAGTATAACAATATTTAGATATGAAAAAAATAATTAGTTTAATAACATTCGTTGTAATTCATTTTACATATTTACAGATGAATTCGCAAGGTACGGCAACTAATATTGTTAAAAATAATATGCTGGTTCCACATCAAGAACAAGTATTTGTACATGCTAATTCTAGATTGGCTTTTGTGGGGGAATATATTTACTACTCCATTTATTGCTTAAAAGATAATACAGGGGTACTGAGTGATGTTAGTAAAATTGCCTATTTAAAATTAGTTAACGAAAATCAAGAAATCGTTTTAAATCAAAAAATAAAGCTGATTAATGGTAAGGGGAATAGTAACTTTTTTATACCCTCAACAATAGCTTCAGGAAATTATAAGTTAATAGCCTATACTCAGTGGATGCTTAATAATGGGCATAATTACTTTTATAATATTGACATCACTGTGTTGAACCCATATACGAGTGACCAAGCTGTATTTAGAGGCAAGAGTACTGAATTGTCAGAAAACTCCATTAATGTGCCGAAGCAAAATACAAGTAATACTATTGGTAATGCACCTTTGAAACTAGAGCTAGACCAAACTAGTTTTTCAACGCGTCAGCCTATAAATTTAGCAATTGAATCGAAATCTTCAGCTGGTTTAGGTAGTTACTCAATTTCAGTTCGTAAATTGGATGAGCTTGAAACAAAGAATAGTGTGACTACTGTCGATTATAAGAAAGTATATCCACAAAAAAATAAAATTGATACTATTATTTTACCAGAATTAAGGGGAGAGTTATTTGTTGGTGAAATATCGAGTACTAGTGATTCAATATCCATTCAGAATAAAACTGTAGGTCTTTCGTTTCCAGGAGAGGATTATCTTTTTAAAATAGCAACGACAGATAAGGATGGGCGTTTTTATACCAGTGTTGCTGAAGATTATACTACCGAAGATGTTTATGCTCAGGTAATTGATGAAACACCTGAGAATTATGAAATCGGACTGCAAACAGAAACTGATTTAAATTTGTCGAATTTAAAATTTGATAAATTTTATATCATTAGAGATATGGAAAATATAATTCAAGAACGGAGTATATTCAACCAAATAGAGAATGCATATTATAGTAGTAAGCCAGATACTATACTAATTGGTAAATCTAATAAAAGGTTTTATGGTGAGGGTACTATGAATTATGTGCTTGATGAGTATACAAGGTTTTCTTCAATTAAGGAAACTTTCGTTGAGGTGGTCGAACATGTTTGGATACAGCAAAATAGAGAAGGCGAAAATGAATTTCATGTACGCCCACTTTTACCATACATTGACACAGGTAAGTTGCCTTTGGTATTTATAGATGGCATTTTAGTTCAAGACCATGATAGACTAATTAATCTTTCTTCTGCTCAGGTAGCATTTATAAATATTTCAAGAAATCAACATTTTTATGGTACCAAGGCTTTTCAGGGTGTGGTGGACGTAATGACATTTAAAGCAAATTATTTTGAGAATTATTATAACTCAAATGTGTTGACTCAAAAATTATTTAAGCCTAGAGAGAATAAAAATTACTATCAACAATCGTATAATGGTAGTTTTACTGAAAAGTATGCACGTTTGCCAGATTTTAGATATCAGCTAGTTTGGTTGCCATCTTTTAAAATGACCGAAAAAGTGGAGCATATTGAATTTTACAGTTCTGATATCACTGGTGAATTCGAGGTTTCTTTAGAAGGTTTTACAGACCAAGGTACTCCTGTTTCTTTAAAAAAGAAATTCACGGTTAATTAGTATGGTTGAAACCTTTGTAATAAAAACGTTACATTTAAAAACCTAAAAGGTTTTAGAATGCTTACAAAAGTTTACGGGAGTGCAGTATTTGGCGTGGAGGCAACAACAATAATTGTTGAAGTAAATATTGATAAGGGAATCGGTTATCATTTAGTAGGGTTGCCCGACAATGCTATTAAAGAAAGTAATTATAGAATAGCAGCTGCATTACAGAATAACGGTTATAAAATTCCCGGTAAAAAAATCACTATAAATATGGCGCCTGCAGATCTTCGAAAAGAAGGTTCTGCGTATGATCTTACCTTGGCCATCGGAATTTTAGCGGCATCTAGTCAAATAAAATCTGAAGATATTGAGAAGTATATCATCATGGGCGAACTGTCTTTAGATGGTAGCTTACAACCTATAACTGGTGCACTACCAATTGCTATAAAAGCGCAACAAGAAGGATTTACCGGATTTATTTTACCAACGGCAAATGCAAAAGAAGCTGCTATTGTTGGAGATTTGAAAGTTTACGGCATAGATAATATCAAACAAGTTTTAGATTTCTTTGATCAAGGCACACCGCTTGAGCAGACTATAATTGATACAAGAGAAGAATTTTATAAGAATTTAGATTTCCCAGAATTTGATTTTTCAGATGTTAAGGGACAAGAAAGTATTAAGCGCTGTATGGAGATTGCAGCAGCAGGCGGACATAATATTATATTAATTGGTCCACCAGGTGCTGGTAAAACTATGTTAGCTAAGCGTTTACCTTCTATTTTACCACCAATGACTTTGCATGAAGCTTTGGAAACCACTAAAATACATAGTGTAGTTGGTAAAATCAAGAATATGGGATTAATGAGTCAACGACCATTTAGAAGTCCCCACCACACAATTTCAGATGTTGCTTTGGTTGGCGGAGGTTCATACCCACAACCGGGAGAAATATCTCTTTCTCATAACGGAGTGTTATTCTTAGATGAGCTGCCAGAATTTAAACGTGGTGTTTTAGAAGTTATGCGCCAACCGTTAGAAGATAGAGAGGTGACAATTTCTCGAGCTCGTTTTACCGTAACTTACCCAAGTAGTTTTATGTTAGTGGCTAGTATGAACCCTAGTCCGGGTGGGTATTTCAATGACCCCGATGCTCCCGTAACTTCATCACCTGCAGAAATGCAAAGGTATTTGAGTAAAATATCTGGTCCGCTTTTGGATCGTATCGATATTCATATTGAGGTTACCCCGGTTCCGTTTGAAAAGTTATCCGAAGAAAGAAAAGGTGAGGGCAGTGTTGATATAAGAAAGCGGGTCACTGCAGCAAGAGAATTGCAAACTGCTAGATTTGAAGCAATGGCGAATGTGCACTACAATGCTCAAATGAATACGAAACAGATTCGTCAATATTGTAAGTTGGACGATAAGTCTAAAGCCTTGTTGAAAAATGCAATGGAGCGTTTAAATCTATCGGCTCGTGCGTATGATAGAATTCTAAAGGTGGCAAGAACTATTGCTGATTTAGCCGATGAGACGGAATTGAACGGAGATCATATTTCAGAAGCCATTCAATATCGATCACTCGACAGAGAGGGTTGGTTGGGGTAAAATCTTCTATTGTAATGAGATATTCATTTAAGAATATAACTCCTCATTATTAATATCGTCTTCGTTATTTTTTGGAGCCGTAAAAATATCTTTAAGTATGTAACTGGTTACAATGGTAAGACCAAGTGTAAGGGTCGGTATTGCGTAATCCCATGTTAAAAGCTTCATGAGACCACCACAGATTAGGGTAATTACACCAATTACCATTACGAAATTCCAGATAATTTCGGTGGTACTATTCTTAACACCATCTTCTTTAGACATAAAGTAAGAGGTGCCTTCCATCGCAAACCATGCAATGAAAGTAAATGCGGTACCGATTTGAAAAAATAGGGTATGGGTAAAATCTAAAATGGTTAATAGTCCGTTGGTCGTCCAAAAAAGTACCAATGCCATTTTAATTAAATCGACGGTCTTTTTTTCTTCCTTTTTCAAAAAGCGCAATCCATATAGAATAAGAATCGCTGCAAAGGAGATGAAAATTATTCCTTTAGAAAACGGCCAGTCAAGTATTCGCATCACCATACCTATTAAAAGGCTGGCTATTGCTGCTCTAATCGGATTTCTAAATGCTTTTTTAGAATTTTCCATATCTGGTTTTTTAATTAATAACTTTAATGTTGGCTTTTAGACCTTGCATTATTCCGATGATATTGTTTACGGTTTCATTTAGGTAATACCGTACTACGATATGCGGAATTCTAATGGTTGTAAATCCATTTTTAAAGGAGTGCATCGCTTCTTCTAAATTATTGATAGCCTCATGTTCGGTCAGCTTATCATATTCAGAGTCAATTTCAATATTAAGTTTTACACGAGAAATGGCGATATCGATAGATTTTTTACCATCCCACCATTCTAACATGGGGTTTACACCAGCTTCTTTCAGCGCATAATAAAGCTGAATAGCTTCTAAGGGTGTGTTGTGTTTATTGATCAATAACTTAATACGTTCATGGTGCTTCATGCAAAGCTCTACGCCAGCACTCTCCATTGCATTTTTGTGATCTAAATAACCGAGTTCTTTGTTACATTCTAAGCAAATCATTAATAGGTTAAGTTTAAGGTTTGGGGATAGCTATAACCCTGTTATTTTTGGATTAGTATGTAATCTCGATGAATGACATCCAAGTTTTAGACGAACTGCATTTTTTTAGATAAACTGCATTTTGAAATGTTAAAATTGTGGTGAAATTGATTCTGGGTATGGTGAGAAAATTCAGATTATCCAATTATATTTACCAGAACGATAATTTTACTAGATGTTTAAGAAATTAGGTCCGGGTGTACTGGTAGCCGCAGCGTTTATTGGTCCTGGTACGGTTACGGCATGTACCTTGGCAGGAGTCAATTTTGGATTTAGTTTACTGTGGGCCATGTTGTTATCTATCATAGCAACCTATATTCTTCAAGAAATGTCTGCCCGTTTAGGTATCGTAACCCAGAAGGGATTGGCAGATGTTATCAAACAAGAACTGCATAACCCTTGGATTCGTAATAGTGTCATAGCGCTTATCTTTTCTGCCATTATAATAGGTAATGCCTCTTATGAAGCGGGTAATATAGGTGGCGCTACTTTGGGTATGGAAGCTTTATTTGGTATGACCTATAGTAATCTGTACCCTTTAATATTGGGTGGTTTGGCTTTCATATTATTATACTTGGGTAGTTATAAGTCTTTGGAGAAGGTATTTATAGTACTTGTACTTGTCATGAGTTTATCGTTTGTAATGACGGCTATTTTAACAAAGCCGGATATATGGGAACTTATTAAAGGGCTATTAATACCGACCATACCTGAGAAGAGCATTTTAACCATAATTGCTTTGGTGGGTACTACGGTAGTACCATATAATCTTTTTCTACATGCTGCATTGGTAAGTGAGAAATGGAAATCTAAAGACGATTTAAAATTAGCTAAGCGAGATACACTAGTTTCAATTATTTTAGGCGGACTCGTTTCTGTCAGTATAATTATATCTGCTGCTGCCATCAATTCTGAGGACGTTAATAATGTTATGGATATGGCAAAGGCTTTAGAACCTTTATATGGTACTGCGGCTTTGTATTTTTTAGGAATAGGGATGTTTGCTGCTGGGATCACCTCTGCGATAACAGCACCTTTAGCTGCTGCCTATGTGGCAAATAGTTGTTTTGGGTGGAATGTAGGCTTTAAAGATGCCAAGTTTAGAATGATATGGATAATGATTCTAATCTTAGGGGTATTCTTTTTATCCTTCGGAATTAAACCTATTGAGATAATAAAATTTGCACAGATTACTAATGGCTTGTTGCTACCTATAATAGCGGTTTTTTTACTATGGGTTGTAAATAGAGCGGGAGTTATGGGAGAATATAAGAATAACATGATGCAGAATATATTCGGAGGATTAATTATTCTGCTTTCTGTTTTATTGGGTGCTAAAAGTATACTAACAGTATTAGGTGTTTTGTAAATGGCGAAAAGAACTATTGATATTAATTGTGATGTAGGGGAAGGTGTAAGGAATGAAGAAGAGTTATTTCCGCTTATTAGTTCTTGTAATATTGCTTGTGGTGGTCACGCCGGTTCTAGAGAGAGTATACTATTCTGTTTAGAGTTAGCAAAGAAGTATAGTGTAAAGGTAGGTGCGCATCCATCATATCCTGATAGGGAAAATTTTGGTCGTGTTTCTATGAATATATCCAGCGCAGCATTAATCCAAAGTATAAAAGAACAATTGCAAATATTTACTGCTTTATGTGATCAGATGCATGTAGCATTGCATCATATAAAACCTCATGGGGCACTTTATAATGATATTGCAAAAGATGAACATCTAGCGAAAACGTTTTTAACTGGTATAGAAGAATTTAAAAAAGGGGTAGTATTATATGTTCCTTATGGTAGTGTCATTCAATCATTGGCATTAGAAAATGGATTTAAAGTTTTAGTTGAAGCCTTCGCAGATAGAAATTATCATACTGATTTAAGTTTGGTTTCTAGAAAAGAGAGCAATGCCCTAATAACTGATGGTAAAGAGGTGCTAAATCATCTATTAACAATGTATAAAGAAAATGAGGTGAAAACGGTTAGTGGAGATAAAATTCCTATTATCGCAAATACCTATTGTATTCATGGCGATACACCGTCGGCATTGCAAATTTTGACGTATATTACAAAGCATCTTTCTGAACATAATTTACAAGTAAAATAGTGAATTCCCCTAAAATACATATCAAGCCATTTGGAGTACATTCCGTCTTAATTGAATGGCCAAACGAGGTAAGTGAGCTCATCTTAGAAAAAATATTACACTTCGAACGGTTTTTAAGCAGAGAGGTGTTTACTAATAAGGAGTGGGAGTTAGTGCCCGCCTATAATTCTCTTTTGTTAATTAATAGGACGAAACAGATTGATTTTGAAAAAATTTCAAATGATATCAATAATTGGTATACACAATTAAAAGAGTCACCGAAGCCTGATCGATACTTATGGCGTTTACCCGTTTCTTATGATGTGGAGTATGCGTTAGATCTTGATGAAGTTTCGAATACTTTACATAAAACAAAAGAAGAAATCATAGCCTTGCATACAGGAGTAACATATACGGTATACGGTATTGGCTTTTTACCAGGGTTTATGTATTTAGGCGGAATACATAAAGATCTAGAATTACCAAGAAAAGCAACACCTAGACCTAAAGTGGTTAAGGGTGCTGTTGGTATTGCAGGTAAGCAGGCAGGTATTTATCCACAAGAATCGCCCGGTGGGTGGAATATTATCGGCAATTGCTCAGTACCCATTTTTGATGCTACGAAAGAGAATCCATGTTTTGTAAGTGTTGGCGATAAAATTGAATTTTATCAAATATCAAAAGCAGAACATAACCTGCATAAAATTGAGGCAGAAGTGGGAATTTACAAACCTGAAAAAATTAAAATAGATGCTTAAAGTTCTAAAAGCAGGTTTTTATACCACAGTACAAGATTCGGGCAGATTTCATTATAGAAACAAAGGAGTACCCGTTTCTGGGGTAATGGACGAAATGTCTGTATTTAAAATAAACTCATTGTTAGAAAACAAAGAGTCTGCTGCCGTGTTAGAAATTACCATGACCGGACCAACGCTTATTTTTGAAGAAGAAACATATATGGCGCTTGGTGGTGCAAAAATGTCTGCAACTATTAATAATCTACCTATTCAGAATTATAAGGTTTATGAGATAAATGTGGGCGATATTTTATCTTTTGGTCGATTAGAAAAGGGCTTTCGGGCTTATCTAGGGGTAAAAGACGGTTTTACTACAAAAGAGGTCTTAGGTAGTAAATCATTTTATAAGCCAATCACAAAGGCAAATAGACTTGCAGATAATGATATGGTTCCTTTTGAAGTGCAAAAGCTTTTTAAACCAAAAATATCAGAAATAAAGGTTTCCTCATTTTTAGATGATTCAGTTTTAGAAGTAGGTAAGGGTCCGGAGTTCGATTTGTTAAATGATAAGCAACTAGAAGGTATTTTTTCTAAAACGTTTACCGTAGCACACGAAAATAATAGAATGGCGTATCAGCTTACCGAGACGATAGAAACGCATTCAATTTCAATGCTGACATCTGCTACGATACCAGGTACCGTACAATTGACACCTGCAGGTAAATTAATGGTGCTCATGAAAGATGGGCAAACTACTGGTGGTTATCCTAGGGTAATTCAATTGACCGATAAATCAATCTGTATTTTGGCTCAAAAAAAAGGAGGGGATTCTATAAGTTTCAAATTGTTGTAGTTTGATGCTTTTTTGAGCGATTTTGTGAATGTATTTTTTGTTATCTATATTTTCACTACTATTGTATCATGAAATTACCGAATTTATTTATTGATGTAGTCATGGTCATTCCTAATCAGGGATGATATAGCTTTTCATTATGTAGAAAAACCTGTATCAGATATATTTGATGCAGGTTTTTTTATGTTTTACGCATAATTAAAGACTGTTTTTGAAGTATTGAATATGGGATAAAACATTGTTTTAAGTGTCTTTAAATCAGTTATTTATGTAGTTTTTCTATAAAGTGAATTTGTATTGTCAATTATTGTTAAAATTAGAAATTTTTATAAACTTTTATCTTTGGTTAAGTAGTACACAATAAATCAAGATAAGCATACGAGAATTATATTATGGAATTGAATAAACATAGTAAAAATGTAACCCAAGATCCAACACAGCCAGCAGCACAGGCAATGCTATATGCTATTGGTTTAACTGAAGAAGATTTAAAGAAACCATTAATAGGTATTGGTAGTACAGGTTATGAGGGAAATCCTTGTAATATGCACTTAAATGATTTAGCCCAAGAGGTAAAAGTTGGTGTCAATAGCAGTGGCTTAATTGGTCTTGTCTTTAATACTATCGGTGTTAGCGATGGTATATCAATGGGTACATATGGTATGCGTTATTCATTACCTTCTCGAGATATTATCGCAGATTCTATGGAAACTGTGGTGCAGGCAATGAATTATGATGGTTTGGTTACTGTTGTTGGTTGCGATAAGAATATGCCGGGTGCACTTATGGCAATGATTCGTTTAAATAGACCTTCTGTCTTAGTTTATGGTGGCACCATAGCTTCAGGTTGTTTTAAAGATAAAACCTTAGATATTGTTTCTGCTTTTGAAGCATGGGGTGAAAAGGTTGCAGGGACTATGAATGAGGAGGATTACAAAGGTGTAATTCAAAACGCTTGCCCTGGTGCAGGTGCTTGTGGTGGTATGTATACAGCTAATACAATGGCATCGGCTATTGAAGCTTTGGGTATGGCAATGCCTTATAACTCTTCTAACCCAGCTATAGGAAAAGATAAGCAGTACGATGCTATAAACTCTGGTAAGGCTTTACGAAACCTTTTAGAGAAAGATATTAAGCCAAGCGATATTATTACCCGTAAATCAATGGAGAATGCTATTCGTTTGCTTACACTTTTAGGGGGCTCTACGAATGCCGTACTACATTTCTTGGCAATTGCTAAAGCTGCAGATGTAGAATTCACCTTAGATGATTTTCAGAAAATTAGTGATACAACGCCATTCTTGGCAGATTTAAAGCCAAGCGGTAAATTTTTAATGGAAGATGTTCACCGTGTTGGTGGTGTGCCTGCCGTTATGAAGTTTATGCTTGAAAACGGAATGTTACATGGCGATTGTCTTACCGTTACTGGTAAAACAATAGCTGAAAATTTAGCTGAGCTTCCAGGTTTATTAGAACATCAGCAAGTTATTAAGCCATTGAGCAATCCTATTAAGGCAACAGGTCACTTACGTATTCTTTATGGCAACCTAGCCACTGAAGGTGCTGTGGCTAAAATTACTGGTAAAGAAGGATTGTATTTCTCTGGTCCGGCTAAAGTCTATAATGACGAGTTTCTTGCTAATGCCGGTATCGGTAGAGGTGAGGTGAAAAAAGGTGATGTTGTGGTTATTCGTTATGAAGGTCCAAAAGGCGGTCCAGGTATGCCAGAAATGTTGAAGCCAACTGCAGCCATAATGGGTGCTGGTCTTGGTAAAGATGTGGCATTGATTACAGATGGTCGTTTCTCAGGTGGTACACATGGTTTCGTAGTAGGTCACGTTTCTCCTGAAGCACAAGAAGGTGGTGCTATCGCACTTCTAGAAAACGGAGACATCATTACCATAGATGCCGAAAAAAATGAAATTTCGGTCAACCTAACGGATGAGCAATTATCTGAAAGAAAAAAGAATTGGAAGCAGCCAGAATTAAAGGTAAAAAGAGGTAGTTTGTATAAATATGCTCGTACAGTTTCTTCTGCCTCTAAAGGTTGTGTAACCGATGAGTTTTAAATAACCGCGCTAGATCTTATTTAGATTCTATGCGAAATATAATATCAGGTATTTGTAACTCTTGAATGCAATGCTTGAATTTGATCATTAATTATGGAAACAGTAAAAGAGAAGAAAAAAGGTACAGATTCCAAGAAAGCTATAAAGATTTCTGGAGCAGAGGCAATAATTCATTGTTTGTTGGCCGAAGGGGTCGAAACAATGTATGGCTACCCAGGTGGTGCTATTATGCCCGTTTATGACGAGCTATATAAATTTCAAGATAAACTAACGCACATACTAACCAGACATGAACAGGGTGCTACACATGCTGCTCAAGGTTATGCTCGTGTTTCTGGTAGAGTCGGGGTTGCTATAGCAACTTCTGGACCTGGAGCGACCAATTTAGTCACTGGTCTTGCCGATGCACAAATAGATTCAACACCTATGGTTTGTATTACTGGGCAAGTTACAAGACATTTATTGGGTACCGATGCTTTTCAAGAAACCGATATTATTGGTATTTCTACCCCGGTAACGAAATGGAACTACCAAATAACCGAAGCTTCTGAAATTCCAGAAGTAATGGCAAAGGCTTTTTATATAGCCAAGTCTGGTAGACCAGGTCCGGTTTTAATTGATATAACGAAGAATGCTCAAATAGACAAGTTCGATTTCACTTATAAAAAATGTACTGGTGTTCGCAGTTATAAGCCGGTTCCAAAACCAGAAATGAGTGCCATACAAGCAGCTGCCGATTTAATCAACAGTGCTAAAAAACCATTTATCGTTTGGGGTCAAGGTGTAATTCTAGGTCAGGCAGAGAAAGAATTAAAAGAATTGGTTGAAAAAGCAAATATACCAGCAGCTTGGACAATTATGGGGGCTTCTGCCTTAGATACAGCTCACCCTTTAAATGTGGGTATGGTAGGTATGCACGGTAATTACGGACCTAACCTAATGACGAACGAATGCGACGTGTTGCTTGCCATAGGTATGCGTTTTGACGATCGTGTAACCGGCAGGTTAGAAGATTATGCAAAACAGGCCAAAGTAATACACTTTGAAATTGACCCTGCTGAGATTAATAAAAATGTGCATGCAGATGTTGCTGTTTTGGGTAATTCAAAAGATACCTTAGGGTTGATTTTGCCATTGGTAAATGAAAATAAGCACGAAGCTTGGCATAACATATTCAAAGAGAAATATAAAATTGAGTACGATACCATTATAAAAAATGATATTCACCCGACTAAAGATGGGTTGACTATGGGTGAGGTGATCGAAGAAATCAATTTGGCTTCAAATAACAAGGCAGTTATTGTGTCTGATGTAGGTCAACATCAAATGATCGCTTGTAGGTACGCCAAATTCTCTCAATCTAAAAGTAATATAACTTCTGGTGGATTAGGGACAATGGGCTTTGCCCTTCCAGCAGCTATTGGTGCCAAAATGGGTGCAATGGATAGGGAAGTGGTTGCAATTATTGGCGATGGTGGTTTTCAAATGACCATTCAAGAATTAGGAGTAATTTTTCAGCATAAGGTTCCTGTTAAAATCGTTGTGTTAAACAATGAGCACTTAGGTATGGTTCGCCAATGGCAAGAATTATTCTTTGAAAAAAGATATGCATCGACGGTTATGGTGAATCCTGATTTTGTAAAAATTGCAGAAGGTTATAGTATTGAGGCAAAAAGAATTTCTGAGCGTAAAGATTTGAAATCTACTATTCAAGAAATGATGGCATCTAAAGAACCCTATTTCTTAGAAGTTAAGGTAGAACAAGAAGATAACGTTTTTCCAATGATACCTTCTGGAGCTTCGGTTTCTGAAGTTAGATTGAAGTAAATAAGGAAAAAGAACCATCTCATGAACGATACTAACATACAAGACATTCCAAAAATTCATACGGAAATTACTCGTAAATCTCAAGAGATCGGGTTCACGATGCCGTCAGACTTGTACGTTGGTAGCTTTCTCAAAACCTTAATAGCATCTAAGCCAAAAGGTAGATTTTTAGAAATTGGTACCGGTATAGGTTTAAGCCTTTCTTGGATGATAGAAGGTATGGATGCTGATTCTAAATTAATATCCGTAGATAATGATGCAGCCTTAATTGCTATTGCTACTAGTTATTTTGGTAGTGATAATAGGGTTGAGGTTATTTGTAAAGATGGTGCCAATTGGATAAATGAATATGCAGGTGCAAAATTCGATTTGATTTTTGCCGATGCTTGGCCTGGTAAGTATAGCGAAATCGATGAGGTTTTAAATTTACTTCATGTTGGCGGATTTTACATCATCGACGATATGACAAAACAACCAAATTGGCCTGATGGTCATGAGGATAATGTGATGAAATTGACAGCGTATTTAGAACAACGAGATGATTTACAACTGACTAAAATGAATTGGTCAACAGGCTTAATTATGGCCGTAAAGAAATAATATAGATTAATTATAATGACACCATAAAATCCTTTTGAATAAAAGGAATAGGTAATTGAAGCTTATGGAAAATAAATGGTTTACAATATCGGTATATTCAGAAAATAATGTTGGATTACTGAATAGAATATCAGGTATATTTTTAAAGAGACATATTAATATAGAGAGTCTAAATGTCTCTAAATCAGAGATTGACGATGTTTCTAAATTTACGATTGTAGCACATACGACCGAAAAGTGGGTGCATAATATTGTGGGTCAGATCGAGAAGCAAATAGAAGTCATAAAAGCATTTTATCATACTGATGATGAAACCATTTATCAAGAATCTGCTTTGTTCAAAATAGCATCAGGCCTTTTATTCGATGAACGTCAAATTCAGAATATTATAAAAGATAACAATGCACAGATCGTCACAGTATCTAGAGACTTTTTTGTAATTGCCAAAAGCGGTAGAAGAAATGAAATCGATGAAATGCACGATCAATTAAAGCCGTACGGCATCATGCAGTTTGTACGCTCTGGCCGTATTTCGGTTACAAAAGATGAAATGAAAATTTCAGCGATACTAAAAGAATTTTAATAAAGAATCATAACAATAATCAAATAAAGTAAATACAAAATGGCCAATTATTTTAATACGCTATCATTAAGGGATAAATTAACGCAACTTGGAAAATGTCGTTTCATGGATTCGGCTGAGTTTGCAGATGGCGTAAATGCTTTAAAAGGCAAAAAAATTGTTATCGTAGGTTGTGGGGCACAAGGGTTGAACCAAGGGTTGAACATGAGAGATTCTGGTTTAGATATTTCTTACACACTACGTGATGCTGCCATAAAAGAGAAAAGACAATCTTTTATCAATGCTTCAGAAAACGGATTTACAGTGGGTACTTATCAAGAATTGATCCCTACTGCCGATGTCGTTATTAACCTTACTCCAGATAAGCAACATACTGCTGTGGTAGGTTCGGTAATGCCTCTAATGAAAAAAGATGCTACACTTTCGTACTCTCACGGTTTTAATATCGTTGAAGAAGGTATGAAAATACGTGAAGATATCACGGTAATTATGGTTGCGCCAAAATGTCCGGGATCAGAAGTACGTGAAGAATATAAAAGAGGTTTCGGTGTACCAACTTTAATAGCGGTTCACCCAGATAATGACCATCAGGGTAAAGGCTTAGAGCAAGCAAAAGCATATGCAGTGGGTACTGGTGGTGATAGAGCTGGTGTATTAATGTCTTCTTTTGTTGCTGAAGTAAAATCAGATTTAATGGGCGAGCAAACTATTCTTTGTGGTTTGTTACAAACAGGTTCTATTCTTTGTTTTGATAAAATGATAGAGAAAGGAATTGACGCTGGTTATGCTTCTAAACTGATTCAATACGGATGGGAAACTATTACTGAAGGAATGAAGTACGGTGGTATTACACATATGATGGACCGTCTTACTAATCCTGCAAAAGTAAAGGCTTTTGAATTATCCGAAGAACTAAAAGATATTATGCGTCCGTTGTTTCAAAAGCATATGGATGATATTATGACTGGTCACTTCTCAAAAACCATGATGGAAGATTGGGCTAATGATGATAAGAATTTATTGACTTGGAGAGCTGCAACAGGTGAAACTGCTTTCGAGAAAACACCTGCTGGTAATCAAGAAATTACAGAGCAAGAATTCTATGATAATGGCGTATTAATGGTTGCTATGGTAAGAGCTGGTGTTGAATTGGCTTTTGAGGCAATGACAGAATCTGGTATCATAGCAGAATCAGCATACTACGAGTCTTTACACGAAACGCCTTTAATTGCAAACACAATTGCTCGTAAGAAATTGTTTGAAATGAACCGTGTTATTTCTGATACAGCTGAATATGGTTGTTATCTTTTTGATCACGCATGTAAGCCTTTATTAACTGACTTTATGAAAGGTATAGATACTGATGTTATCGGTAAAAACTTCTCAGAAGGTATTGATAACGATGTAGATAATGCTCAGTTAATTGCTATAAATAAGGCATTACGTACGCATCCGGTAGAAATCGTTGGTACTCGTTTACGTGAGTCAATGACGGCAATGAAGCCTATCGTATAGAGTTATAATCTTTTATAGATACTGATTGTCCGGTTGAGCGCATTCTAAAAATTACGATTCCAATGTGTATCGTTATTACATAGACTGTCCTTAGGCGGACAATTTAGGTTTCATACAAGTTTATAAATTTTTAAATATTAGAATGCAAATCATATGAAAGGGACGAAGCCGGCTTATTTTCCAAAATTAGATGATGTCTTACAGGCTGCACAGACCATTTCTGAAATTTCAGAGGTAACTCCGTTAACCGAAAGTATTAGGCTTTCTAAACAATATAACTGTCAAGTTCGTTTAAAGCGTGAAGATCTGCAACGCGTTCGATCGTATAAAATTAGAGGTGCCTTCAACAAAATAAGCTCGTTAACCGAAGAAGAACGAGCGAAGGGTGTCATTTGTGCCAGTGCAGGTAATCATGCGCAGGGTGTGGCTTTTGCTTGCTTTCATTTAAAAATTAAAGGGACTATTTATATGCCTTCGGTGACACCAAAGCAAAAAGTAGAACAGACGAAATTATTCGGTGGTGAATGGGTAGAAGTTGTATTAGAGGGTGATACTTTTGATGACGCTTCTTTAGCTGCCAGAATTTATGGGGATAAAACTGGGATGATATTTGTACACCCGTTCGATGACCCTAAAATTATAGAAGGGCAAGCGACTGTTGGTCTTGAGTTGATTTCGCAATCAAAAACACCTATCGATTATCTTTTTGTATGTATTGGTGGTGGTGGTCTAGCATCGGGACTCATTAGTGTTTTTAGTGAGCTTTCGCCTAGTACGAAAATTATTGGTGTTGAACCTAAAGGTGCTCCCTCTATGAAAACATCAATTGAAGCTGGTGAAGTAGTTGCTCTAGATCATATAGACAAGTTTATTGATGGTGCTGCGGTTAAAAAAGTTGGAAATCTAACTTATGCTATCTGTAATTATTATTTGGATAATATGATTACGGTCGACGAAGGCAAGGCATGCCAAACTATTCTGGACCTCTATACTAGAGATGCTATAGTTGTTGAGCCTGCAGGTGCTTTGTCAATTGCAGCTTTAGACGATTATAAGAAAGAAATTGTAGGAAAAAATATTGTGTGTATTATTGGTGGTAGTAATAATGATATTACTAGAACTGCCGAAATTAAAGAGCGTGCACTACTTTATGGGAAACTCAAACATTACTTTATTATTCGTTTTCCTCAGCGACCAGGTGCCTTAAAAGAGTTTGTGGTTGATATTTTAGGACCAAACGATGATATTACCCATTTCGAGTATTCGAAGAAATCGAGTAGAGAGAATGCGCCTGCAGTTGTGGGCATAGAATTAAAGAACCCAGAGGATTTGAAACCTTTAATAGAACGTATGAAATCTAATAATTTCTACGGAGATTATATAAATGATAAGCCAGACTTGTTTGAGTATTTGGTTTAAACTACTTTTAATATTTAAGATACGATTTCTAATTATTTTAGAAATAGATTCATTTACATTTATCAATCATAGTGAAAATAAAAATAAAAAATGAGCGATATTAAAATTCCTGAAGAATTTAAAATAACATCAACTATAGACCAAAAACATTATTTGGTCAACGGAGAATTAAAGGAGTGGAAAGGTGATACTACAGAAGTGTATTCTACGATTTCATCCACCAAAGAATATAAGCCAACACTGTTGGGTAGCATTCCAGATTTACAAGAAGCAGAGGCTTTAGATGCTTTAAACGGTGCATTAAAGGCATATGATAAAGGTAAGGGTGTTTGGCCTACCATGCACGTGAAAGAACGTATTGAGTGTATGGAGGTTTTCGTTAAAAAAATGAAAACCAAAAGAGAAGAAGTGGTCAAGTTGCTCATGTGGGAAATTGGTAAGTCTTTACCAGATTCTCAAAAAGAATTTGATCGTACGGTTGAGTATATTGAAGATACTATTGAAGATTACAAGCAATTAGATCGTAATGCTGCAAAATTCACGAAGAACGACGGGGTATATGCTCATATTAAAAGAGGGCCTTTAGGTGTTGTTTTATGTTTAGGACCTTACAATTACCCATTGAATGAAACTTTTGCATTGTTGATTCCTGCAATTATAATGGGGAACACAACTATATTTAAACCTGCAAAACATGGAGTTTTATTAATTACTCCGCTTTTAGAGGCTTTTCAAACAAGTTTTCCAAAAGGTGTGGTTAATGTAATTTTCGGTAGAGGCAGAACTGTTGCTGCACCAATTATGCAAACAGGTAAAGTAGACGTACTTGCTTTAATTGGTAACAGTAAATCTGCAAATGCCTTACAAGATCAACATCCAAAAAGTAACAGATTGCGTTTGGTATTAGGTTTAGAAGCTAAAAACCCTGCAATTATTTTACCAGATGCTGATTTAGATTTGACGATAAACGAATGCTTGGCTGGTACGCTTTCTTTTAACGGACAACGTTGTACGGCACTAAAAGTAGTTTACGTTCATGAAGAAATTAGGTCTAAATTCAATGAAAGCTTTGCTAAGAAAGTAGATGAATTAAAATTTGGGAATCCGTGGGAAGATGGGGTGAAATTAACTCCATTACCTGAACCTGGCAAGCCTGACTATATTCAAGAATTAATTGACGATGCCCTTTCAAAAGGAGCAAAAATTTTAAATAAAAAGGGAGGAAAGCGTTACGATAACTATATATGGCCTGCAGTTCTATATCCGGTAACGAAAGATATGCGCGTATATCAAGAAGAACAATTTGGACCTATTATTCCCATTGTACAATTCTCTGACATTGAAGAGCCTTTAGATGATATGGCTGAAAGTAACTATGGCCAACAAGTAAGCTTGTTCGGTAAAGATGTTTATGCACTTTCTCCGTTAATAGATACATTGGTGAACTTAGTATGTCGTGTGAATTTAAATAGTTCTTGCCAGAGAGGACCAGATGTATACCCATTTACCGGAAGAAAAGATTCTGCACAGGCAACTTTAAGTGTTCATGATGCATTACGTTCGTTCTCTATTAGAACTTTTGTAGCATTTAAAGACAATGAGTTGAATACTGAAATTATTCAGAATTTATTAGAAGCTAAGCTTTCTAATTTTGTGAGCACAGATTATATATTATAAAAGTCTTTAACTAAGACTATAATAAAAACCTCTCCTATTCATTAGGGGAGGTTTCTTTTTTACAATTGGCACTTATCTCTTTCGCTCTTTCTAAACCGGAGTAAGGGTAATATGGTACTGTTTGTTCTTCTGCATTAAATAATACAATAGCACGGTCTACATCTTCGCAATAGGGAGTGATAGTTTTGCCGAAGAATTTGGCTGTTCCCATATCCCATTCTGTTTTTCCTAAAAGCACCCTTGGGTTATTTGGTGCTATAGCTTGTGCTTTTTGATATATTGCTATGTTTTCACCCGATAAGGTCATTCCATATTTTGCGCCGTCAAAAGCAATGTAGGCAGTATTCAATAGAGCATAAGCAATCATTATTTCCGGGTTGTCTTTTGATATTGACGATGCATTATCTAAAAAATCTTTTGCTCTGGTTAGTTTATTAGTTAACAGTGCTTCATCTTTTAACCCAAAACTACTAACTATTTCTATTAGTCCGGCATAATAAGACGGTAACCAATTATCAGTTTCTACATCTGCTATTCGTTCAAATAATTGAACAGCTTCTGTATTCTTTTGATTTTTCCATAATTCGAAGGCAGTATTCATTCCTTTTTCATAAGGTGTTTGTGCACTTAGGCTAAGCGTGAAAATAAAAGTAGCTACTAAAATTAATGATTTCATGATGTATAGTTTTTGGATGTTATTTTTTGTTATTCAAATATCTATCAACTGAAAAGCTTTTAATAAAATAGATGACCGAGTTGTAGGTTCTTGGTATTGAATTGTAATTTCTAAAGATTATCAAGTTGATTGTCATCTTTGTTGTCGCTTATCGTCCAAAAGAAGCCGATGAAAAAGAAGCGGTCTGCAGCTGGTGTAATTGTTCGTCTATCAAATAAACCATCCGTATTTGTTTGATTGGCATATTGGTATCCGTTTACGTTTTGGGTGCCCAATACATTACTTACAGATGCATATAGTATTTTCTGCGGACTTATTAAATAAGCCAAATTCAAATTCAGTGAATTAAAGCTTTTGGCTTGCTCGGTTAAGAATCCTCCTTTATTTGGGTCGGAATAACTGCGACCCGAGGCATAATTATAACTCAAGCCTATTTGACTTTTCCAATCTTCGATCCAGCGCTTTACAACTAAAGATGCATTGTGTTTTGATGCAAAATTAGGAGTAGCATTTGTTGGGTAGTTTTGGTAATCCCTTTCAGTATCTAAGTAGGAGTACGACATCCAATATTCTGTGTTTTTGATTGATTTATTATCCCTCCAGAATATATCCAATCCCTTAGCATATCCACTTCCATTACTGGTATAGGTAGAAGTTGGCAGTGCGAACGGAGTATCATACTTTACTAAGTCTCCGTAATTTTTGTAATATGCTTCAGCTCTAAAAATCTGTTTGTTTTTTACATATTGATAATTGGCAATATAATGAGTTGTGTTTTCGGCAGTAAAATCAGAATTGTATTTCAAGTAATCGTTCTTCGGATTTTGAAAAAACTCCCCGTATGCCAATGAGAATTGAGAGTTTGAGCCAGCTTTGTAGGCTAATGATAGTCTTGGTGAAATATTAAACTCTTGTAGTAATTCAGAGTATTCTCCTCTAAGCCCAATTTTAGTCGCTAGTTTTTTAGAGAAGAAAATATCAGTCTCAACAAAACTGCTGAAAAGATTATTATTAAACTTATAGTCGTTTTCAAAGCTAGAATCTTGATAATTTTCTGTAAAGTTCGTGATGAAATATTCTGCACCGAAGTTTAATTTGTAGCGACTAGAAAAGAACTTTTTAAACGCGATTTTTAGATGTGCTGAGTTTTCAACATCTGTAATTTCAGAGTCATTATATTTTATTTCAGAGCGGTCATTGGCAAAACTAACACCTGTAGCTATGCTCCAATCTTTTTCTAAGAAATCTTGATAAGATGAATTGATATATAGATTTCTATTTTTAAGTCCGAAGCGAATACCATCAGCCACATTGATATCTTCTTGTGTTAAATCGAAATTTACGGCACTGTAAGCACCATAAACTTTTAAGAGTCCTTCATTGTCAAACTTAAATCTATACACAGCTTCGCCGGCAAGAGACTCGATTGGCTTATGCCATTCGTTATTGTCAGGATATAGATTTTGATAAGGTGCTAGATTTATATAAGATGTGTTTAGGCTAAGTGAACTCTTCTTCCATTTTTGGGTATTCCCAAGTCCTAGTCCAACAGTCATAATAGAAATTTCAGTTTTTTCTTCTTGTGGTTCATCAATACTATTTAAGAGCAAAACACTCGATAATGCTTGCCCGTATTCGGCTGAATATCCTCCCGTAGAGAAAGTTATACCTTTAAATAGAAATGGAGATAGTCTGCCTCGAGTGGGTATATTATTGGCAGAAGGGGAGTAGGGCGTAAATACGCGCATACCATCTACAAAAATCTGCGTTTCCTCTGCATCGCCACCTCTAACGAATAAGCGACCATCTTCTGCAACGTTGGATGTGCCTGGTAATGTTTGTAATGCTCCCACGAAATCGCCAAGGGCTCCTGCAGTGGTGACAATATCTAATGGTTTTAATGCAGTAACTTTTGCATTGTCTCCAGCATTGAACGTTCCGGCATTGACGGTTACAGCATCTAGGTTATTCACATCATCCTTAAGATTTATAATTATGGTATTGAGCTTCGTAATATCATATGTTTTAGAATAAGTCTCAAATGAAATGGAAGACGCAATCAATGTTTGTACCCCGGTTGCTGTCGTTTCAAATGTAAATGTTCCATCTTCACTGGTGGCAGTGCCATCATAAGTGCCTTTTAGATAGACATTTGCTCCCATAATTGGTGAGCCTTGTTGATCAATAATTTTACCCGAAATGGTTGATTGTGAGAATGCATTGAAACAGAAAAGAGTAATTAATAAGAATAATAGCGTCTTCATTGTTGATTATATTTTGATTGATGCCACAAATATGAATCGTTCTTGATGGTTTCAATAAAATGGTTTTCTCAATTGTAGATTTTCTCTATTGAATTGGTGGAATTACTATTAATAGAAATTTTAAGAGGTTAATTTTTTACAGAAATATGGTAATTAATGTGAGTTGTTAACGACATATGCGTTCTAACTTTGCCTTTTTAATTGCGTGGGTTAAATAGATTGATGTTGAAAGAAGTAAAATCTGAAGTATGGAAAATTTAAAATCAAATAAAAAAGCATTATTTGCTTTAGCAATAGGAGGTTTTGGAATAGGACTTACCGAGTTCGTTATCATGGGAATTTTGACCGAAGTTTCTGGGTCATTGGGTATAACCATTCCTCAGGCAGGTCACTTTATTGCAGCATATGCGTTGGGTGTGGTAGTGGGTGCACCATTATTAACGGGTTTGGGTTCTAAACTTACCCCAAAGAAAATGTTGTTCTTATTAATGATATGGTTTACGGTATTCAATACCTTATCAGGACTCGCAACAGGGTATACCAGTTTGTTGTTTATGAGATTTTTATCTGGTATTCCTCATGGTGCTTTTTTTGGTATTGGTGCTGTTGTTGCTACAAAATTAGCTAAAAAGGGAAAAGGTGCTCAAGCTATCTCAATAATGTTTTCTGGTCTAACGGTTGCTAATGTAATTGGAGTGCCTATTGGTACCTATTTAGGACAACAGTTTAGCTGGAGTGTTTCTTTTTATCTAGTGGGCTTTGTGGGTTTATTAGCTTTAGGAAGCATTTACCTGTGGATGCCTAAAATTGAAGTTGAAGAATCGGAAGAAAAAGTAAGTGTTTCTCAAGGATTGAAAAATACTGAGCTTTGGGCTTTAATTGCACTAACTACCATTGGTACAGGTGGATTCTTTGCTTGGTATAGTTATGTAGCTCCGTTAATTACTGATGTAGCTGGGTTACCAAACCATTTTGTTGGCTATGCTATGATGTTGGCCGGTTTAGGTATGGTAGTCGGTAATTTTTTAGGCGCAAAGATGGCAGAGTTATTTTCTCCTTTGAAAGCGGTAATCATAAGTTTATCTGTAATGTGTGGGATACTTGTTTTAAACATGTTTATAGCAACTAACCCATATTTGCTGATGGTACTGACCTTTGTAATTGGAGCGATCTCGTTCACTGTTGCAACTCCTATTCAAATGGCGATAATCAATACTTCTAAAGGTTCTGAAATGTTGGGTTCTTCTATGAACCAAAGTGCTTTTAATATGGGTAATGCATCTGGTGCTTATTTAGCAGGCTTACCAATTGCTTTTGGGTATGGTATTATTTACTCTAGTTTAGTAGGTGCTATTTTGGCTTTTTCTGGTGTATTGATTGCAGTGGCTATTTTGCTCGTTAGAAAACGAAAAGAAGCAAAATATAGAAAAATGGCAATGAGCTGTTAGTCTTGAATAGATTATAAAATTTCAAATAGGAATATCAAAGTGATGTTCCTTTTTTTTGTGTTTAAGTTTTAAGTTGTGTTTAAGTTTTAAGTTGTATTTAGATTATTTAAAGTCTAAGAATCAAGTTGTTTGGATGTTAAATTTTTCATTTTACGTAGTTCGTCGATAATTTAATCCACTTTATCACGTTGTTAGAGAACCAAAACTTACAATGCTGTGTCACGTACCAAACTATTTCTTGGGGCCATAATAATGGTTCTCTTATTATTTGTTCTTACGGCTTCTTCTTTTAAGCCAGAACATTCTAAAGCAATCATCGCTGATCCTAACCCTGTTAAAACTCTAGCGGAGAAAAGGGAAATCAAACTTTATAATATACGTCAAAAAGCATTAAACGATGCTTTGACCGATTATTTCAATAAGGCTATTGCCTCTGGCGATATTGTTGGGGCGGGAGTAAGTATTGTTAGTGGAGATTCTGTTATTCTTTCTGATGGATATGGTAAAAGAAGCTTCAATGGTAAAGAAACTGTTGACGGTGAAACTTTATTCAGATTAGGATCTATCTCTAAAGGATTCACGGGAATTTTAGCTGCAAGCTTAGAGAGCGAAGGTAGATTACACTTAGATGATAAAGTGGCTGATTATTTACCAAACTTCCATTTTGGAAACCGACAGAATACACAAAAAATTGAAGTTGCACATTTACTTTCGCATACAACCGGTACTCCGTATCACAGTTATACAGATTTGGTCGAGGCGGGTCTACCTATGTCTTCTATAAGTGAGAGATTCAATAAAATAAACCCAATTGCCGAACCTGGTTCTCAATATAGCTATCAAAATGCTATGTTTTCTGTAGCACAAGAAGTGATGTTAAAAGCCACAGGTAAAGATATTCAAACACTATTAACAGATAAATTCTTTGCTCCGCTAGGTATGAATTCCGTTTCTATGGATCATCAAACCTTAATGAATACTGAGAATATTGCTTTGCCTCATATTAGAAGAGGACATAGTTTTAGAACTATTTCACCTAGAGATAATTATTACAATGCAATTGCCGCTGGTGGTATTAATGCTAATTCTACTGATATGGCAAAGTGGATGCGCTTCTTATTAGGTCATAATCCTGATGTGATGTCTAAAGATGATATGGCACAAGTTTTTAAGCCTTTTATAGAATTGAAGGGACATAGTAAGTATTATCAAAAATGGCCAGGACATGTAAAATCTGGTTACGGATTCGGATGGAGAATACATACTATAAAAGAGAATGAACAGGCAGCCGAAGAAACGATTTGGCATCATGGGGGTAGTGTAAATAACTACAGAAATGAAATTGCTCTTTTTCCAGATTCTGATTTAGGAATTTGTGTATTGATCAATGGACCATCGAAATTGGTGAAAACTGTAATTCCGGATTTACGAGCAATTGTAAAAAGCATTTATGAACAAGAAATTGCAATAGCTACAAGTATTTAAGTATACTGTAACTATTAGATATAAAAATCCCTTTAATCTATGATTAAAGGGATTTTTCATTTTTAAGTATATTTCTTAAATGTGGCTAGCTAACCAATCGCCAACTTCACTTGTTTTATAACTTTTGCCACCATCGGCAAGATCTTCGGTAACATAACCTTCAGCTAAAGATTTGTTTACTACGCGTCTAATTTCTTCAGCTTCTTCTGTCATATTCATGTCTTCAAAAAGCATAGCTGCAGAAAGTACGGTAGCTAATGGGTTTGCGATGTCTTTACCAGCTGCTTGTGGGTAAGAACCGTGTATTGGCTCATATAAAGAAACTTTACTACCTACTGAAGAAGAAGGCATAAGTCCCATAGAACCTGCAATTACAGAAGCCTCATCGGTTAAAATATCTCCGAATAGGTTTGCTGTAATAATTACATCATACCCTTTTGGCCATTGAATTAAACGCATGGCAACGGCATCGATAAACTCATAAGAAACTTCCACTTCAGGATAATCTTTTTCCATTGCCTGTACCGTTTCTCTCCAAAGTCTTGAAGATTCTAAAACATTGGCTTTATCAACACAACATAATTTTTTAGAACGCTTCATAGCGAATTCAAAGCCTTTTTTAGCTAATCTTTCGATTTCAAAACGTTGGTAGGTCATGGTGTCAAATGCAGTATTACCGTCATCTTTTCTACCACGCTCACCGAAATAGATTCCACCGGTCAACTCTCTTAAAATAATTAAATCGGTACCTTCAATACGTTCTCTTTTTAAAGGAGATTTATCGATAAGTGATGGGAATGTAAAGGTTGGTCTTACGTTGGCAAACAAACCAAGTTTTTGTCTCATTTTTAATAATCCCTGCTCCGGACGGACTTTTGCAGAAGGATCATTGTCGAAACGTGGGTGACCTATAGCTCCGAAAAGTACAGCATCTGCATTTGCACAAATCTCATGTGTCTCATCTGGGTAAGGTTCTCCGACAGCATCAATTGCAGCGGCACCAGTTAAAGCTGGTTTCCAAGTAATATGATGTTCATATTTTTTAGCAATTGCATCACATACTTTTACTGCTTGATCAATTACTTCTGGACCGATACCATCACCGGCTAATAAGGCAATATTTAATTTCATTTTATGCTTGTTGTTCGTTACTCTTTTTATTTTTTACTAACTACTAACTACTAACTACTATATTATATTCAACATCTTCTCGGTTGCCTTAATAGCACTAACGGTTTGATCTGAATCTAATCCTCTTGATGTAAATTCCTTTCCATCTAATTCCCAAGTAATAACGGTTTCGCATAATGCATCAGAGGTGCTACCTGGTGGTATACGCACTGCGTAATCTGTTAGTTTAGGTAATGGTTTTTTCTTTGCTAAATACACTTTTTTCAAAGCGTTCATAAAGGCATCATACTGTCCGTCTCCTTGTGCATGTGCTTCATAAGTTTGACCATCTACTTCTACAGATAGGGTAGTAGAGGGCATTAAACCTTTTGCATGGGTTAATACGTAAGACTTTACAAAAACTCTTTGCTTATAATCTGCAGTATCTAATACATCGGAAATAATAAAAGGAAGGTCATCTTTGGTAACACGTTCTTTTTTATCTCCTAATTCAATAATACGTGCAGTAACTTTTTTCAGCTCTTCATTGTTCAATGTTAAGCCAAGCTCTTGCAGGTTTTTTTGAATATTTGCCTTGCCAGACATTTTACCCAATGCATACTTACGTTTTCTTCCAAAACGTTCAGGCATTAGGTCACTAAAGTATAAGTTATTTTTACTATCGCCATCGGCATGTATACCGGCAGTTTGTGTAAATACATTATCTCCAACAATTGGTTTATTTGCTGGTATGGTAAATCCTGTAAAGGCTGAAACTAATTTACTTACTTTATATAAAGAGGTTTCGTTTACATTAATCTCCACTTCTGGTAGAAAATCATTTATTACCGCTACGGCACTTGCCATTGGTGCGTTACCAGCTCTTTCGCCCATTCCATTAACGGTAAGGTGCAAACCATGACAGCCTGCTTTTACAGCTTCCATAATATTGGCTACGCCTAAGTCGTAATCATTATGTCCGTGAAAATCGAAATGTAAAGTTGGATATTTTTGTACAATTTCAGACAAATATGCAAATGTTTCGGTATGCGTTAAAATGCCTAATGTGTCCGGTAATAATATTCTTTTTACATTCTGAGTTGATAGAAAATCTAAAAACTCAAAAACATATTCTTTTGAATTCCGCATTCCGTTACTCCAATCCTCTAAATAGATATTATTGATAATACCTTTTTCAGTGGCTTGTTTAAAAATTTCGGTGATTTCAGAAAAATGTTGTTCGGGAGTTTTCTTTAACTGGTACTTTAAATGGTTCATTGAACCTTTGGTCAGCAAGTTTTGAGAAATCGCTCCAGATTTCTGCATCCAATCTAATGAAACACCACCATCAACAAAAGTTAGTACTTCTACACGTTCTAAATACCCTTTTTCGGCTGCCCATTCGGTGATTTTCTGAACGGCTTCTAACTCACCATCAGAAACACGTGCCGAAGCAACTTCAATACGGTCTACCTTTAACTCATCTAGTAAGAGTTTTGCCAAGGTCAATTTTTCCGATGCAGAAAAGGATACGCCTGAGGTTTGTTCACCATCCCTTAGGGTGGTATCCATTATTTCTAACTTTCTTTTTTTCATGTGTTCAGTATGTCGTTTCTTAAATAAATGAACGACAGATGGTTAGTTAAGGTAAATACGAATATGGTTTTCTATATCAGGATTTATAACGGAGTACTCTCTGCGAATTTTTCGATATCTTTTCTGATATTCAGTAAGTAATCGATATCATCAAAGCCGTTTAACATGTTGTTTTTCTTGTAATCGTTGATGTCAAAAGATTCACTTTCTCCTGTTGATAGTAAAGTGATTTTTTGTTCAGGAAGACTAATTTCTAATTCTGTAGAAGGGTCAGCTTCGGTCGCATCAAAAATTTTCTGTAAAAATTCGGCACTTACCTGTACAGGTAATACACCAATATTTAAACAGTTACCTCTAAATATATCTGCGAAGAAACTTGAAACTACACATCTAAATCCGTAATCATAAACTGCCCAGGCAGCGTGTTCACGAGATGATCCCGAACCAAAGTTCTTACCACCAACTAAAATCTTTCCGCTGAATTTATCTTGGTTCAAAACAAAATCTTCTTTTAAAGTATTGTCTTGATTGTAACGCCAATCTCTAAAAAGATTGTCACCAAAACCAACACGCTCTGTTGCCTTTAAAAATCGTGCAGGTATAATTTGATCTGTATCTACGTTTTCTATTGGTAAAGGAACCGCAGTTGAAGTTAATATGTCGAATTTATCGTATGCCATTTTTTATAGCTTTTTGCTCATGGGTGTTAGCCATTAGCTTGTATTATTATCATTTTTATTGTGCTAAAAGCTAGGGGCTAATAGCGAAAGGTAAACTTGTTATACAAGTTCTACCATTAGTTCTCTTGGATCGGTTACTTTACCGGTAACGGCAGCTGCAGCAGCTACTAACGGACTAGCTAATAACGTTCTTGATCCAGGACCCTGTCTACCTTCAAAGTTTCTGTTCGAAGTACTTACCGCTAATTTACCAGCAGGCACTTTATCATCGTTCATAGCTAAACAAGCAGAACAACCAGGTTCACGAAGTTCAAAACCAGATTCGATTAAAATATCAAGTATACCTTCTTCTTTTATTGCTGTTTCAACTTTGTGCGATCCAGGAACCAACCATGCCGTAACATTGTCAGCTTTCTTTCTGCCTTTTACTATAGAGGCAAAAGCTCTAAAATCTTCTATACGACCATTGGTACAGCTACCAAGAAAAACAAAATCAATTGGCTTGCCCATCATACTATCGCCTTCATTGAAATCCATATACTTCAATGATTTTTGGTAGGTAGTGGCACCGCCTTGAACGTCGGATGCCATTGGAATATCATTAGAAATTCCCATTCCCATACCTGGGTTGGTACCATATGTAATCATAGGTTCAATAAGTGAACCATCAAAAGTTAATTCTTTATCGAAAATGGCATCTTCATCAGTATATAATGTTTCCCAATATGCCATTGCTTTATCCCAATCTGCACCTTTAGGCGTGAATTCACGATCTTTTACATATTCAAATGTCTTTTCATCAGGAGCAATCATACCACCACGGGCACCCATTTCTATACTTAGATTACAAACGGTCATACGACCTTCCATACTCATATCTCTGAAAATCTCACCGGCATATTCTACAAAATATCCAGTTGCACCAGAAGTAGTCAATTGAGAAATGATAAATAAAGCAACATCTTTTGGTGTAACCCCTCTGCTCATTTTACCATTGATATTAATACGCATTCTCTTTGGTTTAGGCTGCATAATACATTGTGTAGCCAATACCATTTCAACTTCAGATGTACCAATACCGAAAGCAATTGCTCCAAAAGCACCGTGTGTAGAAGTATGTGAATCTCCACATACAATGGTAGCACCTGGTTGGGTAATACCATATTCAGGACCTACAACGTGTACAATACCATTTTTTGCATGACCTAGCCCCCAATAAGAAATACCATATTCATTGGCATTTTCTTCTAACATCCTTAACTGGTTTGCAGAAAGTGGATCTGCAACCGGTAAATGTTGGTTAATAGTCGGAGTGTTATGGTCAGCCGTTGCAAATGTTTTCTCAGGATGCATTACAGGAATATTTCTATTCTTAATACCTAGAAAAGCAACAGGACTTGTTACTTCATGAACCATGTGTCTGTCAATAAACAGTACATCTGGACCATCTTGTATTTTATGTACTACGTGGGAATCCCACACTTTGTCAAATAATGTTTTAGTTGCGCTCATATTCTTTCTAATGTAAGTACAACAAATCTATTAAAAACAAGGGTCTCGTGGAAATTAACACTCTTGAAAATTACGATGTTCAACGGTAAAGTTGTTAGAAATAAAACTAACTAATATACGTCCAGATATTCTTATGCTTCACCAACTGGGCGTACATATGTCTAATAATTAGATTCTCTGGTTTACTAATTGATGGATCTTCTTTTAGTAATTGTAATGCGTAATATCTAGCAGATTTTAGAATGTCATTATCCTTAACAATATCGGCTATTTTTAGATTTAATAGTCCGCTTTGTTGGGTACCCATAATATCTCCTGGTCCGCGAAGTTTTAGATCCACTTCTGCAATTTCGAATCCGTCATTGGTAGCCACCATTGTTTCTAGCCTTGTTTTAGCTTCTGCAGATAGTTTATGACTCGTCATAAGAATACAAAAACTTTGGTCAGCACCACGCCCAACACGACCACGCAATTGATGCAATTGCGAAAGACCGAATCGTTCGGCACTTTCAATGATCATTACTGAAGCATTTGGTACGTTGACTCCAACTTCAATAACGGTGGTGGCAACCATTATTTGTGTTTCGCCTCGTACAAATCTGTTCATTTCAAACTCTTTATCTGCCGGTTTCATTTGTCCGTGAACAATAGAAATCTGATATTTTGGCTGTGGAAAGTCACGCGCAATACTCTCATAGCCATCCATTAGATCTTTATAATCCATTGCCTCAGATTCTTGAATTAATGGGTACACCACATAGATCTGTCTGCCTTTTTCAATCTCATCTCGTATAAAGCGAAAAACCTTTAATCTATTGGCATCATAACGGTGTACGGTTTTTATAGGTTTACGCCCAGGTGGTAATTCATCTATTACAGAGATATCTAAATCACCATACAAACTCATTGCCAATGTTCTAGGTATTGGTGTTGCCGTCATTACCAATATGTGTGGCGGAAACTCATTTTTATGCCACAATTTAGAGCGCTGGGCTACACCAAATCTATGCTGCTCATCAATAATGGCGATACCTAAATTCTTGTATTTTACTTTATCTTCTAAAAGGGCATGAGTGCCTATTAGAATATTCAACTCTCCGTTTTCTAGTTGTTCATGAATAGGTTTACGAGCCGATTTTTTGACGGAACCTGTCAAAAGCGCACAAGTGATCTCCGTTCCTTCTAACAATTCAGAAATGCCTTGATAATGCTGGTTGGCTAAAATTTCTGTGGGTGCCATTAAGCAAGCTTGAAATCCGTTATCAATTGCCAAAAGCATTGTCATTACGGCGACTATTGTTTTCCCTGAACCTACATCGCCCTGTAATAACCTGTTCATTTGGGCATTGCTACCAAGGTCTGCGCGAATTTCTTTAATTACTCGTTTCTGAGCACCAGTAAGTTCGAAAGGTAATTTATTGGAGTAAAAATCTTTAAAATAGTCGCCTACTTCATTGAAGGGGAAGCCCTTAATTTTTTTCTTTCGAGATACATTTTTACCTATTAGCTGTAGTTGAATATAGAATAACTCTTCAAATTTTAAGCGGAATTGTGCCTTCGCTAATAACTCTTGATTTTTAGGGAAATGTATATTGAATAAAGCTTCCGGTTTTGGTAGTAACTTTAAATCATAAAGCAATTTATCCGATAGGCTTTCAGAAAATTTACCATTCACTTCCATAAAAAGCTGTTGTAACATCTTACTGATCACCTTATTTGTTACGCCTTTATTGCTTAGTTTTTCGGTGGATGGGTATACAGGTTGCATATACACTTTTGTGCCTTGTTCATGTGCAGACAAGGATTCCATTTCTGGGTGTGGCATTGAAAATGTGCCATTGTACCAATTGCATTTTCCGAAGATTACATAGGGTACGTTCAGTTTAAGGTTTTCTCGTAACCATTTTTGTCCCCTAAACCAAACCAATTCTATTTCGCCGGTATCATCTTTAAAACGGGCTACTAAACGCGAACCCTTCTTTTGTTCAACTGTTTTTAAGTGAACTACCTTACCTATTATTTGAACGTCGGCACTGCTACGTTGTAGCTGACTTATTTTATAATATTGGGTTTTATCGATATATCGATTAGGGAAAAGATTCAGCAAATCTTGATAGGTTTCAACCCCTAATTCAGACTTTAAGGTTTCAGCCCGATTTGGACCAACACCTTTAAGGTATACAACAGGAGTTTGCAAGTAATTTGCGTTCATGGCACTAAAATAGGCTATAGGTAGATTTGCGACAAACTAAAGTATTAAATTTGATTCTCTACTAGCTTATTAATTTGCATGAAAAAAATAGTTTTAGCCTTTATTCTTTGTTTTTGTTTCAGTTCTTATGGTCAACATCAAGATAAAGTAGATTTTATAAAAGCGAAGATTTACTTAGGTCCATTACCTAAAGAGAAAAAGATTCAAGGCGGAGTGATCTATCGTTTTAATGTGTTACAAAATGTTGATTCCGTATTTTTTGATGCAAAGAATATGGATTTTTCAAAAGTAGAACTTGATGGAAAAAAGATAGATTTTACTGCCACAGAAAAGACAATTTCTATTAAATATAAATTCAAAGAGGGCGAATCTTATAAACTGATTATAGAATATATAGCCAAGCCTAAACAAACGGTCTATTTTATTGGTTGGGATGATGATGTAGAAGGCAATGAACAAATATGGACGCAAGGTCAAGGAAAATATTCAAGTCATTGGGTTCCAAGTTTTGATGACATGGAAGAAAAGGTAGAATTTGATCTTACAATTGAAGCCGATAAAAAATATCAAGTAATTGCGAATGGTAACCTACTTCTAAAAACTGATAATGATGAGGAAGATGCTATTTGGTTATTTGATATGAAAAAACCAATGAGTAGTTATTTGTTGGCGTTCGCCATCGGCAATTACAATAAGCAAATTTTGAAATCTGAAAGCGGAGTGACGATTGAAAACTACTATTATCCAGGTGATAGTCTAAAAGTGGAACCTACCTATAGGTATACTAAAAAGATATTTGATTTTTTAGAAAATGAGATAGGTGTAGCGTATCCTTGGCAGAATTATAAGCAAGTGCCAGTGCATGATTTTTTATATGCTGGTATGGAAAATACAAGCGCTACTTTTTTCTCTGATGCTTATGTTATTGATTCTACTTCGTTTATTGATAGAAATTATGTAAACATTAATGCCCATGAATTAGCGCATCAATGGTTTGGTAATTTGGTTACAGAAAAGAGTAGCGAGCACCATTGGTTACATGAGGGTTTCGCCACTTACTATGCCTACCTGGCTGAGAAAGAAATTTTTGGTGATGATCATTTTTATTGGAAGTTATTTGATACAGCAAAAGTGTTAAATGATATTTCTGAAAAGGGAGATGGGGAGAGCTTGTTGAACCCTAAAGCTAGTAGTCTTACTTTCTATGAAAAAGGAGCATGGGCTTTAGCCGTCTTAAAGGATAAAATAGGAGAAGAGAATTTTAAAACCGGAATTCAGAATTACTTGAATAAGTATAAGTTCCAAAATGTAACTTTTGCAGAATTCATTACTGAAATGGAGGAAGCTGCTAATTATGATTTAAGTGATTTTAAAACTATTTGGTTAGAAGTAGACGTATTCCCAATGGATGATGTGAAAGATTATTTAATGAAAAATAGTTCATCATTAAGAATGTATTATGTTTTGAAACATGAGGATGAGAATAGTTTTGATTCCCCTGAAATTTTAAAGGATTCAGAATTAGCTACGGAATTGAAGTTAGAATTGCTTCAACAAAAAGGTGATTTTCCTGAATTACAAATTTGGCCTTTAATTGCTAGTGATGATATCAGAATAAGGCAATTTGCAGCACAGAAAATGGGTGAAATTTCTGAGATTTTAAAAGAGTTTGCTGAGCCGTTGTTATTGGATGATAGTTATATTACCAATGAATTAATGCTCTATAATTTGTGGAGTAGTTTTGATTATGATAGAAGTACTTATTTAGAAAAAACTAAAGACATAATTGGTTTGCCAAATAAGAATGTGCGTTTGCTTTGGCTGACATTGGCATTATTTACTCCTGATTATAATCCAAGTCAACAAATGTATTATCACAATGAACTTGTCGGTTATACTGATTCTTGTTACAATGCTGAAGTGCGACAAACTGCGTTTCAATATTTATTTGAAATAAGTGCTTTAAATGATGATGCCTATGTTAATTTGATAAAGGCGACCAATCATCATTCTTGGCAGTTTAGAAACTATGCAAGACAGTTATTTGATACCTTGTGGATTGATGAACAACAGAAAAAAGAAATTGAAAAGGTAGCAAAGCAACTAAATTCATCAGATTTGCGTTATCTTAAAACGAAATTAAAGTAATAATGAAAGCATTAGTTATTTCTGGTGGTGGTAGTAAAGGAGCCTTTGCAGGTGGCGTTGCCCAATACCTTATTCAAGAAGAAGGTAGAAAGTATGATATTTTTGTAGGTACTTCTACCGGAAGTTTGCTTATCTCTCATTTAGCGTTAGGTAAACTAGATAAAATCAAAGAAATATATTCTAATGTAAATCAGAAGAGCATTTTCAATAACTGTCCGTTTTTGGTCAAGAATATACGTGGAAATGAGGAAATCTCTATAGATCACTGGAGGGTTTTGAAAAACTTTCTTCGCGGTAAAAAAACCTTTGGAGAAAGTGAAAACCTTAGAAAACTTATTGAAAATAGCTTGACTATCGAAGAATTTGAAACGTTAAAGAACGGCGATTCGGATGTTATTATTACAGTTTCTAATTTATCACTAAATCAAGTAGAATATAAATCTATTAAAGATTGTACCTACGAAGATTATTGCGATTGGATTTGGATATCAGCTAATTACGTTCCGTTCATGAGTTTGGTTCGTAAAAATTATTGCGAGTATGCCGATGGTGGGTTGGGTAGTATTGTACCTATTGAAGAAGCTATAAAAAGAGGAGCAACAGAAGTAGATGTTGTTGTTTTACATACCGAGGTAAATTATATGAATAGGGTAGCATCTCGTAATCCTTTTGAGCTGATTACCACAATGCTGAGCTTCATTTTAGATAGAATTGAAAATCAAAACATTAGAATAGGGAAATTGGTTGCCAACCAAAAAAATGCAATAATCAACCTATTTTATACGCCTACAATATTAACGACTAACTCTTTAATATTCGATAAGGCAAAAATGACGCTTTGGTGGAAAAGAGGTTATTTATATGCAAAAAATAAGAATGAGGAAACAAACCCAATTGAACCAAATGAACATGAATAATGTTCATTAAAAAATGGGCTTTTTGATATATGAACAAACAAAAAAAATGCTTTCCAATTTGGAAAGCATTTTTTTATTCTTGTACTGTTATATTTAATTTTCTACCACAAATCGCCTATCTCTTTTTTAACGAAAGATAGGGCAGTAGCCGATGGTGATGTTTTATCCATCGTTTCATTCAAAATATCTTCTCTTAATTTATCGGCAGAATCGGTCTGACTCATAGCAGCTTTTCTGATCATTTGAATAGTTGCGCTTTTAGCCGCTTTAATAATATTCCAACATTCGTCGGTCAAATAAATTTGCTGCGTAAGATTATGATCGAATTCAGTTTCTATGCTTTTTATAAGCAAACTCTCATATGCTCCCTTTTCTTTCGATTGTGGTGCTACACGAACAACTAAACTTGGTATCGAAATGCGTTCTAAAAATAGCGCCATTCTTTCGTAAGCTTGTAAACGAATAGGTAAAGTATCTTTTTGAGAGTCTTTATGCAATAGAAAACGTCTTCTACCTTCTTCGTTGTTGGTATGCATTCTAAAAAAATAGAAGGCAATTGCACCAGTAACTACGGAAGGAATCAAATAAGCGAAAAGTTGAAAAATTTGGTCAGAGTTCATTTTTTAATTAGTTATGATATATGAAATAAGAACGTCTAAATTTTTCAATTAGTATAGCACTTCATCGATGAAATGCAAGTTATTTAATTTTTAACGTCTCCCTTCGCCATATCATAAAATGCTTTATAATCTGGTTGAAACTTTACTTGTAGCGATTCACGTAAGCCGCCATCTTTACCAACAGCTACAATTCGTTCTCCGTCAACACCAAAATCTTTGATTAAAATACTAGCAATTGCGGTTGCTTGCTGTATGGCGATGTTCATTTCACCTGTAATATTTAAACTCGCAATAGTAATTACACTTTTAGGGTTCGCATTTGCAACTTTCGCTACATTCTCGATCCACGCTCTAGATTCGCTAGAAGGCGTTATACCAACTCCGTCAGTAAAGAAATAATCTAATTTTTCAGAAATAACCACAGAACCATCTGCTACACCAACTTTTGCATTTTCACCCAATACTTGTTTAGTATTGGTTAGTATAACAACTGCAGTTGAATCATTGCTAGCAACGGCATCTGTTACCCCTTTAAGTTGCTTTTCTTTGCGCTCTAAGGCTGCCATGGTCTTATTAATATTCTCTGAATTCTGACTAGACAAGGCCGCAAAACTATTTAAATTTTTCATTAAAGTGGCATTAGCATCTTGCAACTCTGCTACCTGAGATTGATACTCAGTTGAGCGTTGATCGGCTAACTTCTCATTTCGTTGAGATGTACTTATTATTCTAGAAATGGAATCTAACTTGTATTTTAAGTTTTGATTTTGTTCTATTAACTCACTTTTTTTCTGAGCTTGAATAGAAGTTAAACCAATTAAAAAAATAGCTGAACATAAAATAAATCGTGTCATATAAATTGAATAGGTTAATCTAAATTTTGCCGCCAAGGTACGAACAGTCTTTTAATTGTTGAACTCCTGCGAACGGTACTTTTGCTTTATTATAACCGTAGGTCGATGCTAAACTTTTATTTAGGTCGTGGTCATCTACGTTTACTTGCACATCGTCCATAGTAAATTGACTAGGGTGCTCATAACCGGCAGCATGCGTAATTTCTAAAAATTCTTTTCTAAACGTATTAAAATATTGTGCCAATCGATCAGATTTTAAAGGTACGTTAATTCCTTTTTGAAGCCATTTACTTTGTGTAGCAATACCTGTAGGGCAGGTATTGGTATGGCAAACTTGAGCTTGAATACACCCAATACTCATCATTGCTTCTCTAGCTACATTAATACAGTCAACACCCATGGCAAATGCCATGGCTGCTTTTGCAGGGAAGCCGAGCTTACCAGAGCCGATAAATACGATACGATCGGTAAGGTTTCTATTTAAGAAAACTCTATATAAACTTGAAAATCCATAAACCCAAGGCAGCGATACGTGATCTGCAAATGATGGGGGAGCGGCACCTGTACCACCTTCACCACCATCTACGGTAATGAAATCTGGACCTTTACCGGTCTCTAACATAATATCTGCTAATTCTTCCCACTGATCTAATTTTCCGATAGCACCTTTAATACCTACCGGTAAACCTGTTTCGTCAGCAATATCCTCTATAAGTGCCATTAACTCCCTAACATTAGAAAACGCTTTGTGGGTTGCAGGTGACAATACATCTTTACCTACTTCAACACCTCTAATTTCAGCCAGTTCGCGTGTAATTTTAGCTCCTGGTAATACGCCACCTTTTCCTGGTTTTGCACCTTGAGATAATTTAATTTCAATAGCTCTTATACACGGATTGTCCTCAACCAATTTTTTCATTTTCTCCATAGAGAAATTCCCATCCTCTGATCGTACACCAAAATACCCGGTCCCAAAATGAAAAACAATATCACCACCATGTTTGTGGTAAGGTGATAAACCGCCCTCACCGGTATTATGATAAGCATGGGCTTTTTTGACCCCAATGTTCATAGCTTCAACGGCAGCTGCAGATAATGAACCAAAGCTCATGGCCGATACATTTACAACACTGGCTGGTCGGTAAGGTTTTCTTCGGTTATTTTGTTGTCCCATAACTTTTGCACAAGGAATAAACGTAGGTTCTGCAGCATTTGGGTGTCCAACAGGTACTTCATAACCCATCATTCTGTTTTTGATGAATATATGCTGGTGTGCATATAAATCTCTATCAGAACCAAAACCTTCGTAGTTATTCTCTTTCTTTGCAGATGCATAGATCCAACCTCTTTCAATTCTATTGAAAGGCAATTCTTCTCGGTTGTTAGCAACAAAATATTGACGCATTTCTGGACCAATACTTTCTAGCCAATAACGCAAGTGCCCTACCACAGGGAAGTTGTGTTTAATGGTATGCCTTTTCTGAATAAAAATATCCCAGATAGCAACTATGAGAAGAAACAAAAAATTCCAAGTCCACCACGGTGGACTTGGAATACTATTAAAGAAATCGTTCATCAAAATTATCCTTTTATTTTAATATCTAAAAGTGGTGTTTGGTCACTGTTTAAATAATCCAGGCTCATTTCTGTAAGCGTACGAACGCCTAAAAGTAAACCACTATCGTCAATTAAAAAGTCTGGTGTATGGTGCGGAAATGATTCTGTTGTACCAGGAGTCATTCCTCCTAAGAAAAAGAAAAATCCCGGAGCTTCTCTTTGAAAATATGAGAAATCTTCAGCACCTGTAACCGCTTTTTGAAATTGAACATTAGCATCACCAGCCACTCTTTTCATGGTAGGTAACATTTGCTCTACCAATTCTGGGTTGTTGTATGTAATATCTGTAGCATCTGTTATTGTACACGTAGCTTCACCTCCGTATGCTTTGGCAATATCGCTTACCATTTCGACCATACGCTTATTAAGCTTGTCTTTCATGTCATAATCTAATGTTCTAATAGTACCGATCATTTCTGCAGATTCTGGTATAATATTAAAACGAACGCCACTTTTAATTTTACCAACGGTTATAACTGCAGCTTCATTGGTTAATTCTGTTTCTCTACTAATGATAGTTTGTAAACCGTCAATAATTTTAGCACTGATCAATATGGGATCAACCCCTGACCATGGTTGAGAACCGTGCGATTGTTTTCCTTTTACATTAATAACGAATTGCTGAGCGGCTGCCATAGTACCACCAGATTTATATTTAATAACCCCTACAGGAGTTTGAGAGTTAATATGTAAACCGAAAATTGCATCAACTTTTGGGCTATTCATAACACCTTCTTTTACCATTAAAAGTGCTCCACCTTCTTCTCCTGGTGGCGGTCCTTCTTCTGCTGGTTGAAAAATGAACTTTACGGTACCTTTTATCTTATTTTTGTTTTTAGACATTACTTCTGCAACGCCCATTAAAATAGCAGTATGCGTATCATGCCCACATGCATGCATAACACCTACTTTTTCACCCATAAATTCTGAAGTAACGTTAGATTTATACGGCAAGTCATTACGTTCTGTAACTGGTAAGGCATCAATATCTGCTCTTAATGCAACTACTTTGCCAGGTAAGTCTCCTTTTAAAATTCCAACTACACCAGTATGAGCAACACCAGTCTGAACTTCAATACCCAAAGATTTTAAATGCTTTGCAATTTTTTCTGCTGTTTTGTATTCACGATTCCCTAATTCCGGATTCTGATGAATTTCCCTTCTCCAATCAACTACCTTGCTTTCTATTGCTTTATAGTCTTTTTCAAGATTTGGACCTTGTGCCTGAACGGTAAAACCGAAAAGAACAAGGGCTAACACTCCTAGTTTTCTCATAATCAGTATTTAATGTATATTGGTTTTCTATATTTCGGTTGATCATTTAGCCTAAATGTATCAACTTGTAAGCTCTTTATGCGGAATTAAAGTTTAAATATATTCAAAATGAAAAGAAATACCATCCATTGTTCACAAATCTAAAACACTTCACTTTTTCTATCCCTCAATAATGGCTAAATTTACGTCATTAAAAAAAGAAAATTTGAGCTCATTTATAGATGAATTGAACGATGCCCAAAAGGCTCCTGTTTTGCATAAAGACGGACCTTTAATGGTTATTGCTGGTGCTGGATCGGGTAAAACCCGAGTACTTACCTATAGAATTGCACACCTAATGGCGCAGGGTGTAGATTCTTTTAATATTTTATCATTAACATTTACCAATAAGGCAGCACGTGAAATGAAAGCACGTATTTCCAATATTGTAGGTGCTAGCGAAGCAAAAAATCTTTGGATGGGAACATTCCACTCCGTTTTTGCAAAACTATTACGTATAGATGGTGATAAACTGGGCTACCCGGCAAATTTCACTATTTATGATACCCAAGATTCTCAGCGGTTATTGGCTTCGATTATCAAGGAAATGGGACTCGATAAGGATATTTATAAATACAAGCAGATTCAAAATAGAATTTCGTCTTTTAAGAATAGCTTAATTACCGTAAAAGCTTATCGAAATGATCCAGATTTGGTAGAGCAAGATGCCATGGCAAAAAAACCTAGAACTGGTGATATCTACGAAAATTATGTAGATCGTTGTTTTAAGGCAGGTGCGATGGATTTTGATGATTTACTGTTGCGAACAAATGAACTGTTAACACGTTTTCCTGATGTGTTGATGAAGTATCAGGATCGATTTAGATATATTTTGGTTGATGAGTATCAAGATACCAACCATTCTCAGTATTTGATTGTAAAGGCTTTGGCCGATCGTTTTCAAAATATATGTGTGGTAGGTGATGATGCACAAAGTATTTACTCTTTTAGAGGGGCAAATATTAGTAACATTTTGAACTTTCAAAAAGATTATGATAATGTAGGCATGTATCGTTTAGAACAGAATTACCGCTCGACCCGTAATATTGTTAATGCCGCAAACTCGGTTATAGGAAAAAACCAAAACCAAATAGAGAAAGTAGTCTGGACAGCGAATGATGATGGTGCAGCTATTAAAATTCATAGAAGTACGACAGATGCTGAAGAAGGTAGGTTTGTAGCCAATTCTATTTGGGATCATCGCATGCAACAGCAAATGGGCAATGGTCAGTTTGCCGTACTATATAGAACCAACTCACAGTCGAGGGCTATTGAAGATGCGTTGCGTAAAAGAGATATTCCTTATCGTATTTATGGTGGCTTGTCTTTTTACCAACGTAAAGAAATTAAAGATGTACTTTCTTACCTACGTTTGGTAATTAACCCAAAAGATGAAGAGGCATTAAAAAGGGTTATAAATTTTCCTGCAAGGGGAATTGGTGGTACTACTTTAGATAGGTTGGTAGTAGCGGCTAACCATTACAACCGCTCCATTTTTGAGGTGATGGAAAATATTGACAGAATAGATTTAAAGATCAATTCTGGTACAAAACGAAAGCTTCAAGATTTCGTAACCATGATAAAGAGTTTTCAGGTTATGAACGAAACTACTGATGCTTTTGCCTTGTCTGAACATGTCGCCAAAAAAACGGGTATTCTTTTAGAGTTTAAGAAGGATGGAACTCCGGAAGGAATAGGTAAAATGGAGAACATCGAAGAGCTTTTAAACGGTATTAAAGATTTCGTTGAAGGTCAAAGAGAAATAGCTGATGCTACAGGTAATATTAGTGAGTTTCTAGAAGATGTCGCCCTAGCTACCGATTTAGATAATGATACCGGTGATGATGATAGGGTAGCCTTAATGACCATTCACTTGGCAAAGGGACTCGAATTTCCGTACGTATATATTGTTGGTATGGAAGAAGACCTTTTTCCATCAGGTATGAGTATGAGTACCCGTAGCGAGTTAGAAGAGGAGCGAAGGTTATTTTATGTTGCTTTGACCAGAGCTGAGAAACAAGCATATTTAACATATACTCAGAATAGATATCGTTGGGGTAAATTAATAGATGCAGAACCTAGTCGTTTCTTAGAAGAAATCGATGAAAAATATGTTGAGAATTTGACTCCTGTAGATGGTGGCTATCGCTACAAGCCTCTTATAAATGCTGATATTTTTGGTGAAGTTGATAAAAGTAGATTACGTCAAGATAAGCCAGTTAGAGGAACACCACCTATTATTGGCCAACCTAATTCTGGTCAACTAAAAAAGTTACGTAAGTTGAAGCCGCAATTGGGTGAACCTGTGGGTAACACAAATACCATAGATCCAAATCTTATGGAAGGTTCATTAATAAATCATACCCGTTTTGGTCGTGGTCAGGTAGTGAAAATTGAAGGTTCTGGTAATGATAGAAAGGCAGAAATAATGTTTGATAAAGGAGATATTAAAAAACTGTTGCTTCGCTTTGCTAAATTAGAAGTGTTGGGATAGTTATGTATATTTAATAACGAAATGGTTTTTAAATCCTAAATGGAATGGCAGAATTCATTAAAATATACGAAGAGAACCCGAACCCTAAAGAGATTAAAAGGGTAGTGGAGGTATTGCGTAAAGGTGGCTTGGTTATATACCCTACCGATACGGTTTACGGCTTAGGTTGCGACATTACAAACTCAAGGGCGCTTGAGAAAATTGCACGTATTAAAGGCATTAAACTAGCGAAAGCCAACTGGTCTTTTATTTGTACCGATTTGAGTAACCTATCTGATTATGTACGCCAAATCGATACCGCTACGTTCAAGATTTTGAAAAGAGCTTTACCTGGTCCGTATACTTTTATTTTACCAGGAAATAACAACCTGCCTAAGGAATTTAAAAAGAAAAAGACCGTTGGTATTCGTGTGCCAGATAACAGTATTATTAAAGCATTAGTTGAGCAGTTAGGCAACCCAATAGTATCGACTTCTATTCGCGATGAAGATGATGTATTAGAGTATACTACCGACCCAGAGTTAATTTTTGAAAAATGGGATAACCTTGTTGATGTCGTTATTGATGGTGGTTATGGCGGTAATATTGGTTCTACAATTATAGATGTATCAAATGGTGCACCTGAGGTTATTCGTGAAGGAAAAGGAAGTTTAGATATTCTCTAAACACTTTATCATTTAAATTTATGGCATAAAAAAAGCGGCTCAATTGAGCCGCTTTTATTTTATATGACAATCAAATATTATTTGTTGATTGCAGGATCTTTCATTCCTTCTTCGATCATGCTATAGAACTGATCGATTTTTGGAAGAACAACAATACGAGTTCTTCTGTTTTTAGATTTTTCAGTTGAAGAAACAGGAATAAACTCTGATCTACCAGCTGCAGTCATTCGCTTAGGGTCAACATTGAAATCGTTTTGCAAGATACGTACAACAGCAGTAGCACGCTTAACACTTAAATCCCAGTTATCCAATAAAGAACCGTTACCTCTGTAAGGTACGTTGTCTGTATGACCTTCTACCATGAATTCGAAATCTGGCTTGTTATTTACAACTTTAGCAACTTTACCAAGAACTTCTTTAGCTCTACTAGTAACATTGTAGCTACCGCTGCTGAATAATAATTTGTCAGAAATAGATACGAATACAACACCTTTTTCAACGCTGATTTCTATATCGTCATCATCCATATTTCCTAAAACACCTTTTAAGCTCTGTACCAATGAAAGGTTAACAGAATCTCTACGTGTAATAGCATCGTTTAATTTACGAATGGTTAAATCTTTTTCTTGTAAGCTTTCTAAAGATTTTTCTAAGTTCTCAGCACCTTTGGTAGTCAAAGTTGTTAAGTTACCCATATTGTTAATCAAATCTTGATTGTTAGCTTTTAAAAATGCATTTTGATCTTCTAAAGTTTGTAGTCTAGATGAAGCAGTTGCTTTTTCTTCTAAACAATCGTTTAATTTAACTGTAGCTGAATTCAATAAATCTTGTGCACTTTTGTGCTTAGCTTCAAGATCTGCATACTTCTTTGAAGATACACAAGATGAAAGTAAAAGCGTTGCTGCAAGACATCCTAATAATACTTTTTTCATAATTTAATTCTATTATAATTATTTAGTTGTTTACTCTAATTTCGCATCTAAGCGACTCCAAAATTATATAATTACAAAGCCACTTATTTAACACGTTAGTTAATCTTTTACTAAAATGTTAAAATTACTTATTCTATGTACGAAATAAGACCATACTATGGACTTCGTAGCATAGTAATTCTTGAGAAATTGCGTTTTTTCTCTTTTACGGTACATTTTTCTAAACTGTCTGTAAAAGCTTAAATGTGCTCTAAAAATAGCGAAAAAGTGCTTAAATCTTAACTGAAAAAGAAATCGTATTGCTGCAATACCATCTAATAACAATCGCAAGAAAATAATTATGAACGCTTTTCTTCTCGGTAAGTTTTTGGTGATAGAGAATAATGTGTTCCTAAAATTCAAATATGTTTTTTTAGGATTCATATTACTTAAGGTTGAGCCACCTAAGTGATATACGCTCGATGATCCTACATATAATATTTTGTACCCATGGTTTTTTGCACGCCAACACAAATCTACTTCTTCTTGATGAGCGAAATAGTCTGCATCAAAACCCTTAAGTTCATGAAATACTTCTTTTCTGATAAACATGCATGCGCCTGTAGCCCAGAATATTTCTCTGGTATCATTATATTGACCATTGTCACGTTCTAGGGTCTGAAAAACCCTGCCTCTACAAAACGGATACCCTAACTGATCAATAAAACCACCGGCAGCACCTGCATATTCGAAATGGTCTTTTTTTAGCAAATCTAAAATTTTAGGTTGAATTATAGCGGCATCGGGTATCGTTGTAAAGGCATCTATAATTGGGTTCAACCAATTAGGGGTTACTTCGACGTCTGAATTCAATAAACAATAAATATCAGCATCGACATCTACCATGGCGTCGTTATAGCCCTTGGCAAATCCGCCGTTTTCTGTATTCTGTATAATTTTTACCGAAGGATAGTTGGTTTTGACAAAAGCAACCGAGTCATCTGTAGACGCATTATCGGCAACATATATATCGGCATCATTAGAATATTTGATAACAGAGGGCAAGTACCTTTCTAAAAGCACTTCACCATTCCAGTTTAATATGACTACGGCTATCTTCAAAACGATCGCAAATTAACGGCTAAAATCAGGAATCTCTTGCATAAATTCATATTTTTCCGCAACAAAGTCTGTTTTACAGTAAAAATGAGTGAGTCCGTTCGTGACCATTAAGTAGGTCGCATTCAACTTAAAATTGTATTGTGCGATCTGGTCGAATGTCATTTGAGAAATGGTAATTTCTGGTGCTTTACACTCTACTAGTACGTTTAATTCTCCGTTAGGCTTAAATACAACGATATCATATCTTTTCTTTAATCCGTTAAGGGTTATCTGCTTTTCTACGTTAATGTGACTCATAGGATAGTTCTTTTCTTGAATAAGAAATTGAACTACATGTTGCCTTACCCATTCTTCTGGAGTAAGAACCACAAATTTTTTACGTATTTCGTCAAAAATCAAGGTTCTATTTTCGCTATTTTTGACCCTGAAAGTGTAGCTAGGGAAATTTAGTCGCTGCATTATACAAAGTTGATGAATTTTTCTGAATGGATGAAGCAATACAAATAGTCAATGCAATTAAGAAAGGACAGATTAGTCCTATTTATTTCCTATACGGGGAAGAAGCTTATTTTATTGATAAAATCTCAGATTATATAGCGGCGAAGGTATTGACCGAAGAAGAAAAGGGCTTTAATCAGATGGTACTTTATGGTAGAGATGTATCTATAGAAGATATCGTAGGTAATGCCAAACGCTACCCGATGATGGCAGAGCGACAGGTGGTTATAGTAAAAGAAGCACAACACCTTTCGAGAACTATAGAAAACCTTTGCTCTTACGCAGAGAATCCTCAAATGTCTACTGTGCTTGTTATTTGTTATAAATATAAAAAGCTTGATAAGCGAAAAAAGCTACATAAGATCGTTAAAAAAAACGGAGTAATTTTTGAAAGTAAAAAACTTTACGAAAATCAGGTTAGCGATTGGCTTAGAAAACATTTATTAAGTAGTGGTTATACCATTTCGCATAAGGCTGCTCTTCTTTTGGTGGAGTATTTAGGCACAGATTTGAGCAAGATCAGCAAAGAACTTGAAAAGCTAAAACTAGCTTTGCCTAAAGAAACTGAAATTAATCCACAACACATTGAAGAGCATATTGGTATTAGTAAAGACTATAATAATTTTGAACTGAAAAGAGCAATTGGCGAGAGAGATATCGTAAAAGCGACAAAAATCATCAATTACTTTGCTCAGAACCCAAAAGACAATCCTTTTATATTGACGATAACTTTATTGCATTCCTTTTTCACCCAGTTATTGCAGTACCATGGTCTTAGCGATCACAGTCCTAAAAATGTGGCGAGTGCATTGCGAATAAACCCATATTTTGTAAGTGAAATACAAACCGCTGCCAGAAATTACCCAATGAAAAAAGTTAGCGGAATTATTTCAAGTTTACGTGAGATGGATTTGAAAGGAAAAGGGGTAGGGGCGGCACCAATGAAAGATGCGGATCTACTTAAAGAATTGCTTTTTAAAATAGTGTAAGGTTTATTTTTTGTCAATACCGAATTTACCAGGACCTAATAATGCAATGGTAATAAAAGAAACTAAGTAAAACAATGCTTTTTCTTGAGTGCGAAAATCATCTGCACCATGAGCGATAAATGCTGCAACTGCCATAGTTATGGCTACTGGTATCGCTGCTAAACGAGTTTTAAAACCAATGATGATTAATATTGGGCAAATAAACTCACCTATTACAGCTAAAAATAAAGAGGGAGTTTCACCAATACCAATTGGGTCTGCAAATTGAAAATCACCCGAAATTAGCTTTTGAAATTTTGGAAGACCGTGGGTCAACATCATCGCTGAAATTGCAATTCTAAAAAAAGCTAAGCCAATTTCTTTTAATATGGTATTTTTCATTAATACAGAATATTTACTCTAAAAGTATCATTTTTTTTTTTGATTTTTCTAAAATATGTTAGCGATGCTAATATATTAATTGTAAAATTTTTGTAGCTAAAAACCGGGTGGCTTAGTTATCAGCATGTTAAAGTTTTATACGTAACAATTAAAATAATTGTATTTTTTTGAGGGAGAAATTGGCACATAAAAAAATCCCAAAATAGATGGGATTTTTCTTACTTAAAATTATAGTAATTATCGCAATTTCGGATAGTCATCGGGATTTACTTCGTGCATTATCGCATAAACCTTTTCAAATATATCTTCTCTGTTTGGTTTAGAAAAATAATCGCCATCAGTACCGTAAGCAGGTCTATGTGCTTTTGCACTTAGGGTTTGTGGTGTACTATCCAAATATTTAAAGGCACCTTGTTTTTCTACAATTTCATTTAAAAGATAAGCCGAACATCCGCCAGGTACATCTTCATCTATTACCAATAAACGGTTTGTTTTCTTTACGCTTTCTAAAACCTCCATTTTAATGTCAAAGGGTAGTAAGGTTTGCGCATCTATTATTTCTGCGTTAATACCCACTTCATTTAATTCTTTGGCTGCTTTTTGAACAATACGTAGTGTAGATCCATAAGAGACCAAGGTAATATCGCTTCCTTCTTTAATGGTTTCAACTTTACCAATCGGAGTACAGAATTCACCAAGATTTTTGGGTTTCTTTTCTTTTAATCGATATCCGTTCAGACTTTCTATTACCAAAGCAGGTTCGTCGCTCTTTAAAAGTGTGTTATAGAATCCGGCAGCTTGTGTCATATTTCTAGGTGCAAGAATATACATGCCTCTCAGTAAATGGATAAGTCCGCCCATTTCAGATCCAGAATGCCAGATACCTTCTAGTCTGTGCCCTCTTGTTCTAATAATCAACGGTGCTTTTTGTTTACCAGCTGTTCTATATAATAATGTGGCTAAATCATCTGTAAGAGTAGATAGCGCGTAAAAAATATAATCTAAATACTGAATTTCGGCAATAGGTCTTAGTCCTCTTAAGGCCATACCTATTCCTTGCCCAATAATTGTGGTTTCGCGAATACCGGTATCTGCAACACGTATTTTGCCGTATTTCTCTTGCATACCCTCAAGACCTTGGTTTACGTCACCAATGGCTCCTGTATCTTCTCCGAAAATTAAGGTATTAGGATATTTTTCAAATAGCTTGTCAAAATTATCTCTTAGAATAACTCTGCCATCTACCTGTTCTTCATCGTCATTGTATTCAGGAGAGATAGCGGTAACGTTTGTCGCTTTATTATCATTTTCGCTATATAAATGCGAGCTATATTTATGTTGGGATTCTTTTAGAAAGTTGGCAGTCCATTGAATTAGATATTGCTTTTCTTGCGAATTTTCCCCTAGTAAATAGCGTAAAGATTTTCTTGCTGAAATTGCCAAATCTTTGCGAAGTGGCTCTTCCACTGCAATTAGATCATTTTTTAATTTATTAAGGAAATTCTTGTTGGCACTTTTAGTAGCTGCCTTTTCTATTATGTTGATCAATACAGACTTCTCAGCCAGATTTTCTTTCAAATACTCGTCCCAAGCCTGTTTTTTAGCTTCTCTAACGGTACGCTTTATTCTTTTTTCAATAGACTCAAGCTCTTCGGTGGTTGCAATACCCGATTCTATAATCCATTCTTTAAAGCGTTTATTACAATCATGGTCACGTTCCCATTCTAAACGAACATTATCTTTATAACGTTCATGTGATCCAGAGGTAGAGTGACCTTGTGGTTGTGTTAATTCGCTTACATGAATCAATACTGGTACATGTTCTTGTCTTGCAATATCTGCCGCATTTTCATAGGCATGCATTAAAGCAGTATAGTCCCAACCTTTTACTCTTAGGATCTCATACCCTTTTTCGGTTTCAGTTCGTTGAAAACCAGATAGAATTTCTGAAATATTTTCTTTCGTAGTATGGAATTTTGCAGGTACCGAAATGCCATATTCATCGTCCCAAACACTAATGACCATAGGTACTTGTAATACACCCGCAGCATTTATAGTTTCAAAAAACATGCCTTCGCTAGTACTGGCGTTACCAATGGTGCCCCATGCAATTTCATTACCGTTTACTGAAAACTTGGCGCTGTCTAGTCCTTGTTGGTTTCTATATACTTTAGATGCTTGTGCAAGACCTAAAAGTCTAGGCATTTGCCCCGCAGTACACGAAATATCTCCACTACTATTTTTTTGTTTTGTTAGATCTTTCCAACTGCCATCTGCGTTTAAACTATGCGTTAAAAAGTGACCACCCATTTGCCTACCCGCACTCATAGGTTCTTTTTCAATATCTGTGGTAGCATAAAGGGCGTGAAAGAACTCTTTTGGTTGTAGTAAACCTAGAGCCATCATAAATGTTTGGTCTCTGTAATAGCCACTTCTAAAATCACCATTTTTAAATGACTTCGCCATGGCTAATTGTGGTAATTCTTTACCGTCACCGAAAATACCGAACTTGGCTTTACCGGTTAGTACTTCTTTTCTTCCCAATAAGCTACAGGTTCTACTTAGAAAAGCAATTTCGTAGTCATTGATAATTTGTTCTTTGAAATCTTCAAAAGAAATATCATTACTGGTTTTAGAAGAAACATCCATGTATTATATGTGTTTATACAAAATTACCGAATCAAGTACTTTTTAGCAACGCTGTACCGAGTTAATTTATTCCATATTTTTCAACAAATTTGGTATAATATTGTAAATATGTGAATTTTAACTAAAAATAGTAGGATCTGTATTCAGATTTAATAGTTTAAAACCATTTTCTTGTGAATAGTCCTGTTAAGGTTTTCGGACTAACAGTGATGATGAATCTTATTTTTTCACCATAGTTCGGTTGCGATACTTCCCAGCCGTTATTTGAGTAAACAGGTAAATACAATTCAAAATAATCTGTTACTAGATTTAAACGTACCCCAGAATCATAAACGAACTTGCCGTCAATCCCCTTATTTTTCACTAGACCAGCATCACCATATAATTCTATCCATTTCCATAGGTTGAAACTACCGTTTACCGTCGCCATCCAATCATTAGAGAATCTATATTGTTGATCAAGAAAAGATTTAAATCCGCCTTCGGCGATAATAATCTGTTGACTATATATACCAGAATCTTCTGACCTACCTAAATACCCGTAATCAAAAAGGTAATCGGTAGGGCGGTCAAGGGCAAAACTAAAGAAATCTGTTTGTGTATTATTACTCAAAAATTTACCTGCGAAAAATCGAAGATTCAATTGTCGGTTGTTTTCGAAAAGCTTTCTATACTCATATTCAAACGATAGTTTGCTAAAGTTACCTGCTAATTGAAAATCTAAGAACCATGAGTTGTAATCTAATATACCATTGTTTCTGCTAGAGTAACGGGTATTAAAAACACTATAATCTGGATTTTCAGGATCATTCGACAAGCTTAAAAGTGCTGGGTCAAAATCTCTAAAAATATTTACATACCTGAACGACAGAAAATCTCTTTTATTCGATAATAAATCTGCGGGTCTAAAGCCAAAACTTAAAGATGGTGTTACAGACGAGTATCTAGAGTTTTCATTAAAGTGAGAAGTGCCGGCACCGATATTATATTGAGCAACATACAACCCGCTTTTACTTAAGTATTTTCTATAACTGAATTTTCCAGAGCCCACAAAAGCTTTTTCTCGAAATGAGTAAGAAGGTGAGAAATCATACACAAAGGGTCTTTCTAGTAAAGTTTTGTTATATAAACGCATACCTGGGGTCCAACCATCATAAACATTAAAACTCAAAACAGGAACATAGAAAACTTGATTGTAATATGGATTTTCAGCATCTTTAAAGAAGGTGAACTTTAATTTTTTGTTACTCGATAAGAATCCTTTTAAAGATTTCCAGTTGTCTCGTTGGTTAAATTCTGGTATTTTTTTGTCATAATTTAGAACCAGCCTATCTTCTTGGTTATTAGGTATAGCAAAGGTTTCTTCGAACTCAATATTGCTAAACCAATATTCAGAAACCACAGAATCTTTTTTGAGTCCGAACACTGAAATTGGTACATTGGTACCTTCCTTATTTTTTATGGTAACTAGTAATGAATCGGTGTCTTTCTGTACCTTTTTTATTTTGAAATCGATTTTGCGGTCTGTAGATACGTAATCTTTAAAAAACCAATTAATATCTTGTTCGGTAGAGCGTTTTAATATCGATTCAAAATCATGAACCTTAACAGTATTTAGTTTATAATATTCAAAAAAGGTCTTTATACTTTCATCTACATGTTCTTTACCAATATAATCTGCTAAGTAAGCCAAACCTAAACCTGCTTTATACTTGTTTGCGATTTTTTGGTTGAATTTTATAAGCGAATCGTTCGAGGTTTGTAGGGCTTGATCTAAATTTTTACGCGCCGTAAGGTTGTATAAAAAAGCATACTGGTCATTGAAGTCCATTTTTGTCAATTCAAAACTTCTAAAACCCCAAATATTTGATAGTTTACCCATCATCTTTTGATCAGGGTAATACTTATCTATATATGCTATCATTAAATAGTTGGCGATTGCACTGTTCAACCATTGTTCTTTACGTGGATTCAAGAACATCGTTTCTCTTAAAATACTGTTGATTGCCGTTTTTAAGAATTTCATTTCGAATTGAAATTGTTCTTCGTACGGGCGGATAAAAGAGGGGAGTTGGTTTAGACCATAAAGTGGGTCTTTGTTATAGTCTAACTCACTTACTAATATTTTCTCATGAGGATAATCTCCTAAGTTTTGGTGAATAAAATTAGCAACTTTATTGATTGATAAACCTTGACCAATAACACTATATCTTGGTGCTCTGATATCGGTTAAAAAAGTCATATGCGGTGTGCGGTGTGTAAAAAAGTCTTCTCGCGGACTAAGTATTATTTCGCCACCACGTTGCAAGTTACCTTTAAGCTGCGCGAACTGACCACTTGGAAATTTTGACTCTGAGTCAATATCAAAATTAGAGGCAAGATATAAGCTGTCGGGATATTTAAATTTGATGACCGTATTGGTCTCGTTCATATAAAGATCTTCAAGATTTTTATTTGAATACAAATGCCATTTACCATCATATACAGCAGGGGTTAAATACCAGTCTTTTAGGTAGTAATCGCCTCTGTTACCATATCCATAACTAGTATATTTGTTCGGAGGTAGTTTTACCTTGTAGGTAATGAAAATTTTAGTAGAAGTGTTGGGTAACAATATATTGTCAAGAGTTACCTTTAAAATGTCTTTACCTTCTGTACGGCTCCATTCAAGTCCGTTATAAGAATCGTCTACTACACTTATAATGGTAGTTTTACCTCGCTCATTGGCTTTGGCCAAATGAAGCGATTTTTTGAATTCTTGTGCAAACCTTTTCGCTAATCCTGTATTTTTATCTGAGTAGGCATTCGCCCAATCATTAAAATATATTACCCCTAAGTTATAATTTGAATTGTTGTAATACGTGAATTCTTGACGAATATCGAGCTCTTTAGTGTATTCGTTTAAAGTAACACTAAGGTCGGTTTCGTACTGAGCAAAACAACTAGTTGCATTAGCAACTAATAATAAAATACAGGAATAGAGAAATGAATGAAAATTTCGTATCAAGGCTAAGATTAAAAATTAGGACTCATGCTATGCCCTTTATAAAAGGTATCTATGATCTCAACAACTTCTTCTTCGGTGTCTACAATTTGAATAAGATTTAAATCTTCGGGGCTAATGGTTCCCATTTTAAGCATGGTGCCCTTTACCCAGTCCATAAGTCCGGTCCAAAAATCACTACCCACTAATATAATCGGAAATTTTCCAATTTTATGCGTTTGTATCAAAGTGATAGCTTCAAAAAGCTCATCTAATGTTCCGAATCCGCCAGGCATTACTACAAAACCTTGAGAGTATTTTACGAACATTACCTTTCTTACGAAGAAATAATCGAAATCTAAACTCTTGTCATTATCTATATACGGATTGTCGTGCTGTTCAAAGGGTAAGTCAATATTTAAACCTACCGATGTACCGCCGGCAAGGTTCGCACCTCTGTTACCAGCTTCCATAATACCCGGGCCGCCACCAGTAATTACGCCATAACCAGCTTCTGCAATAGATTTTGCAATTGATACTGCTAGTTTGTAATATGGATCTTCTTCTTTTGTTCTGGCAGACCCAAAAATAGATACACATGGTCCAATTTTACTCATGCGCTCAAAACCATTTACAAACTCACCCATTATTTTAAAAATGGCCCAAGAGTCATTGGTTTTTATTTCGTTCCAGCCTTTATGATGTTTTTCTGATCTCATTCTTTATTTTATATTCTTTTTAGATAGATTTTTATCTAATTATTTTAATTCTCTCTTTAAAAACTCTGCGGTATAACTTTTCTTGTCTTTTGCAACCTCTTCTGGCGTGCCTTTAGCTACTAACTGCCCACCAGAGCGGCCGCCTTCGTAACCGATGTCAATAATGTAATCTACCATTTTAATTACGTCCATATTATGTTCAATAACTAACACAGTATTTCCTTTATCAGCTAAAGTATTCAAAACATCCATTAAAACCCTAATATCTTCAAAATGAAGTCCGGTTGTAGGCTCATCTAAAATATAGAACGTATTGCCCGTATCTCTCTTCGAAAGTTCTGTTGCCAATTTTATACGTTGCGCTTCGCCACCTGATAGCGTTGTCGATTGCTGCCCTAAAGATATATAACCTAAGCCAACATCTTGAATGGTCTTTAACTTACGATGTATTTTCGGAATAAGTTCAAAAAATGACACTGCTTCATTAATGGTCATTTCTAAAACATCTGAAATGGACTTGCCTTTGTAACGTATTTCTAGCGTTTCTCTATTAAATCTTTTACCGTTACATGTTTCACATTCAACATAAACATCTGGCAAGAAATTCATTTCAATAACTCGTAGTCCGCCTCCTTGACATGTTTCACAGCGCCCGCCTTTTACATTAAAACTGAATCTACCAGGTTTGTAACCCCTTATAGATGCTTCGGTAGTTTTTGCGAATAGCGAACGTATTTCGCCAAATAAACCAGTATATGTCGCCGGGTTTGATCTTGGTGTTCTACCAATTGGTGATTGGTTGATATCAATAACTTTATCGATATGCTCTAGCCCCGTAATTTTCTTATATGGCATTGGTTTTTTAACGCCATTGAAATAATGGGCGTTCATTATTGGATAAAGCGTTTCGTTGATCAAAGTTGATTTACCACTACCAGATACTCCCGTAACGCCAATCATTTTTCCTAAAGGAAATTTGACGGTTAAGTTCTTTAAGTTATTACCAGTACAACCAGATAATACAATTTCATGACCATTACCCGGTCTTCTCTTTTTTGGGACTTCAATCTTCTTAACACCGGTCATATAATCGGCAGTAAGTGTATGAACATTCTTCAATTCTTCAGGCGTACCTTGAGATATAATTTCTCCACCGTTTTTACCTGCTTTAGGACCAATATCAATTACATGATCAGCTCTTTCTATCATATCGCGGTCATGTTCTACCACGATAACAGAATTACCAATGTCTCTAAGAGATTCTAATGATTTGATCAATCGTTCATTATCTCTTTGATGTAGACCAATACTTGGCTCATCTAGAATATAAAGTACACCTACCAATTGCGATCCAATTTGGGTAGCTAATCTTATACGTTGTGCTTCACCACCAGATAACGATTTAGAGCTTCTGTTCAATGATAAATAATCGAGACCTACATCTAGTAAAAACTGGATTCTAGTACTGATCTCTTTTATAATTTCTTCGGCTATTTTTAGTTGATTGCCTGTAAGCTTTTTATCTAAACCATTAAAGAATGCTGCTAGTTCAACAATGTCAAGATTAGCAAGCTCGGCAATATTCTTATCTTCTATTTTGAAGTAAAGTGATTCTTTTCTAAGACGGAAACCTGTGCATGACGGACAAGTAATTCTGTCCATATATTCTTTTGCCCATCGTTTAATTGATGTTGAGGCTGCTTCTTCGAACTGATTTTTTATGAAATTAGAAATTCCTTCATAATCAATTTTATAAGTGCGTTTTACGCCTAATGTTTTGGAGTCTACTTCAAAACTTTCTTTACCACCGTTTAAAAGAATCTCAATGGCTTCAGTTGGAATAGTATCTATAGGATCCGTTATTTCAAAATTATAGCGTTCTGCTATAGTTTCGATCTGTTTAAATGCCCAAGATTTTTTATAGTCTCCCAATGGGGCTATTCCGCCACCTTTAATAGATAGTTTTTTATTAGGGAATATCTTTTTCTCATTTACCTCATACACATGACCTAAGCCACTGCAATAGGGGCACATGCCTTTCGGTGAGTTAAATGAAAAAGTATTAGGTTCTGGGGCAGGATAGGAGATACCCGTTGAAGGGCACATTAAATCTCTACTGAAATATCTTGGTAGATCGGTACCTTCTTCTAAAACCATTAATACATTGTCGCCACTATACATAGCTGTATTTATAGTTTCAGATAAACGTTTATGAAAATCTTCGCTTTCAACTACTTTTAAACGATCAATGACAATCTCTATATCGTGCACCTTGTAACGATCCACTTTCATGCCTTTAACGATATCTTTTACTTCACCATCAACGCGAACCTTTACGAAACCTTGCTTGGCAATTTGTTCAAATAGTTCACGGTAATGACCTTTTCTTGATTTAATTACCGGCGCAAGAATGTTTATTTTCTTTCCGTTATACGATTCAATGATCAAGCTTTTAATTTGTTCATCGCTATAACTAACCATTTTTTCGCCTGTGTTGTAACTATGTGCATCTGCTGCACGGGCAAAAAGTAATCTTAAGAAATCATATATTTCGGTAATAGTACCAACGGTAGACCTTGGCGATTTAGAGGTCGTCTTTTGTTCTATAGCAATAACAGGAGATAGACCATCGATTTTATCAACATCTGGTCGTTCTAAGCCGCCTAAAAATTGTCTTGCATATGCAGAAAAGGTTTCAATATAACGCCTTTGCCCTTCAGCATAAATAGTGTCAAAAGCCAACGAAGATTTTCCACTACCAGATAAGCCGGTTATGACAACCAGTTTATTTCGGGGAATGGTAACATCTATATTCTTAAGGTTATGAACGCGCGCGCCCTTAACTTCTATATTTTCTTCAAAATTAATCATGTATTCATAGCAAAGGTGCAAAAGTACGATTTTGAGGGCTAATTACATACGTTCTTATGTTCTTTGAAAAGACAGATTATCTTAAATTTTTGATGCAATCGCTAAAAAAGTGATGGTGTTCATGTAATTGAAAATCGAACAAAACCAAATCATGATGATTTGTATATATTACTCATGCATGACCAATAGAGGAATAGAGGTTTGGTGGCTTAGCTCTTCAACCGAGTTGTTAAAGAATACTTGTTGAAATAGGTTTAGGTTTTTTGCGACCATAGTCAGCATTTCAATTTTATTCTCTTCGATATAATTTAAAATTGAATCTCTAACGTTTTTACCTAGAATATGATTAAAGCTATGGTTTTCGGTAAATAATTCTTTTAAATAATCATGTAGATAGGCTTGGTTGATTACTTGAGTATTTGAAAAATTAGGTTTTGATTGCGTTACGTGAATCACTTCTAGCTTCGCATTCGAAATTTCAAGAATCTCTGTGAGGGAGTTTAAAATAGGGTAGGTGTAGAACAGATTAAAGTCTGTAGGAAATCCAATTTTTATCGGATTTTTAATAATCGTATTTTCGGGTATAACCAACACATTACAGGCTATTCTTGTTATTATATTTCCAGTATTACTACCAATGATAGATGCCTTTATGCCCGATGCACCTTTTGTGCCCATTACTATTAAATCAATCCTTTTTTCTTCTACTGTTTTTCTAACCAAATCAATTAAATTACCATATTCTTCTAAGGCAATAAATTGATGTAACGCATTGCTCGGTAAATTTGAAATTTTTTTTAAAAGAAGTTGTAGATTTTCTTTTGCAGAGATTCTTTTGGGGCTAGTCATTACCATTAAAGAATTTCCTTGAATGTCTGAATTACGTAGCTCATCGACATGTAAGATGTAAAATAGACACCGCTCATTTGTTAACAAGTTTAGGGCGTATTCTAGGGCATTCCATGAATTGCTAGAGAAATCTGTTGGAATTAAAATATGTTTCATTCAATTGACTTACCAAACAAAAGTAAATCGTTATTGAAACGTGATAAATGATAAATATCAGATATCGTTTAATTTACATATTGTAATGCTTTTATTTCCATGATTTGAATGTTGCGACCTTCAATAGCAATAAGGCCTTCTTTTTTAAATCCAGATAATGTGCGTATTAAACTTTCGGTCGCTATACCTGCCACACTGGCAAGATCGTTACGTGAAATTCTAATGGGCTCATTTGGTTTGGTATTCATGACATCGGCAAATTGTAATAAGGTTTGCGCTGTTTTTCTGCGTACAGAACTATAGGCCATTTGTAATAATTGAGCTTTTATATTAGAAATATTTGCAGATAAAAGCTCCATAAGTTCCATAGAAATAGTCTTGTTTTCGTTCAGTATTTCTGTTAAGCTTTCTTTAGAAATACCTGCTAGCTCAACATCGCTCATTGCTTTAGCCGATTCTTGATAGGGTACATTGTTCAAAAAAGAGGTGAAGCCTAAAAAATCATCTGCCTTAGCTAAAGATGTTATTAATTCTTTACCGTCAGGATCCATATTGTAGCATTTTACCAGTCCTTTTAAAATGAGATAAATTTTGTTAGAACGGCTATCTTCATCATAAATCTTTTCTCCTTCCTTGAAATTTGCCAACTCGCCATTATCATCAAAGAAGTTTTTAAGTTCATGAATGGTGCGCATTTCATTTTCAGAAACGCCGTGTTCCTTTGAAGTTTCATCTTGCATACGTAACAAAAGTTCAGCCTTCGCCAATCTACTTTCTACGGCACTCATTAAATCGTCTTCTTCAAAGGGTTTGGTTAGGTAGTCATCTGCCCCGAGGTCCATTCCCTTTCGTATTTCTTTATGCTCGGTTTTCGCAGATAGAAAAATGAATGGTATTTGCTTTGTTTTTTCATTACTGGAAAGATTTTCAAGCACACCATAACCGTCGACCTCGGGCATCATAATATCGCAAATGATAATATCTGGTAAATTCTCAATGGCGGCTGTAATACCTATTTTTCCATTAGGTGCTGTTATAACACTATAGCCCGCTAATTCTAAAAGTTCTTCTGTATTTTCTCGTAAGGCTTTGTCATCCTCAATCAATAAAATTCTTTTCATCTTCTAGTTGGTTTTTAATTTTGGAATACATAAAGTAAATGTTGAGCCCATACTTTCTGCACTTGAAAACTCAAGACTACCACCTAAGTTCTCTATATGTTGTTTGGCGATATTTAAACCAATACCGGTGCCTTGTGTCAATAAAGCGTTCTCTGCTCTAAAATAACGATTAAATATGTGTTTTTGCTCTTCTTCTGGTATACCAATACCTTCATCAATTACGCTAATGGCGTAACCTGTATCTTTTATGTCCACTTTTATATCAATGGTAGAATCTTCTGGAGAATACTTAATAGCATTATGAACTAAATTGGATAAAGCCAACTCTAAGGTCTTTTCATCGAACTGGATGTTTAATTCGTCAATGTTCTCTGGATAACGTATTTGTTGACCAGATTTAAGTAACATGTTAGCATTATATACTACTTCATTCACAGTTTTACTCAACGGAAATTCTTCAATTTTATAATTCACCTTACCAGATTCTAATCGTTCGACGGACAGAAAATCATTAAGTATGGTATCCAAATATTTCACCTTATTTTTAATAGTGGTAACATGTTTGTCTCGCTTTGGCTGCTGGTCTGTTTCGGTATATTTACCAAGTAAGGTAATCGATGTTAGTATACTACTTAAAGGTGTTTTAAATTCATGAGATACTAGGGATAAAAAACGCGTTTTAAGCTCGTTCAATTCCTTCTCAACTGCCAGAGCTTCCGTAAGTTGGTGTGTGCGCTCTTCAACTAGATTCTCTAAGTTTTCGGTGTAATTCTTTCTTTCTGTGATGTCTAAAATAAAGGCTACGAAAACCTCTTTATCTCCTAGTTTCGATAATTGTAAATGTACTTCAACTGGGTACAAAGTTCCATCTTTTCTTCCATGTCTTGTTTCGAACTTTACTTTTGCGGTTTCATCATTGACTAAAGGAGCAATCAATGTATTAAATTCAGAAATATCCATATCTGGTTTAATATCAACCGGAGTCATAGTGTATAACTCTTCAAATGAATACCCTATATTTCGTTTAGCTTCTTTATTTACATTCAAAAACTTAAACGTTTCGGCATCAAAAATAAAAATTTCATTTAGCGATTCGTCAAAAATTCGAGCCCAGTGGCTTAGTTCTTCCTCTCTATTTTTACGTTCTGTAATATCGATTACCAATGCCATTACATAAGTAGCGCCATAAAATTCAAACGGATTTAAGCCTGCCTCAACAGGAAATTCTTTGCCATCTTTACAGATACCGTATAAATTTCTACCATGTCCCATTTGGCGTTTGTCACTTTTAGCAATAAAATTATCTACATGGGCATCATGACCGGCATGGTATCTTTTAGGAATAAGAATATCTAAGGGCTTGCCAATTAGTTCGCCTTTTTGGTACCCAAACATTTGTAGGGAAGAGGTGTTTGTGGCTACAATAATTTGATCGGCATTTACAACGATAATACCTTCTGAAACACCTTCTGATAGTAAGTTGAAAATGTCACTGTTTTCTTGAAAATCCTGCATGTATCAAATATATCGATTACTACTGATTTTTGTCATATAAAAATTACATCCTACTCCATATTTTTACTAGGTATTCAACTAAAACAAGATAAAATGGAAAATACTGCAAAAACAATGAACGGACTTTATGAAAATTTAGGTAAGCTATTTTATGCCGTGGCCATATCTGACGGTACCGTGCACAATAATGAATGGGAAAAAGTTAAAGAGTATGTAAAAGAAGATTGGTTGTATATAGATGATTTTACCGACCGTTATGGTACCGATGCAGCCAACCAAATTGAAATTGTGTTTGATGTTTTAATGGAGTCTGAAAAAAGTGGTAAAGAGTGTTTTGATGAATTCAAAGAATTTTATAAAATTCATCCACATGCATTTTCAGATAAAATAAAAACCTTGACCAAAAAGACGGCCAAGGCTATTGCAAGTTCATTCTCAGGCAACAATAAGTCTGAGTTAATGTTATTAGCAAAAATAGATTTGCTATTTAATTAAGGAAGTAGATAAATTTTTTAATGTCTTGGTCTTTGTTTTAATGTTTTGTTTTTTAAATTTCATTATTTGATTTGGCGCCAAAAAGAGTATAAAGCCTTCTTGGTAATCATATGAGTTACTACCATAGTTTAAAATGGTAAAAGTCTAACTATACTTTTAAGCTGATATGATATCGATCAAAGAAATATTTAAAATTTTCTAAATAGATTTGTTTCCAATTATCGCCAATCATCAATACGGAAATTAATGGGAGTCTTGGTATCTATAACTCAAAGTAATAATAAACGGTCGCAATTGTATTTATCTTAATAATTTCTTTCATTACAAATTATTTAAATGTTCTGCCACCATTTGGGGTAGGTAGTAGAGGAATCTTTTACAATAATCTCTTGCCCAATTTGAGGCGAGATTACCTGTAGGTTCAATTCAGTTGCTTTTGCTTCAACTCTTTTAATAGGATCAGTCCATTCATGCAAGGCAAGTTTAAATCCTGCCCAATGAATTGGCATTATTTTTTTTGCTTTGACATCGATACCGGCTTGAGCAGTTTCTTCGGGCATCATGTGAATATCTGACCACATTTGATTGTACTGTCCGCATTCCATTAAAGCCAGGTCAAATGGTCCGTATTTTTCTCCTATTTCTTTAAAGTGATCAGCATAACCGCTGTCACCGCTAAAATATATGTTTTCATTTGGTGAGGTAATTACCCAAGAACTCCACAAAGTACTTTGCGCATTGTTCAACCCTCTACCAGAGAAATGTTGCGCTGGTGTACATACAAATTTTAGATTACCGAATTGAGTCTCTTCCCACCAATCCATCTCTGTGATTTTAGCATTAGAAACACCCCATTTGGTCAAATGGTTACCAACACCTAGTGGAGTGTAAAAATGATTTGTTTTATCCTTGATCTTTAAAACCGATTCATAATCTAAATGGTCATAGTGATCATGCGAAAAAATAACTGCATCAATCTGTGGTAGTTTATCAATCGAAATCGGGAATTCTTTATTAAATCGTTTTTCGCCTAAAAGTGGGTGAGGGGCTGCTACTGCGCCGAACATGGGGTCAATTAGAATATTTTTCCCATCAATCTGTAATAAAAAAGAAGAATGACCAAACCATATCATCCTTGCTTCTCCGTCATAATCGGCTAAATGTATAGAATCTATTTTTTGTGGAATTAAATCGGCTTTAGGGCGACCATTTGGGACCTTGGTAGTAAAAAATTTATATGCCAAACCTAGCTTATCAGATAACTCTAGGTCTTTTGGTACTGCTTCCACATTTCGAAATTTACCTTCTCTAAATTGTTGTGATTGTTCATAGGTCAATTTTTGACTTTCGGAGCTATTACCGCCAAAACTGGGGTAGAAATTGGTTAATGCCAGAACAGCTATGGCCAATAGACCTATTATAATTAAAGTGGTTACCATTATATTTTTTATAATTTGTATTAGCATATAAATTTTCTTTGCCCTTTTCTTCTTCTTGTGTTTATAAGTTAAGAGCTATCTCGAAATAATTTTGTCTAAGATAATGTAACGATGTAACCGCATTATTCTAAAATGATAGCTAAGTTGAAGCTTATAATCAACGGCAAAGATATTAATGTAGTTGCTAGTAATTTTACACTTATTGGTGATTTTGACACATAAATTGGTAATGAAGTTTTTTTAGACTTGTGATAGTATTTTTGTAGTCCATAAAAAGGTCAGGTTTTCTATCCTGACCTTCTAAAAAAAAATGTTTGTGATTAGTTAAATTATACTGTTTTGGGCGTAGAACTACCAAAGTATTTTTTCTTCAACCAAAAGGAAACCTTTACTAAAAAAATCAATGCAGGTACCTCAACCAAAGGACCAATAACCCCAGCAAATGCTTGACCGGAATTTAAACCGAATACGGCAATAGCAACAGCAATGGCTAATTCAAAATTGTTTCCGGCTGCCGTGAAGGCGACAGATGCTGTTTTATCATATGCTGCTCCGGTTGCCTTGGTGAAAAAGAAACCTATGATAAACATTAATGTAAAATAGATCAGTAATGGTATTGCAATAATCAGCACATCCATTGGTATTTCTACAATCAGTTCACCTTTTAAAGAGAACATGATGACAATTGTAAATAATAGCGCTATCAAAGTCATAGGCGATATGGTGGGTATAAATTTGTTGGTGTACCATTCTTCGCCTTTCAATTTCACTAAAATCAATCTGCTTAGTATTCCCATTAAAAAAGGTAAACCTAAATAAATGGCTACACTTTCTGCAATGGTACCAATTGATATATCTACTATAGCACCTTCAAAACCGAAATAGGGCGGAAGCACAGTAATAAATAGCCAAGCATAGAAACTATATGCAAATACTTGAAAAATACTATTAAGAGCAACTAAGCCAGCCCCATACTCGCTGCTGCCTTCTGCAAGATCGTTCCATACCAACACCATTGCAATACAACGTGCCAGACCAATAAGAATTAGACCTACCATGTATTCTGGATAATCAGATAAAAAAGTAATGGCGAGTATGAACATTAATACCGGACCAATAATCCAGTTTAAGATAAGACTGATAGATAAGATTTTTGTGTTTCTAAAAACCTTTGGTAGTAAAGCATAATTCACTTTCGCTAAGGGCGGATACATCATTAAGATTAAACCAATAGCTATAGGAATATTTGTAGTACCACTATTGAACGTGTTGATAATGTCTGGAAAGGAAGGTACAAAATAACCAATACCCACACCAAGTGCCATAGCAGCAAATATCCACCAGGTTAAATTTTGATCTAGAAAGCTTAGTTTTTTAGATGCCATTTTTATTTGATTTGTGAGAATACGTAAAACAGCTCTGTTGCAATTTGAATACTTCTTTCAGCGTATTTTTCAGCTTGTTGCGGTGTGTTGTCAAAAGCCTTAGGGTCATCAAAAGTAATAGGAACCCTTTTTTCGGCACCCGCAATAAATGGGCAGCCGCCATCTGCTTGAGAGCAGGTCATAATTGCCGCAAACTGCGAAGCCGGATTAAAAGAATCTTCATATGATTTTGAAAACCCTATGACCGGATACTCGTTCTCAGAAAATTTAATGGCATAAACCGGATTGCTGGTATCAGAAAGTTTTTGAATCTGAAATCCTTGATTCTTTAAAGTCTCTGCAACCATTGGGAACAATGCCGTAGCTTCTGTACCACCAGAATAGCAATACACATTTTTAATATTAAAATAGGTAGCCATAGTCTGTGCCCATACTTGAGATAGGTGACTTCTTCTAGAATTATGCGTACAAATAAAGTTAATTCTTATTTCTTGGTCATTGGTAGTTTTCTCTTGTATAAAATCTACCAATGTCTGTAAAACAACTTTACGTTCTGGCGTAATTAAATTTGGCTGTAACTCTTTGATTAAATTCTCAATTTTTGGTAACATGTTGGTTTCTGTAGTTATCATTTCTTCTAATGTTTATAGGTAGTTAACAGCAGTTTCCGTCAGGTGTGCAACAAGGTTCGTTATTAACTTCTGATAGTTTTACTTTTGGTTTTTCTTCAGATATGCCACAATTATCTTTTGCCAAGCAGTCTGTTTGTTTCGACGTTAGTGTGAAATTTGTACCGTTAAAATCCAGTCCGAATTTCTCTATCGTTTGTCCTTGGTATTCTACCTCTATTTCTAAATCATTGATCTTTAAAACCTTTTCAGATAGCTCGATGATATTGATCAATTTTTCTGGATGTAATCTATGGTCGTAATCATTGGCATTCCATAATTGAAAATTTACAACTTCTTCATTTCTTACCGTACCTCCACAATCGATAAAATTCTTAGTTATTTTACCAACCTCTGTTACGTGAAAGTGATTAGGTACTAAATCTCCGTTGGGTAATTGAAATGCTATAGTCTCTTGTTGAGCTAAAAGCTCTTTAATTTTTGATAGTTTCATATTATTGTTTTTAATTAAAATGATATGCTTGTTTATTTATTAATCGTAATAAAGCGATAAAAGTGTTTAAATTTTTTTAACAGCAATCGTTGTTGGATATGTCTTGGTCTAAAAACTGTACCATTACTTGTTTCATATGTGACCAGTTGGTTTTATCTATACAATAACAAACACTGGTGCCTTCTACATTTCCTTTTATAAGACCTAATTGTTTTAGTTCTTTTAAATGTTGAGATATTGTAGGTTGGGCAAGGCCGATTTTATTTACCAAGTCTCCACAAATGCAACTATCTAATTTAAATAGGTATTGTAATATAGCTACACGAGCTGGGTGACCGAATACCTTCGCAAATAAAGAAATTTCATTTTGTTCATCGGTAAACATTTCTGTTTTGGCTAATCCCATAATCTGCTTAATTGTTTAATTGCAATATTACGATATATAAATTATAATGAACTAAAGGAATTGTTTTTTTTCTGAAATCTCACCAACATTTTTTAATTCTTTATCTCAAAGTAGCTATAATCATAGCAGAGAATTAATTTTATGTTTCCATGTCTTTGAATAAAAAGTTTTATGATCAATTAAAATCTTGCATTATTGGTAAATTATACTAATTACTTGGTACAAACTTTTGAAAATGAGGAATTTCTATGTAACTTTTATCTAGAATTAAAACACTACAGAAAATGGCATTAACAAAAGAGACAAAAGGAAAGGGTACGCATACTACCGTTACGTTTACTGTTGGGGAAAATGAAGCCCCTAGCGCAGCAAATGTTATATTATTGGGAGATTTCAATAATTGGCAAACGAACGATAGTTCTTACCGAATGGAAAAAAAGAACGGGTCTTATGTAAAAAGCATAAAACTAGAAACTGGTAAACGTTACGAGTTTAGATACTTGAGCGAAGATAAAGGCTGGTTCAATGATTACGCTGCGGATGCCTATGTGCGCTCGCCGTATTCAGGTATTGATAATAGCGTTGTAGATTTAACTGATTTGCCGGCGAAGAAGAAACCGGTCAAAAAAGCGGTAGCTAAGAAACCAGCAGTTAAAAAGCCAGTAGCAAAAAAACCTGCTGTCAAGGCTAAGAAAGATGATTTAAAAAAGATTGAAGGTATCGGACCTAAAATTGCATCGATATTAACGGATAAGGGTATCGGGACTTTCGAGAAATTAGCTGGGGCGTCTGTAAAGACTCTTGAAGAAATTCTAAAAGAAGCCGGACCACGATATACCATGCACAAACCTGGTTCATGGCCAAAGCAAGCTAAATTAGCTGCTTCTGGTGATTGGGATAAATTAAAAGTATTGCAAGATAAATTAGACGGCGGTAAATAATTGCTAAAACTATACATAACAAAAAGCCCTAAGATATTTCTTAGGGCTTTTTGTTTGCTGTTCATTCGTTTGATTAAAAGCTACTATTTCATTGCAGTTTGATAATCTATAAGGAACTTCTTCATCATTACTTGTAGTTCCATTTTGTCTTTCTTGCTCATTTTAATAAGGTTAAGCCAAGATGTACCAATGTTTTTAGGAGCAAAAGTTGAAAAGTTTTTTATCACAACCAAGCCCTTTTCTTTCGGATAAAACGTGAGTCCTTTTTTAGTAATTTTTATATTATCTGCGTCCATTTTTAAAACAGGAAATGTAAGCTGTATTACATGTTGCATTTCATTATAGAAATAAACGTTTTCTTGAGTGGCATTGATTTTTGCGTAATAATTTCTGTCGCTTTCACTATGACCTTCTATAAAGGCATTAATTGCTTCTACTTGAGTCTGTAATTCTTAAGCTTTACTTGTTTTTACAAATGCGACTATAAAGACAATAGCTAAAAGTACTTTTTTATACATGATAATTTATGGTTTAAGTTGAAATTAGGTAACGTCTTTAAAGGTGATTTATTGAGTGAAACGTAATTGAGATTGTAATTTGATATTGGATGATTTGTTTGTGATTTATACTCTCAAACTTATTTTATTTGTTATTCTTTTTCTTCTTCTTCTTCTTTCAATTTCAACAGCACCTCTTTCCCATGTTCATTATCAGGGTTTAACACTATAGATTTTTCATACATTTCAATAGCCTCCGTTTTTTTATCTGCCATCAATAAAGCTTCACCATAACTATCATACGCATTTGCACTTTCTGGAAATATTAGTATTGTTGTTTTAAATACATCTAGGGCTTTGTTTAATTCTTGGGTTTGTAAAAATGAATAACCCAACATATTTAAATCGTGTTCAGAACGATTGTTAATCTTAGTTTCAATCGATAACTCAATAGCATTGTCTAATGCCTTATGTAGCACAATATTTTGTTGATTTTTATCCAAAGTTTCTGAATAGGCTTTAACTATAGCGTTGATAACTAATGCAGGGTTATCACTAAATACGGCATGACTACTGCTTTCAGCTATAATATTAGTTACATTATTGTTTTGTATACCTAAATCTACATGGACTTTCTTCCATCTATTCGAATATTCTACAGGATATACTGGAGCGGATTTATCAGGAAAAATGTTTGTTACAGAAATATTGTTAGGGAACTGTGTATTCCTTAATGAGCGCATAATTTCATTGTAATTGAAATTCAGGTAATAATCACCAGTGCCTTTTGGTATCGTGTTGATGTCAACAAACATATCTCTCATAGCCAAGAAATCTTCATTCCAGAAATCACTAAGAGTTGCATCTATTAAAACAATTGATTTAACTTTCTTCGGATGTTTATTCGCGTATAGAAGATTGTATAGTCCGCCATAGGAATGTGATACCAAAATAATTTCATTGTTGTATCCTAATTTTGCAAGTGCGGTTTCCAATTCTTTTATTCCGTTTTCAATTCCAAAATCTGAATCGCTTTTTAAATTCGGATTCAATTCACTTTGTCCGAAACCTGTTCTGTCATACGTAATTAATGTAGTACCGGTAACCTGATGTATTCTTTCTAAAATAGGTGCCCAAACAGAACTGTCATCACCGCCACCAGCTTCAAAAAGGATGGGAGTTCCTTCTCCTTTAATGATATTTAAATGCATGTTAAATCCGCCAACATTTACTAGCGTATCTATCGTTTGAGAATGTATAGTGAACGATAAAGAGAAAAAAGCTAAGAAGGTAAAAATTAATTTTATCATTTTTGGTTTGTGTTTAGTTTTGGTAATTTACATTATTTCAACAGTATGGTAGGGTAGCGGTATGTAAAGATTATTTGAAGATTAAAACGTGTTGATATGAGGTATAAAAAGACTTTTCTGTTTTACTCAAAAATCCGCATTACTTTTCGGCTTTGTTGTAAACCGTTATTTTAGTTTTCTCTTTAGAATTAATTTCTCAACACCATTTACCGTTTTATACTTTTTTGTCCAAAGTCCGTCTTTGTTGTAAACGAATCTGAATTTTTCAATTGCAAACAAAGAAGGTCCGCCTGTAATCGGAATTGGAAACGTCTTTTCTGGAATATATTCACGTATTACTTCAATCACGTTATTATTTGAATCATACCTATAACGGTTAATTTCTAATTCCTGAACTAAAGAGTCTTTGGTATTTCGGAATTCAGAATATGCCATTTCTTTAGACCTATCGCCATTAGCATCATACTCAAAAATCTCTTTATAAGGAAGGAAACCAAATTCTTGCGTTCTTTCAAGTATTCTTGGCTTATCGAATTTATTAAAGTCTGAATATTTTTCAATAGTACCTAAACTATGTTTTTGAACTAATAAACTATCTTGAAAATATAGTAGTTCAATCTCGATGGTATCATTGATTATTCCTTGATTTATGTCAAAAGTTCTGATTGACAGCTTTTCGTTTTGGTTTTCGTCATAAAAATATTTCCATTTACTTCTTAACTCCTTTTTGTAATAAACTTCCTTAACTGTTACAAGTCCGTTTTTCAGAAAACTTTTTGTCTTCCATTTACCCATTTCTAGATTTTTAACCAGATAAGAATCATACTTTTTAAGATCTTCCGTTTCGTTTTTTTGACCGAATAAATAACCTGATATAAAACACAAGATCACATATGGTATTATTTTTTTCATAAACGTCTACAATGGCTTAGGTCGAATGTTTGTTACTTAGTTTGAAGATAAGGTAATTAGATTAACCAAAGAGACAATAAAGGATAAGGATTTTGGGGTAGAGCTAGATACAAGTATGCTTATTTCGTTATATAGATTAACTAAATAAACAGAAAATAAAAGGAATAAAAAAAGCTCAAGAATCTGTTTTTTGAATTTATGAACCTAGAATAATATGGTCTCAGATTAAAGAAGAATTTGTTTGTTTTTTACCTCAGTTCTTTGTTGGTAAATGCGTTTATTCGATATCCTCTTCATTTATTACAAATTCATATTTGAAAAATCTTTTTGATGGTTCGCTGGCAATCCAATAGCTCTCTATGTTATAAATATTTCTATTGGCGCCATTCGGTTTGTACACTTTTAGTACCTCTTTCAACTGATTTTTAATAACTACAGAGTCGTATTCCACAAGTGAAGGTTCAAGAAATGTACTTCCAATATCAAAACTTTCTTGAAAGAGTTGAATTTCATTGGGAGCAATTTGTAATATTTTACTAGAATTTACATCAAAGGATATAAATTCTATCGTCAGGTTTTCAGAAGTCAAATTTTCAATAGTAGCTTCCATATCAGATACCGGATCGCAGCTTAAGAGCAGAATCATCGTCAAAGTCAATACTATTAGTTTTTTCATAGGATCATGTTTTGATTATATAACATCTAAGAATGAAAAAACCCTATTTAAAATCCTTTGATTTTTTCTTAATACTCTTTCTGAATTTAAAAGAAAGAACTTGTTTTTTAATGGTACTGCTATGGCAAGTAGGGCAGGCAAGGAAACTTTTCGTTTCCATCTGCGCTCGTAGGCAAAGCTTTTCGTTTTGTTTTTATCTTTTTCATTTTAAAAGCCAAATCCAAAAGATTTGGCGGACTTCATAAATATACAAAGACCTTGGCGTTAAAACCTAAAACCCACATTAATTATAGCCATTGTTGTGCCTCGTTTTTATTCCGAGGGTTTTTGTCAATTTATTCAATCCACTTTTTGAAATAAAGCGAAAACTTAATTCTATAAAAACAAACCTTATAAAAAGTAAAAATATTATAAGAATTGGCAGAAATTTTATTGCTTTTTCAAATCCTTGATTATAGGCAATTATACCAAATCCAATAAGCGGATATGATAAAAGTATAGAAAACATTACTTTAAAAGCATTATGAATTCTTATTTCCAATTCCCCTAGAGAATCTTGAAGTTCTCCAGTAAAAATACAAACTGCTCCACGTCCAATTTCAGATGATATTATTTTAAATCCGCTGTCATTTACTTTTCCAATAAATTTTTTGTCAGTATAACTAGAAATCAGATTATCAGTCAGTTTTGTGTTGCGCTTTAATTCCTCCAACGTAGCCACTCTATCCTCTCTTAATTCTATCGTAAAGTATTTACTTGGGAATAATTTCATTCAGTCTTAGATGATTTTTTCAAATGTCACGTCCTAAAATACGGCTACAGATTAATATTAGTTTTAAGCGGCATATTGATGCACGTAATTAGGTGTTTTA
>NZ_JBGQOO010000011.1:0-134020 GCF_052119685.1 Maribacter spongiicola | reverse complement strand
ATTTCTATTGGAGAATCGATTGGTGTAGATACTGAATCGTCTACAACATCTAGAGCTACCGGTTCACCTACAGTAATAGTTACAGTGGCGGTATCACAGTTTCCTTCTGCATCACATACCGTATATTCTATAACATCTGTTCCTTCGAAACCATCGTTTGGCGTATACGTAATAGTATCATCAGATATATCATCAGGAGTACCTCCATCATTGATTTCAACGGTACCATTTGTTGGATCGGTTACAGTTAATGTTCCATCTGTAGGAATACCAAAATCATTATCCAGAATATCTATTTCTATTGGAGAATCGATTGGTGTAGATACTGAATCGTCTACAACATCTAGAGCTACCGGTTCACCTACAGTAATGGTTACCGTTGCCGTATCACAGTTTCCTTCTGTATCACATACCGTATATTCTATAACATCTGTTCCTTCAAAACCATCATTTGGCGTATACGTAATAGTATCATCAGATATATCATCAGGAGTACCTCCATCATTGATTTCAACAGTACCATTTGTTGGATCTGTTACAGTTAATGTTCCATCTGTAGGAATACCAAAATCATTATCCAGAATATCTATTTCTATTGGAGAATCGACAGGTGTTGCTACAGAATCGTCTACAACATCTAATACTTCCATTGGTCCGTTATCAGGATCTAAATAATCAGGAGTACCATCATTATCGGTATCGTCATTTGTTGGATCACCATCGTTGTTAGCATCCTCGTCAGGTGTATCTATTCCATCACCGTCATCGTCTAAATCTCTATAATTTACATCTTCAGTACCATCGGTATCAGGTAAATCGTTCGCAGGGTCGTTGATCTCATCGTTGACATCGAAACCATCATTTACATCTGACCCCTCATAACCATCGTCTAATCCATCGCCATCTGTATCGACACCTGTAAAAGTTTGATCAGGAATTCCGTCAAAATTAAAATCATTGCCCTCATTGTTATCAGGAACAGTATCATTGTCACTATCCAAATCAAGGTAATCAACATTGTCAGTTCCATCTGTATTTACTGGAGTAAGTCCTGTCGGATATGCACTGTTGACACCATCGTTAGATGCGTATGTAGCAGCATCGTCCTCATTAGGAGCTACATAACCATCAGTAGTCTGTGCTTCTACGTTATCTGGAATTCCATCGTTATCGCTATCGATATCCAAATGATTTGGCTTTCCGTCATTATCCGAATCTAATGGATCTGTCAATGGATTATTGTCTCCATCTAAATTAGGATCTTCAACCGTATCCAATATACCATCATTATCATCATCAAGATCGGCACTGTCAGGAACACCGTCACCATCTGTATCAGGTCCTGGGCTGTCAGGATCTAAATAATCCGGAATACCATCATTATCGGTATCGTCATTTGTTGGATCACCATCGTTGTTAGCATCCTCGTCAGGTGTATCTATTCCATCACCGTCATCGTCTAAATCTCTATAATTTACATCTTCAGTACCATCGGTATCAGGTAAATCGTTCGCAGGGTCGTTGATCTCATCGTTGACATCGAAACCATCATTTACATCTGAACCCTCATAACCGTCGTCCAATCCATCGCCATCTGTATCGACACCTGTAAAAGTTTGATCAGGAATGCCGTCAAAATTAAAATCATTGCCCTCATTGTTATCAGGAACAGAATCATTATCACTGTCTAAATCAAGATAGTCTACATTATCGGCACCATCTGTATTTACCGGTGTAAGTCCTTCAGGATATGCACTGTTGACACCATCGTTAGATGCGTATGTAGCAGCATCGTCCTCATTAGGAGCTACATAACCATCAGTAGTCTGTGCTTCTACGTTATCTGGAATTCCATCGTTATCGCTATCGATATCCAAATGATTTGGCTTTCCATCATTATCCGAATCTAATGGATCTGTCAATGGATTATTGTCTCCATCTAAATTTGGATCTTCTACCGTATCCAATATTCCATCATTGTCGTCATCAAGATCGGCACTGTCTGGAACACCATCGCCATCTGTATCAGGACCAAGTGTATCATCTACATCAAGATAGTCGGGAGTACCATCAATATCGGTATCGTCATTTGTAGGGTCACCATCGTTGTTAGCATCCTCGTCAGGTGTATCTATTCCATCACCGTCATCGTCGAAATCTCTATAATTTACATCATCGGTACCATCGGTATCAGGTAAATCGTTCGCAGGGTCGTTGATCTCATCGTTGACATCGAAACCATCATTTACATCAGACCCCTCATAACCATCGTCCAATCCATCGCCATCGGTATCTATACCTGTCAATATTTGGTCAGGTATTCCGTCAAAGTTAAAATCGTTGCCCTCGTTACTATCGAGAACAAAATCATCATCGCTATCAAAATCTTGATAATCTGGTTTGTTTGGAGGAGGTGTACCATCGGTATTCACTGGTGTTAAACCACCAATATATGCACTATTAATACCATTATTCAAGGTATAAGTCGCACTACTATCAAGGTTTGGAGGAATATAGCCAGCGGTTGTCTGTGCCTCTACGTTATCAGGTATACCATCATTGTCGGTATCTATATCAAGATGATTTGGTTTACCGTCACCATCTCTATCGTCTACTTTAACCCCTTCACCACTACCAGGCAATTTTTCGTAAATATCATCTAAACCATTACCATCTAAATCTATTCCTGATGCTGGTTTATATTTATGAAAATTTGGAGCTTCCAAATTATCTAGAATACCATCATTATCTGAATCTATATCTAAATAATCGGGAACACCGTCACAATCCGTATCTGTAGGATTAGTGGTATGATTATGATCTCCATCTAAATTTTTATCTTCATTTATATCTATGATACCATCCCCATCATCATCGATATCAATTGAATCTAATACACCATCACCATCAGTATCAATAGTATACAGAGTAGATAAATCGGATTCTAGTTTGTTAATGTTAGAAAAAGATGACGTCAACAATAGTAATGTAAAAGTAGCTAATGCTTTTAACAATATTAAGTTACGTAATTTCAAAGTAATTTTACCCATAAGTGTTAGTGTTTTACTAATCACCATGGCATTTAATAGTGTTTTTTGAAAGTTCGTTATAAGAAAGTGGGGCTGTCTTATTTAACGATGCTAAGATATATTATAATTGAATCAACTCAAATTCTTTTTCGATTAACCATCAAATTCATAAGTCAATCGGTTAAAAAACTAGGTCAAATACTTAATAATATTTAACATTTGTACTATCTACGGTAATTATGAATGAAAAGACCATTCTACTTGAAAAATATTTCATTTATATCAAGAGAGTATTATTAAATTGATTTGAAAACAATTAAAAAACTAAAACTATCATTTAGCAATCTTAAATGTTAAGAATTGATTTTATATTACTTTTGCACAAATTTCGTATATGACCTTTAAGCAAGAAATAGAACGCAGAAGAACCTTTGGTATTATTTCTCACCCAGATGCAGGTAAAACTACATTAACTGAGAAATTACTATTATTTGGTGGTGCGATTCAAGAAGCAGGAGCTGTTAAAAATAATAAGATCAAAAAAACAGCTACTAGTGATTTTATGGAAATTGAAAGACAAAGAGGTATTTCTGTTGCCACTTCTGTTCTTGCTTTTAATTATAAGAATAAGAAAATTAATATTCTTGACACCCCAGGTCATAAAGATTTCGCAGAAGATACTTTTAGAACGTTAACTGCGGTTGATAGTGTTATAGTTGTTATCGATGTTGCAAAAGGTGTAGAGGATCAAACAGTTAAATTGGTCGAAGTTTGTAGAATGCGTAAAATACCGATTTTGGTATTTATAAATAAAATGGATAGAGAAGGTCAAGATGCTTTTGACTTACTTGATGAATTAGAGCAAAAACTAGGTCTTTCTGTAACTCCGTTAAGCTTCCCTATAGGTATGGGATATGATTTTAAAGGTATCTACAATATTTTCGAAAAAAATATTAATTTATTTAGTGGCGATTGTAAGAAGAACATCGAAGAAACTATAGCATTTGATGATGTAACTAATCCTGAGTTAGATAAAATTATAGGAAGCAAGGCAGCAACGGATTTACGAGATAACCTAGAATTGGTTAGGGGTGTTTATCCTAATTTTGATAAAGAGCTTTATTTAAAAGGAGAACAACAACCCGTATTTTTTGGATCTGCACTAAACAACTTCGGAGTAAGGGAGCTTTTAGATTGCTTTATTCAAATTGCCCCTACTCCACGCTCAAAGAATGCTGAAGAACGCCTTGTAGCAGCTAACGAAAAAGAAATGACAGGTTTTGTATTTAAAATTCATGCGAACATGGATCCTAAGCACAGAGACCGTCTTGCATTTATAAAAATTGTCTCTGGTACTTTTGAGCGCAACAAACCATATTTACATGTAAGGCATGGTAAAAATCTTAAGTTCTCGAGTCCGAATGCATTTTTTGCCGAAAAGAAAGAAATAGTAGATATCTCTTATCCTGGAGACATTGTAGGTTTACATGATACAGGAAACTTTAAAATTGGAGATACATTAACCGAAGGTGAAAATTTACACTACAAAGGCATACCCAGCTTCTCTCCTGAACATTTCAGGTACATTAACAATGCAGACCCTATGAAGTCTAAACAACTCAATAAAGGTATTGATCAATTGATGGATGAGGGCGTTGCCCAATTATTTACCTTGGAATTAAATGGTAGAAAAATAATAGGAACTGTAGGAGCCTTACAGTTTGAAGTGATACAGTATAGACTAGAGCATGAATACGGCGCAAAATGTAGCTACGAAAATTTCAATGTATATAAAGCTTGTTGGGTTGGTACCGAAAATAGAAAAACAGATGAATTCAAAGAATTTGAACGTGTTAAACAAAAATTCCTAGCAAAAGATAAAAAAGGACAATTAGTTTTCTTGGCCGATTCACAATTTTCGCTTCAAATGACACAGCAAAAATATCCATCGGTAAAACTTCATTTTACATCTGAATTTGAATAAAAAAATCCCAACTTTAAAAGTTGGGATTTTTTTTATGCTTCACCGGTCGGACCAAAATTCATTGGTATCGAAGGTTGCTCATAATCTTTAATAGTACCATTAGCTTTTTCAAACCGCTGTACGTTATCATTTAATGCTTTCAAAAACTTCTTAGCGTGTTGCGGGGTAAGTATAATTCTACTCTTGACCTTTGCTTTTGGAGCTCCGGGCATCATACTAATGAAGTCAACTACAAATTCTGAAACTGAATGATTGATAATGGCTAGATTTGAATAAATACCTTCTGCCATCTTCTCGTCCAATTCAATATTTATTTGCTTTTGATTCGGATTCTTATTGTCACTCATACTTTTATTTTATTAAAAAAATAACCCCCAAATAAAAATTTGAGGGTTATTATAAAATTAGAATCTTAATGCCTCTTTTCTGGCCATTATTTCATCGTATTCTTCCTTCGATCCAACGATAATGCTATCGTAGTCTCTCATACCCGTACCAGCCGGAATCTTATGACCAACGATTACATTCTCTTTAAGACCTTCTAAATAATCTATCTTACCACTTACAGCAGCTTCATTTAAAACTTTAGTCGTTTCTTGGAACGATGCTGCAGAAATAAACGATTTCGTTTGTAGCGATGCTCTAGTAATACCTTGTAGAATTGGAGTTGCAGTTGCCGATACGGCATCTCTTGCTTCAACCAATGCCTTATCACCACGTCTTAATAGCGAATTTTCATCTCTCAACTCGCGAGGAGTAACGATTTGACCTGCTTTAAGGTTAGTAGAATCACCTGCTTCCATAACTACTTTCTTACCGAAAATCTCATCATTTTCCATAATGAAATCATCTTTATGAATCAATTGATTCTCTAAGAAGATAGTATCACCTGGATCTTGAATTCTTACTTTACGCATCATCTGTCTAACAACTACTTCGAAGTGCTTATCATTAATCTTAACACCTTGTAATCTATAAACTTCTTGAACTTCGTTTACTAAGTATTGTTGTACAGCTGAAGGACCTTTAATGGCTAAAATATCTTCTGGCGTAATTGAACCATCTGATAATGGCATACCAGCTCTTACATAATCGTTCTCTTGTACTAAAATCTGATTAGAAAGTTTTACAAGATATTTCTTCACCTCACCTAATTTCGATTCAATGATAATTTCTCTATTACCTCTCTTGATTTTACCAAAAGAAACAACACCGTCAATTTCAGAAACAACAGCAGGGTTTGATGGATTTCTCGCTTCGAATAATTCAGTAACTCTTGGAAGACCACCAGTAATATCACCAGCTTTCGCAGATTTACGTGGAATCTTAACCAAAATTTTACCTTCTTTAATCTTATCGCCATCATCGACCATAATATGCGAACCTACCGGTAAGTTATATGAACGTAAAGTTTCACCTTTAGCATCTTGAATCAATAATGTTGGAATCAATTTCTTGTTTCTAGATTCAGAAATAACTTTTTCTTGGAAACCTGTTTGCTCATCAATTTCAACTTGGTAAGTAACACCTTGATCGATATTTTCATAAGCTATCTTACCTGGGAATTCAGAAACTATAACACCGTTATATGGATCCCAAGAACAAATAACATCTCCTTTATTAACCTTAGCGCCATTTTCAATAAATAATTGAGAACCATAAGGTATATTACCTGTACTTAAAGTAATACCTGTTTTAGCATCAACAATTTTTATTTCACTTGTTCTAGAAATTACAATTTCAGAAGGGTTACCATCTGACCCTTCTCCGGTAACTGTTCTTAAGTCTTCAATCTCGGCAACACCAGAGAATCTTACTTCTAACTTGTTATCTTCAGAAATGTTACCAGCAATACCACCTACGTGGAATGTTCTAAGTGTAAGCTGTGTACCTGGCTCCCCAATTGATTGAGCAGCTACAACACCTACAGCTTCACCTCTTTGTACCATCTTATTTGTAGAAAGGTTTCTACCATAACATTTAGCACAAATTCCTTTTTCGGCTTCACAAGTCAATGCAGAACGAACTTCTACTTTCTCGATAGGAGAAGCTTCAATTCTTTTCACATCTACTTCCATAATCTGTTGACCAGCACGAAGAACTAATTCTTCTGTCATTGGGTTATAAACATCATGTAATGATACACGACCTAAAATTCTTTCCCCTAAGCTTTCAACAATCTCTTCATTCTTTTTAAGCGCCTGAACTTCAACACCTCTTAGAGTTTCACAATCTTCAGTGTTAATAATTACATCTTGAGATACATCTACTAACCTTCTTGTTAAATACCCAGCATCTGCCGTTTTCAAAGCGGTATCCGCAAGACCCTTACGTGCACCGTGCGTTGAAATGAAGTACTCTAAAATCGAAAGACCTTCCTTAAAGTTAGAAAGAATTGGGTTTTCAATAATTTCACCACCACCTGCAGTAGATTTTTTAGGCTTAGCCATTAATCCACGCATACCGGTCAACTGACGAATTTGCTCCTTAGAACCCCTTGCACCAGAATCAAGCATCATATATACAGAGTTGAAACCTTGTTGATCCTCACGAATACGTTTCATGGCTAACTCTGTCAACTGAGCGTTAGTCGATGTCCAAACATCAATAACTTGATTATATCTTTCATTATTGGTAATAAGACCCATGTTATAGTTGGCCATAATACCATCTACTTGAACATTTGCCTCACCAATCATATCCATTTTCTCAGCAGGTATAATAATATCCCCCAAACTAAAGGACAATCCACCTTTAAAAGCGAAATCATAACCCATCGTTTTAATCTTATCTAAGAAAGCAGCGGTAACTGGTACACTTGTAACAGCCAAAATATCACCAATGATATTTCTTAAAGCTTTCTTATTTAGAACTTGGTTGATATAACCAGCTTCTTCAGGAACGAAATTGTTAAATAATACACGACCAACAGTGGTAGGTATAATTTGATTAACCAACTCCCCTTCTTCATTAAAGTCTTTAGTTCTAACCTTTATACCTGCGTTAAGGTTTACTTTACCTTCATTAAAAGCAATTTCTACTTCTTCAGGTGAGTAAAAAGTTAATCCTTCACCAATAACTGGTACTTCTGGTGTTGATTTACGCTCTTTGGTCATATAATACAGACCCAAGACCATATCCTGTGATGGTACCGTAATTGGAGAACCATTCGCAGGGTTTAATATATTCTGAGAAGCAAGCATTAATAATTGCGCTTCTAAGATTGCCTCTGGTCCTAATGGTAAGTGAACCGCCATTTGATCCCCATCGAAATCTGCATTAAATGCAGTACATGCCAATGGATGAAGACGAATCGCTTTACCTTCTATTAATTTAGGCTGAAAAGCTTGAATACCTAAACGGTGCAATGTTGGAGCCCTGTTTAATAAAACCGGGTGACCTTTCAATACATTCTCTAAGATATCCCAAACTACAGGCTCTTTTTTATCTATAATTTTCTTCGCAGATTTAACTGTTTTTACAATTCCTCTTTCAATTAGTTTTCTAATTACGAAAGGCTTGTACAATTCAGCAGCCATATCTTTTGGAAGACCACATTCGAATAAGTTCAATTCTGGCCCTACAACAATTACCGAACGTGCAGAATAATCAACACGCTTACCAAGTAAGTTTTGACGGAAACGACCTTGCTTACCTTTTAAAGAATCTGAAAGAGACTTTAATGGTCTATTAGATTCAGTTTTTACAGCAGATGCCTTTCTTGTGTTATCGAACAAAGAATCTACAGCTTCTTGAAGCATACGTTTTTCATTACGTAAAATTACTTCTGGTGCCTTAATCTCAACTAATCTTTTTAAACGGTTATTACGAATAATTACCCTTCTATAAAGATCATTTAAATCAGAAGTCGCAAAACGACCACCATCTAATGGCACTAATGGACGTAATTCTGGTGGAATAACCGGAATTACTTTCATAATCATCCATTCTGGCTCGTTTTCTCTATTCTCTTGAGATTCTCTTAAAGCTTCTACAACCTGCAAACGTTTTAACGCCTCAGTCTTACGTTGCTTAGAAGTTTCTGTATTTGCTTTATGTCTAAGCTCAAAAGAAAGTTCTTTAAGATTGATTCTACCTAACAAATCAATTAAACACTCTGCTCCCATTTTAGCGATAAACTTATTTGGGTCAGAATCTTCTAAATACTGATTTTCTTGAGGAATAGTTTCTAAAATATTTAGATACTCTTCTTCGGTCAAGAAATCCATTTTCTGAATTTCTTCTCCTTCAGGACCTTTAGCAATACCCGCTTGAATTACTACATAACGTTCGTAGTAAATTATCATATCCAATTTCTTGGAAGGTAAACCTAATAGGTATCCTATTTTGTTCGGTAAAGAACGGAAATACCAAATGTGAGCAACTGGTACTACCAAGTTGATATGACCTACACGATCTCTACGTACCTTCTTCTCTGTTACCTCTACACCGCAACGATCACATACGATACCACGGTAACGAATACGTTTGTATTTACCACAAGCACACTCATAATCCTTAACAGGACCAAAAATACGCTCACAGAACAAACCATCACGTTCTGGTTTGTGAGTTCTATAGTTAATTGTTTCAGGCTTTAAAACTTCACCTCTAGATTCTGCCAAAATTGATTCTGGCGAAGCTAATCCTATTGAAATTTTATCGAACCTTTTTATTGGGTTATTATCTTTTATTCTAGCCATAATAGCGTGCTGATAATGTTTTAATTTGTTTTACTTAATAGTCTTCAATATAAAATATTGAACTATTCCTCAAGTCTAATATCCAAACCTAATCCCTTAAGTTCGTGCATTAAAACGTTGAAAGATTCTGGTAAACCAGGCTCAGGCATTGTTTCACCTTTAACGATCGATTCATAAGTTTTAGCTCTTCCGATAACATCATCAGACTTCACCGTTAAAATCTCACGTAAGGTTGCCGATGCACCATAAGCTTCAAGTGCCCAAACTTCCATCTCTCCAAAACGCTGACCACCAAATTGAGCTTTACCACCCAAAGGTTGTTGTGTTATTAATGAATATGGTCCTATAGAACGAGCATGCATCTTATCATCTACCATGTGTCCAAGTTTCAACATGTAAATCACACCAACTGTTGCTGGTTGATCAAAACGTTGTCCAGTTCCACCATCATATAAATATGTATGTCCAAATCTTGGAATTCCAGCTTCGTCGGTATACTCATTAATTTGATCTAAAGTCGCACCATCAAAAATTGGTGTTGCATACTTTCTACCAAGCTTAAGACCTGCCCAACCCAATACTGTTTCATAGATTTGACCAATGTTCATACGAGATGGTACACCTAATGGGTTAAGAACGATATCTACAGGAGTTCCATCTTCTAAGAACGGCATATCTTCATGACGTACTATTCTAGATACAATACCTTTGTTACCATGTCTACCTGCCATTTTATCACCAACTTTTAGCTTACGCTTTTTAGCAATATATACTTTGGCTAATTTCATAATACCAGCTGGTAATTCATCACCAACAGATATTGTAAACTTATCTCTTCTCAAGTTACCTTGTAAATCGTTAAGTTTAATTTTATAGTTATGAAGTAAATCAGCAACTAATGTATTCGTATCATTATCTGTTGTCCAGCTTCCACCAACTAAGTGAGCGAAATCATCTACAGAATTTAACATTTTCATTGTGTACTTCTTACCCTTAGGTAATACTTCTTCACCTAAATCGTTAAGAACACCTTGAGAAGTTTTACCATTTACTATGGTAAATAATTTCTCAACAAGAACATCTTTCAATTCTTGGAATTTTACTTCGTATTCCAATTCAAGCTTAGAAAGTTCTTCTTTATCTTCTGAACGTTTTCTCTTATCCTTTACCGACCTAGAGAATAACTTCTTATCAATTACTACCCCTCTTAATGAAGGTGAAGCTTTTAACGAAGCATCTTTTACATCGCCAGCTTTGTCACCAAAAATAGCACGTAATAATTTTTCTTCAGGTGTTGGATCAGATTCCCCTTTCGGAGTAATTTTACCAATTAGAATATCGCCAGGTTTTACCTCGGCACCAATTCTAATCATACCATTTTCATCAAGGTCTTTTGTTGCCTCTTCTGAAACGTTTGGTATATCATGTGTAAGCTCTTCAGCTCCTAATTTGGTATCTCTTACTTCTAGAGAATACTCATCAACATGTATAGATGTAAAGATATCTTCACGAACAACTTTTTCAGAAATTACGATCGCATCCTCAAAGTTGTATCCTTTCCATGGCATAAATGCCACAACAAGGTTTCTACCTAGTGCTAATTCTCCCTTTTCAGTTGCATAACCTTCACAAAGAACTTGCCCCTTCTTAACTCTATCACCTTTTTGAACAATTGGCTTAAGGTTAATATTGGTTCCTTGGTTTGTTTTTCTAAACTTAACAAGGAAATAGGTCTTACTATCTTCTTCAAAACTGATTAATCTTTCTTCATCGCTTCTATCATACTTGATAGTAACTTTTTGAGCATCTACATACTCAATAACTCCATCACCTTCTGCATTGATCAATACCCTTGAATCTGATGCTACTTGACGCTCTAAACCTGTACCAACAATAGGTGATTGTGGTTTCAATAAAGGAACAGCCTGGCGCATCATGTTAGATCCCATCAAAGCCCTGTTAGCATCATCATGTTCCAAGAATGGAATTAAAGATGCTGATATAGAGGCAATTTGATTAGGTGCAACATCGGTATATTGAATTTCTGACGGATCTACAACAGGGAAATCACCTTCTTCTCTTGCAATAACCTTTTCAGCATCAATAGTACCATCTTCTTTCATTGGAATGTTTGCTTGCGCAATTTTCATTCCTTCTTCTTCCTCTGCACTTAAATATGTAAAATTCTTATAATCAACAACAGAATTTGTTACTTTTCTATATGGTGTTTCTAAGAAGCCCATTGGGTTTACTTTAGCAAACACAGACAATGAAGATATCAAACCAATGTTCGGACCTTCAGGAGTTTCAATAGGACATAAACGACCGTAGTGTGTATAGTGAACATCACGTACTTCGAAACCTGCACGTTCTCTAGATAAACCACCTGGACCTAATGCCGAAAGTCTTCTCTTGTGCGTAATCTCTGCTAATGGATTCGTTTGATCCATAAACTGAGATAACTGATTCGTACCAAAAAAAGAATTAATTACAGAAGACAATGTCTTCGCATTAATTAAATCAATAGGTGTAAATACTTCATTATCACGAACGTTCATACGCTCACGAATAGTTCTAGCCATACGAGCTAAACCTACGCCAAACTGTTGAGATAATTGCTCACCAACAGTACGTACACGACGGTTAGAAAGGTGATCAATATCATCAATCTCTGCTTTAGAATTGATTAACTCAATTAAATATTTAATAATAGTTATGATATCTTCTTTGGTCAAAACCTGTTTGTCCATTCCAATATCCAACTGTAATTTCTTGTTCATTCTGTAACGACCTACTTCACCTAAGTTGTAACGTTGATCAGAAAAGAATAATTTGTCAATAATACCACGTGCTGTCTCCTCATCTGGCGGCTCGGCATTACGTAATTGACGGTAAATATGTTCAACGGCTTCTTTTTCAGAATTCGTTGGATCTTTTTGAAGTGTATTATGAATAATTGCGTAATCAGATTGCGCATTATTTTCTTTATGTAAAAGAATAGTCTTTACATCAGCATCAATTATTTCGGTAATGTGCTCTTTTTCAAGAATTGTATCTCGATCAAGAACAATTTCATTACGCTCAATAGAAACTACCTCACCAGTATCCTCATCAACAAAATCTTCATGCCAAGTGTTCAAAACTCTAGCCGCTAATTTGCGACCAAGCACTTTTTTAAGTCCGGCATTAGAAACTTTCACTTCTTCCGAAAGGTCAAAAATCTCTAATATATCTTTATCACGTTCAAAACCAATAGCTCTGAACAATGTTGTCACCGGTAATTTTTTCTTTCTATCGATATAAGCATACATAACGCCATTAATATCGGTAGCAAATTCTATCCAAGAACCTTTAAAAGGAATTACCCTTGCAGAATATAATTTTGTTCCATTTGCATGGAATGACTGTCCAAAGAACACACCAGGAGAACGGTGTAACTGAGAAACAACAACCCTTTCTGCTCCATTGATAACAAAAGTACCACTCGGAGTCATGTAAGGAATCGTACCTAAATACACATCTTGTACGATTGTCTCAAAATCCTCATGTTCAGGATCAGTACAATACAACTTTAAACGTGCTTTTAAAGGAACGCTGTAAGTAAGACCACGTTCGATACATTCTTGAATAGAATATCTTGGTGGATCTATAAAATAATCTAAAAATTCCAATACAAACTGATTTCTTGTATCAGTGATCGGAAAGTTTTCCATGAAGGTATTATAAAGACCTTCGTTACCTCTTTCATCTGACTTAGTCTCTAGTTGAAAAAAGTCTTGGAAAGATTTAATCTGAATATCCAAGAAATCCGGGTAATCCGGTGTGTTTCTTGCGGAAGCGAAGCTTATTCTTTCAGTATTATTTGTGAACATCTACGGACAGTGTTTTGATCGTGAGTACTAAATGAGTAGTATACCTCTTAATATACCTAATTCTATAAAAAGGCTTAGGTCTAACCGCAAAAAGCGAGAAGACCTAAACCAAAAATAATATGGTTGTTGCTATTATTTAAGCTCAACTTCTGCTCCAGCTTCTTCCAATGATTTTTTGATACCTTCAGCTTCGTCTTTAGTAACACCTTCTTTAATTGCTTTTGGTGCGCTATCAACGATATCTTTCGCATCTTTCAAACCTAAACCAGTTAATTCTTTAACCAATTTAACAACTGCTAATTTAGAAGCACCTGCTGCTTTTAAAATTACATCGAATTCAGTTTTCTCTTCTGCTGCTTCACCAGCATCTCCACCACCAGCTGCTGCTACTGCTACTGCTGCTGCTGCAGGCTCGATACCGTATTCATCTTTTAATATAGTAGCTAACTCGTTTACTTCTTTTACCGTAAGGTTAACCAATTGCTCTGCGAAATCTTTTAAATCTGCCATTTTCTATCGTTTAATAAAATTTTTAAAATATACTTAGTTAATTGTGCGTTCTTATCTTTCAGATAATGTTTTAAGGATTCCAGCAAGTTTACCACCACCAGATTTAAGTCCTGAAATAACATTCTTGGCTGGAGATTGTAACAATCCAATAATTTCGCCAATCATTTCTTCTTTAGACTTAATGCTAACTAAAGCATCCAAGTTTTCATCACCTATGTAAATTGCTTCTTCTACAAAAGCTCCTTTCAATAAAGGTTTTTTAGATTTCTTTCTAAAGTTCTTTATCAATTTTGCAGGGGCATTGGCAACATCAGAAAACATAAGAGAAGTATTCCCTTTTAATGTTTCAGGTAATTCACCAAATTCTTTGTCTGAAGCTTCCATTGCTTTTGCAAGCAATGTATTCTTAACTACAGCTAGTCTAATATTAGCTTTAAAGCAAGCTCTTCTTAAATCAGAAGTTGTACCTGCATCTAAACCTGAAATATCAGCCACATAAATTGTGGTGCTATCTGCCAACTGCGTAGTCAAATCTTTTATAACGTTTGCTTTTTCTTCTCTTGTCATACTTTTAATTTTTAACTACCAGCTGTTAAACTGACTTTGGATCTAATTGCAAACTAGGGCTCATTGTACTAGACATGAAAATAGTTTTCATGTAAACACCTTTTGCCGCTGTTGGCTTCAATTTATTCAAAGTATCTAACAACTCCTTAGCATTATCCGCTATTTTATCAGCAGAAAAAGAAGCCTTACCTATCGCAGCATGTACGATACCTGTTTTATCAACTTTAAAATCTATCTTACCTGCCTTAACTTCAGCTACAGCCTTAGCCACATCCATAGTTACAGTTCCTGTTTTTGGATTAGGCATTAAACCTCTTGGCCCTAAAACACGACCTAAGGGACCTAATTTACCCATTACACTTGGCATTGTGATAATTACATCAACATCTGTCCAACCGTTTTTAATTTTTTCCAAATACTCATCTAACCCTACATAATCAGCACCTGCTTCTTGAGCCTCTGCTTCTTTGTCTGGTGTTACCAAAGCTAAAACCTTAACATCTTTACCAGTACCATGAGGTAGCGTAACTACACCACGTACCATTTGATTAGCTTTCCTTGGATCTACACCCAAACGAACTGCTAAATCTACAGATGCGTCAAATTTTGTATTGGTTATCTCTTTTATTAAAGCTGAAGCTTCAGAAACAGAGTACAATTTATCTTTCTCTATTTTAGAATGCGCTTCTTTTTGCTTCTTAGTTAACTTTGCCATTTAATTACTTTTAAGATTTTAAAAAGGTTTCTTTCCTGCTACCTTCATACCCATAGAACGTGCAGTACCCGCTATCATACTCATAGCAGATTCTACTGTAAATGCGTTAAGGTCAACCATTTTATCTTCGGCTATTGCCTTGATTTGGTCCCAGGTAACACTACCTAATTTTACTCTGTTAGGTTCGCCAGATCCTTTTTTAATCTTAGCCGCTTCCAATAGCTGAATTGCCGCCGGTGGAGTTTTTACAACGAAGTCGAAAGACTTGTCTTTGTAAACGGTGATAACAACTGGTAATACTTTACCTGGTTTATCCTGTGTACGAGCATTAAACTGCTTACAGAATTCCATAATGTTAACACCAGCAGCTCCTAAGGCAGGTCCAACCGGTGGCGATGGATTCGCTGCACCTCCCTTAACTTGTAGTTTAACTACTTTACCTATTTCTTTTGCCATTGTTTAAAATTAAATTGAAAGTGTGTTTTCGGAAGCAACACTACTTTAATTATATGTATGTAACACTTATATTAATATTTATACCTTCTCTACTTGCATATAACTAAGCTCTAATGGTGTTTTTCTACCGAAAATTTTCACCATAACCTCAAGCTTACGTTTTTCTTCATTTATCTTCTCAACAGTACCATTGAAGCCATTAAAAGGACCATCAATTACTTTTACCGTTTCACCAAACACAAATGGGATAGCTACACTATCTGTATTCACAGCTAGTTCATCTACCTTACCAAGCATTCTGTTTACTTCATTTCTTCTTAATGGAACAGGATCACCTCCTTTTGTTTCCCCTAAAAACCCTATAACATTTGTTATAGATCTGATTATGTGAACCATCTCACCACCTAAATTGGCTTTTACCATAATATATCCAGGAAAATAAACTCTTTCTTTGTTTATTTTCTTTCCATTTCTGATTTGCACAACCTTCTCGGTAGGAACAAGAACATCTTCTAAATAGTCAGAGAAACCATGACGCTCTACTTCACTCTCAATGTATCCTTTGATTTTATTCTCTTGACCACTAACAGCTCTTACAACGTACCATTTTTTTTCTAATACTTCTGACATAGTCCTATTTAGTTTAAAACGTAGTTGAAATAAGATTTAATCACTTTACTAAAGACCGTATCTACACCCCAAGTAGCCAAAGCAAAAAGGATAGAAAACACAGCTACAATAACCATCAAGTTTGATGATTCTGCACGTGATGGAAGAGTAACACTATTCCTTAACTCTTCAACGGATTCTTTTATATATGTGAACATTTAAATTCTGTTTTACAATTTCAACAAATAGGATATCTCACCCAAATTCTATTGCTGCACGGGAGGAGAGACTCGAACTCCCGACACCTGGTTTTGGAGACCAGTGCTCTACCAACTGAGCTACACCCGTATGAACGATGAACTTAATCACCTATTCTATTATTTGCATGTAAAGGTGTCCCGCTTGAGCAGGACACCCTTATACACAATACTCTATTTAGATTAAAATTAATCTATGATCTTAGTCACCTGACCAGCACCTACTGTTCTACCACCTTCACGGATAGCGAAACGTAGACCTATGCTTAATGCGATTGGCTGAATCAATTCAACTGTAATTGTAAGGTTATCACCAGGCATAACCATTTCAACTCCTGCAGGAAGTGCAATGTTACCTGTTACGTCAGTTGTTCTTACATAAAACTGTGGACGATAGTTATTATGGAATGGAGTGTGACGACCACCTTCTTCTTTTTTCAAAACATAAACCTCAGCTTCAAATTTAGCATGTGGCTTAACAGAACCTGGCTTACAGATTACCATTCCACGACTAATTTGAGACTTTTCAATACCTCTTAATAAGATACCAACATTATCTCCAGCTTCACCTCTATTTAAGATCTTACGGAACATCTCAACTCCTGTAACAGTAGAAGTTAATTTTACAGCACCCATACCAATAATCTCAACAGGATCACCAGTGTTAGCAATACCAGTTTCTATACGACCAGTTGCAACAGTACCACGACCAGTAATTGTAAATACATCTTCAACAGGCATCAAGAAAGGCTTATCAACATCTCTTGGAGGTAATTCGATCCAGCTATCAACAGCTTCCATCAATTCCATTACTGTATCAACCCACTTTTGCTCACCGTTCAATGCACCTAATGCAGATCCAGCGATTACAGGTCCATTATCACCATCATACTCATAGAAAGAAAGTAATTCTCTTACTTCCATCTCAACAAGCTCGATTAATTCCTCATCATCAACCATATCCACTTTATTCATGAATACAACCATTCTAGGAATTCCAACCTGACGACCTAAAAGGATATGCTCACGTGTTTGTGGCATAGGACCATCTGTAGCAGCAACAACCAATATAGCACCATCCATTTGAGCAGCACCAGTAACCATGTTCTTTACGTAATCCGCGTGACCAGGACAGTCAACATGAGCGTAATGACGATTAGCTGTAGAGTACTCTACGTGTGAAGTGTTAATAGTAATACCTCTTTCTTTTTCCTCAGGAGCGTTATCGATAGAATCGAAACTTCTCATTTCAGAAAGACCTGCGTTTGCCAAAACAGTTGTAATAGCAGCAGTTAATGTAGTTTTACCGTGATCCACGTGTCCAATAGTACCTATATTTAAGTGCGGTTTGGAACGATCGAAAGTTTCCTTTGCCATGTTTAATGAATTTTATTCTTAGTTTATATTAGTGTACAAATTTATACCTTAAATGAGCCAATGACGAGAATTGAACTCGTGACCTCTTCCTTACCAAGGAAACGCTCTACCCCTGAGCTACACCGGCGTAAAGTGTCGAACCCACCCTTTAAGGCAGATTCCTGCCTTCGCAGGAATGACATTACTGTCAAATTTATAGAGCGGGAGACCGGGTTCGAACCGGCGACATTCAGCTTGGAAGGCTGACGCTCTACCAACTGAGCTACTCCCGCTTATAATATTACAATATTTCAATAATTTTCTTTGGATAAAAGTTTTGTGGGGAGAGCAGGATTCGAACCTGCGAAGACGTAGTCAGCAGATTTACAGTCTGCCCTCGTTGGCCGCTTGAGTATCTCCCCTCAAACTAATATTTTAAAGAACTTAAGAGCCGATGGAGGGACTCGAACCCACGACCTGCTGATTACAAATCAGCTGCTCTAGCCAGCTGAGCTACATCGGCTTGTTTTACAACTTTTATCGTCATAAAAAAGCCCGCTATTTCTAACGGACTGCAAATGTATACTAGTTTTTTGTTTATTCAAAATAAATTTTGAAAAATTTTTATCACGCTTGAAATCTTATTTTCTCTTTTTGTTTTATTAGCCTACGTTCCAGCGAACTACAGGCAGAGTCTACAGCCTCTTCAAATGATTTACATTGTTTTTTTACGACAAATTTATCTTTGGGAATCGTAATTTTAATCTCCACTATTTTATTCTCTTTAGAACTTGTATTCTCCACTTTCATATAAACATCAGAGCTAATTACCTTAGAATAAAAGGTTTCCACCTTATCCAGTCTGTTTTGCAGAAAATTAATCAACTTACTGTCTGCATTAAAATTTACCGATTGCGTATTTACTTTCATAGTCAGAAAATTTATGGCCTACTAAAAATCAGCCTGATTATACAAAATTTATTTACCACCTCTCGGATGTGCCTTTGCATGAACTTTCTTTAACTCAGCTATACTATTATGCGTGTACACCTGGGTAGAAGCCAAACTAGAATGACCTAATAACTCTTTCACAGCATTCAAATCTGCACCCTTATTCAAAAGATGCGTTGCAAAGGTGTGCCTTAGAATATGCGGACTCATCTTTACCTTCGAGGAAACCTCTCTAAAATACTTTTTTATTAATCTATAAACAAGTGTTTCATACATTTTATTGCCCGATTTCGTCAAGAACATTATTCTTTCGTCAACTAACTCATTTAACTCATCTCGCCTAACAAGATACCCTTTAAATTTATCTTTTGTTTCTGCTAGCATCGGTAATATTCGCTCTTTATTACGTTTACCTAAAACCTTAATGGTCATTATTTCAAAATCAACATCGGCTACTTTCAATGCTATAATCTCTGCCCTGCGCATACCTGTTACATACAATACATGTATTAACAACTCATCTCTAACACCCTCAAAGTCATCGGCATATTCTATTTGCGTTAATACATTTTCCATTTCGGACTCTGAAAAAGGAATTTCAACTTTCTTAGCCGTTTTTAATGCTTTATGCTTGTTTAGGGGATTAATATCTGTTTGTCCTATTTTTTGGAGAAATTTATAATATGCCTTTAATGATGCAATTTTTCTATTGATAGATCGATTATTGATTTTTCTTTCAGATAATTCTACAATCCAAAAACGAACGATATTATACGCTATGGTGTCTATGTTCTCTATTTCATAATTAGACCTACAAAACACGCTAAATTCAGAAATATCCTTTTCATAAGCATTGGTTGTATGCGCTGAATATTTTTTTTCTAAGGCGAGATATGATATAAATTCTGCTAAATACATAATTTAAAGGTATTAAAGTTTTAAGTCTGTTGAAATTTGAGCAAAAAAAATCCCGCAAATTGCGGGATTTTCTATTTTCTAGTACAAAGCCTAAATTTCTTCTTGATCTCTTAGACCTTGAATATATTCTGCTTTTTGTATTTGTGCTCTACGAACAACTGATGGCTTATTGAACTGTTGACGCTTACGTAACTGTCTCATTGTACCTGTCTTATCGAACTTACGTTTGAAACGCTTTAAAGCTCTATCGATGTTTTCTCCTTCTTTTACTGGTATTATTAACATGGGCTAAACCTCCTCTCTTTTGTGATTAAGGCTGCAAATATAACAACTATATTGAAACAGACAACCTTTAAACTGATTTTTAAAATTTTAATTTAGACAACTATACTGTAGCGGGCTTATATTCTTTCTTATCGATAATTATTTTAGAAATAATCTCTCTTAATATTTCTGATGTTCCACCACCTATAGGTCCTAATCTACTATCTCTAAAATTACGTGCCATTGGGTAATCTTCAATATAACCATAACCACCTAAAAACTGCAAACATTCGTAAGCGACCTCATCAGCCACTTTGGTAGATTTTAATTTAGATATTGTCGCTTCTTTGACTACATATTGCCCCTTATCAAGTCTATAGGCAACAGAATAATTATATTCTTTACACATATCTATATCGGCATGTAGATCTACTACCCTATGTCGTAAAGCTTGAAATTGGTTAATAGATTTACCGAAAGCTTCTCTTTCTGACATGTAATTTAAAGCATAGTCTAAAGCATGTTCTGAACGCGCATGAGCGTTAACACCCATTATTAATCTCTCTAAAGCAAAATGCTCCATTATATATGAAAAGCCCATATTTTCAACACCCATAAGGTTCTCTACAGGTATTTTGACATTATCGAAGGCTAATTCTGCAGTATCTGAAGCTCGCCAACCTAATTTATTCAATTTGTTAGCCGTTACCCCTACACTGTGGCGATCTACAGCAAAAATACTGATGCCCTTATGCCCTAATTCAGGATTTGTTTTTGCCGCTACGATCATATAATCGGCATACACCCCATTGGTAATAAAAGTTTTAGATCCGTTCAATATATAATGATCACCTTGCCTTATTGCAGTTGTTCTCATTGCAGCTACATCACTACCCCCAAAAGGTTCAGATATACAAAGACACCCGATTTTGTCACCATCTACACTAGGGCGTAAATATTTTTCCTTTAAAAAAGAATCTGCTTCTTTATTTAAGTGAGTCATCGCCAAATATGCGTGAGCCCACATTGCAGCAGCAAATCCGCTAGAATTTACTTTTTGTAATTCTTCTAAAAAGATAATTGTATAAAAAAGATCAAGCCCAAGACCACCATCTTCTTCAGGAGTTGCCAGACCAAAATAGCCCATATCACCAAATTTCTTCCAAATGAACCTTTCTATGGTTCCAGTTTCTTCCCATTTATCGATATGAGGAACAACTTCTTTCTGTAAAAAATCTTTTAGGCTGGCCCTAAATAATTGATGTTCTTCGGTGAAGTACATACTTTGCATAGCGTTTTTTTTATAACGACAAATATAAAATAATTCTATCAATTCGTTCTGAAGGAAATTCTTCTATTTTTAATAATTCGTTCAAAGATTTAATACTTCCGTTGAGATTACGATAATTTACTATGCCCTGAGCTACCGGTTTTTGAAGATATATCAATTTAGCCAGTTCTTCCACTGTTGCCGTATTTACATTTATTTTGGTAATATTTGGCTTGCTTATTACCTTAAATTCCTTCAATGCTTTATTTACAACTTCTTTCTCTAGACCATAAACATCAAATAACTGATTGTCAATTAAAAAGCCGCCTAAGCGGTCTCTAAATTTTATAATTCTTGCCGACAATTTGACCCCTATACCATTAATTCGCTGTAACTCTTCTGCAGTAGCTGTATTTAAATCTTTATAAACGACTTTTTTATCGAGAGGTTTACTTGTGTACGTATTCTTATATTCAGGTCTCTTACGGTTCGTATTTTGAGTCCATTCTGGAAATTTAAAGTACTTAGAAATACCGCTCAATAAAGAATCTGAGACTTTTGTCACATTTTGAAATTCTTCTGCTGAATTTACAAACGCATCTTTTTTTCTAAAATCATGTAACCGATCAATTTCATCAACCGACATACCTAGTGTATACCCTTTAAAATCGTTAATGTAATTCGGATTGAAGGGATATACCTTTACCGAATCTTTCTTAGAAGCTATTGTTTTTAATGAATCAATTTTAGACTGTATAGCTTTTTCTAAAACCAAAGGATATGATTGATGAACAGAATTGGACTGATATAAATAATACCCCAATTGAATAATAATCAAGAAAAATAACAAAAAGAAAATCCCACTTCGTTCTTGTTTGTTGAACTTGAAGTGGGATTTAAATAAATTCATGCTAAAAACTTAATCTTCTATAGCATCATACTTTAGCTTAATGGCATCTAAGTATCTGTTCAATTGCTTTTTCACTACAGGGAATAAAAAGAATAGACCTACCATATTTGGGAATACCATTGCGAATATCATTGCATCAGAGAAATCCCAAATAGATTTCATACTTGCCGCAGCACCGATAACGATGAATGTACAGAACAATAATTTATAAACAATATCAGCCGTTCTACCACGCCCGAATAAATATTTCCAAGATTGTAATCCGTAATAAGACCATGATATCATTGTTGACACAGCAAATAATACCACTGCGATAGTTAAAAATACATTTGAATAAGGAATATATTCAGCAAATGCTACAGCAGTAATACCTGCACCTTCATAAGCAACACCGTCAATTAAAACTGAACCGGTACCATCGCCACCATAAGTAAAAGCACCACCAAAGTTAAAGATGATAATAACGATTGCAGTCATTGAACATATAACTACCGTATCTATAAATGGTTCTAACAATGCCACTAAACCTTCTGAAGCGGAATATTTAGTTCTAACAGCTGAATGCGCAATGGATGCGGAACCTGCACCTGCTTCATTTGAAAATGCAGCTCTTTTAAATCCTACCAATAACACACCTATAAGACTACCTACACCTATTGCAGTTGGCTTAAATGCCTCATCTACGATTAAAGCTATGGCATCATCTACTAATGCATAATTACTTATTATGATGTACAAGCAAGCAACAACATACATAACAGCCATAAATGGAACCACTTTTTCTGTTACTTGAGCAATACGTTTAATACCGCCAATTATAATTACACCGACTAGAATTGCCAAAACAAGACCAACTATTGCACCTGCCGCGGTACTCTGCCAATTAAAAAGCTCTTTTATAACTATGGTAGCTTGATTAGACTGTGCAGCGTTACCACCACCAAAAGAACCTCCGATACAGAAAATTGCAAAAATTACAGCAGCAACTTTACCTAAATTCTTGAAACCTCGTTCTTTTAATCCTTTACTTATGTAATACATAGGCCCACCATAAACAGTACCATCTTCGCCTACATCTCTATACTGAACACCAAGTGTACATTCAACAAATTTTGTTGACATACCTAAAAGTCCACAAATAATCATCCAAAACGTTGCACCAGGACCACCTAGCGCTATTGCCAATGCAACACCCGCTATGTTACCATTACCTACTGTACCAGAAACTGCAGTTGCCAAGGCTTGAAAATGACTTACCTCACCATCAGTACTCTCATCTCTAATCGTGTCAATTATATCACCATCGACAGCAAGATCATTTTCTAAACTTACAAGATGATCCTCAATATCTACATTGGTTAAATCTTGACCTTGAGCAATACCATCCTCTCCATATAATTCTTTTGCACCATGCTTTTCAATATCCTCGTATTTTCCACGTACTGTATTTATTGCCTTACCGAAAAATCGAATATTCGGAAAGCCAAAATATAACGTAAAAAACAGCGCACTACCCACCAATAAAACTAATACGAAAGGAATATCTGGATCATGCCAGATATTAAAAAATATCACCGCCGAGAAGAAATCTGAAATTGGCTTAAAGGCTTGATCAATTTGTTGATCCAATCCTTGTTCTTGAGAAAAAATTAAAATAGGAATTAAAAAAGTAAACAGAGTTAGAAGTTTAGACTTCATAAGTTAAAATTTATTTTGAATTAGTCAGTTAGTCTAGCAATATCCTAAAAATAATGGATGCAATCAAATATAAACGGTAGAAAGATTATTATTCTATATTGAACATTTCATTCAATTTCTTTATTTGCTCTGGTCTACCTAAAACAATGACCTTACTTTTAGGCTGAAGTTTCATGTCTGCTTCCGGATTTATTATATAATCACCATCTGGAGAAATGTATCCTATTATTGTACATCCTGTTTTTCTACGTAAATCTAAATCCCTCAACGAATTACAATCTATCTGATTAGCAAAATCTTCAATGGCCACTTCTTCTAAATTAGTCGTATGTTCACCCTCCATAGAAAGCTTATCCATAAAAGTTATAAGATCTGGCATAACTACCAATGAAGCCATATGATCGCCACCAATTTTATCTGGCATAATTACCTTATCGGCACCAGCCAAGAATAGTTTCTTTTGTGAATTGACCAAAGATGCACGACTGATAATAAAAAGACCCTTTTTTAATTGTCGCGCCGAAAGCACCACAAATAAGTTGGCAGCATCATCTGGCAATGTAGCTATTAAATATTGTGCCCGCTCAATACCAGCTTCTAACAAAACATCGTCATCATTGGCATCGCCTTCAATAAAAAGAATATCTTCTTCATATCTTTCTATCACCTCTTTATCTTTCTCAATAACGACAAAAGGTCGCTTATAAGCTTTTAGCCGCTCTGCCGCTTGCATACCGTTTCGACCAAAGCCGCAAACGATTACATGCTGATTTAAATTTGCGATGGCATTCTTCATTTTCTTCTTTTTTAGCAGTTCTACTGAATTTCTGGAGAGTAGGTATTCGGTAACTATCGATATAGCGAAACCAACAATAAATACACTTGTAATAATAAGAATTATGGTAAATATCTTACCTTCTGGCCCCATTGGCCTTACTTCTGAGAAGCCTACAGTGGTGACCGTTATTATAGTCATATATAGTGCATCGACCCAGGAGTAGTCGGCAACAAATCTGTATCCTAGTACACCAAAAGCCAAAACCATTAGCATTAAGGTTAATGCCAAATAAATTTTAGACCGAAATAATTGCATCATATTTTATAAGTCAAAAACAGAATTTCGTTTTGTATAAATCAAATCTTTAATTCTTAACCAAAAGGCTAAAAATAAATACAAAGCAAACCCAAAACCAACAGTTACAAATGTGAGATAAATGAAAGAGGTTCTAACTACCCTTGCCCTTATACCCAAACGCTCGGCAATTCTGCCACACACCTCAAATCCTCTTTTCTGAAAATAATGTAGTGTTGTATAGAATATGTTCATGGGTGATAAAATTAGACTTTTAAATTCATTAAAGATGCCCCTACAGCACAATCTAAACATTTGTCTTTTTTACAGTAATTATTATATAACTGCAAATAGGTTTGAGAATCTTTGGCATTATCTATAGGCGCCCCTAGTTTTTCAAAGTTAGCTATTATACTGTTTTCTTCCTTTTTTACTACAGACATCATTTTAAATAATGTTTCATAATCAACATTGCCCTTATAACGTTGATATGAAAATTTCAAAGGAAGGATTGTATTAATCAGTAGTAAGTTCAAAAACGAATCGGTCAATCTCTTTTTGCTCTTTTTTGAAATCTTCCCAAAATTAAAATGTGTATCCCAATAAACTGCCGTTTCTACATTTAATATTTCAGAAAAGTTGGGTGTTTCATTTTCGATTAACTCATGAAACAAATTATTATTTTGGGCATATATAGCGCTTAATTGCGCTAGACGTATCGTTGGAAAATTTGGAGGTCTAAGTCTGAAAAATTCTGGAGATTTAAAAACGGAAAACAAAGTAAACTTGTGCTTTAAAAAAGAATACTCTCTTATAAGGTCTTTATAATACCCATCTTCGTCATAAACATTGTTTAATAAATTTGCCTGCCCAAATAGCAAACTTGCCAGTTCTAAAGGCTTTTGGTGTAGTTTTCTAATTATAGAAAAGTCAATAGATTTTCCAATTTCAACGAAGACCTCACCATTGATTTTAGAACCAAAAGTCTTTAATAACATTAAAAACAAAACCTGTTCCCAATTATTATTAGTCTGTTCTAGCAACTGGCTTACAAAAATAGATTTCTGCTCTAAACGCTCAATAAATAAGCGATCTAACCAATTATTTTTAGTAAATGGATCTACACCATTAAATTCTCTTTCACAATTTATGAACTTGTAATTTTTACTATCAAAAAGTTGTTGATAGGTTTCTAGCATGTTCAAGGGTATGTAATTTTGAAGTGACAGCGTTGAAATTTCACTACCATCTTTTCTAAAGACAGATACATCATCTTCCCAAACAACATGTAATATTACATTGTCATAATTAGAATCTTCTTGGTGATTATGAGCATACCAATCTGAAGATTTTATATGAATCTCTACATTACCTGCCCATAATTGACCATTGAGCTCTACTTGTGCATTAAAGAAATCTGGACCACTTAAATGATTATGGGCACCTGTAGCTAAAACACGTACCGACTCACCCATTGTAGAAATGAGTCCGTTAATGGGATACTTTTTAAACTTCCATATAAAATGAAGCAAATCTTCCTTCATTTTATAAAAATAAAAAACCCACCGTTAAGCGGGTCTATTTTCTGAAAGAAATAAAATTATTCGGTTTCTCCTTCCCAGTTCATAAATCCACCTTGAAGGTTAAAAGCTTTGTCAAAACCTAAACTATTCATTATTGCGCAAGCTTGTCCGCTTCTATTGCCAGACCTGCAGTACACATAATAATTTTTTGTTTTGTCCAATTTTTCAAGCTCGGCAACGAACTCTTGTCCTTTGTAAATATCAATATTTATAGAATTCGGAATTATACCTTCTTCTATTTCTTCTTCTGTTCTTACATCGAGAATTACTGCATTAGTATCTTTCTCTAATTGCGCCTCCCAATCTTGTTGTGATAAATCTGCCATAGTATAAATTATATACCGTAAAAATAATCGATTTTTCTTTATCTAAATCTCATACATAGTTTTAACAAAAATTTAATCTTCCAACTATGTAAAAAATAAATAATAAAATTACATTTGTATATACAATTATTGTATCGACATGAATGTAGAAGAAGTTATACAAACAAACCAGACGATGCCGTTAGAAAAACGGACACTTATTCATATGGCTTTGGTTGCAAACAAAATTGAAGAGGAGATAGCTACGGTGCTGAAACCTTTTGATGTCTCTATTCAACAATTTAATGTTTTAAGAATTTTAAGAGGGCAAAACGGCAAACCTGCTAATCTTTCTACTATTAATGAGCGAATGGTTACCAAAATGAGTAATACGACGCGTTTGGTCGATAAATTAATTTTAAAAGATTTTGTCAATAGAACTATATGTTTAAAAAACAGAAGAAAGGTTGAAATAGTTATCACCGAAGGTGGCTTGAATGCGCTGAATAAAATTGATGGAATACTTTTTGAAGCAGAGAAAAGAATACTTGAAAACTTTGCCGAAACCGAATTGCATAAACTCAATGAATTATTAAATAAATTTTAATTAAAAGTAATGGATAAAGTTTTAGATAAATTAAACTGGCGTTATGCCACAAAAAAATTCGACAGCTCTAAAAAAGTGAGCAAAGAGAATTTAGAGACATTATTAGACGCTGCTAACTTAACAGCTTCTTCATATGGTTTACAACCTTATGAAATTTATGTTATTGAAGATGCCGATACAAAATTAAAATTAAGAGCTGCTTCATATGACCAATCTCAAATTACAGATTCATCATATGTTATAGTTTTAGCCAATAAACCTACTTTCGATGATACCTTGATCGATGATTACATTGCCAACATCATGAAAATCAGAGAAATCTCTAAAGAAAATATTGAGGGTTTTTCGCAAACTATGAAGTCTAGTCTTTTAGGTCTGCCTGATGCTCACAAAAACACTTGGACATCTAACCAAGCTTACATCGTTTTAGGAAATTTAATGACTATTGCCGCTGAAATGGAAATTGACACCTGCCCTATGGAGGGTTTTGACAAAGCAAAGTACAATGAAATTTTGGGTCTTACCGACAAAGGTTTAAATGCTGCCGTAGTTTTAGCTGTGGGTTATAGATCTGCTGAAGATGATACCCAAAATTACCCTAAGGTTAGATATTCTAAAGAACAAATTATTACACATATATAAATTAAACACAATCATTTAAAATTAGAAACATGAAAAAATCATTATTAAGTTTAGCATTCGTAGCTGTTTTCGGATTTAGCGCTACAGCCTCTACACCAATTGATGGAGAGAAAAAAGAAATTAAGGTTAGCGAGAGCACTGTTACTTGGAAAGGTTACAAGGTTACCGGATCTCATGATGGTAGCATTAATCTTAAATCTGGGCATCTTGAAATGAACGGTAAAAAATTAACCGGTGGTGAATTTGTAATTGATATGACCTCAATTACTTGTACTGACTTAGAAGCAGGACAAGGAAAAGAAAAATTAGAAGGTCATTTGCAATCGGCTGATTTCTTTGGCGTAGAAAGTAACCCAACTTCTAAATTAGTGTTTACATCTGTTAAAGCAATGAATGACAAATCTTACACTGTAACTGGAGATTTAACTATAAAAGGTATTACCAAACCTGTAACTTTAGTAGTATCTATGTTTGAAAATAAAGCTACCGCTACTATGAAAGTTGATAGAACTAAATTTGATATTAAATATGGTTCAGGAAGCTTTTTTGATGATTTAGGAGACAAAGCTATCTATGATGATTTTGATTTAGTAGTAGACTTAGCATTATAAGCTTTTCTAAAAAAATCGAATTACAACAATTTAAAATCCCTTTGATAAATTTCAAAGGGATTTTTATTTTTGACTAGGTAAAGTTTGATAGTTTAAAATTCCTCTTTATATTTGATGCTCAATGAAAAATTTAATAGCAAATACTTGGTGGTGGAACAACTTACGAAAAACATCGTGAGCAAAGCATCATTGTAGTAAAACTATATAAAGGCTTGTCATCACGACAAGCCTTCTTTATTTTATAAATGTACCTATGACCTATCAATTTAAGACATATCATATAATAATTCTTGCCGACACCATGACGCCGGTAAGTGTTTATTTGAAAATAAGAGACCGGTTCCCTAATAGTATTTTATTAGAGAGTAGTGACTATCACGCCAATAATAATAGCTTTTCATACATCTGCTGCAACCCTATTGCATCTATTAAAGTAGAAAATGAAATTATTACAAAGCAGTTTCCTGATGGCACCATTGAAGAGACTCAAATTACTACAGATACTAACGTTGTTGCTGTTATTGATACGTTCAGTAAAACATTCAAGGCAGATACTAACGACTTTAAATTTATAAATAATGGCCTGTTCGGTTATATGGCTTATGATGCCGTTCGTTATTTCGAAGATGTAGCTATATCTATTAAAGATGACTCAGTTCATATTCCAGAAATTTACTATGCCGTATATCAAAATATTATTGCCATAAACCATTATAAGAACGAAGCTTATCTTTTTGCGCATTGTTATAACACTGAGAATAATATTCCTGAATTGGAACAACTGCTAAGTATTAGAAATTTTGCCACGTATAATTTTAAAATAGAAGGGGAAAGAGAATCTAATTTAGAAGATGAAGAATATAGAAAACAGGTTGATTTAGCTAAAAAGCATTGTCAACGTGGCGATGTTTTTCAATTGGTGTTAAGCCGTCGTTTTTCTCAAGGTTTCAAAGGGGATGAATTTAATGTGTATAGAGCTTTACGCTCAATTAATCCCTCTCCATATTTATTCTATTTCGATTACGGAGATTTTAAAATATTCGGTAGTTCGCCCGAAGCACAATTGATTGTTAGCGAAGGTAAAGCTGAAATTCACCCTATAGCAGGTACTTTTAAAAGAACTGGTAATGATGAACAAGATGCGCAACTTGCTAAAGAATTAAAGACCGACGATAAAGAAAATAGTGAGCACGTAATGCTAGTAGATCTTGCGCGTAACGACCTTAGTAGAAATGGTAGTGTGGTACAGGTCGAAAATTATAGAGAAGTACAGTTTTTCTCTCACGTTATTCATTTGGTTTCAAAGGTTACCGGAATGAAGAAAAACGATATTCCTACTATGAAGGTAGTAGCTGACACTTTTCCTGCTGGTACATTAAGTGGCGCGCCGAAACACATGGCCATGCAACTTATTGAGAAATATGAAAAAACAAGTCGTGGGTATTATGGTGGTGCTATCGGTTTTATGGATTTCTCAGGAAACTTCAACCATGCCATTATGATCAGAACTTTTTTAAGTAAAAATCATAAACTGCATTATCAGGCTGGCGCCGGCTTGGTCGCTGCATCAAACCCAGAAAACGAACTACAAGAAACATATAATAAACTAGGCGCTTTGACCAAGGCATTAGAAATAGCTGAAGACATTTAAGATGAAGAAAATATTAGTTATAGACAATTACGATAGTTTCACTTATAACCTAGTACATTATTTGGAGGAGTTAGGTTGCGAGGTTATTGTAAAACGTAATGACCAACTTACCCTAGAAGAGGTTGATGCTTTTGATAAAATTGTGCTTTCTCCTGGTCCTGGTATTCCTGATGAAGCCGGATTATTAAAACAAATCATCGAAAAATACGCACCTACCAAAAGTATATTCGGTGTTTGTTTGGGGCAACAAGCTATCGCTGAAGTTTTTGGTGGTTCGCTAATAAACTTAGATGAAGTGTATCACGGAATTGCAACTAAAATAAAAATAACTAAAGATGATGTTATTTTTGAAGGCATACCTAAAGAGATCGAAGTTGGCAGATACCATTCTTGGGTGGTGAATCCTGATTTGCCAGAAGTTTTAGAAGCTACTTCTTTAGATGAAAACGGACAAATTATGTCGCTTCGTCATAAAACTTATGATGTTCGCGCGGTACAATTTCACCCAGAATCCGTGCTTACTCCACAAGGAAAAAAGATGCTAGAGAATTGGTTAAATGCTAAGGCATAGTAATAAGTATCAAGTACAAAGTGATAATAACTTCTTTGCACTAAATACGAACTGCGTAATACTTTTAAAAAAATGAAAGAGACACTAAATAAACTTATAAATCACGAAATACTTTCCAAAGAAGATGCGAAACGCATTTTGGTAAATATTGCGAAAGGTGATTACAATACCAGTCAGATTGCGGCATTTTTAACCGTATACATGATGCGTAGCATAACTATTGAAGAGTTAGAGGGATTTAGAGATGCATTGTTAGATTTATGTTTGGCGGTAGATTTATCGGCTTATAACCCTATTGATCTTTGCGGTACTGGTGGTGATGGTAAAGACACGTTTAATATTTCCACTTTAGCATCTTTCGTTACCGCTGGTGCGGGAGTAAAAGTTACCAAACATGGTAATTACGGAGTTTCTTCGACATGTGGAAGTAGCAATGTCATGGAATTTCTAGGGATAAAATTTAGCAACGACTCTGGCTTTCTTGAAAAATGTATTGATGAAGCTGGTATTTGTGTTTTACACGCTCCCCTATTTCACCCTGCCATGAAAAATGTGGCTCCTATCCGTAAAGATTTAGGGGTGAAAACGTTTTTCAACATGCTTGGTCCCATGGTAAACCCTGCGTTTCCCAAAAACCAAATAGTAGGTGTTTTCAATTTAGAGCTTGCTCGTATGTACGGATATCTATATCAGAAAACTGACAAGAATTTTACCGTTTTACATGCTTTAGATGGTTATGATGAAATTTCTTTAACCGGAAATACTAAAACCATTTCTAACCATACAGAAAGCATGCTAAAACCATCTGATTTTGGAGTGAAGCAAATTAAGCAAAGTGATATTGTTGGTGGAGATTCTATTGATACCTCTTCCCAGATATTTTTAAATGTTTTACAAGGTAGAGGTACTGAAGCACAGAATAATGTGGTTTGTGCGAATGCTGGTATCGCTATAGCTACAGTTAATAACCTAACACCCTTAGAAGGCTTTGAAAAAGCAAAAGAATCATTATTAGGCGGACACGGATTAACTGCATTAAAGAAAATACAAGAGTTGAGTAGAAATTAAAAAAAAGCTTTATCCCTCGAATTGAAGAGGTTATAAAAGAAGATATATTTTATGAACATTCTAGATAAAATAGTAGCCGATAAACGCAAAGAGGTAGAATTGAAAAAATCGATTATTTCGATGTCTCAATATGAAGCTTCTGTGCTTTTTGAAAGAAAAACAAATTCATTGGCTCAAGCACTAAAAAATAGTGACACAGGTATTATTGCTGAATTTAAACGTCGATCTCCGTCCAAAGATAGTATTAATCAAAATGCAAATGTGGGACAAGTTGCTAAAGGTTATGAGAATGCCGGAGTTTGCGGTATGAGCGTGCTTACAGATATTAAATATTTTGGAGGCTCCATTGAAGATTTAATTTTAGCACGTGCATCGGTTAAACTTCCGTTGCTACGTAAAGAATTTATTATCAGTGAATATCAAATTATTGAAGCCAAGGCAAATGGTGCCGATGTTATTTTACTCATCGCTGCCATACTTACTAGGCAAGAAATTAAAACATATTCTGAATTGGCTAAAAGCTTAGGCTTAGATGTATTATTAGAGGTACATAACGAAGAAGAACTTCATAAATCTATTATGCCAAGTTTAGATATGCTAGGTGTAAACAATAGAAACTTAAAGACTTTTGAGGTTAGTTTAGAGACTAGTAAAGTACTTTCTAAACTGATACCCGACGATTTTGTAAAGGTATCTGAAAGCGGAATAAGCTCTATTGATGCCATCAAAAAATTAAGACCATTTGGATACCAAGGATTCTTAATAGGGGAGAATTTCATGAAGACAGATAACCCTGGAAAAAGTGCGATTGAATTCATTAAAAATTTAAAGAACTAATGAAGCTTAAAATTTGTGGAATGAAACTGAATACAACTGAAGTTGCACAATTGCGACCAGACTATTTAGGCTTTATATTTTGGGAACATTCTTCAAGATTTTTTGAAGGTGAAATGCCAAATCTTCCACATACAATTAGTAAAGTCGGAGTTTTTGTTGATGCTGAACTAGACTATATTATCGAAACAACAATAAAACATCGATTACAGGGGCTGCAATTGCACGGTCATGAAACCCCGGAGTACTGTTCTAAAATTGCATCTGAATTAAAAATTCAAAATCATAAAGTCGACATCATAAAAGTCTTCTCAATCAAAGAGGAATTTAACTTTGATATATTGAAACCATATGAAAATGTGTGCGACTATTTTCTTTTTGACACTAAAGGAAAATTACCCGGTGGCAATGGTTATACATTCGATTGGTCTGTCTTAAAAAATTACCCATCTAATAAACCATATTTTTTAAGTGGCGGTATTGGATTAAATAATATTGACAAAATCAACGAATTCAAAAAAACACCTGAGTCTAAATACTGCTTTGCCATTGATGTTAACAGTAGTTTTGAAATAGTACCAGGATTGAAAAAAATTGAAGAATTGAGCGAATTTAAAAAAGTAATTAATATACAGTAATACGTTTATCATATTTTATTTTACCTAAAAAAGAATTCATACGCAGATTATTAAGATTTAAAAGAGATGCAAAAAGAAGATAGAATCAATTCCCACATAGGCGGCTTCAATGCTGACGAAAAAGGATACTACGGTGAATTTGGTGGTGCCTTTATACCTGAAATGTTGTACCCAAATGTAGATGAGCTACGACAAAATTATTTAAAACTGATGTATGAAGATTCTTTTCAAAAAGAATTCAATCAGCTTTTAAAAGACTACGTTGGTAGACCCTCACCACTATATTTTGCAAAACGTCTTTCTGAAAAGCACGGTTGTAAAATATATTTAAAAAGAGAAGATCTTAATCATACAGGTGCCCACAAAATCAATAATACTATCGGTCAAATTCTTATGGCTCAAAAATTGGGTAAAACTAGAATTATTGCCGAAACGGGTGCCGGTCAACATGGTGTTGCCACTGCTACTGTATGTGCTTTAATGGGCTTGGAATGTATCGTTTACATGGGTGAAATCGATATTGCTCGTCAAGCCCCTAATGTTGCCCGTATGAAAATGCTTGGCGCTGAAGTTCGACCTGCAAAATCTGGTAGTAGAACATTAAAGGATGCCACGAACGAAGCTATTAGAGATTGGATCAACAACCCGGTAGATACTCATTATATTATTGGTTCTGCTATTGGTCCGCATCCCTACCCAGATATGGTTACGCGTTTTCAATCTGTAATATCTGAAGAGATAAAATGGCAATTGAAAGAGCAAGAAGGGCGTGAAAATCCTGATTATGTTGTGGCTTGTATAGGTGGTGGCAGTAATGCCGCTGGTACTTATTATCACTTCTTAGATGAACCTGAAGTTGGCATTATTGCCGTTGAAGCTGCTGGTAAAGGAATAAATTCTGGCGAAAGTGCAGCTACATCTGCTCTTGGTAAAGTAGGTATAATTCATGGTTGTAAAACTATGTTAATGCAAACTCTAGATGGTCAAATTACCGAACCCTACTCTATTTCTGCCGGATTAGATTACCCTGGCGTAGGCCCTATGCACTCCCATTTATTTAAATCTGGTCGTGCCGAATTTTATTCAGCTACCGATGATGAAGCTATGGCCGCAGGATTAGAATTATCGCAATTAGAAGGTATTATACCTGCTATTGAAACGGGACACGCATTTGCAATTTTTGAACATAAAAATTTCAAGAAAGATGACGTCGTTGTTATTGGTCTTTCTGGTCGTGGTGATAAAGATTTGAACACATATATTGATTATTTTAAGCTAGCATAACCTATTATGAGCAATAGAATTACAACAAAGTTACAAGAAGACAAAAAGCTTCTTTCTATATATTTTACAGCTGGTTACCCTGCATTGAACGATACTGTTCAAATCATTCAAGATTTGGAAAAGAACGGCGTAGATATGATTGAAATAGGATTACCATTTAGTGACCCTCTTGCAGACGGGCCAACAATTCAAGAGAGCTCTACCGCTGCTTTAAAAAATGGAATGACTACCGAACTACTTTTTAACCAATTAAAAGATATTCGTAAAACGGTTTCTATTCCTTTAATTATCATGGGGTATTTTAACCCGATGTTACAATACGGTGTTGAGGCATTCTGTAAAAAATGTCAAGAAATAGGTATTGACGGATTGATTATGCCAGATTTACCTTTAGATGTGTACCAAGAGGATTATGAGGCTACTTTTAAAAAATACGGACTCATAAATGTTTTTCTAATTACACCACAAACGAGCGATATTCGTATTCGCCAAATTGACGATGCTTCTAACGGATTCATCTATATGGTGAGTTCAGCTAGTGTTACAGGTTCAAAATCGGGCTTTGGTCAAGAACAAGAAAGCTATTTTGAGCGTATTGCGGCAATGAATTTAAAAATCCCACAAATAGTAGGTTTCGGTATTAAAGACGAAGAAACATTTCAACAAGCTACGAAAACTGCTAAAGGCGCCATAATAGGCTCTGCTTTTATAAAGCATTTAACCAGTAAAGGTGTTAATTCTATTTCAGAATTCGTAAAGTCGATTCGTTAAAGAATATCCCTTAGTAACCTGGGTTTTGTATTGCATTTGGATTCAAGTTTATTTCAGATTGTGGTATCGGCCATACATACTCGTGTGGTTGAAAATCTTTTTGGAAGTCATTGTAATTGTTAAAATCATCGATGACTTCCTGAAGCTTTTCTCTTCTAATTAAGTCATCTCTTCTGTGACCTTCAAAACAAAGCTCTAATTTTCGCTCTAAAAATATAGCCTCCAAAAATTCCTCTTGATTTAGGTTTGATGCTATATTATTTGCATTATTACCATATGCTCTTTCTCGAACTTGGTTAATTGCATCATATGCTATAGATGTTGGTCCGTTTATTTCATTCTCAGCTTCTGCCAACAATAAAAGGATATCGGCATATCTTAAAACAGGATAATCAAATGATGCTGAGCTAAAATCTGCATTTGGTAATTCTCCATTATACCATTTTAAAGGTCTCCAATTATCTGGATTCTCCTCATTAACGACATTACTACCAGATACAGAAAATGTTGCTATTGCATTTTTAAACCGCTTATCTTCAATTGCGATTGGAAAACTTACGGGGTTATTAAAGGTCATTGATATATTACTAAATGAATTAGCAAAACGAGGTACAAGCACCAAAGCATCTCGTTCTGTAACACCTACAGGACCCCAATAATCATTAAAAGAACTACTTGTATTTTCCTCTCCGTCGTACGCAATTCTAAATAATATTTCGCTGTTTGAAACTTCATTTTCCTCATTGAAAATTGCATTATAATCTGCAATTAATTCATATTGACCTTGAATAATTTTTAACTGTTCTAAAGCATTCGCATATTTACTGGTTTCGTTTAAAGGAAAACCAGCCATGGTCATATATACTTTTGCCAATAATGCCCTTGCAATTAATTGATTAGCCCGGTCATTAGATTCAGAAACCGGTAAGTTTTGAATAGCAAAAAGTAAATCTTCTTCAATTTGTGTATAAGTTGTATTTGGATTTTGCGGGTAATTTGGAGGACCACTCAAATCAATTTCAGCAGTAACACTTAGCAGAGGATTTCCATATATTTTTATCAGATTGAAATATAACAAGCCTCTTAAGAATTTAAACTGAGCTTCGTATTCCACTCTATTAATATTATCTGCCACTATTTTAGAGGAATCAATTAAGTAATCTATACCCAAATTTATATTCCTTATTTGAATGTAATGTTCTGCCCATACGTCATTAATAATATTGGTTTGCGAATTCAAATAATAAGCATCTAATTCTACTAAAGTCCCGTCGACCATCCGGTTAGCTTTTAAAATATCCGTTCCGGTATCTCCCCAATATGCTAAGTAGGCATCGGCATCAAAAATTTCTTGTAAATTTTTATATGATAGATTTAACCAAGACGCAACATCTAAATCTTGCTCGGTCAACTCTGGAATTTCAGGAATTTCGAAAATTATTTTTTTTGTTTCATCCTTAGCTAAAATAATCTCTTGAAAATATATAAAATCTGGCACTTCACTTAAAATAACTTTAACCGTGTAATCACCTGGTGGTATATCATTGAACACAACAACCCCAGTTTCATTTACAATCTTCGTCTTAGTTTCGGGGTCAGTAGTAACGCTTGCTCCAATAGCAGCATTATCACCCAACAAGACAGTTACTTCGATAGTGCCCGAGTCTAAATCTTCGACCTCGACTGGATCATTATCTGAACATGAACTTAACACAAAAAAGATCAAAATATATTGAATAATTTTTTTCATCCTGTTAACGTAATTTTTATCAAAGTAATGCAATTTTTGGTTTCAAAATTTAAAATTCCTACATATTTAAACCTATATTTTGGCTTAAATTGATGATGTATTTATTGCAACACCATTTTATTAGAAATTGAGAATTTCATTAACACATGTAACCCTCAAATGAGCGTATCAAATCCCTTCCTTTTGCTTACATTTAAAGAATATATTCACGAGAACGAACATGAAAAAATTATTTACGCTTCTACTATTTTTATCTCTTTACTCTGGCTACTCGCAAGACTCTGTTCTTATAAAATCTAAAGTTGCCAATGCTATTGCCGAATTAAGAGAATTTGTTGCCATACCAAATGATGCCTTAAACGCAGACGATATAGATACTAACCTTTTCTGGCTTAGAAAAAAATTTACCGAACGTGGCTTCAATAGTACTATTCTAGAGACAGAAGGTTTACCACTTTTCTTTGCAGCTCTACCGATGGATGATAATAAACCTACCATCTTATTTTACATGCATTTAGATGGTCAATCTGTTGATGCTACCAAATGGGATCAGCCAGATCCTTACACAGTGGTACTGAAATCTAAAACCGATGATGGTTGGAAAAAAGAATCTTTTTCAGATTTAGATGATGATATTAATTATGACTGGCGACTTTTCGGAAGGTCTACTTCTGATGATAAAGGACCCATTGTTATGTTTTTAAATGCCATTGATGCACTTAAAAAAGAGGGTATTGAAATACCTTATAATGTAAAAGTCATTTTAGATAGTGAAGAAGAAAAAAGTAGCGCTCCCTTACCTCAAGCGGTGCGCACATATAAAGATTTACTTAAAGCTGACTTCTTAGTTATCAATGATGGGCCAGTGCATGTTTCTGGCAAACCGACCGTTGTTTATGGTTGTAGAGGTATCACTACGTTGTCAATTACGACTCACGGACCAATAAAACCTCAGCACAGTGGACATTATGGAAATTACGCTCCAAACCCTGGTTTTCAATTAGCGCAACTATTAGCAACTATGAAAGATGCTGATGGTCGAGTTTTAATCAAAGGGTATTATGATGGAATTACCTTGGATGAGGCTACATTAGAAATATTAAAAAGTGTACCTGATAATATCGAAGAGATCAATAAAAACTTAGCAATTTCTACTCCTGAAAAAGTAGGAAGCTTTTACCAAGAAGCTTTGCAATACCCTTCGTTAAATATTCGTGGTTTAGGATCTGGATGGATCGGTGATCAAGCTAGAACAATTTTACCCGCTACTGCTACAGCAGAATTAGACTTAAGGCTAGTACCTGAATCTGATGGTAACAGACTTAAAAAATTGGTAAAGGAACATATTAAAAATCAAGGCTTTCATGTGATGAGTACCGAGCCTACTATGGAAGACCGTCTTAAATATGATAAGATTGTTACCATTAAAGAAGGTACGGTTACAGATGCATTTCGTACAGATTTGAATAATCCGTTTGGGAATAGCATTGTAAAAACCATGGAAACTAAATTCGGAGAAAAGCCTGTTCAAATAAGAATAATGGGTGGTACGGTTCCTATTTCTCCGTTTATCAATGAATTGAAGATTCCTGCATTTATTGTACCTATGGTCAACCCAGATAATAATCAACACAGCCCAAACGAGAATTTAAAAATAGGTCAGATTGCTTATGGTATCGAAACATTTTATGCTCTTTTGAGTACTAAAATGTAATATTCTGCCACAATAAAAATTATTTACAGTCTTTTATATAAATGTCGATTCTTCTGCCTTAAATCAGCAGAATTATCGGCATAATAATTGAATTAAGACTATTATGATATTTAAAACGCATCCTTGGTTATTTTTACTTTCCATATTAATATTAACTACAAGTTTTAAAGTAGACGATTCCATAGCAATTGCTACTAATACATATTCAGTAGAGCGATTGCCTACAATGATTGAATCACTGCAACATGGCGAATATTACACCATACAAATTACTTCTATTGGTTGTTTTCATGGCAAACGCCAAACGGTTACCGTTTTAAATAAAGAGGGTATCTTAACCGCTAATTTTAATAATGAAATAAAAATTCTTTCTCCATCCGATGTTAATGAACTTATACTCTTTGAAATTCAATTGAGAGAAATACCTTTAGGAGGTTGCACGACCGTAGACACCTATACTCTTAGCAATACCTACGAAAATTTTACAATTAGCGATGGCACTTGTAATTGGCAGGGGTATAAATCACTACTTGCCATTTTTTAAATACACAAAACATAAAAGCGACCATCTTACTAATGGTCAAATTAGTTTACATTCCATAAATATCACGAAAGTATCACAAGAGTTATCACAATAAGTTGATATTCTTGTGATTACCTTGTTATATGAATTTTATTCATTTGTCTGTAACCAAAAAAACAGAACATATGAAAAATTTCAACTTTTTATCAATTTTAATGCTTTTGCTAGTTATGGCAAGTTGTTCAGATGACGATAATGCCGTTACTGGTGTAATCGTACCAGCCTCGGGTGAAATTGCTGGAGGACCATTTACTTTTTGTGTAGATGGCGTACCTGATATGGTAAGCGGCATAACCCTAAACAGCGAAAGTGCTTCAGGTAGTAGCAGCACATGGGTAATTACTGATGACCAGAATACTATTCTTGGCCTACCACCAAATTTAGAAGCCGTACAAGGTGTTGACTTCGATGCTGCTGGTGCAGGTACTTGTTTTATATGGTACCTAAGATATGAAGAAGGGCTAACCGGACTCGAAGTAGGCTTGAATTCAAGTAATTTTATAGGCTCGTTTGATTTATCGAACTCCATCGAGGTGCAAAGAAACGAAACCATGGCAGGTGTTCTTTCGGGTGGTCCTTATGAATTCACCGTAGATGGAAAAGCTGATTTCGTTACCGATATTTCTTTAAATAGTGATGATGCAACAGGTAGCAATAGCACGTTTGTTATTACTGATGATGAATTGAACATTCTTGGATTACCACCTACATTAGATGCTGTCAAAGAAGTTGATTTTGATATGGCCGGTGCAGGTGTTTGTCTTATCTGGTATTTACGATATGAAGATGATTTGATCGGTGCCGAAGCAGGTATGAATGCGGGAGAACTTGAAGGCTGTTTTAGCCTATCAAATTATATTCAAGTTACTCGTTTAGATGCGGCAAACGCAGGAACAATTTCTGGTGGACCTTTTAATTTTTGCGTTGACGGTGAAGTAGATAATGTTTATGGTATTACACAAAACAATACCGAAGCTAAAGGAAGTAATAGTAGCTGGGTTATTACAGATGACCAAGGTAATATTTTAGGTTTACCTCCTACATTAGAGGCTGTTGAAGGGGTGAATTTTGATGGCGCCGGTGCCGGTACTTGCTTAATTTGGTATTTGCGCTATGAGGGTGAATTGAACGGACTAGCTGTTGACATGAATGCAAATGACCTACAGGGTAATTTTAATTTATCTAATTCAATTGAAGTGGTTAGAAGTAAAACAGAAGCCGGGGTTTTAACTGGTGGACCATATAAATTCTTTGTTGATGGTGAAGCTGACCATGTAACCGATATTATGCTAGATGCCTCTGAAGCTTCAGGAACAAATAGCACATGGGTTATTACCGATGAAGAATTAAATATTCTTGGTCTTCCACCAACATTAGATGCAGTTAAAGGAGTGAATTTTGATGCTGCCGGTGTTGGTACTTGTTTAATCTGGTATTTAAGATATGAAGATGGTATAGACGGTGCAGCCATGGGCAATAACGCAGCAGACTTAACCGGATGCTTTGATTTGTCTAACCCTATTGAAGTTCAAAGATTACAAGGTGTAAATGCAGGTACTTTAGTTGGAGGTCCTTTCAGCTTTTGTGTTGATGGTGAAGTTGATAATGTATATGGTATTACACTAGATAATTCCAACGCATCAGGTACTCAAAACACTTGGGTTATCACCGATGACCAAGGAAAAATTCTAGGTCTACCTCCTACTCTCGAAGCTGTAGAAGGTGTCAATTTTGACGGAGCAGGAGCAGGCACTTGCCTAATTTGGTACGCTCGTTACGAAGGTGAAATTATAGGACTTGAAGTAGATATGAATGCAAATAACGTTACAGGAAATTTTGCACTATCGAACCCATTGACAGTGGTAAGAACAAAACCTGAAGCAGGTACAATTACGGGAGGTCCGTTTGAATTTATCGTCGATGAAACTGCTGATTTTGTAACTGGTATTTCTCTAATTAATGAAAATGCTTCTGGAGCAAATAGTTCTTGGATAATTACAGATGAATCTGGTAAAATACTTGGATTACCACCAACGCTAGCAGATTTAAAATCGGTTGATTTCAATGCCGCAGGTGAAGGCACTTGTTTTATCTACTACATTAGATATGAAGATGGATTAACAGGTATGGAACCCGGTTGGACATTTGATGAATTCAATGGCTGCTTTGATATTTCTAACAATATAAAAGTGGTTCGCAAGGTTCATTAAACCAAAACGAATTCAATATTAAAGGCTCTGTAAATTTACTTACAGAGCCTTTTTAAATTTTATAAAATATATTATGCCGAATTTCTACTAGCATTAATATTACCATATAAAGATCGTGTTACAATTTTCTCATATAACTCTTTATACTCCGTTCCCTCACCTATTTTTTGAAGTGCGTATTGCTGTATAACCAATAACGGTAAAACAATATTCTCTCTAATTTTTATAGACTCCCTAGATATAGCCTCTTTTTGCATTAAAATATCCATGCCTGATAATTTTAATAGCATACTTTTAGAAAGCTGATATTCTGCATGTAATATCTCCCAAAAGGCACCGTATTCTTCATTTTCTTTCATATAACTTGTCAATTCAAAATAGCATTTGGTAAGACTCATCATACTATTCATCATTAAAGCTTGAAAAAACGGGACTTCTTCATAAATTCTTTTGGCTTCATCAAATCTGCCATCATCCTCTAAGTTTTTTAGAGCAGTACCTATACCATAATAACCGGGTACGTTTTGTTTTAACTGGCTCCAAGAACCCACAAAAGATATTGCACGTAAATCTGACAACTCTAGCTTTGCTTTGTTTCCTCTTTTACCTGGTCTACTGCCAATATTCGCTTTTGTATAGTACTTAAGCGTACTCATATTTTCTAAATATGGCATAAACTTATCGTGATGTTTTAGGTCGTCATACTTATTAAAACTCATTTCAGACATTTCTTCTATAAGGGCTCTATCTGCATCTGAGATTACAATTTCTTTTTCAAGTATGGTATTTGACAAACCAGCCGTTAACAACTGCTCACTATTATAAATGAACTGTTCTTTTGTACCGTAGGTACTAGTTATGGTCTGCCCTTGAATTGTAAGTTGAATTTCATTATTTGCAACCTTATTGGTCTGTGCTGCATAAAAACGATGTGTTTTACCACCACCTCTTGCTGGTGGACCTCCCCTACCATCAAAGAATATAGCTGCTATATCATGTTCATCACAAACCTCTGAAAGTTCTTCTTTAGTTTTTAATATAGACCAGTTCGCTTTTAAGTAGCCACCATCTTTGGTTCCATCAGAAAAACCAAGCATAATAGTCTGCTTATCATTTCTATTTTTAACGTGCGCTTTATACTCTGGTAAATTGAATAAAAACTGCATGGTCGCCTGCGCGTTATCCATTCCTTTCATAGTTTCAAATAACGGTACTATATCAAAAGTAATCTCCTTATTTTCCCAACCACACCATCTAAAAAGTGCATAAACAAAAAGTATAGAGAATATATCTTCAGAGTTACTTATAATATATCTATTGCAACCTTCTTCCCCATTCTTATCTTGTATGGTCTGTAATTGAAGTATATTCTTGATGGTATCTTTTACAATATCCTCTTCATAATCATCTGCCACCAATTGTAAATTCTCATGTAATAGAATATCAATTAATTTTTCTTCAGATAATTCGCTTAAGTCCTGGTTAATTAGTCCGTTTTTCTTCAAAACATCAGTCATTACCTTAGTATGCATACTATGATCTTGACGTATATCTATGGTTGCGAAATGAACTTTAAAGATTTTTACTTTATCGATAAATTTCTCCAAATCTCTCAAATAAAGACTTTGATACTTTTCAATCAGTATTAATCTAATTTGTTGTAACGGTAATATTAAATCATCGTAACCTATATCTTTCGAACTATCGAACATAGCTGTATAAAGATTGGACCTCAGCTTTTGCAAGGGAGCTTGTACATCTTTAAATGTAAGTTTATGTACTAGCCCTTTTAAATCATTATAGTAGCACTTCATTAAAGTTAAACGAAGCTCGTTCATTACATCTTTTGTAATATCTGCCGTTACGAAAGGGTTACCATCACGATCACCACCAGGCCAGAAACCTAGTTTTACTATATCATGATTTTCAAAACTCTTTGATCCTACACTACCTTTTATATAAGCATACATGTCGCCAATGGCATCGTAATACACATGACGTAGAGTATAGATAATATTCTTCGCCTCATCTAACGGTGTAGGCTTGGTAGCATTTATTAATGAGGTTAGGCCCAACTGTTGTAGCCCCACATCGATCTCGTCTATTTTATCTTCAAGAATCAATGTTCTTAAATTGGTAATAATATCTAGTACCGCAGGGGTATAAAATTGTGTTGGGTGAGCGGTTAATACAATTCGTGCACTAAAGGTGCTCAACTTATCCCAAATGGTATCCCAGGAATTGTTCTTTTCAACAAATTGAAAATAATCTTTCAATGACAATGAACTTGAATGTTTATGCAGTTTCGGAAATGCGGCATCTTCGACACTATCATATAGTACTACTTGGCGTTCTACATACTGTATGATGCGGAACATGAAATCTATTTGTTCTTTTTCAGATTCTATTTCTACGAAATTTTCAAAAAAATTTTCTAAAATTTCTTTCGGATTATGACCCTCGCTCAACCCCTTCTCAGATTGATTCAGCAATAATGGAATCAACATACCTACATTCTCTATATTCTTATAGGGTAGATTTAGAAATAGACTGTTATAGACATTAAATTTATTTTGGACAGATTTCTTAAACTCTGCCAACCTTTCTTGTTGTTGCATATATTAAAACTTAGGGCCATACCGTCATGGCAATCTTGTTAAAATTCGATTATAAATATCGCTATTCCAAGAGAAATTGAAGAATGATTTTTGTGAAATATCATATTCATAGAAGTATACCACAAAATAGTACGTATTGACAACAAATATTCCAAAATACGTGATATGCTATCTATCTTTACAATGTAAATAAGTAATAAAATTTTTCATTTTCATATAGTGTTCTCGTAAAAGAGTCTTGTTTTAAAAACAAGACTCTTTTTAGTTTATACCATTTTGAAAATTTATTTTCTGTTAGAAATACTTTTTGTATTGAAGCGCTCTAAAATCGACCGTATTAAAAGTCGGATTTTTTAGCTTCATCATCTTATAACTTTTAAGACTACCCACCGCCCTATTTGCAGCCCCAGATGGTGCAATTAAAGAAACCGTTCTTATTACCTTTTTAGTAATAGGATGTGAAAATTCGTGAATTCTAGGTACTTCATTAGAAATTCTCATGAAAAATACCGAATGCTCTTTTAAATGTTTTCTAAAAAAATATTCGGGTCCATTTTTGCTATTGCCTCCTGTGAACAAAAGAGTATGTACATTGGTATACTTTTCTAAATAACTCAAAATATCTCTTAATTCGATATTTTGCATACCAATATCAGAGGCATCTATTTTTTCGCGTTCGGCCGATGCTACAATATCGCATACCCCAATCTTTCTATTTCTTAAAAAGTCTTTTCGTTGCTCTATCGCTTCAGTACTACTTTCGAACTTTAGGTTTAAATTGAAAATACTATCTAAAATTGTCCATAATTGCCCATCTCTACTACCATAACAGAAGTCAACATCACCTTCCTTCAACTCACCTGTCGTAAAACGTGGTGGCGGTAATGTACCTACAATTAATTTTTGGGTAGTATTGTTAATAAAAGGTTCGTAAGGGTGAGTATGCTTAAATACGTATTGCATTAGTGTTTTATTCTCTTGAGCATATAATACGCTCTTATGATTTCTAAATTACTAACTTTAAAAGAAACCTAAATAAACGAGTTATGGGCAAGGGAGATAAAAAATCGAAAAAGGGAAAAATATCTAATAATTCTTACGGGGCAAGACGACCTTGTAAAATTAAAAAGAGACCTACAATAGAAGATAAAATTAAAATCAATAGAAAGAAATAATCTTATTCGTCGATTTTAAAGGTCAAACCTACTTGGTTCTCGGCATCTAAAGTAATCTCATAAGTGTAAAAGCCAATCGGTAGGGAATCTGCTGATACCTCGGTCGGAAAATAATTTATACTGGTAGAATCTGTTAAAATAGAAATAGATGCAGTTGGGTACGCGGTTTCAAACTCCATATATTCAGAGAACTTACCAGCTTCAATATTCTCGTAAACGGTATCTCTTTCAGCAATACGTACTTCTGTAAAAAATAATTCGGTGCTATTTTGAATACGAATATTAACTAAGCTAACATTATCATCTATATCGGTACAAGAGAATAGTAAAACAACACAAATAACAGAAAGTAAAAAAACCCTTTTCATAGACGTATTTTATATATCTAAAGAACGAAAAAGTGTAGATTATATTTTATCTAATAAATACGGGTTCATTTTGTTTTAGGGTGTGTTCTTGACTAAATTCATAATCGTCTAAATTAAACCCTTTAATATCTGTAAGTGTTTTGGCATCTGAATCTAAAATATACCTCACCATGGCACCTCTTGCCTTCTTTGCAAAAAAGCTAATAATCTTCAGTTTATCGTTTTTCCAATCTTTAAAAATAGGAGTGATAATTTCTGCCTTAATATTTTTAGGTTGTAATACGCTATAATATTCATTGCTTGCCAAATTAACAAGCAACTCGCCATCTACCATTTCATTATTTAAATGATCTGTAAGTCTACTGCCCCAGTATTGGTAAAGATTTTTACTTCTGCCTACTTGCAATGAAGTCCCCATTTCTAAGCGATAAGGCTGCATAAGATCTAAAGGCTTTAGCACTCCATATTGCCCTGACAAAATTCTAAGACTTTGCTGTAGTTTACCTATTTTTTCTTCGGATAAGGTATAAGCATCTAAGCCCGTATACACATCGCCGCTAAAGGCATAGATTGCAGGTCTAGCATTAGTTGGCGTAAACGGTATCGTAAAATCTTGATTACGCTGCCAGTTCAATTGCGCCAAATTATCAGATATAGACATCAATTCTGAAAGTACTTTAGGCTTCTTTTTTCTTAAAATCTTATTTAGCTTTTCAGCATCTTTTATAAATTCTGGCGAAGTAAATTTTGCCGTAGGCAGCTCACTTTCATAATTCAATGACTTAGCCGGAGAAATAACAATTTTCATAGTGAAATTTTAATAGCCCAAAAATATACAGGATATATAGATAGACCAACAAAAGATAAAAAAGAGTTTAAATAGCGGTATCGAAGAATCTTATTCTGTGCTGTTCTTACCATAACTACGCCATTTTTCAATAGCATTTGTCATGTCTTCGGGCACTTCTGAATCGAAACTCATATGCTTACCGGTCACCGGATGTACGAACCCCAAAGTCTTTGCATGTAAGGCTTGTCTTGGCAATAATTTAAAGGTATTATCTACAAATTGCTTGTATTTAGTAAATGTAGTTCCCTTTAATATTTTTTCGCCACCGTAACGCTCATCATTAAATAAAGTGTGGCCTATATATTTCATATGCACACGAATTTGATGCGTTCTACCCGTTTCTAACTTACAAGATACGAGTGTTACATAACCCAACCTTTCTAACACCTTAAAATGTGTAACGGCTTCTTTGCCATCTTCCCCTTCAGGAAAAACATGCATCTGTAACCGGTTCTTAGGATGTCTACCCACATTACCAACTACCGTACCTTCATCTTCTTCTATATTACCCCAAACAAGAGCAATATATTCTCGCTCAGAAGTTTTGTCGAAGAACTGTTTTGCCAAATGGGTCATAGCCGCTTCGGTCTTTGCAACTACCAATAGACCAGAAGTATCTTTATCTATTCGATGTACCAAACCTGGTCTTTCGTTACTGTTAGCCGGTAAATTATCTGTATGAAAAATTAAGGCATTTATTAACGTTCCCGAATAATTGCCATGGCCTGGGTGTACCACCATGCCTGCAGGTTTATTTACCACCATTAACACATCATCTTCGTAGACAATGTTTAAAGGAATATCTTCTGGCACCAGTAAAAACTCATGTGGCGGATGCTCAAATAACACCTTTACCACATCACCGGCCTTCACCTTGTAATTAGACTTTACAATCTCGTCGTTAACCCAAACATGGCCGCCTTTTGCTGCTTGCTGTATTTTATTTCTTGTAGCATTTTCAATGAAATTCATTAAAAATTTATCTACTCGTAATGGCTCTTGCCCTTTTGATGCTACTACCCTATGGTGCTCAAAAAGTTCTCCATCTTCATTCTCAGGCTGCTCAATATGCTCCTCCATCTAATCTTCTGATTCCGATTTAATTATTGCTCTATCTGTAATAGTACCATTACCACAGATCAATTCTATTTTAGAAGTTTTTGGTAGTTTATCGCCAGGCTTTATATACTTGCCCTTAAATTTTATTTGGTATACCATATCTTTACCTAACTCATCTACATAAGTTACCCGTTGTACATCTAAGCCAACCGCCTTCAACATTGAAGAGGCATTACGCTTGGTTACTTGAATAATTTGAGGAACGGTTACTTTTTTATATCCTGACGGATTAACGGTAAAATATATCTTTCTATTTTCTTTCACTTTTGATCCTGCTACCGGGTTTTGCTCAATGATAGAAAATCTTGGGTAATCTGGATTGTAATTTGCAGAATCTAACACCTCATATCTTAAACCGGCTTCTTCTATAGATTTTCTCATATCCATCACCGATTTTTTAGAAAAATCTGGCACTTCCACAAACTCACCATGGTTGGTCGTGCTATTCAAGTATCGTAAAACAATAAAAATTGTAATAATCAATACCAACACAGCAAGACCTAGCTGAATTAAAAATGTCTTACTTTTTAAAAAATTGAAAAAATTTCTCATACTTATTATTTGACCCGACAAATATAGTAAATGCCCCCATACCTTTTTGCAGCTTTGGTTTATACTTACCACTCGCTCAAAAAATTAATTCAATTTGAAGGAATGCCGTTCGTTTTCTTTTTTATTTTATTTCAATGCTCCATCTTTGCTTTTCGATTCTTAATAGACCAAAAAATGAAAAAAAATATTGCAATTATAATGGGCGGTTATTCTAGTGAATATAAAATATCGCTTAAAAGTGGAAATGTGGTCTATAATTACCTTAATAAAGATAAATTCAATCTATACAGAATTCATATTTTTAAAAACAAATGGGTCTATGTTGACGATGCAGATAACGAAACGCCTATTGATCGTAATGATTTCTCTATTCCTTTAAAAGGCAACTCTATAACATTTGATTGTGTTTTTAATGCAATTCATGGTTCGCCTGGCGAAGACGGACTCATGCAAGCGTATTTCGAATTATTGGGAATTAAACACACTTCTTGCGATTTTTACCAAGCAGCACTTACGTTCAACAAAAGAGATTTACTTAGTGTATTAAAACCATACGGAATTAAAGCGGCACCTTCTTATTACCTAAACTTAGGTGATAAAATAAATGAAAGTGAAATCATTGATAAGGTAAAGCTGCCTTGTTTTGTAAAAGCTAATAAGTCTGGTAGCAGTTTTGGTATTACTAAAGTTTATAAAGCCGAAGATTTAAAAGGTGCAATCGAAACCGCTTATAAAGAAGATGACGAAATAATTATTGAAGGTTTTCTTAATGGTACCGAAGTATCTGTGGGCGTTCTAAAACTACATGGCAAAACAACAGTTTTCCCTATTACAGAAATAGTTTCTGAAAATGACTTCTTTGACTACCAAGCAAAGTATGAAGGTAAATCACAAGAGATCACTCCAGCAAGAATAAACTCTGAACAATTAGAAAAAGTGACTCAAGCTTCTATAAAAATATATGATGTTTTAAAAATGACAGGTTTCTCTAGAAGTGAATTTATATTCATTGGCAACGAACCCTATTTATTAGAAATGAACACCACACCGGGTTTAACTACAGAAAGTATATTACCTCAACAAGCTAAAGAAGCTGGTATTGAGCTAGGTATGTTATTTGAATACGCAATTACCGAGGCATTATCTTAAATTAACTATATTTAAAACGTAAAACCCACCTATGAGACGCGCAATTTTTCCTGGTTCTTTTGATCCTTTAACATTAGGCCATCATGATATTATTATGCGGGGCATCACCTTGTTCGACGAAATAATCATAGCAATAGGTAAAAATGCCGACAAAAAATATATGTTCAGTCTTGAGAAACGTATACGCTTTATAGAAGAATCATTTAAAGATGTACCCTCTATTTCGGTAAAGTCTTATGAAGGGCTTACAGTAGATTTTTGTAAGAAAGAAGATGCTAATTTTATTTTAAGGGGATTACGTAATCCTGGCGATTTTGAATTTGAGAAGGCAATTGCACATACAAACCGTAAATTATCTGAGATAGAAACTGTGTTTCTATTGACCTCATCGGGCAAATCATACATAAGCTCGTCTATTGTTAGAGACGTAATACGTAACGGTGGGGACTATACAGGTTTAGTACCCGATTCTGTAAGAAAATAGGTGTAGTTCATCGGTTACACAACAATAATTAGCCTTTCAACAACAACTTTTCACAAAAACACAACAATTAAGCTTTCGAAATTAGAATATTCCTATAAATTAGTAGGAAAATTCTTTCTAGATATGTTTAAGTCACAAAATAGTTCATCTTTTTCTTTAGACTGGATCAATCAGATTCCGTCCTCTATTGCCATCATTGATACAGATTTTCAATTGATCAGCGCTTCACCTAGATGGCAGGCAAATTTTCAACTAGATTTAAATGACCTCGAGGGTAAATACTTTCTTGATCTGTTTCCCAATTTATCTCAAGATTTAAAAGCTAGATTACAATATAGCTTGGACGGACTAAGAGATATCAAGTTTAAATATAATGCCAAAGATTGCCAGTATTCTTCAAAAGATTCTATTTGGCATCTAAACCCTTGGAAAGATGGTTATGGCAATATAATAGGTGTTGTAATAAAGGTTGAACCTATCTCTAAAACACAAGAGCTTGAAATTGAACTTAGCAAGACCAAACTTATTTTAAATCAAAAGAGTGATGTAGCTAAAATAGGTAGTTGGGAATTTGATGTACAAAAAGAAGAATTACACTGGACCCCAGTAGTAAACAAAATTTACGGTCTATCTGCAGAATTTGAACCCAGTTTAGACAAAGCTATAGATTTCTACGTTGAAGAATCTAGAGAAATTATTAAAAAGGTTGTTTTCGAGGCCATAAATTCAGGTAAACCTTGGAATGAAAAGGCTCAATTAAAAAGAGAAGATGGCACCATTATTTGGGTCAACACTATTGGTAGACCTAAATTTAAAGAAGGTAAATGCATAAGAATAATCGGCACAATTCAACACATTCAAGATGAAGTTGAACAAAATATCGAAGCATCTAACAGTATTAAAATTGAGTACCCTCTTTTTGAAAAAGTACCTATTGGCTTAGCCATTATAGATTTAGAAACAGGTAATTTTTTAAATCTTAACCAGCACATGCTAAAACTTTGTGGTTTTGAAAAAGAGTATTTCCTAAACAAAAATTATAAACATTTTGTAAATGATCATTTTAGCAATAAAAGTGAAAATTTAACACAGCAACTTTTAGAAAAAGGTTCATTTACACCAATAAAATTTACCTTTTCGAACAATAAAAAGCACATTTTAAACCTAAAAGTTACAGGTACTTTAGTAGAAGATAGTACTAATGTAAAAAGTGTTTTATGCACTTTTGAAAATATTACTTCGCAAATTAAATTAGAGAAAAATTTAAAAAATACCATTGCATCGGCACGAGAGAAAAATGAGCAACTATTAAATTTCGCGCACATGGTATCTCATAATCTTAAAACCCATGCTACTAATTTTTCTTTACTATTAAATTTTCTGAACGATGAAACTGGTAAAATTCAGCGTAACAAATACATGAATATGCTCTTTAGTGCCTCTGATAATCTTTCTGAAACCATAAAGGGGCTCAGAGAAATCGTTGCCGTAAAATCTAGTATCAATGAAGAGAAAAAATTACTTTCTTTAAACGAAAGCCTATTTGTGGTTGAACAGAACGTTGCCGGCATACTTAAAAAAACCCATGGAAAAATTATTAATGAAATTCCAGAAAGTACTCAGGTAAAAGCATTACCGGCTTACCTTAATAGCATACTAACCAACTGTATTACAAACGCTATTAAATACCGATGTGAAGATAAAAAACCTATCATCATATTAAGTATTGAGGAAGATGAAAATTATACCATTTTAAATGTAGAGGATAATGGTCTTGGTATTGATTTAGAAAAATATGGTGACCAATTGTTCGGTCTATATAAAACCTTTCATAGAAATAAAGATTCTAGAGGTATTGGTCTTTATATCACAAAAAATCAAATGGATGCCTTAAAAGGAAAAATTACAGTTGAAAGCGAGCCGAACCAAGGCACGACTTTTAAATTTCATTTCAACAAAAACTAAAAATTGATTGATTAAACAGTTTATTGAATCTTTTACAACGTTATAGGCAATATTCACAACAAATATGTAGTAAAACACAGTAATCCCACTACATTCGTAAGAAATTACAACGGTATGATAAAAGTTCCCCAAGTATCTAATACCTCGTACCTAATTAGACAATTGCCAACACCAACGGCTTTCGTAGACACTAATTATAATATTGTTCAGACATCTGACAAGTGGACGAGTATTTTTAATGAAAATGAGGAGTGTAATAACTCTAGAAGCTTATTCTCGGTTTTTCCGAATTTAAGTGAAAAATGGAAAATGGTTTTAGAGAATTGTTTCAAAGGAAATCCTCAGCCTATGGGTATTCATAAAACCATAGACACCAATAATAATGAACTTTGGTTTGAATGGATAAATGCACCTTGGTATGACACCAATGAGAATATTGTAGGGGCAATTATTCAATTAAATAATATTACAGATGCCGTTAATAATGAACTAGAGCTAAACAAGAAGGATTTATTACTACAACAACAAGCAGAAATTACAAAAATTGGAAGGTGGGAATATAATATGGAAGACAACCAGTTGTTCTGGTGTTCTACCACTAAATCAATTCATGAGGTATCACCTGATTTTGTACCTAGTATTGAAACTGCACTTTTTTATTATAAAGAAGGACATAGCAGAAATGCTGTATCTATGGCACTTTTTGAAGCACAGGAAAATGGTAAATCTTGGAGTAATTTAAAACTTCAAATAATAACCGCTAACGGAAAAGAAAAATGGGTTATGGCTGGAGGAAAAGCCATATATAACAAAGGTAAAATGGTAGGTCTAATAGGTACTTTTCAAGATATAAACGAACAGGTACAAGCTGACATTAAAACAATTGACAACGAAAAACTATTAAGAACATTAATCGATAATTTACCGGTTAATGTGTACATAAAAGATACCGAATCTAGAAAAATTTTAATCAATAGAGCTGAATGTGAATATTTAGGGGTTAACGACCCAAGAGAAATTTTAGGTAAAACCGATTTTGAACTTTACCCATATGAAGCTGCAGAAAAGTCTAGAGAGGAAGATTTAAAAGTAATGAACACTCTTAGACCTGTAATTGGGAAAGAAACTGTTAAAACCACAATAGATGGCAAGCAAACTTCTTTTCTGAGCTCTAAAATACCTCTATTAAATAGTAAAGGTATAGCATATGGTCTTGTAGGTATTAGTTTAGATATTTCTAATTTAAAAGAAAAAGAAAAAGAGCTTCGAAACATTATAAATATTGCATCGGTACAGAATAAAAAACTTTTAAACTTTGCACATATTGTTTCGCATAATTTACGCTCTCACTCGGCTAATTTTTCAATGCTTTTAAGCTTTTTGGATACCGAAAAAGATGAGGAAGAAAAGAATAATATTATTTCGATGCTTACAACAGCTTCTAACAATTTACTAGAAACTTTAGATAATTTAAATGAAGTAGTATCTATAAATACCAATACCAATATTGAAATCAAAGAAATTAATTTGAATGATAAAGTAGAAGATATCTGTAAAAATTTATCGTCTTTTATTTTAAATAATAAGGCTACAATTGAAAACAATATTCCCATAGATTTTCATATTAAATCGGTACCATCTTATTTAGATAGTATTTTATCAAACTTTTTAACAAATGCCGTAAAATACAGACATTCAGAAAGAAAATCATTGGTAAAATTAAGTGTAGAAAAAAAAGACAACTATTCCATTTTAACCATTTCAGATAACGGTTTAGGTATAGATTTAGATAAGTATGGAAAAAAACTATTTGGCATGTACAACACATTTCATGACCATAAAGATGCTCGAGGTATTGGTTTATACCTTACAAAAAATCAAATTGACGCCATGAACGGAAAAGTTGAAGTAACTAGCAAGCTTGGAAAAGGAACAGAATTTAAAATTTTCTTTAATGACAAAAATTAGTGACATTACTATAATCGATGACGATGCTATTACGGTATTCGGTTTACGTAAATTAATATCTTCTAGTGTTGAATGTAATTCAATAGAATCTTATGCCAATGGTAAAATTGCAATAGATACTTTAACCGACTTTTTTAATAATGGAATTCAAATACCACGAATTATATTTTTAGATATTAATATGCCTATTATGGACGGTTGGGAATTTTTAGAGGCTTTTATTGAATTACCGATTACCGAAAAAATTAGAATTAACATTGTTACTTCTTCTATTGACCCCAGAGATAAAAAGCAATGGGAATATTATAAAAGCAAAAGTCATCACATGATAACTTTCAATCAAAAACCTATTGATAGAACTAAAATAACAGAAATAACACAAATTGCGTAAGCAACAAAGTAATTGCTATTTTTACAATCAATTTTTAGTACTGATCACCTCTTTAATTGTTTGTACATGAAAACCAGATCACTCTTCTTATTAGCTCTTTTAATTATCTCGTGCGAAAGTAAGGTTGAAAATACAAAAACTGATTTCCCCACACCTTTCGAAATTTCGAACAAGACAGAAACTGCGACTTATGACCAGATCATCGATTTTTATCTGAAACTGTCCCAAGAGTTCTCTACTATAAACATACAGACTATTGGCACAACTGATAGCGGCAAACCATTACATGTGGTTACCTACAGTGCTAAAGGTGACTTTGATTTTAAAAAATTAGGAGAGAACAATACCATGATGTTGATTAATAATGGTATTCACCCTGGTGAAAGTGATGGTATTGACGCTACCATGTTGCTCTTTCGTGATTTAGCGAGCAATGAAATCGAAACACCGAAAGAAACCATAATTGCTACTATTCCTATTTACAACGTGGGTGGTGCATTAAATAGAAATAGTACTTCTAGAGCCAACCAAAACGGACCGCTGGAATACGGATTTAGAGGTAATGCCAAAAATTATGATCTCAACAGAGATTTTATCAAATCAGACACAAAAAACGCTGAGACTTTCGCAAAAATATTTCACCTCATCAATCCCGATGTATTTATTGATAATCATGTAAGCAATGGCGCCGATTACCAATATACCTTAACACACCTATTTACGCAACATAATAAGCTTGGCGGAAAACTGGGTGATTATGTCCACAATAGTCTAATGCCTCAATTAAAAGATTCACTTTTAAATTCTGGATGGGATATTACACCTTACGTGAATGTCTTTAATAGTCCTCCAGAAAAAGGATTTCAACAATTTATGGATAGCCCAAGATATTCGACCGGTTATACAACATTGTGGAATACTGTAGGTATGATGGTAGAAACACATATGCTTAAACCATATGACAAGCGGGTTGAAGGCACTTATGAACTCATGCGTAAAATGATTACCATAACTGAAAAAGACGGTGCAGAGATTAGAGCTATGCGCGACTTAACATTTACTTCAACGTACCCAAATAGTTATTACCCAACTGCCTACAAAATTGATTCTACCCATGCTTCTAACTATATATTTAAAGGATATAAGGCAGATACGATTATAAGTGAAGTAACAGGTTATAAAAGATTAAAATTCGACCGAAACACACCTATTGAAACCGAGGTAACCTATAAAGATTTTTATGTGCCATCAGATTCTGTAAAAATCCCCAAAGCATATATTATTGGTAATCAATGGAGAAATATAATGGATAAACTAGATTTAAATAACATCCACTATACAACCTTACAAAAAGATTCTACCATTAACATTGAATCTTATAAAATAAATGAATATGAAACCTACAAAGCACCTTACGAAGGGCATTACCCGCATTATAACACTACGGTGAATGTAGAGCGAACCACAAAAGAATTTCATGTAGGTGATATCATTATACCAATAAACCAACCTGGTTTTAGATATCTTTTGGAAACTTTAGAACCGACAGCAGTAGATTCATTTTTTAACTGGAATTTTTTTGACACCATTCTTCAACAAAAAGAAGGGTTCTCCCCTTACGTTTTTGAAGATACAGCTCTAGAAATGCTCGAGAACGACACAATTCTAAAAATGGAATTTGAAGAACAAAAAAGAACAAACCCTGAATTTAGCAAAAACTGGTATCAACAGTTAGACTGGCTTTTTATGCAAAGTAAACTTTACGAAGAAGCACATTTACAGTATCCTGTATACAGAATTGTAGAGTAGCCCTAATCTTCTTGAAAAAGAATTTTAATGTTTACGTATGAGTTTTCTAAGGCTTTTTTAATTTTTGCAGGTCCTTTCCACCTAACCTTAAAAATACCTTCCTTTTTTTCTGGTTTTAGCTTCCCATCGAAGTCGGTGCTCATTGCATACCAATGTACCTGCTTAAGCTTATTGATTCCGTTGTGCTTAAAAACATGGTAAGTAGTTTGTAGAAAATGATTTATCTTCAAACCTTTAACACCTGTTTCTTCCTCAACTTCACGAATGGCGCATTCTTCAATTGACTCCCCTTTATCTAACTTGCCTTTTGGCAAGTCCCATTTATCGTTTCTATAGATAAATAGCACGTCACCATCTTTATTTGATACCACGCCGCCACCTGCAATAACCAAAGGCATTTCTTTGGTAAACTTCTTTAAAATTTCATCGTGCTTTGGGTGATAAATGAACGCTTCTTTTAACTTCCCTTTCTTTAACGAACTTATTGCCAGTTGTATAGATTCTTGATTTAACAAAAAATACTCCCCATTTGTTGTATCAGAGAGTTTATTTGTCAAAATCAAAGGCAATTCATTAACAAAAACTTTATACATTTGCGTCATGGTTTTAGACAAAAACACTGCAAAAAAGACAGCAGAGCTTCTCTTGCAAATTAATGCAATAAAATTGAAACCGGAAAATCCTTTTACATGGGCTTCTGGTTGGAAATCGCCAATATACTGCGATAATAGAATTTTACTTTCGTACCCCATCATCAGAAACTACATTCGAGATGAAATGGCAAAGCAAGTAGAACAACTTTATGGCAAGCCAGATTGCATCGTTGGTGTGGCTACTGGGGCAATAGGTATCGGCGCACTCGTTGCGGATAAACTTAATCTACCATTTGTATATGTTAGACCAGAACCTAAATCGCATGGGCGTCAAAATCAAATTGAAGGTCATTTAGAAGCGCACCAAACGGTTGTTGTTATCGAAGATTTGATCAGTACCGGTAAAAGCAGTCTAAATGCTGTAGATGCTTTAAGAGCAATTGACGCAAATGTAAAAGGTATGCTTGCCGTTTTCACCTATGGTTTTGAAACTGCCGCCAATAACTTTAAAGAAAAAAATACAGAGTTGCATACGTTAAGTAGTTATGAGTATTTAATTGAACAAGCTTCAGATACCGGCTACGTTAAAGACGAACAATTAGTAACATTAATGGAATGGAGGAAAGATCCTTCAAAATGGACAAATAAATAATTATGTTTATAGAAACACCAAAGTCACAAGTATCAAAAAGTACAGAAGATACTTTCAACTTTTTAAACGATCTTTCTAATTTTAGACAGTTAATGCCTGAAAATATTGACAAATTTGAAGTTTTAAATGAGAATAGATTTCTTTTTGCCTTAAAAGGAATGCCAGAAATTGTTTTAGAAAAAAAGGAACAAACACCGCATAGTCAAATTATTCTAGGTGCCGCAAGCGAAAAATTACCTTTTACCTTAACGGCAGATATTTTAGAAATTGATAGCGATACTAGTGAAGTTGTTTTAAGTTTTACAGGTGAGTTCAATGCTATGATGGCTATGATGATTAAAAAACCTATCACGAATTTTATAAATACACTTTCTACAAATTTGGCAAAAGTTTAATACTGAAGTTGTATTTCTTTCAATCCAAACTCTTTAATATGACCATTTGCTAATCGAACCATCAACAGACCATTGATGGTTACACCCATAATTACACCCGAAACTATGGTATTATCAGGTAGTGTAAATGTGCATTTTTCTTTATTTTTAAATAAAACAGCGTGATATTGTTTAAACAGCTCTATTTCTAAGGTAGTAATTGGTCGATTTAGTTGTTGATGTAACTTTTTTATTAAAGCGTAAAAGACGGAATCCAAATTAAATTCTTTACCAACAATTTTTTTTAAAGAAGATGCATGCGGAGCATTTTTAAAGCTAGTTTGGTTAATATTTAGTCCAAAACCAATTATACTTCTTTTAATTTGTGAACCAGAAATAATATTTTCAATTAATATACCCCCAATTTTATGATTGCCTGACAGAATGTCGTTAGGCCATTTTATATATAAATCAGGTATTTCTAACTCATTCAACGCCTCTATAATTGCCAAAGAGACCTGCATACTAACCAAAAACAACTTACCTACAGGTAGGTCTATATCTTTTTTTAATAAACTGATTGCTACATTCTTATAAGGCTCTGATTCCCATTTAGCATTCATTTGCCCTCTGCCAGATGTCTGATTTTGAGTGGTAATTATTGTAAAATCTACTACTTCTTTTTGTTGTATTAATTCTTTCAAATAAGTATTAGTAGACTCCGTGGCATCAAGTTTGATTATTTGCATTTACTGTTCTAATTGTGAATCTTTAATGTATTGTTAAAAACTAGTCCTAAAAGAACAAAAAAATAATAACTTTGTAAAAATTAAAATTTTTGAATGCAGGAAAGTAAAACTAGCCAAGACGAGTTAATTGCATTAATAATTCAGGGAATTGACGAAGTAAAAGGTCATAACATAAACCTACTAGACTTAAGAGAAATTGAAAATACCGTTTGCGATTATTTTATAGTTTGTAATGGTACGTCTAATACGCATGTAAATGCGATTGTAGGTTCAATCCAAAAAACAGTAAGTAAAGCTATTCAAGATAAACCTTGGCACGTAGAAGGCGAGGACAATGCCGAATGGGTACTAATGGACTATGTAAATGTTGTAGTTCATGTATTTCAAAAGCAAGTTCGAGAATACTACGACATTGAAGGTTTATGGGGAGATGCAAAATTCACAACAATAGAAAGTAGCGTAAATTAATAAAAAATTAAAATGGCAAAAGAAAATAAGACAAATCCGAATAAACCAAAATTTAGTTCTTGGTGGATTTACGGATTAGTAGCAGTATTACTTATCGGATTTCAATTATTCAATAGTGATGATTTAGCTAGCACCAACAAAACGACTACTTCAGAATTACAGCAATACCTTAGAAATGGTGATGTTAAAAAGATTTTGATCATCACAAACACCAATCAAGCAAAGGTTTTTCTTAAAGATGAAGCCATTGCCAAAGAGGTGCATAAAGATGTAAACGAAAAATCGTTTCTTCCATCTTCAGGTAATCTACCTCAGTACACTTTAGATTATGGTGATCTTCAAATATTTCAAAATGAAATAACCGACATCAAAAAAGAAAATAATCTAGATACCGTTGTTGAATTTGGAAAGGAATCTACAGCCATTTTAGATTTCTTACTTTCCTTATTACCATTTGTATTGATTATTGGTATTTGGATATATTTAATGCGTAGAATGTCTGGCGGCGGCGGCGGCGGCGCAGGAGGTCAAATCTTCAACATTGGTAAGTCTAAAGCTAAATTATTTGATGAAAAAACCGATACTAGAACATCATTTAAAGATGTAGCAGGTTTAGAAGGTGCAAAAGAGGAAGTTGAAGAAATTGTAGATTTCTTAAGAAACCCAGATAAATATACCTCATTAGGTGGTAAAATACCTAAAGGCGCATTATTAGTAGGTCCTCCTGGTACAGGTAAAACACTTTTAGCAAAAGCCGTTGCAGGTGAAGCTAAAGTGCCATTCTTTTCTCTTTCAGGTTCAGATTTCGTTGAAATGTTCGTAGGTGTTGGTGCTTCTAGAGTACGTGACCTATTTAAACAAGCTAAAGACAAATCGCCAGCTATCATCTTCATTGATGAAATTGATGCTATTGGTAGAGCAAGAGGTAAAAATAATTTCACAGGTTCTAACGATGAACGTGAAAATACATTGAACCAATTATTAACTGAAATGGATGGTTTCGGCACCAACACTAATGTTATCGTTTTGGCTGCAACCAACCGTGCAGATGTACTTGATAAAGCTTTAATGCGTGCAGGTAGATTTGATAGACAGATTTATGTTGACCTACCAGACATACGTGAGCGTAAAGAAATTTTCGAAGTACACCTTAGACCAATTAAAACATCCGAGGCATTAGATCTTGAGTTTTTAGCAAGACAAACACCTGGTTTCTCTGGTGCAGATATTGCTAATGTTTGTAACGAAGCTGCCTTAATCGCTGCCAGAAAAGAGAAGAAAGCTGTTTCTAAACAAGATTTCTTAGATGCTGTTGATAGAATAGTTGGCGGTCTTGAAAAGAAAAATAAGATAATTACACCTGGTGAGAAAGAAACTATAGCTTATCATGAAGCGGGTCATGCAACTACAAGTTGGATGTTAGAACATGCTGCGCCTTTAGTTAAGGTTACTATAGTACCACGAGGACAGTCATTAGGTGCCGCATGGTATTTACCAGAAGAGCGTTTAATTGTTAGACCAGAACAAATGTTGGACGAAATGTGTGCAACAATGGGCGGTAGAGCTGCCGAGAAAGTGATATTTAATAAAATATCTACTGGTGCTTTAAGTGATTTAGAAAAAGTTACTAAACAAGCTAGAGCAATGGTAACTATCTACGGTCTTAACGATGAAATTGGTAACATTACCTATTATGATTCTGCTGGACAAGATTCTTATGGTTTTTCAAAGCCTTATAGTGAAGACACCGCTAGAAAAATAGATGCTGAAATTTCTAAAATTATAGAAGAACAATACCAAAGAGCAATTAAAGTGCTTACTGACAATAAGGACAAATTAACGACTTTGGCAGAAAGATTATTAGAGAAAGAGGTTATCTTTAAGGAAGATTTAGAAAAAATATTTGGAGTAAGAAATTTTGAGAAAGATATTTTAGCTCTAGAAAATAAAAAAAATCTTGAAAAGTTAAAAGAATCAGATTCTAAAACAGAAGAAGAGGAAATTACAGAGAATAAATAAAATTGCAGTACTTTAGATTAGCAATTATTTCAACAACATAAATGGGGTTTTTAGATATTTTATTTGGTGGTGGCAAAAAGAAGGTTTCGAAAGAAACTGCGGAGACGCGAGGCGATCATATGCCAGATCTAAATATTCCAGTTGATGAAAAGTTTACCATTCATTTTAAACAGAATGGTGGTAAATTTATTTATTGCGATTCTGATATTGAAGTATCTAGGGCAATACAAAATATTGTCACTGAAAATAATTGGGAGAGTGAGCCTTTCTTTGTTCTCAATGAAAGGCTAGCCCAAAAATTTTCGAAAGAACCCATCACTTTTACAAATAAAGTACGTGAAAGTGAAGTGTTTTTCACAACTTGCGAGCATTTAATAGCGCAAAATGGCAGTATTCTGGTCTGCTCAAATCAACTACACGAGAAAAAAGTAAATGAACTACCAAGTAATGTTGTAGTTTTTGCTACTACTAGCCAGCTGGTAGAATCTATCGGTGAAGGTTTAAAGACCATCAAAAAAAGATACGGCCAAAAAATACCGGCCAATATAACAACCTTAAAACACTTTAAAGCTACCGCAGAAAACTCAGATGACTTTCTAACGTATGGTAGTAGTACTAAAAATCTTTATCTTTTACTTCTGGAAGATTTATAGTATGAAAGAAATTTTAAGAAGATCGCTTACTGGGGCTGTCTACATTATCTTATTATTATCAGCAGTCTTTTTAAGCTCTGATGCATTCGATTTTTTATTTATGACCTTTGGTCTAGCCTGTCTTTATGAATATAAGAAGCTAGTTCGCTTAAAAGGGTACCATATTTTCGCTGCCTATTTAGCACTCTGGTGGGCATTTATTTATTTGGTGAAAGATCAGCAAGTAATAAATATTTTAATGCTGATTACCATTGTGGTCGACATTTATCTTCTATATAATCTTTTTAGTAAAAAGCCATTGCAGTTCAATACACCCCTAAAATTATTAGTGGGGTTGTTTTATATTGGCGGCGGATGTATTTTTTTAACCATGATACCTTACAAGAATGATGCTTTTGCAAAATTATTGATCATGGGTATTTTTATTCTTATTTGGGTTAATGATTCTTTTGCTTACCTGGTAGGCAAAAGTATTGGTAGAACTAAATTATTTCCTTCAGTTTCTCCCAAGAAAACTGTTGAAGGTACTTTAGGAGGTTTTATATTTGCATTAGCTGCAGCATACTTAATGGCTACTTTTGAATCACTGATTAGTCCAATTCAATGGATGATACTTGCAACTGTTATTGTAGTAGCAGGTAGTTTAGGTGATTTAATTGAATCTAAATTCAAAAGAACAGCAGGTGTTAAAGATAGTGGTGCTATCTTGCCAGGGCATGGCGGTATGCTAGATAGATTAGACAGTTTGGTATTTGCAGCACCGTTTGCTTATTTAACTTTAAATATATTCAGTTATGTTTCATAGGGAGGGACAAAAAATAATATTATTTTCTTTTGTAATTATTGGCGCCAGTATTCTATTGGCCCATTTCTTTATTGATATCGCCTGGTTACGAATGGTAATTCAAATATTTGGCTTAATCATCTTAATTACTATTTTACAATTCTTTAGAAACCCTAAGAGAATAGCAATAAAAGATTTCAATGAAATTTTAGCCCCTGTGGATGGTAAAGTAGTGGTTATTGAAGAAGTTTTTGAGAAAGAGTTCTTTAAGGATCAAAGAAGACAGGTATCTATTTTTATGTCTCCGGTAAACGTTCATGTTACCAGATACCCTGCAAGTGGCAGTATTACCTTTTCTAAATATCACCCAGGTAAATTTCTAGTTGCTTGGCACCCAAAGTCAAGTGAAGAAAACGAAAGGACCACCGTGGTTATTAAAACGCCTAAATTCGGCGAAATTTTATACCGACAGATAGCTGGCGCTTTAGCTAGGCGCATTGTTAATTACGCAGAAAAAGGGGAAAGTGTACAACAGGGTGATGATGCAGGTTTTATTAAATTTGGTTCTAGAGTAGACTTGTTCTTACCTTTAGATTGCCAAATTAATGTAAAACTGAACCAAAAGGTGATAGGTGCCGAAACATGCATAGCTACTTTTGTTGACCCAAATGAAAAAGACGAAATTACATATTGAATTTGAGGCTACCGTTGCTTTGGTAAATAATTTTACCGAACCGTTACCTGCTGATATTCTATTAAAACTATACGCTTACTATAAAATAGCAAACTCCAATTTTGATAACCCTGGCAGTAAAACTCCCTTAATAAATGCATTTAAGGCCAATGCTTTGTTTCAAGCTAATAATATGAGTAAAAAGAAAGCAATGCAAGCTTATATAGCCTTAGTTGAGAAAGAGTTAAAATAAGGTCAATATCATGGCTTATTCCCGCAATATAAACCCTTGACCATGAATATTATCTATACTCAAGCTATCATCCATTTCCAAAAACTTCCGTAATCGTGTAATAAATACGTTCAAGCTTTTCTTGTTAAAGTAGTCGTTTGCACCCCATAATTTTATCAAAATATCCTTATGACTGCACAATTTATTCTTTCTCACCACCAAATAATGTAACAGCTCACTTTCTTTGGTGGTCAGGTGAAATGTTTCATTTTCGAACATCAATTCTTGATTGATTACATTAAACATATACCTACCAATTTTAAAAATGGTGGCTTTTTCCCCAGCTATTGTTCTTACGGCCATTCTTGACAATAAATTTTCTATTCTAATGACCAGTTCTTCTTCATCAATAGGTTTTTTCAAATAATCTACAGCACCTATATAAAAACCTTTTAACACATCTACTTTAAGGGAACGTGCGGTCAAAAACAAAAAAGGTAATTCTGGAAAACGCTCTTTAATTTGTTCGGCAAGGGTAAAGCCATCCATACCTGGCATTGTAATATCCAATATTGCCAAATCATATTTTACGGTATCCAAATTTTTAAGTGCACTTTCCCCATTGGCAAACCAACTTATTTCGAAATTTTTCATCCTAAGGTATTCCGATAATAAATACCCCAGATCTGTACTATCCTCTACTAAGATTATATTATGTTTATTCATTGCACAGGGGTATTAAAAGAGATATTTGGGTTCCTTTGCCAACCTCACTTTTTACTTCAACTTTTCCTTTATGTTTTTCCACAATATTCTTTACATAACTTAATCCAAGTCCGTAACCTTTTACCATAGTGCGCTCATTATCCGTAACTCTATAGTACTTTAAAAATATCTTTTTCTGATCATTTAAGGATATTCCTTGACCGTTATCCGCTATCTCAATGACCAACCAATTATCCTTTTTAAAAGTGTTGAGTTGAATAACCGGGCTGTCCGCATATTTCTTTGCATTGTCCAAGATATTGTTAATCGTATTTTCTAAATGAAAAACTTCAGTTCTCAATATAAATTCTCCCTCTTGTATATGGTAGGTAAAGGTTGCCTTGTCTATGGTCACCAATGTGGCAAATTCTTTGCACAAATTGAGCAGATAAGGTCTAAAATCAACTTTTTCAAACTTTAAAACCTTCTTTTCAGACTCTAAACTACCTAGCTCCAAAACCTTGTCAATATGTACAGATAGCCTTTTTACCTGCTGCCTGATTATTCCTAAAATTGGTTTTTGATTTGGCAAGGAGGTTTCATCCAAAATTTTAGTAGCCAAACCAATTGAGAATACAGGTGTCTTTAATTCATGGGTCAAATTATTAATAAATTCATTGGTTGTGGTAATTACACGCCGTTGCCAATAAAATGTTCGCAACACCCAGACTACTGCAATACAAATACCCAAAATGAACAGGATACTCGGTAAGGTAAAACCATTTAACTTGGATAAAAAATACCCGTTCAAGTTTCTAAAATGTAATTCTAGCACTAGTCTTTTTCCAAGAAGTTGAGATAAATAACCGGTAAGCTCAATAGGATAAGACTCCACATTGTCCTTTACTTTAAATTGTTTGGGTGATTGAAGATAAAATGCAGAATCCTTTGTGTGAAGGGTATAGCTAAAATCTGAATCAATCCCATTGTTAACCAATTTTTCCGTGATATAATCATTTAAGAAAAAACTTGAGGCATCCTGTATACTATCTATGCTCATCGTAAAATATGCTGTATCCTTTTTTAGGGCACTGCCCAATAAAAAGGTAAGCTGGTTTTTGGATTGTAATCCTAAAGAAACCTCACTACTGACCTTTCCTAGATTAGTGTTGAACTGGAGTTTTGCCAGGTTAAGACCAATCTTCAAATACTGGTATTGTATGATGGCCAATCCAAACAAGGAAATAAATAAAAGGGCTATATACAGGTTTCTCTTCTTAAACATATTCCTTAAAGAAACTCAATTAGTTCTTAATATTAAACAAACTTAAACTTTCATTAAGTGCATTAACTTTTCATTAATCTTTTTTGCACATCGGTTAACCTCAAATTTAGGTCATAGTATTAAATTGGCCGTGAGTTAATTAAACTTAAGTCACTTAAGTTCTTTCAAATCAAATAATGGTCATCTTCTTAATTTCTGGAGTTGACCATTTTCTATCAACCGACCAAAACAACAATATTATGAATTACAAACTACTACCTTTATTGGCTATTTTTCTAGTAACAGGATTAAATGTTAAGGCACAAGGTTGTGTTGCCATTCGCCACTTTTCCTCATGTGTAGGTAACAGCCTTGAAAACAACATTATAAGCAAAGGGGACTTTCAATTGGGCATAAATTACAGATACTTTAAATCCTTTAGGCATTTTAGGGGTACGGAGGAAGAACCGGACCGTGTAACTAATAATACAGAGGTGGTCAATTACTCCCATAGCACGGATTTCTTTTTAACTTATGGTATAAACCAAAAGTTATACACCAGTATTACGATACCTACCGTCTTTAATTCAAGATCATCTTTATATGAGCATGGACGTAATGAAAGAAATACGACATTTTCAAGGGGACTTGGTGACATTCGTTTAGGTGTAGGCCTTTGGTTATTAGATTTTGAAAAACATCCTGAAGGAAATATTGCGGTTGGTCTAGGCTTGAAACTACCGACCGGAAATTATAATGCTTCCGATATCTTTTATAATGTAGGTTCAAATGGTGATCCACAGTCCAGACCTGTTGACCAATCCATACAGCCTGGCGATGGCGGTCTAGGTTTTACCTTGGATGCCCAATTTTACCAAAAATTATCCGATGGTATTTTTGGTTATGCCAGCGGTTTCTATCTTGTTAATCCTAGGGAAACCAATGGTATAAGAACCTTTAGGGAAACTTTAAATCCTATTCTTGAAAATGAGGCTATAATGGCAGTACCTGATCAATATTCCATAAGGACGGGATTAAGTTTTACCCTATCCCCTACGCTTTCAAGTTCCTTGGGCGTACGTTATGACTGCGTACCGGTGAAAGATTTAATTGGCGGTAATGATGGTTTTAGAAGACCCGGAAATGTATTATCCATTGACCCCGGACTAACATTGAACCAAGGTAATTATTCCTTTAACCTAAATGTTCCTTTTGCTGTACGAAGGGAACGGCCACAAAGCATTACTGATCTACAAACAGAACAATCTACCGGTTCTCCAAGACATGGGGATGCCGCTTTTGCCGACTATGTGATAAATTTTGCGGTTACATATAGAGTGTACAATAATAAAGTGAAAATCGACCAAGAATTACTTGATGAATTCAAGAAATAACCCTTTGAAGTAACGTTATGCCTTTCAAACAAAATGTACAGTTCAATAACAGGGTTCTACCATCAACAATTGGTATGGTCTATATTTTTTTTGGTCTTCTAAAATTTTTTTCCAATACCAGCCCAGCAGAAGACCTTGTAAAGGAAACTTTAGCTAAACTAACATTTAACTTGATACCTGATCAAATCGGTTTATTGATCTTGGCGAGTTTTGAAACTTTCATAGGAATAGCACTCTTAGTAAACCTTAGAAATAAATATATAATCTATTCTGCCATTGTACATATAGTGATGACATTTACCCCGGTATTTATTTTACCGGAACTTCTTTTTGGTAAAAATGATTTTACAATCACTTTATTAAGCCAATACATCTTTAAAAACATAATTATTTTAGGAGCACTTTTATCGTTGATAAAAGAGTATAAAGTGGTGGAGCGAAAGGTTTGTAACGAACCAATTATTTGAACCCATTAAAAAATGAATCTTTAAACAATTTCATTCATACAAGTTAGTAATATCCGCATCACAAATTGAACAGAACAGTTCATCCAATTTCTTAATTATATCCTCAAAAAAACGTTCTCCTTTTTCTTTAGTGGCAAATTCCGGATTACCTATACCTGTGTCACTACTTACCTCCGACCATTTCCTTTCTGCCCAAGCCCAACCTTCATTAAATGCTTTGATCTTGAATGTCTTGGCACTGCCACTACCCCATTTCTCTTTTGGCTGTACTAAATCTGGTCTTAGATAAAGCATAAGACTTGTTTCCATCTCATCTGCATGATCGCCTTCTTCTTTAAAATACTTCGATTTATCTAGCATTGGCGGAAAAAAACAAAAGCTAATAAACATATCTGGAAATAATAGACCTAACTCTCTTACTATTGGTTTAAAATTATTACCGCCATGACCATTAAAAAGCAGCAGCTTTTCAATGCCCTGCCTATTCAAAACAGTGACTAAATCTTTTAAAATTGCCAATTGAGTTGACGGATTAAGGTTCATATCTAAATAAATATCACTCTGACCTGTGTTTACACCATAGGGTATTGTGGGAAGCACAATAACCTTTTTACCCTTATCCCATGAGATTTTAGCAGCAGATTCAACCATGCTTTGTGCTTGATAATTATCTGTACCGTATGGTAAATGATAATTATGCGCTTCTGTAGCGCCCCATGGCAAAACTGCCAAATCTATTTGCTCATCTTTTAAATGTTCCCAGTTCGTTTCGGCAAGTACATAAGGTCTAATCATAGTAATAAAGATACTATTAAAGCATAAAAAAACCCTTGAAATCGATCAAGGGCTTTTATATATTTTAAAAAATGATTTACTTGTAATAGATATTACAATACTTTTTTACCTGAAATAATATTGTAAAGAATAACAACAACTGCTATTACCAATAAAATATGTACTAAACTACCGGTTGCAAGTCCTGGAACAATACCTAACATCCCTAATAACCATATAATTATACAAATAACTGCTACTAACCATAATAGACTTCTCATAATGTGTTTTTTTAGATTGTTTATATGACAAAACTAAAAGAACTACACTTGTATCCTTAACTCAAATAAAATGAATACTAACTCTAAATTTTAATTTTTTTTCAGACAAACAAGTAAAACTACTTACCAAACAATACTTTATATCAGCTTTTCTTTAAAAAATTCAATAGTACGTGACCATGCCAACTCTGCTGCAGGCTCATCGTATCTAGGTGTAGATGTATTATGAAAACCATGGTTTACCTCTGGGTAGAAATAGGCTACATTCTCTTTACCAAGTTCATTCAACGCCTTTTCATAAGCTGGCCATCCAGCGTTTACACGCTCATCTAAACCTGCATACTGCAACATTAAAGGTGCATTTATATTTTCTATGCCTTCTGTTGGCTGACCTCCGTAAAAAGGTACAGCTGCTGCCAAATCTGGTACTTTTACTGCCATCATGTTAGAAATCCATCCTCCGAAACAAAATCCTACTACTCCTATTTTACCGTTACAATTTTCATGGTTTTTTAAATATTCAAATGCCGCTATAAAATCTTCTAACATTTCATCTCTATCACGAGTTTTTTGCATCTCTCTACCTTCATCATCATTACCCGGATAACCACCTAACGGACTTAGGGCATCTGGTGCAATAGTTACAAAGCCTGCTAAAGCCGCTCTTCTAGCTGTATCTTCAATGTACGGATTCAAACCTCTATTTTCATGAACCACAACAATGCCTGGTAATTTACCTTCTGTAGATTTTGGCTTAGAAAGTAATGCCTTTATTTCGCCGCCACCTTTAGAAGAGTCATAAGTAATAAAACCCGAATCTAAATCTGGATTGTCTTTAGCCACTAAAAAAGTATTTTCATAATCGGGCATTAAAAAACTCATTAAAGAAGGCACTGTAAGGCCGCCAACTGCATAGACCGAAAGTTTCTGAACAAAGTCTCGGCGTTCTAATTTATTATGGGCGTAGTCGTCATACAGGTCAAATACCTCTTGTTTAATATCTTCTTTTTTAAGTGGTTTCATTTTCTTAGCTTTTTGTTCTTACTAAAACTACAAAAATCAATTGGTTGTATATCTGTTTTTAACAATAGAAAAGCCCTCATTTCTAATACTATAGAAATGAGGGCTTCACAATTATATTACTATATCTTATTCTAAACTAGCTAAACTTTTTTCTAAAGTTTCAATTTTAGCCTCAGCATCTGCCAGTTTTTGACGCTCTATAGTAATTACCTTTTCGGGTGCATTGCTTACAAATCGCTCATTAGAAAGTTTCTTTTGAACAGATATTAAGAAGCCTTTGGTATACTTTAACTCTTCTTTTATTTTAACAATTTCAGCTTCTACATCAATAGCACCGTCCATTGGCACAAAGTATTCGTTACTTTTTACACGAAAAGTTAGTGCGCCTTCTAGCTGCTCATTTAAATAACTGATCTCTGAGACATTGGTAAGTTTAGAAATAACAACATCCCAACGATTACTTGCTTCTTCAGAGTTTAGAACCGATAATTCCAACGACTCTTTCATCGGAATATTCTTGTTTTTTCTGATGGTTCTTACGCCTGCTATTACCTCAGCGGCAAAATCAAATTGCGCTATAAGCTCTTCATCAATTTTACCTACTGTTGGCCATTTTGATATTACCAATGCCTCAGTCTTGTCTCTTTTTGCAATATGCTGCCAAACTTCTTCTGTCAAAAATGGCATAAATGGGTGCAACAGTTTCAAGTTCTGTTCAAATAATTGAATCACCTTGTCATAAGTTGCTCTATCTATTGGCTGTTGATAGGCAGGTTTAATTATCTCTAATAACGAAGAGCTATAATCATCCCAAACCAATTTATAGATGGACATTAAAGCATCGGAAATACGGAATTTTTCGAAATGATCTTCTATCTCTAATAATGTCTTATTTAGCTTAGACTCGTACCACTCTAAACCAAGCTTTGAAGCTTCTGGTTGTGGAATATCGGCTATCTCCCATCCTTGAACTAGTCTAAATCCGTTCCAGATTTTATTGGCAAAGTTTTTTCCTTGCTGACAAAGATCCTCATCGAACATTAAATCGTTACCTGCAGCAGCAGACATGAGCATACCTACACGAACCCCATCGGCACCATAATCTTCGATTAACTTTAAAGCATCAGGCGAATTACCTAAGGACTTAGACATTTTTCTACGTTGCTTATCTCTAACCAATCCGGTGAAATAAACATTTTCAAAAGGCTTTTCTCCTCTAAACTCATACCCGGCAACTATCATTCTAGCTACCCAGAAAAATAAAATATCTGGCCCAGTTACTAAATCGTTCGTTGGGTAGTAATAGTTTATCTCTTCATTATCCGGCTCCATAATACCGCCAAATACACTCATTGGCCACAACCAAGATGAAAACCATGTATCTAAAACATCGGCATCTTGTCTCAAGTCATTTTCTTGTAAATCTGACTTCCCTGATTTTTCTTTTGCAAGCTTTAAAGCATCTGCTACGTTTGCCGCTACTACAAAATCTTCTTGACCGTCACCGAAATAGAAAGCTGGTATTTGCTGTCCCCACCATAGTTGTCTTGAAATATTCCAATCACGAACATTCTCCATCCAATGACGGTATGTGTTTTCAAATTTCTTTGGATGCAATTTAATGTCGCCAGTCTCCATCACCGCTTCTAAAGCCGGTTTTGCTAAATCTTCCATTTTCAGGAACCACTGATCGGACAATTTCGGTTCAATAACAGCCTTGGTTCTTTCTGAAGTACCTACTTTGTTAATATGAGTCTCTGTCTTAACCAGAACACCTAATTCTTCTAATTCTTTAGAGATTTCTTTTCTAACAACAAAACGATCTTTACCCTCATAATGCAATCCAAAACTATTTAAGCTCGCATCGTCATTGAAAATATCGATAGTTTCTAAATTATGCTTTTCGCCAAGAGCTTTATCATTGATATCGTGTGCAGGCGTCACTTTTAAACAACCTGTACCGAATTCAATATCTACATATTCATCTTCTATTATTGGTATTACTCTATTACAAATAGGAACAATTACCTTTTTACCTTTTAGATGCGTAAATCGTTCGTCATTCGGATTAATACATATAGCAGTATCACCCAAAATCGTTTCTGGTCTTGTGGTCGCAATGGTTACTTTTTCATTTGAACCCTCAATAGCATAAGATAGATAATATAACAAGCCTTGCTTTTCTTCATAAATCACCTCTTCATCTGACAGGGTTGTTTGAGCTTCTGGATCCCAATTCACCATTCTATACCCACGGTAGATCAAGCCTTTGTTAAATAGATCCACAAAAACCTTGATAACGCTATCATAGCGTTCTTGATCCATAGTGAACGCGGTACGGTCCCAATCGCAAGAACATCCCAATTTTTTCAGCTGCTCGAGAATGATTCCACCGTATTCATTTGTCCAATCCCAAGCATGCTTTAAAAATTCATCTCTCGTAAGATCGTTTTTATTGATGCCTTGCTCTTTTAATTTAGCTACAACTTTCGCTTCTGTAGCAATGGAGGCATGATCTGTACCCGGCACCCAGCATGCATTTTTGCCTAAAAGACGGGCTCGTCTGATCAATACATCTTGTATGGTATTGTTCAGCATGTGCCCCATATGTAATATGCCCGTCACGTTTGGTGGTGGTATTACAATACTATAAGGTTCTCTGTCATCTGGTACAGAATGAAAGTAACCGTTTTTCATCCAGTAATCATACCAATGCGATTCTGTGGACTGCGGATTATATTTTGAAGGAATTTCCATTTTTTGGAACAGTTTTTGAATAATAATAAAATGGGTTGTTAAAAATAAAGCCGAATTGACATTCTAACGGTCATTTCAGCTGAATTTTGCCCAAAGATAAATACGAAACAAAAATAAGTAACGTTAGAGTATAACAAAAGGATTTTGAGGTTGATCTGAAAAGATTTAATTTTGACTTCCACCCAAAATTAAAAATGATGAAAAAAATAGTACTTGTATTATTTATTGGCTTGCTAGGATTTAGCTTAACTGCTCAAGATACCGCTGCCAAAATAGAGTTTAAATCTGAGACTGTAGATTACGGCGAAATCGCTAAAGGATCTGACGGAGTAAGAGTTTTTGAATTTACGAACACTGGTACTGCACCACTTATTATTAGTAAAGTAAGTTCTAGTTGTGGTTGTACAATTCCGAAAAAACCAGAAGACCCAATTTTACCAGGTAAAACAGGTGAGATTCAGGTAAAATATGATACCAATAGAGTTGGTCCGATTCGTAAAGCGATTACGGTAATATCTAATGCTGACACTCCGACTAAGGTTTTAAAAATCAAAGGAGAAGTTCAAGCTACTACAGGTACCAAATAAAAATAAATAAAAAACGAAAAGCCCAACTGAGAAGTTGGGCTTTTTTTTATGCGCTATTGTTCATCAAACAAAGGTTTTAGAACAAAACTAAAGAGCAGATCATTATCATAACGCTCAACCAATACCTTTATCTTCTTATCTTTTTTAAAATTAAGCATATGCATTATCTCTTGTAGTTTATACCTGTGGATGCGTTTGCCATTAACTGCCAAAATTACATCTCCTTCTCGCAAGCCTGCCGAATGTGCCGGACTCCCCTGTCGTATACCCGATACAATAATTTCTGGCACTAAACTTACCTTAGTCGCACCTTGCAGTATTATCTGCACATCGCCATACGCTTTGGCATCACTATTAACCACGCCATTAGAATCGGTAATTCTTTCTGACACGTATCGCATACCTGCATGTTGCAAATCGATTCCGCTTATATTATACTGAAATAGCTTACCAAAATTAGAATTTTTGGTCATTATCAATTTCTCATTCTTATAATCAAATACAATATTAAAACGCTTAATAACCTCACCACCCAAGCTTCCGTTTCTACCACCGAAATCTGTAATCGTTGTAAAAGTATCCATATCAGGGAAAGCCGCCTTGGCATCACTCAAAATAAAATCTGCAATCTTTAAATGGCTGATTTTTGTTCTCTTACCATAAATATCTCCAGCGAGTCCTTTTCCTAAAAAATCTTGATAATGTTTTTCTGGCAATTGAATTCTTTCATCTTCAAAAAGCCAAACAGCATCACTACTACCAGTATCCAATAGCATTTTAACAGGTATTTCTTCTTTTTTATTTATCATTACAAAAGCATCTACATAAGCTTTTTTTCTAATAACCGACATATCTACTACTCTAGTGTTCTTTGACTCTTTATACTTGTAAAGCTCTGGGTCGTAAAACTTAATAGTTTGTTTTACGTAATTGATATCGACTACAAAATCTCTGAACAGATCATAACCTATGATACCATGTACAGGTACGCCTAGGCTCGGCGAGAAATTAATACCGGCATCCATAACTACATACATATTTTGAGAAGTATTTTTAATAGTACCAAGCTGCACAAAATTTCTAGTTGATTTTAAGGCATTAATAGGGTCACCATCACCCAAACCATTTATAGTTATCTCCGTTACATTGTTTAATTGAATAGAATCTTGATCGGCTAAATTGAACAATATGGGTGTACCAACGCCAGAATCAAGTACAAATGATAGCTCGGTACCGTTGACCTCTACAGGTATGACCATCAAATTATTAATTAGCTCGAATTTGACTTTTTGAAATTTCTTTCCGGCAGGTAATTGAAAGGTTTGAGCTATTCCTGAAAAAGAAAAACTCCAAATAAAAAGGATAAAAATTAAATAATATTTTCGTAACATAATCTATATGAATTAGTTATCCTTTCTTAAGGTACATAATTATTTGATATAAACTCGAATTTTAACACAGAGCAAAAAATCAAATAAAAACCTAATTACTTTGTATGAACCATTATCATTTATCACTTTTGTGTAAAATAAAATTCATATGCCATCTGTTTCAAATAAGGGGCTTACCATGCCCCAATCTCCGATACGAAAGCTAGTACCGTTTGCTGAAAATGCAAAAAAAAGAGGGGTTACCGTTATTCATTTAAATATTGGACAACCAGATATAAAAACCCCGCAACAGGCTTTAGATGCTGTAAAGAATAACAACCTTAGTGTTTTAGAATACAGCCGTACCGAAGGTTCTGAAGAATTTAGAACTAAAATCGCCAAGTATTATGAAAAATATGATATACATGTAAGTGCTACAGACCTTATTGTAACTACAGGTGGATCTGAAGCATTATCTTTTGCAATGAACACTATTGCTGATACTAACGATGAAATTATTATTCCTGAACCTTTTTATGCCAATTATAACGGATTTGCAACTGCCTGTGGTGTAACTGTTGTACCCGTAGTTTCAAAATTGGAAGATAATTTTGCGCTACCACCTATCGAAGATTTTGAAAAGCTAATTACCCCTAGAACTAAGGCTATATTAATATGTAACCCTGGTAACCCTACTGGTTATTTATATAGTAAAGAAGAAATTCAAAAACTAGCAACTCTAGTTAAAAAACATAATATCTTTTTAGTTGCCGACGAAGTATATAGAGAATTTACCTATGATGACAAAACCCATGCTTCAATACTAAAAGAAGAAGGATTAGAGGAACATGCCATTGTTATTGATTCAGTTTCTAAAAGATACAGCATGTGCGGTGCTCGTATAGGGTACCTAGTTTCTAAGAATAAAGAATTTATTGCAACGTCAATGAAATTTGCACAAGCAAGACTTTCGCCACCAACATATGCTCAAATTGCAAGCGAGGCGGCTTTAGACACTCCTGATAGTTATTTTGCAGAGGTAAAAACCGAATATGTAGCCCGAAGAAATATATTAATTGCAGAATTAGAACAAATTGAAGGTGTAAAGATTGCAAGACCTCAAGGTGCGTTTTATTGTATTGCCGAATTACCTATTAAAGATGCTGACCATTTTGCACAATGGCTGTTAGAAGACTTTAATTTAAATAACGAAACTGTTATGGTTGCACCTGCCGCAGGTTTTTATGCTACCGAAGGTTTAGGTAAAAATCAAATTAGAATTGCATACGTTCTTGATCAAGATAGCTTAAAAAGAGCAGTTCGCATACTAAAAGAAGCACTTAAGAGTTACAAAGGTTAATGATTGTACAAGAACATTTTTCTTTAAAGAATTACAATACATTCAGTATTGATGCTACCGCAAGATATTTTGCAGAAGTAACCTCTATTGAAGAATTAAAGTATATTCTTAGCAAAAAAAACTATCCTCGAAAAATAATAATTGGCGGCGGCAGTAATATGCTGCTTTCTGATCGAATCGATGCGTTGTTTATTCATGTTGATTTAAAAGGAAAGAGAATTTTATCTGAATCTGACGAAACGGTTCAAGTACAGGTAATGGCAGGTGAGAATTGGCACGAGCTAGTCATGTGGACTTTAGATAATGATTTCGGGGGATTGGAAAACATGTCATTAATACCTGGCAACACCGGTACCGCACCTATTCAAAACATTGGTGCATATGGGGTTGAACTAAAAGATTGTTTTGTAAGTTGTGATGCCGTTAGAATTGTTGACCAAGAATTAGTTACCTTAACAAAAGAAGAATGCAAGTTCGGATACCGAGATTCATTCTTTAAAAACGAAGGAAAAGACAAATTCGTAATTACCTCGGTGACCTTTTCTTTTACCAAAAAAAATCATCAGATTAATTCTGGTTACGGTGCCATTGAAGAACAATTAGAAAAAGAGTCGATTTCAAAACCGACCATTAAAGATATTTCTAATGCGGTAATTGCTATACGACAAAGCAAATTGCCCGATCCAAAAGTTTTAGGCAACAGTGGTAGTTTTTTCAAAAACCCGATAGTTTCAAAAGAAATTTTTGAAGCTTTTATTTCAAAAAATGCCGAAGCTCCTTTTTATAAGATAACCGATGAATTATATAAAATTCCCGCAGGTTGGTTGATTGAGCAATGTGGTTTTAAAGGAAAATGTTTTGGTGATGCCGGGGTTCATAAAAATCAAGCATTGGTACTTGTTAATTATGATAAGGCAACTGGTAAAGAAATTCTAGACCTTGCGGCGAAAATTATTGAAGTCGTAAAAACAAGATTTGGCATTGAAATAAGTCCAGAAGTGAACTTAATAAAATAACCCCTGTAATAAAAATTACAAGGGTTATTACCAAACCAAACCAACCAAAAACAAAGTGGGCAGTTACCAGCCGACCACTTATTCAATATATATTTTTAGAAAACGCATCTATAACAATCAATTTTATAATTTAGCGTTTAACCATATACGGTTCAATATTATCATTTGGATGTCCATTCTAAAAAAAAATGTACATCATATAAATTATGAGCACTCTATTAGAAAATCATATTGTTGAATTATTACAAGAGCGAAACGAAAAAGCGATTTCTCTTTTATACGATCATTATGCCGACACCCTACTAGGTGTCGCAAATAAGGTCGTACGCGATCCTGATCTTGCTCAAGATGTCGTTCAAGAATCTTTTGTTAAAATTTGGAAAAAGGCCGACACATACGATCCAAAAAAAGCGAAGCTTTTTACTTGGTTGTTTAGAATTACACGTAACACCGCTATTGATAAATTAAGAAGTGTCAACACAAAATCTGATAAAGAAATCCAAATAGATGTTTCTGACGTATATACATTAGGCGTAGAAAGTACAAGGCCGGAGTTAATGGATGTGAAGGAACATTTAGACAAAATTGAAGAAAAATATCAAATTGTTCTAGAAGCCCTTTTCTTTCAAGGAATGACTCAACAAGAAGCAAGTGAAGAGTTGGACATACCCTTAGGAACCATTAAATCTAGACTTAAAATTGGATTGCGCGAGTTAGGCAAAATCTATGGCCCTGCCTTAATTGCCATGATTTTAAATATTGTATTATGAAAGACAAAATAAAAATTTTCCTTGATTCTGATCTTTTGGAACAATACCTTTTAGGTACGACCACAGAATTAGAAAGCATGCAGGTTGAGCGCTACATCGCTATGTATCCAGAGGTTAGAGAAACATATGCCGAGCTGCAAAATAACCTTGAGATTTTTGCCAAACTTCATGCTATTGATGCACCGCAAGGTCTAAAGGATAAAATAAACTCTAGAATTAAAGCTGAACATAAGGGCAGAAAAAGATTTTACAGTTACGCAATCGCTGCTAGTATTACCGCCATTATGTTTATTGGTATCTCAACTTTCTTCTGGAGTCAAAACCAGAGTTTACAAGAAGAGAACAGTGTTGTTAGCAATAAGATAAAATTGCTTGAAGAAAACATGAAAGAGCAGTTAGAAGATGTACGTAACCAGTTTATTGTACTTAACAATCCTCAAACTAAAAAGTATAATGTTAAGGGTAACCAAAAGGCAAAAGATCTGAAAGCTGTTGCTTACATTAACCCTGTAAAAAAATTATCATATATAAACGTTAGCCAACTACCACACATACCTGAAAGTCAGTGTTTTCAAATGTGGGCAGAAGTTAATGGCAAAATGATAAACCTTGGTATTATCGAAGAGGCAGGTGACCAACAAAAATTATTGGCACTACCATATGCAGAAAATGCTGTAGGTTATATTACAATAGAGCAAAAAGGTGGCAATCATGCACCTAGTGTAGAAAATATAGTAGCGAATATAGCCTACTAACCCTAACACACATAAAGTATTCTTAAAGCCCCATTTTTGGGGCTTTATTTTTTATCTTTGTTTAAAATTTAGCATATGAAACTAGCATTATTAACCATTGGGTTGTTAGCATTGGCATTTGCGGGTATCGCAATTAAAATATGGTCTAAAAAAGATGGAGAGTTTGCAGGAACTTGTGCAAGTCAAAGTCCTTTTCTTAATCAAGACGGGCAAGCTTGTGGCATGTGCGGTAAAATGCCAAGTGAGCAAGATTGCAAAAAAGATATGATTACCGAGTAAGCAAAATTCGTTACCTTAACATTACGCATACCAAAATCAGTATTTGAATAACACAGACACTTTAGAAGAAACAATTCGTAAAGCGAAAGAAGGCAACCAAATTGCTTTTAGTCGACTTCTTGATATGTTTTGGAACGATGTTTACGGATTTCAGTTAAAACGTACCGAAAACGAGAACGACACTGAAGATATTACTATTCAGACATTCTCTAAAGCTTTTGACAAAATTCATACCTACAACGATACGTATGTTTTTAAAACTTGGTTAATCGCTATCTCTAAAAACATTCATATTGATTTAGTAAGAAAGCGAAAAAAAAGTTTATTAGATTCTAGAAGCAATTCTGAAGCAATAACAAGTGCTTTAGATGCCTCACCTTCTATGGAGGATCAGTTGATTCAAGAGCAGAATTTAGCAGATTTATTAAGAGATATTAAAAAGTTAAAGCCTCATTACCAATCGGTTATTAATCTCAGGTATTTTAATGAATTAAGCTACGCCGAAATTGCCAATCAATTGAACGAGCCTATGAATAGCGTGAAAGTAAAATTGCTGAGGGCAAAAAAACTACTTTCAGAAATTATTAAAGCAAGAAAGTAATCGACGCCATACCACACATAATTTTCATAATTTAAAACTCATTTGTGAGGTATATAATTCTTCTTCATCCTCATTTTATTAGTTCGTATATTTGTATCAAAATTAAAGCATGTCTACAGTCTTAAACGAAAATGTTGCTCCACCAAAAGGCAAACCGAAATGGCTTAGGGTAAAATTACCTACAGGCAAGAAATACACACAGCTTAGAGGCTTGGTAGATAAGTACGACCTACATACTATCTGTACTAGTGGTAGTTGCCCAAATATGGGTGAATGCTGGGGAGAAGGTACTGCTACCTTTATGATTTTGGGTAATGTATGTACTAGATCATGCGGATTTTGTGGTGTTAAAACCGGTAGACCAGAAAATGTAGATTGGGCAGAACCTGAAAAAGTAGCCAGGTCTATAAAAATTATGGGTATTAAGCACGCCGTAATTACATCTGTTGATAGAGATGACCTTAAAGACATGGGTTCTATCATATGGGCAGAAACTGTTAAGGCGATACGTAGAATGAACCCTACAACAACTTTGGAGACTTTAATTCCTGATTTTCAAGGTATAGAAAAGCATTTAGATAGAATTGTAGCTGTTTCTCCCGAAGTTGTTTCTCACAACATGGAAACCGTTAAAAGACTTACCAGAGAGGTACGTATACAAGCAAAATATGAACGTAGTCTAGAAGCTCTTAATTACTTGAAAAAACAAGGGATTAGAAGAACTAAATCTGGTATTATGTTAGGTCTTGGTGAACATGAAGATGAAGTTATTACAACTTTAGCCGATCTTAGAAATGCAGATGTTGATGTTGTTACCATTGGTCAATATTTACAACCTTCTAAAAAACACCTTCCTGTAAAAGAGTTTATAACTCCAGAGCAGTTTAAGAAATACGAAGATATAGGTCTTGAAATGGGATTTAGACATGTAGAAAGTGGTGCTTTGGTTCGTTCTTCATACAAGGCGCACAAGCACATCCTATAAAATTTCCCTGAAAAACATACCAATCGCTTAGATTAATTCTAAGATAATTTGCTAGTTCTATATGTTACGGAACTATAAGCACTAATAAATACATCCAACGGTAATCAATGCAGAAACTTAACATAGGCATCAATGGTTTTGGACGAATAGGTAGAACCCTATTTCGACTAATGCAAGAACATGACAATTTTAATGTTGTTGCCATTAATGATTTGGCAGATACCCGCACTCTTTCTCATTTATTGAAATACGATAGTATACACGGTACATCGCCACATACGATTTCGCACGACGATACGCATATCATTGTTAATGATACACCAATTGTATTGTTTAACGAATCGCATCCTTCTAAAATAAATTGGGCATCGGCCGCTGTAGATTTAGTGGTAGAATCCACGGGTAAATTTAAGGATAGAGAAACATTGGCTTTTCATATAAAGAATGGCGCTAAAAAAGTAATCTTGTCCGTGCCGCCAACCGAAGATGACATAAAGATGATTATTTATGGCATCAATGAAAATTCACTAACAAAAGATGATGACATCATTTCAAACGCATCTTGTACTACCAACAATGCTGCCCCGATGATAAAAATAGTGAATGATCTATGCGGTATTGAACAAGCATATATTACCACTATACATTCTTACACTACAGATCAAAGTCTACATGACCAACCTCATAGAGATTTAAGAAGGGCGCGTGCAGCATCGCAATCTATAGTACCAACCACTACTGGTGCAGCAAAAGCGTTAACTAAAATATTTCCAGAACTGGCAGATTCTATAGGTGGTTGTGGCATACGAGTACCCGTACCAAATGGCTCGCTGACCGATATAACCTTGAATGTAAAAAGGGCTACAAGTATTGAAGAAATAAACTCTACATTTGAGAAAGCATCACAGAACCATTTTAAAAATATTCTTCACTATACTAGTGACCCAATAGTTTCTATTGATATAAACAATAGTTGCTATTCTTGTACGTTTGATTCTTTGATGACTTCGGTCATAGGAAAAATGGTTAAAATTATTGGCTGGTACGATAATGAAACCGGCTATAGCAGTAGAATAATAGATTTAATTAATTTCATTACTATTAAAAATTATATTTGAAAATCTTTTTTTTAAATAAAGTATTTAAACTATTAATAGTCCCCATTGTAATTTTGGCGACTACCACTACCCTATTTTCACAAAATCAAATTCAAAAGACAGATATACAACCCTATTTTGATCAGGCAAGAAAATTCAAAAATCAAGATAAAATAGACCTTGCCCTTGAAACTTTAAACACTGCCGCTAATGAAGCCGAGAAAGGCGAAGATATAAAGGGACTCATAGATAGTTTACATGAGTTGGCTTTGCTTTATTTAAAAATCGATAAAGAAGGTGACACCGAATTTTACTGGGATCGTGCAAGTGTATTATTAAAAGATGTCGAATACCCTTATGGCGACGGTATGCACAAGTATATTGAAGCTATTCTATTGCACAGAAGCAATAGAAATTTTCAAGCATTATTCATGCTAAACGAGGCAAAACAGTTAAATAACGATCGTAATTTCTATAACAATCTACTGTTAACCGAGGCAAAAGTTTACCTCAGTTTAGAAAAATATGATAGCGCATCAAAAAACTTAAACTCGCTTATTGTCAATACGGATCTTTACGAAAAAGAATACCTTACTACCCAGGCATATTTAACGCTTGCAGAGTTAAACTTAAAATCAGACAATTTATCAGAAGCTGCAAAAAATGGTGAAAATGCGTTAAGCCTCGCTATTGACAACCGTTTTTTAGAAGATATCAAGAATGCAAATACACTTTTATCTTCGGTATATGAAAGACTAGGTTTATACCAAAAGTCACTTGTAAACACTCAAAATCTGGTACAATTAAAAGATTCGATATTTAATATTGATAAGAATATAATTGAAGCTAAAACTGCCGATAAGATTAGAGATGATTATAAAACGGAAGAAATAGCACGTCAAGAAAAGAAAATCGAAGAACTTACCGAGTCTCAAAATAGATCTGAACTTACCGCGATACTTACCTCTGCCTTTTTAATCATTATTTCACTGTTGGCTGTAACACTGTACAGAAACAACCAAATAAAATTAAAGACAAACGACCTTTTACAGACTAAAAATAAAGAATTACAAATTGCTCGTGATGGCGCAGTACAAGCCATGGAAGCGAAAACAAACTTTCTTTCAACTGTTAGTCACGAACTTAGAACGCCGTTATACGCTGTTACCGGTTTAACCCACCTTTTATTAGAGGAAGACCCAGAAGAGCATCAAAAGGAACATTTAAAGGCACTAAAATTCTCTGGTGATTATTTACTTAATTTTATTAATGACATTCTACATATCAATAAAATTGATGCCAATAAGTTAGAACCCCTAAATATGGAGTTCAATCTTAACAAGGTTATAAATGAGGTTATAAATTCTTTAGGGCAAAGTGCAAAGTCGAACAACACCCAATTAACTTTGGAGTACGATGCCGATATACCAACTAATTTAGTGAGCGATCCTCTAAAACTTTCTCAAATATTCATGAACTTAATTGGTAACTCTATTAAGTTTACTAGAGGAGGAGAAGTTAAGGTTATTGCTAAATTATTGAACAAGGTCGAAGATGATGTTACCATATATTTTGAAGTTAAAGATAATGGTATCGGTATCTCTAAAGAAAAGCAAAAAAGTATTTTCGAAGGATTTGAGCAAGGTTCTATTCAAATTAATAGGGAATATGGTGGTACCGGCTTAGGCTTAACTATCGTAAAAAGTTTATTAGGCCTATTCAAAAGTCAAATTGAACTAGAAAGTACATTAGACGAAGGAAGTTCATTTTTCTTTGAGATTAAAATGAAGAGTATTGACAGCACTTCTGAAGATATTTCATTCGAAATTACCCCTAAAGATTATGACTTTAAAGGGCTGCACCTTCTTATCGTTGAAGACAACAAGATAAACCAGGTCATTACTAAAAAGATGCTTTCTAAAAGGGATATGACAAGTGATATTGCAAATAATGGGCATGAGGCGATTACTGCCGCTCAAGAGAACGTTTACGATGCTATTTTAATGGATATTCATATGCCGGGTATTAGTGGTGAAGAAGCTACCATTGAAATAAGAAAATTCAATCAAGACACACCGATCATTGCTTTAACGGCTATTTCTCTAGATGATAGTTTAGAAAGCTTTTATGCTGCAGGTTGTGACGATGTTGTTACCAAACCGTTTAAGCCAGAAGTTTTTTATCAAAAGATAGGGGAGAATATTTTTGACAAAAGAACTAGGAAGTCTTTGTCATAAACTGGTGTAACGCTGCTTCTAAAACTTCTTTTCCATTTTCTAAAAACTCATGCTTTACCTCGATGTAATGTAATTGAGCTATTTTAGTCTGTAAACGCACATAATCTTTTTCTGTAGTAAGAATGCATTCTTTACTTTTTAAATCTTCTATTTCTTGATCGGTAAAAAAATGATGATCCTTAAACTTTAAATGTTCAAAGGTGAGTCCTGATGAAGTTAAGAAACGCTCTAACGGCTCAGGATTGGCAATACCTGTCACCAATGTCACCTTTTTACCTTTCAAAGCCTCTAAAGACATCTCAGTACCTTTTAAATCAGTATTATACATTAAATAACTAAACAATAACTTTTGATCAGGGGCGAGATTCATTTTTGCAGCTATTGTAGCTTGTTCTTGTTTGGAAATTTCTGGCGGACATTTAGTAACCACAATAATCTGAGCTCTTTTAGCTTCCCCTTTTGCATCCCTTAAATTACCTGTCGGCAAATACCAATCATCTATATACAAATTATCATAAGCAGTTAACAGAATTGAAAAATCTGGCTTCACCTTTCTATGTTGAAAAGCATCGTCTAGAAGAATAACATCTGGTGTTATATGACTTTCAAGTTGCTGTATTCCATTTCTTCTATCGGCATCTACAGCCACGGTAACATCAGAAAATTTAGTTTTCAACTGAAAAGGTTCATCGCCTAAATCTTCTACACTGGTATTTTCTGTAGAAAGTAAAAATCCTTCCGACTTTCTCTTATAGCCTCTACTTAAAATAGCCAATGTATAGGTGCTCGATAGTGAACGCACCAACAACTCTATCATAGGTGTCTTGCCAGTTCCGCCAACGCTTAAGTTACCTACACAAATGGTTTTTGTAGCAAACTGCCGTGATGAAAAAATACCAACATCATATAATCGATTTCTAAGAAAGACAATCAATCCGTAGATCAATGAAATAGGAAAAAGAAGTTTTCGTAACACCTGCATCAGAACGAAATTATAATAATTTATCTTTGAATATCTTATTTTTCAATAAAATGACCGTAAAAAACATTACCCAAATTTTAGAAGAGTTCGCTCCTTTAACCTATGCCGAAGATTTTGACAATGTAGGGTTGTTAGTCGGTAACGCTTCTACTGAGGTTAGCGGTGTTCTGGTTACACTAGACACTTTAGAAAATGTTATCGATGAAGCCATTGCCAAAAAATGTAATTTAATCGTAAGCTTTCACCCTATTATTTTCGGGGGATTAAAAAAGATCACGGGTAAAAATTATGTTGAACGTGTGGTCATTAAAGCGATTAAAAATGACATCGCCATATACTCAAACCATACCGCATTAGACAATGCTAAAAATGGGGTAAATGCTAAAATTTGCGAGGTACTAGGCTTAAAAAACACCAAAATTCTCATCCCACAAAAAGGAACTATTAAAAAACTAACTACCTACATTCCGACCGATAATCTAGAAGAGGTGAAAAATGCGCTTTTTATTGCTGGCGCAGGTGAGATAGGTAATTATTCGAACTGTAGCTTTTCTCATGAAGGTACAGGCACATATAAAGCGAATGAAAATGCCAACCCCGTAAAAGGCGAAATAGGCAAAACGCATGAAGAACGTGAGGCGATGTTTACCTGTATTTTTGGTAAAAATGAAGAGCGTGCCATTTTACAGGCATTACTAAAAACACACCCTTACGAAGAGGTTGCCTACGATATACAAACTATAGAAAACACGAACCAAGATATTGGCATGGGTATGATCGGCGTACTTGAAAATGAAATGAACGAAACGGACTTTCTGAACCATTTAAAGCTAAAAATGAACGGAAAGCTCGTTAGACATTCAAATTTACTTGGTAGAAAAATTAAAAAAGTTGCCGTTTTAGGTGGTAGCGGCTCTTTTGCCATCGATGCTGCGAAAGCAGCCGGAGCAGACGTATTTGTTACCGCTGACTTGAAATACCATCAATTTTACGAGGCTGAAAACCAAATAGTTTTGGCAGATATAGGACACTTTGAAACTGAGCAGTTTACAAAAAACCTTTTAGTTGATTATCTTACGAAAAAAATTCCTAATTTTGCAATCCATTTATCGGAAAGTATAACAAATCCCATCAATTATTTTTAATATGGCAAAAAAAGAAGATTCATCTGTAGAAGCAAAGTTAAGAGCATTATATGATTTGCAATTAATTGATTCTAGGGTTGATGAAATAAGGAATGTTCGTGGTGAACTACCTTTAGAAGTAGAAGATTTGGAAGATGAAGTCCTTGGCCTAAAAACGAGAATGGACAAACTTAAATCTGATTTAGAAAATATCAATTTTGAAATCGGAGCTAAGAAAAACCTTATTGACGAAGCAAAGGCTTTAATTAAAAAATACGGCGAGCAGCAAAAAAATGTTCGTAACAGTAGAGAATTCAATTCAATCAGTAAAGAATTGGAGTTCCAAGAATTGGAAATTCAATTGGCTGAAAAGAACATAAAAGAATTCAAAGCTCAAATTGATCAGAAAAAAGCTGTTATTTCTGAAACCAAAGAGCGTTTATCTGAACGCGATGCACACTTAAAGCATAAGAAAAGTGAATTGAATGCTATTCTTGCCGAAACTGAGAAAGAAGAAAAAGCATTGCTTGAAGAGTCTATTAAATATCAAGATAAAATCGAAGAGCGTTTGGTTAATGCATATGCACGTATTCGTAACAATGTTAAGAATGGTTTAGCTGTTGTGCCAATTGAAAGAGGTGCTTCTGGTGGTTCTTTCTTTACTATACCACCACAGGTTCAAGTTGAAATTGCTTCAAGAAAGAAGATAATTACAGATGAGCATAGTGGTCGTATTTTGGTTGATCCTATTCTAGCTGAAGAGGAAAGCGAAAAAATGCAAAAAATGTTTGCTAAATTATAGCAGCAAACAACTAACACATATTAAAAAAGCCATCTGTAAAAGATGGCTTTTTTTGTTTAAATTCATGATTATGAAATCTTTAAATATCATTTTCATTTTTATTATTATGCATAGTTTTAATATGGCAGCTCAAGATTTATCGGACTTTCAATGGAAAAGTAGAATTGTTATTCTATATGAAAACGACACTAATTTTAAGAATGTAAAAAATGCCTTGGAAATTATCGACAACAATGCTTCTATACTTACCGAAAGAGATATTCTAGTTTTCGTTTACAAAGACCATCTATATTATAACACCAATAGAACAACTACAGTATAAAAAAATCAGCTGTATTGCCAAAATCGTACGACGGTTATATTTTAATAGGAAAAGATGGTGGCACTAAATCTAAAGCATCATATCCTTTTAACTTAGAAAAACTATGTAATTTAATTGATAGTATGGCAATGCGTAAAAGTGAAATGAGGACTAATAAGTAATTAATCGATAAGCGTTAGCATTAACTTTTCAACTTCCTCACTATCCCATTTCTCAGTTATATTTGGAAATTTCATGACTTCTTTCATAATATTTTCTTGTGCATCGCCTTCTGCCAAGGCTTCTGCGTATGGTCTGTTTGAAAACGTTACCCTACTGTAAGCTGGTATCCATTTTTCTGGATGCTTTGCCGAAAAGTGCTTTTCTATTTTCTTTTGGAGCAAGAAATTGGTATCGGCAGTTTTACTGCTCATCTCCATAAAATTACGATAGCTTAATTCTGCTATTGCATCAGTATTCGGTTTACGCTTTTTTTGATAGGTTGAAAAAATACGCTCCCAATCATCTCCGAATTCCTTAATAATTTCATCCAACACAAAAATATCTTCGAAACCAGCGTTCATTCCTTGTCCGTAAAACGGCACTACGGCATGCGCTGAGTCACCTACAAGAGCAACTTTGTCCCAATAGGTCCAAGGATAGCATTTCATCGTTACCATTGCGCTCGTTGGATTCTTAAAGAAATCTTCTATAAGATTTTCTATATCACCCATTACATTTGGGAAATAGGTATTGAAGAAATGAACAGCATCTTTTTTAGTTTTTATGCTATCAAAAGAGACATCACCTTCAAAGGGCATAAATAATGTACAAGTAAAGCTTCCATCCAAATTGGGCATTGCAATAAACATGAATTTACCGCGTGGCCATATATGAAAAGAATGTTTATCTAATTTATGTGAACCATCTGTATTAGGTGGTATGGTCAGTTCTTTATAACCTACGTCGATAAAACGCTGAGAATAATCAAATCTACTACGTCGTTGCATTTTATGACGAACTCTTGAAAATGCCCCGTCGCAGCCAAATACCAAATCGAACGGGTACTCTGTCCACTCCCCTTTTTCGCTTTCACCGGTAAACACTTTGGCTTCTGGTAAATCTATATCCCAAACTTTTTCTTCGAAACGAAAATCTACTCCATTCTGTTCGGCAAGATCAATCATGAGCTTATTCAGTACCCCACGAGATATTGACCATATTGCCTCTCCTTCCTTACCATATTTCTGATAATATTCTGGCTTGCCAATTACATGCATTGCCCGCTTATCTAAGGGTATGGCGATTTTTTTTATCTCTTCTTCAATACCAACGGCTCTCAAAGCATTCCACCCTCTATTGCTCATTGCAAGATTTATGGATCGACCAGAAAATTCTATATTTCTAATATCTGGTCTTCTGTCGAATACCGTAATTTGATGTCCGTATCTTTTCAAGTATATAGCAAGCAAGGATCCTACCAAGCCTGAGCCAATAATGGCAATGTTCTTTTTTTCTTGGGTCATGTATAAGGCTTTAAGCCAACATTAATTGAATGTTAAAAATAGGAAATTATGCTTTCATTTCTAGTATAAAGAGAGAAACTAAGCAAATCATTTTCTTTTTTGAGCTCGTATCTGTTTAATTTTTAATTATTTTTGTTAAACAAAATATACAACTTGAAACATTTTAGTAAAGAAGACCTAGGTAAAATGCCTAGTAGATATAAAGCTCATTTAATCAATAGCTGTACAGGGTATAAATCTGCCAACCTTTTAGGTTCTAAATCTGGTAGCGGTATTACCAACTTGGCTATTTTCAATTCTGTAGTTCATATTGGTAGTACACCGCCCATGCTAGGGTTTATTCTTAGACCGTTAACCGTAAAAAGAAACACCTACGCTAACTTCAAAGAAAGTGGGTTCTTCACGGTCAACCAGGTTAACGAAGCTATTATTAATGATGCACACCATACTGCAGCTAGTTATGACGAAAATATTTCAGAGTTTTCAAAAACTAATTTAACCGAATCTTATTTAGATGATTTTCAGGCTCCGTACGTAAAAGAGAGTGCAATTAAATTAGGTTGCAGCTATGTGAACGAATATGAAATTAAAGAGAATGGTTGTCTATTAATAATTGGTGCCATTGAACATGTCTACATACCAGATGACATTTTACACGATGACGGTTGGTTGCAGTTAGATAAAGCAAATACTGTTGCCATCAATGGTTTAGATGCTTATGCCCTACCGCAGCTTTTAGCTAGATTCGCTTATGCAAAACCAGACGAACCCGGTAAACATATACTATAGTGGCACATAAAAAAGTAAATCTAGAAACAAAAATTTGCGCTACTTGTAATAAACCATTTTCATGGCGCAAGAAATGGGAACGCAATTGGGACGATGTAAAGTACTGCGGAGAAAAATGTAGACGTAATAAACTTAAAACGGAAATTCATGAATAATTTAATCTGGTTTAGAAACGACCTACGTGTTCGTGATAATTCTTCGCTTATTGAAGCTATGAAAGGCAATAAGGTTATTGGCTTTTACTGTTTTGAATCTTCATTCTTTGAAACTGATGAATTCGGATTCAAAAGAACAGAAAAATTCAGGGCTAAATTTCTACTGGAAACTGTACAGCAATTAAAACAAGAACTTGAAAAACTAAATATACCGCTTTTTGTTTACCATGGTAATTCTGTAGATTACCTTCCTAGGCTTATAGAAAATCATACAATCGATACTATCTTCTTGCAAAAAGAATGGACAAGAGATGAGCATGTGATATTGAAAGACGTAAAGAAAAAAATACCTTCTTATATCAAATTCAATGAGGTGTATGATCAATTTTTATATCACCCAGATGACATACCTTTTAATGACTTTAAATCTATACCCGATGTTTTTACAAACTTCAGAAAAAAGTGTGAAGCTATTTGCAAAGTAAGACCTATAGCCAAACTACCACCTAAATTGTCTCATAAAAACTTAGTGGGTACTGATACTGAAATTCCCACATTAAAAGAACTTGGCTTCACTAATTTCTCTACACATGTTAACTCTGCTTTTCCTTTTAAAGGCGGAGAACTAGAGGCGCTCAAAAGAGTTCAAAATTACTTTTGGGAAACTAAAAAACTAGGTTTTTATAAGAAAACCAGAAACGGATTAATTGGTATAGATTACAGTTCAAAATTATCTGCTTGGTTAGCAAACGGCAGTATCTCACCGAGAACAATTTACTGGGAAGTAAAAAAATTCGAAAGAGATATCATCAAAAATCAAGATACGTATTGGCTGATTTTTGAATTGATTTGGAGGGATTATTTTAAATACGTTTCGCTTAAGTATCAAAATATCATATTTAAAATTGGCGGTATACTTGAGAAAGACTACAATTGGAATACAACTAAAATTGCCAAAAAAGAATGGATTAATGGCACTACTAAAGAACCCTTTGTAAATGCCAACATGAAAGAACTACTAGAAACCGGATGGATGAGCAATAGAGGTCGCCAAAATGTGGCTAGTTTTTGGTCTAAAGAACTAGAACAAGATTGGCGAATTGGCGCTGCTTATTTTGAAAGTATGCTAATCGACTATGATGTTCACAGCAATTGGGGAAATTGGATGTACAACAGCGGCATTGGCAATGACCCTAGAGACCGTAAATTCAATATAAAGCGACAAGCAGAAATGTATGATGCCAATGGAAAATTTCAAAGGTTATGGTTACAAGAGACATTGTTCTAACCTTAACACCAAATAACAAACAAAAAAATGAATATAGTACGCTTAGTTTTAGGTGATCAATTAAATCAAAATCATTCGTGGTTTTCTTCGGTAAATGATGATATCACTTATGTGATGGCTGAAATGAGGCAAGAAACCGATTATGTAAAACATCATATTCAAAAAGTGACTGCCTTCTTTCTAGCAATGCGAAGTTTTAAAGAAGACCTTTCTTCAAAAGGGCATAATTTCTTGTATTATCAACTAAATGATAAAAATAATCCTCAAGATTTAGAGCAAATTATTTCAAATACAATAGCCGAAACTAATGCCGATAAATTCGAATATCAACTGCCAGACGAATATAGACTTGACCAACAGCTACAACAAATTTGTAGTTCTTTAGATATCGCTCATGATCATTACGATACCGAGCATTTTTACACGACTAGGTCTGAACTGAAAGATTTCTATACCGGCAAAAAGCAAATGGTCATGGAAAGCTTTTATAGAATGATGCGTAAAAAGCACGACATGATGGTGCAAAATGACCAACCCGAAGGCGGAAAATGGAATTACGATCAAAGCAACAGAAATAAATGGAAGGGTCAGCCACCTATACCCAAAGAAAAAGAATTTATTAAAAATGTAGATGAAATCATAGAGCTTATCAAGAATGCGAATGTGCAAACAATGGGTAACATAGATTCAAAATCCTTTGCATGGCCGGTAACTAGAGAAGAATGTTTGAGCACATTGGATTATTTCTGCAAACAACTTTTACCGCATTTTGGTGATTACCAAGATGCCATGCATGATGACGAAAAATTTCTTTTTCATTCTAGATTATCTTTTGCCATGAATGCAAAAATACTATCACCTAAAGAAGTTATAGCTGCTGTTTTGGACCATTTTTATGATACAACTACCGATATAAATATATCTCAGGTAGAAGGTTTTGTAAGGCAAATATTAGGCTGGAGAGAATATATGAGGGGAGTTTACTGGAAAGAAATGCCCGAATACAAGCAATTAAACACCTTAAAGAACACTAATACATTACCAAATTTCTTTTGGACAGGTAATACAAAAATGAACTGCCTAAAAAAAGCTATTGGACAAAGTTTAGATGCTTCGTATGCTCATCATATTCAACGTCTAATGGTCATTGGTAATTTTTCTTTGTTGACGCAAATAGACCCAGACGAGGTGGACAGATGGTATTTAGGCGTTTATATAGATGCTATTGAATGGGTTGAAATTACCAATACTAGAGGTATGAGCCAGTTTGCCGATGGTGGTATCGTAGCAACTAAACCTTATGTAAGTAGCGCTAATTACATCAACAAAATGAGTACGTATTGCGGTAATTGCCACTATAGTCATACCCATAAAATTGGTGAAAAAGCGTGCCCGTTTAATTCCCTTTATTGGAATTTTTTAGCTGAAAAGAAAGAACATTTTAAAGATAATCAGCGCATGAATATGATGATGGCACTTTTAAATAAAATGGACGGAAATAAGCTTGCAGAAATACAAGAAAGAGCTGCGAAAATAATTGAAAATCCCGATGCATTTTAAGAATTATTTAAACTAAAATTAACTTCATAAAACGTTCAAATTCATACTTTTAAGACGCAACTAATTTTAATATTCCGCGAGAGCGTCTATATAAATAAAACATCTTTTCATTCGATTGAAAAGGTGTTTTTGTTTGGTCTAATTGCAAACAGAAATTAGTATTGATAATTTGAAATTCTCTATCTCAGATTAGCTCTAATCAGTTGAACACATTGATTTTATCGACGAAATACATACGCCTACTTTAACTGATTTTCACCACTTTTTCAACAACAGTTTTAACACGTTACAACAATTACAGATGAAGTGTGAAAAATACTCTTTACTTAGAATAAAGCTAGTCTTTTATATATATAAAATTATAATAATTTGATTATCAGCTAATTACGATTAAATGTTTATTTGCTTAAAACTATATTTTAGCAATACTGAAAGAAACGGATTACAAAATAAATACCACAGAATAACTGCGCTACACAACAAGAATTAAATATTCAGAAGGTATCAGCGTTATTTTGCCAACGTATGTTCATCGACGAATAACACCGTGTGGACAATAAAATTTAGTTTTTAAACAGGTAGGTGCTAATTTTGTATCTGAATTAGATCCCAAATCTGTTCTAAAAACTTTTCTTAACCTACTAGCCAATAATGTTTTGCATACAACTTGCAATCATTTTTGATAAGGTTAAGGATTAATAGTAAGAATTAAACTTAACCAATATTATGAAGTCAATTGACACTTCTAACAACATTATCACCCAATACAGAAATTTAACTTCTGCGTATCCTGAATTCAGATGGCAGGCATCTTCGAAATTTTATTCCGGAGTATACAATTTTTACCATGCGGTGAAGAACATTACAAGTGCTCATCAAGTTGATCTTTCTCATATCTCTCATACCGTTTCAACTCACCCTATTTTTTCAAACAGGTCCTTCTCAACTCAAATAAAGAATCTATAATGAAGAATTCTACTTTCATAAAATCGACAATGTTGTTATTTGTCATGTGGCTCTTTTTTGGTTCTACAGATGTAATGGCACAGACCTTTTCAGTATCGGACGCAAGTGCGAACGAAGGTTCTAATATGACTTTTACCGTAACCTCTAGTACGCTTTTGACCGGTAGCTATACTTTTGATATTGTATACGCAAATAACGGTACTACAACTGCAGCAGATTATAACGGACCTACTTCAGTTACCTTAGACTTTCTATTAAATACAACAGCAACTTTTACCGTGGCGGCATTGAACGATGATTGGGTAGAGCCTACACAACAAGAATTTACTTTGACCTTAAGTGATCCTTCGAGCACATATACTTTTGCTGATGCCGATGGTATCGGTACCGTTACAGATACTGATGTCGCCTATGTTACTGGCGGTAATTATGACATTACAGAAGGTGGAGAAATACAATACAGTTTATCATTGTCTAACGGCATCAATTCTGGCGGACAACAATACGTTGGTATTGAAGATGCTTATAGTGTTGATTTTTCTGTAGAAACGAACCCTAGCTCAACGAGCCCGGCAACTGATGGTGCTGATTTTAATTCTTTTACTACTACAGTTACTTTTCCTGCTGGTTCAGTAGCTGGTTCAGAATTAATTATACCAATACCAACTACTCAAAACAGCATAGTTGAACCTTCTGAAGAATTCAACGGTGTTAAATCTAGAAATGTGGCGGAAGCTACCAAATATGGTTCGGCACCGTCTCGAGTTAGTATCAATACTGAGCGTTCTGCACTACGAATTCATGATAATGATGTCGCTACCATTAATTTAAGTAATACTACCGAATTGGAATCTGTAGGTAATGCTAGCATCGTATTTACTTTAAATGGAGAAGTTCAAGATAATTTTAGAATTAATTATGCTACGGCAAATAGCACGGCAACCCAGCCTTCAGATTATGATGAAACCATTGGATTTCTAAATTTTAATGGAACTAACGGTCAAAATTTTCAACGTAATTTTAGTATAATAGATGACACCGTTATTGAGTCTACTGAATATTTCACGGTGGTACCGTCTTATTCACCAGATGCAAATGCAATGACCAACTATGTTCCTCAAAACATTGTTTTTGTTGCTAATGAAGGGGAAATCACCATTACAGATGATGATCTAGATACCGATTTTGACGGAGTTAATGATTTAGTAGATGAAGATGATGATAATGATGGTATTACCGATATTAATGAAGGTAGCGGAGATGCTGACGGAGATTCAATCATAAATAGTTTAGATACTGATTCTGATAACGACGGTTGCCCAGATGCTGTAGAAGCTGGTCATAGCGATCCTGATAATGATGATTATTTAGGTACTTCTCCTCTTTCAGTAACCTCAACAGGTTTAGTAATTGGTCAAGGTGGTTATACTGGTACAGATAGTAAAGTAACTACGGCTTTTCAAACAGTTAGTATAACATTACAACCTACTGATAAAGTTGCAAATTTAGGCGACACCGTAACATATACAACAGCCGTTAATGGAACTGGACTTACTTACCAATGGGAAGTTAGTGCGGATAATGGTACTACTTGGACTGCTATTTCAAATGGAGGAATATACTCAGGTGCAAATACTACTGCTTTAGTTTTGACTAATATTTCAAGTATAGATAGTGGAAACCAATATCGTTTCGGTGCATTTGATAGTGAAAACTTATGTACTCCATATACCTATACTAACGAAGTGGATCTTTTTATTAGACCCAATGTGGCAATTGCAGATGCATCTACCGCAGAAGGAACAGACTTAGATTTTGCAGTTACACTTTCTCACGCAGTAAATGAGGTGGTAACTTTTGATTTATCCTACACAAATATTACCACACTAGCATCAGATTATACCGCATTAGCTAATTTTTCTATTCCTAGTAATACCTTAAATACGAATATATTAATACCTGCTATTGACGATTCACTTATTGAAGGTGATGAAACCTTTACTTTAGGTATGACTAATGGATCCACTAACACTGGTAACATTACAGATACCGCAACAGGTACAATTACAAATATAAATATACCTTCTGCTGGTGACGGAGTTTCGATAGCCGATTTTTCTGTGATTGAAAATGTGGGCACCGTAAATTTTGTTTTGACATATTCGGGACCAACAGTTCAAAATGCATTTACAGTCGATTATGCAATAACCGATGTATCTACAACTTCTAGTTCAGATTACAATGTAAATCTAACGGGACAAGTAATTTTCCCTGCCGGTACTGCCGATGGAGATACGCAACCGCTATTATTAGCAATTACAGATGATACAGTAATTGAGGGCGATGAGAGCTTAACCGTACAAATATCGAATATCTCAAATAGCCTTTTAACTATTACCGATGCAAATGCTACAGGTACAATTACAGATAACGATACTACCCCTACTACAGGTTTATCTATAGCAGATGTCAACTTTAACGAAACAACTGCATCAGCAAATTTTATAGTAACCTATAATGGCGGGAACGTTAAAACAGGCTTTACGGCAGACTATACTATAACCAATGGTTCAGCTACTTCGGGTACAGATTATAATGCTGTTTTATCTGGTCAAGTATCTTTCCCTAATGGTACTACAGGGGGCGCAACTCAACTTGTAAGTGTTACTATTATAGATGACCTTATTATTGAGGGTAGTGAAACCTTGAATATTGAATTAACCAATCTATCCTCTACCCTTATAAATTTGGTTGACCCAAATGCAGTGGGCACCATCTTAGACAATGATACAAAAACAGCCACAACAGGTTTAACTGTTGCCGATATCATTGTAAATGAAGCTGTTGGTACAACTAATTTTGTAGTAACATATAATGGTGGCGAACTGCAAAATGCTTTTACCGTAGATTATACTATTACTAATGGATCAGCTACTGCTGGTACAGATTTTAGTGGTAATCCTACGTTATCGGGTCAGTTGACTTTCCCTGCCGGAACTAAAAATGGAGATGTACAAAATGTAAGCATCAACATCAATAACGATACTATTATTGAATCTAATGAAACCATCAATTTTCAATTATCGAACCTATCAACAACATTGATCAATTTAGTGGATGCTAATGCACTTGGCACCATTACCGACAACGATGTTAAAACTGCTACTACAGGTTTAAGTGCTTCAGATTTTTCTGTTAGCGAATCTGTCGGAACTACAAATTTCGTAATCACTTATAATGGTAACGATGTTCAAAATAGTTTTACCGTCAATTACAACATCACAAATGGTACCGCAATAGCCGGAAAAGATTATAGCACTACGCTAGCCTCAGGACAATTAACTTTTCCAGCCGGGACTAAAAACAATGACCAACAATCCATTCCTGTTACTATTTCAGAAGATTCTTTTATAGAGGCTACCGAAGATTTAAACATTCAGCTTTCAGGCTTATCTACAACATTAATAAACATTGTAGACCCTACAGGTACTGGTACTATTACTGATAACGACAATACGCCCACAAGCGGAATAGATTTTCAAAACGCAACGGTTACTGTTGCCGAAGGCGATACCAATGGTACGGTGAATGCAACTTTTGTAGTTGAATTTAATGGTGATGTAGATACTGGTGAAACCGTTCAAGTAGATTATTTTGTAAATAATGGTTCTGCTAACAATGCAACAGATTTCAACCCTAATGCTACCATACAGACGTTAACTTTCACAAATACTGTTAAAACTCAAAATATTGTTGTTCCAATCATAAGTGACAATGTCATTGAAAATGAAGAAGACTTCTTTGTAAACCTAGTAGCTATTCGCTCTAATGTTGGCATTAACTTATTAAACAACCAAGCTAGAGGTGTTATTACCGATGATGATGGTGGTACCCTTTCGGTTACCGGTTTTAGTATTGTAGAACAAACCAATAGTATAAATTTCGATGTTACGTATACAGGAGATAGATTAAACGGTGGTTTTACCTTAGCATATTCCATTGCTGATATAAGTACAACTACAGGTGTTGATTATACATTGACTACAGCTCCAGCTACATCTGGTACATTAACTTTTACAGGTGTAAATAACGAAGTACGTTCAGTTCAAATTAATGTTGTAGGTGATAATTTCATTGAGAATAACGAAGATTTAAGAATTACAATTTCGAATCCGTCTTCAACTAAAATTAGCATTACAAAAGCAGATGCTATTGGTACCATTACAAATGACGATACGGGTACTATTGCAGTTACCGGTTTTTCTGTAGATGAGTTGAATGTCACTGCAAATTTCGATGTAACCTACACCGGTAAACCTATTAATGGTGGCTTTACCGCAACATACCAAATCACCGATAATACGACAACGGCCGGTAGTGACTATTCTGTCGCTTCACAAAGCGGTACATTAAACTTTTCTGGTGCTACGACCGAAGTTATACAGGTACCTGTCAATATTCTTCAAGATGCACTGATTGAAGGAAACGAAAACTTACGACTTACTATAACTGCTATCTCACCGAGCATAATTACGGCTACTAGCCCAACTGCAATAGGTACAATTAGAGATATCAATCACTTACCAACTGCTGTAGATGATTCTTTTGTAGTTTTTCAAAATCAAACTACGGCAAATATTACGGTACTAGCAAATGATGATTATGGTTTTGATGGTCCGGCCGCGACCAATCCTTTACAAATAGTAAACAATCCAATTAACGGTACGGTAACTCTTCGAGATAATGGCACACCGGGTGATGCTACCGATGATTATTTTGAATACCAACCTAGTCCGTCATTTAACGGTAATGACTCTTTTAGATATAAAATAGTAGATTCTAACGGATCTGAAGATCAAGCGGTAGTCAATATTTTTGTAAACGACACCAACCTTAAAAAGGATTTTGAAATTCGTTATTCTGGTAGTATTAATGGAGATTTCACTATGATCGCCAATAATGTTCTTTCAAGAAATGCAACGGGTAATTATAATGGCGAAGATGGTAACCATAATTTCTTTGACAACGTATTTGTTGATATTGATTCTGATCCAACAACATTTAACTCTACAAATGCCAATTTAGCTAACCCTGAGCCTTCTTTAAGCTGTTTGAATATTAAGAAAGCTTACCTATACTGGGCTGCTGCAGATAAAGAATATGATGGTACGACCGGTGGTGGTGCTACAGAACCATCTTGGAATTACAATCAGGTAAAATTAATGCTACCTGGTCAATCATCTTATACTACTGTTTCTGCAGATGAGGTTATTTACAGAGGAAGAAATGATCATTTTCAAAATGACCCATACGTTTGTATAAAAGATATTACAGACGATATAAATGCACTTTCTACTCCTTTTGGTTCATACCAAGTAGGTAACGTAAAGGCTACCGAGAGAGATTTACGTTCTCATGGTATTGCAAATGTAACCGGTACTTCCGGTGGATGGCAAATTGTCTTCGTTTATGAAAATGTTTCTCTTGACCCTAAAAATATCACGTTATACGATGGGTATGTTCACACTTTTGCTTCTGATGGTGCAGGTGAAACAGAATTTAACTTTAGTGGTTTTGAAACCATTCCGAACGGTAATATAAATGCCGATGTAATGTTAGGTGCCTTAGAAGGTGACCGTGATCTTTCTGGTGATCAATTATTAATTTACGATGCTAGTAACAACTGGTCTAAACTTTCTACGACATTACGAGATGAAGACAACTTCTTTAATAGCCGAATTACTATTGATGGTCTTAATTATGTAGATAGAAATGCTGCAAGTACAAACACCTTAGGTTTTGATGCTACCGTTTTTCCTTTAGCAAATACAACTAATAGATATATAGATAATGATCAGACTTTTGCCCGTTTTAAAATTACAACGGATCAAGAATCATATGGTCTATATTTAATGGGCTTAAGTGTAGATGTTTATCTACCAAGTTTAGGGGCCTTAAGTTTAAACACAAACGCAACCGGACCATTCAATGCAGGTGATACAGTACCTTTAACATTAAACGTTACCAACACTGGTAATGATGATATTCAAGATTTGGTGATTACTACCGTATTACCAATTGAAGCTGATTTTGCGAGTGTAGGTACATTGCCAGCAGGTGTAACACATTCTTACGACCCAACAACTAGAACCTTAACTTTTACAGCTCAAAATGGTTTCACCGATATGGGTGATACTTATGATCTTGATTTCAATATTGAAATTATTGAGGCTTGTCACTTTTTAGAGACGGCTTGTACAGCTAGTTTTGAATTACAGGCAAATGCTACCTATAGTGGTGTTACTAACGGAGACCCAATTACTACCAACAGCTCTTCTTCTACAGATTCGTGTGGTATTGGTACGCATACTCCAACAACAATTGACGTACAACAACCGCCACAAGTAAACTGGTCTACGGCGCCAAACGCTTTAGACAGAACTGTTGCATGTGATAATATTGCTGCACTGAACAATGCCAATGCCTTAATACCGTCTACCGCATCTTGTAATTTTACATTAGATAAAATTGCTGGTAATTTTGTGCAATCTGGCGCATGCCCAACTGAAGGTACGTATACCAATACATGGACATTTACCGATGCTTGTGGTAGAGTAAGTACTACTTTCACCCAAGTTATTACCATTGAAGATAAAGAGGCTCCGACTTTTAACGAGTCTTTACCACAAGATTCTTATGCCGCTCATGATAATATTCCTGTAGCGCCCGTACTTTCTGCTAATGACAACTGCGATTCTAACTCTGCAGTTACATTCAACGAAACCTATGATGGTGATAACACAAGTACTAATTATACGATTATAAGAACATGGATCACCAACGATTGTGCCGGTAACACTACAAGCCATACACAATACATTTACGTTAGTGAAAATGGTAATCCTATTGGTATTAGCATTAACGATATTACGGTAAATGAAGATGCAGGTACTGCGGTTCTTGAAATTACACATACAGGTACCGTTTCTGGTGGTTTTACCTTAAACTATGCTACTGCAGATGATACTGCTTTACAACCAGGAGATTATGTTTCAGCTTCAAATACAGTTTCTTTTGCAGGTACGAACAATGAGGTCCGTTTGGTTACCATAACAGTTAATGATGACTCCATTATAGAAACAACAGAGCAATTCTTTGTTCAACTTACAAGCGGTACAAATACACCGACTATTAATGATGATGAAGGTATTGTAAGCATAACAGATAATGATAACGTTCCTGGCAGTACTGGTATCTCCTTTGCCGATGACAATGTTATTGTAACAGAAGGCACTAACACATTTGCTAGATTTGTGGCTACGTTCACGGGTACTATTGCTCCTGGTGAAACGGTTACTGTTGATTATGTAACTGCTAACGACACCGCTATCGAACCTGACGATTACACTTCTTTCTCAGGCACGGTGACATTTAACAGTACTACGAATTCAGTAAATATAGATGTACCGATTATTGACGATAGTCTTATTGAACCATCAGAAGATTTTACGATTACATTGTCTAATATACAATCTAATATCAATGTTGGTTTCCTTGACGAGCAACCAACAAATACTGCGACTGGTACTATTAATGATAATGATAATATACCTGGCACAACGGGTATATCATTCCAGAACGACAACATCACTGTTGATGAAGCTGTAGGTACTGCAACTATTAATGTTTTACTTACTGGTAATGTTCAAGGCGGATTCACTTTAGATTTCACCACCAATGATGATACTGCTACCCAACCTGGAGATTATAGTTCAAATAGTGGACAATTAACTTTCGTAGGTACTGATGGCGAAATACAACCAATCACTATTGCTATTAACGATGATGGTATAATAGAACTAACCGAAGGTTTATTTATTGACCTATCTAATCTTTCTACGACATTAATTGCAATCAATGATAATCAGGGCGTCATCAACATTACAGATAATGATAGCCTTGCTGGTACTGGAATTTCATTCCAAAATGACGATATCACCATTAATGAAGCCGATGGCACTGCAACCATAAATGTTCTCTTAACAGGAAATGTTCAAGGCGGATTCACTTTAGATTTCGCTACCGCAGATGATTCTGCCATTCAACCGGGAGATTACACTAGTATTGCTGGTCAATTGACTTTTACAGGTACTGACGGTGAAATTCAACCTGTTACCGTTCCTATTATTGATGATAATATTATTGAAGCTACCGAAAGATTATTTGTTGACCTTTCTAACCTTTCTACATCATTAATTACCATTAACGATAACCAAGGTAATATTAACATAATCGATAACGACAACATACCAGGCACAACGGGTATCTCATTTGAAAATGATGATATTACAGTTGATGAAGCGGCTGGTACAGCAACCATTAATGTATTATTAACCGGAAATGTTCAAGGCGGATTTACATTAGATTATATCACTAATAATGATAGCGCAGTTCAACCAGGAGATTACACGGCAACATCTGGTCAGTTAACTTTTGGGGGTACCGATGGTGAAATACACCCTGTGATCATATCTATTATAGACGATAATATAATTGAAGCGACCGAAAGGTTATTTGTAGATCTCTCTAACTTATCTACAACTTTAATTGCTATTAACGATAGTCAAGGTAATATCAACATTACTGACAATGATAATGTTGCTGGTACAGGTATATCTTTTCAAAATGATGACATAACCGTTGATGAAAGTGCCGGTACAGTTACTGTCAATGTTTTATTAACTGGAAATGTAGGTGGCGGATTTACTGTAGATTACACTACTGGCGATGATACTGCTGTAGAACCAGATGATTATACTTTAAGTACCGGTCAATTAACTTTTGCAGGTACAGATGGTGAATTACAACCTATTACCGTTGCCATTATAGATGACAGTGCTATTGAGACACTAGAAAGATTATTTATAAATCTTTCTAACTTATCTACAACTTTGATTGCCATAAATGACAACCAGGCTACCATTAATATTACCGACAACGATAATATACCGGGCACTACTGGTATTGCATTTGAGAATGATGATATTACCATTGACGAGGCTGCAGGTACAGCAACAATCAATGTCCAATTAACAGGTAATGTTCCTGGCGGATTCACTTTAGATTATACGACCAATAATGATACTGCTATTCAACCAGGTGATTACACTCCTGTTAATGGGCAATTGACATTTAACGGTAATGATGGAGAAATTCAACCAATAGTTGTTCCTATTATTGATGATAATATTATTGAAGCGACTGAAAGGTTATTTGTAGATCTATCTAATTTATCGACTTCTTTAATTATTATAAATGACAACCAAGGGAATATCAACATTACGGATAATGACAATATACCTGGTACAACAGGTATTTCTTTCCAAAATGATGACATTACAGTAGATGAAGCTGCAGGTACAGCTACAATTAATGTATTATTGACTGGTAACGTTCAAGGCGGATTCACTTTAGATTACAGCTCAAACAATGATACGGCTGTAGAACCAGGAGATTATACTGCTGATGCAGGGCAGTTAACCTTTTCTGGTACAGATGGTGAAATTCAACCGGTAACTATAACCATCATTGATGATAACATCATTGAAGCGACTGAAAGATTGTTTGTAGACCTTTCTAATTTATCTACAACCTTAATCGCAATTAATGACAACCAAGGGAATATCAACATTACAGATAATGATAATGTGATCGGTACAGGTATCTCATTTGAAAATGATAATATTATAGTAGATGAAGCTGCTGGTACGGCAACTATAAATGTAGTATTGACCGGTAACGTGCAGGGCGGATTCACTTTAGACTACACTACTAATGACGATACAGCTGCGCAACCTGATGATTACACCACTAGTGCAGGACAGTTAACATTTACTGGTACTGATGGAGAAACCCATCCAATTACGGTAAGTATAATTGATGACAACTTAATTGAAACGACCGAGAGATTATTTGTTGATCTTTCTAATTTGTCTACTACTATTATAGCTATTAATGAAACCCAAGGGAATATTAGTATAACCGACAATGACAATATACCGGGTACAACGGGTATTGCATTTGAAAATGATAATATCACGGTTGATGAAGCTGCCGGCACGGCTACAATCAATGTACAATTGACAGGTAATATTCCTGGCGGTTTCACTATTGATTATGCTACTGCAGACGGTACTGCTATTGAACCTAGCGATTATACTAGTAATTCTGGTCAATTGACCTTTGCGGGTACCGATGGTGAATTACAACCTATAACAGTTGCTATTATCGATGATAATATCATTGAAGCAACAGAAGCGTTGTTGGTGAATTTATCTAATCTTTCAACTACATTAATCGGTATAAACGATAATCAAGGGAATATCAATATCACAGATAATGATAACATACCTGGTGTTACTGGTATATCATTTGAAAATGATGACATCACGATTGATGAAGCTGCAGGTACAGCTACAATTAATGTATTGTTGACTGGTAATGTTCAAGGCGGATTTACACTTGATTACACCACTAATAATGATACGGCTGTAGAACCTGGAGATTATACCACTGATGCAGGACAGTTAACTTTTGCCGGTACCGATGGTGAAATACATCCTGTCACCGTAAACATCATTGATGACAACATCATTGAAGCAACTGAAAGATTGTTTGTAGACCTTTCAAACCTATCTACAACTTTAATCGCCATCAATGACAACCAAGGGAATATCAATATCACCGATAATGATAATATACCGGGAGTTACTGGTATTTCATTTGATAATGATGATATCACGATTGATGAAGCTGCAGGTACGGCAACGATAAATGTATTGCTTATTGGAAACGTTCAAGGCGGATTCACATTAGATTATACAACAACTAATGACTCTGCTATTGAACCAGGTGATTATACTACTAGTTCAGGTCAATTGACCTTTGCTGGTACTGACGGAGAAATTCATCCTATTACCATCAGTATTATTGATGATTCATTAATAGAGTTTACCGAAAGTCTTTTCGTAGATCTTTCAAACTTATCTACAACTCTAATTGCAATAAATGATGATCAAGGTGTTATTAATATTACTGATAATGATAGTAACCCATCTCTTTATGGAGTTCAATTTGATATCACTTCAATTGATGTTAATGAAGGTGACGGTATAGTTTCTCTTGATGTTGTACTTAATGCCGATGTTCAAGACGAATTTACGGTTGAATACTACACTTTAGATGGTACTACTTTAGATGGTAGTGACTATAGTGGTGTTCCACAAAACACTCAGACATTGACATTTGGTGGCACAAACCCGAATACACAGACCATCGTAATTCCTATTATTGATGATACGTTGATAGAATTTACAGAGAACTTCCAAGTATTTCTTGAAAATATCTCTTCTCCTATCGTAGGTATTCTTGCCAATGATACAGCTACGGTGAATATCATTGATAATGATGCCGACCCATCACTTTACGGTGTTGAGTTTGATGCTACTTCAATTGATGTAAATGAAGATGCTGGCACAGTTACTTTAACTGTCGTTCTAAACGCGGATGTTCAAGATGAGTTTACGGTTGAATACTACACTGTAGATGGTACCACTTTAGATGGTAGTGACTATACTGGTGTTACTCAAAACACTCAGACATTGACATTTGGTGGTACAAACCCGAATATACAGACTATCATAATTCCTATTATTGATGATACGTTGATTGAATTTACAGAGAACTTCCAAGTGATTCTTGAAAACATCTCTTCTCCTATTGTTGGTATTCTTGCCAATGATACGGCCACAGTGAATATTATTGATAACGATGCCGACCCATCACTTTACGGTGTTGAATTCGATATCACTTCCATTGATGTTAACGAAGATGCCGGTACAGTTTCTCTTGATGTTGTACTTAATGCCGATGTTCAAGATGAGTTCACTGTTGAATACTATACAGTAGATGGTACTACTTTAGATGGTAGTGACTACACTGGTGTTCCTCAAAACACTCAGACATTGACATTTGGTGGCACAAATTCAAATACACAGACCATCGTAATTTCTATTATCGATGATACGCTAATTGAATTTACAGAGAACTTCCAAGTAATTCTTGAAAACATCTCCTCACCTATCGTAGGTATTCTTACCAATGACACGGCTACAGTAAATATTATTGATAACGATGCCGACCCATCACTTTACGGTGTTGAGTTCGATACTACCTCGATAGAAGTAAATGAAGATGCAGGTACGGTAACTATAAACGTAGTGCTTAATGCAGATGCTCAAGATGAGTTTACTGTTGAATTCTATACCATTGATGGTTCTACTGTTGACGGAATGGATTATACCGGTGTTCCTCGTAATACACAGACACTGACATTTGGTGGTACAAATCCGAATACGCAGACTATCACCATTCCTATTATCGATGATATCATTATTGAAGACCCTGAAACATTCAGCGTAATCCTTGAGAATATCTCTAGTCCGATCGTAGGTATATTATCCGATAATATTACCACGGTTACTATTATCGATAATGATGGTAACGAAGGTTGGCCAACCGATGAGACTATTGAAGCTTGTGATGCAATACCTGATGCTTTTGTAATCACTTCCGATAGCGCTTGTGCCATTACTGTTGATTATGAAGAACTGATTGCCGGTCAAGATGACGAATGTGCTACGGAATATACCATCACTAGAACATGGACGATTACCGATTGTGTCGGTAATGTGCGTACGCATACCCAAGTAATTACTATTGAAGATACGGTCGCACCGACCTTCAATGAAACGCTACCTCAAGATATGACGGTCGAATGTAACATGGTACCAGATGCATCTACATTAACTGCTACAGATTCTTGTGAGCCCAACATTGAAGTAACGTTTACAGAAACAATTACCAATGACGAAAACTGTGCCCTAGGGTATACGGTTACCAGAACTTGGACGGCTACCGATTGCGCAGGCAACATGGTAGAACATACCCAGGTAATTACTGTAGAACCTACAGGACCTATTATGAGTCAGCAGTACGAAGAAGAGATGACCATTATATGTGGTGATGATATTCCTGAAGCACCAGAAATGGTATTCACAGGTGGCTGTGGTAATTTTGATGTGGTCTACAACGAAGAAACGCAACAAGCTGATGGTTCAGATGATTACATGATCATTAGAACTTGGAACGTTACCGATTCTTGTGGCAACACTGCCTCTTTTGAACAGATCGTTTTCGTTCTGCAACCACAATTGCAAGAGATTACGATCAACATTTGTATCGAAGAAGAACCAATTGATTTATTGAACTACCTACCGGCAGATTTTGACCGTAACGGTACGTTCATGATTTTGGAAGGTGATGTGGTTTTAGAGCAAAACTTCTTTGACCCATTGAACCATGAGCCAGGAGAATATAAAATTGCCTACAGTTCTACCGAAGGTACATGTAAATACTATGTTGACTTTACAGTTATAGTTGATACAGAATGTGTACCATGTGGAAGAGGTGACATAGAAATTTCTAAAGCGGTTACCGCTAATGGAGATGGTGTAAATGATTTCTTTGAAATTAGAGGTGTTGAGTATTGTGCCTTCAGTTTCGATGTAATGATCTTTAACCGTTGGGGCACAAAAGTTGCCGAGGTCAAGGATTATCAAAATGACTGGGGCGGTGAATCTCCTGATGGTTCTTTCGGCCAATCTGGAATGCTACCAACCGGTACGTACTATTACATTATTAATCCTACCGATAAAAATACCGGTACCATTTTAGAACCAATTAATGGATATATCTATCTAGGTACCAATTAAAATTAGAAACATAACTTACAGTGCCTCATCTTAATGGATGAGGCATCATTTATAGTTCTTATTGTTTTTAGTAAAATCTCAGTTTTAAGTTATTAAAGTCTAGACTTAATGAATGAAGTGATTTAAACCTTTAAAAAATACATGGGTTGTAGGCATTTGCATTTCGATATTTAAAACGTTCAAAAAGAAACCATTAAATACGAAGTAAAATATGAGGGCAGAGAAAAAAACGTTTAATTATTTATGCCACAGGTAAAAATTACCAGTTATAATCTTGCAATTGCTATATCATAATTATAACAATTTGTTTAAAGCGGAGGTAGCATCTAAAATAACTCTTGAAAAAGTAACTTTTCAAATTGAAGAGGTATTTTAAATTCAGATGAAAATTTTGACTCCAAAAGACTTTAAAAACTCTTATAAAAATGGTGATCAAAATCCGTATGGAGAAAATAATTTGAAAAGTAAATATCTAGTTCATTTCCATATAAACACATTGTTCAAATATTTCATTTAAGAATATTATGGTGCAAACTAGCGCCTTAAAGAATTACACATTTTTAGCAAGATTTTAAAATTTAAATCTCCCTAAAACAAAAGTAATTATATGTATCCCGCAATCGTATTTGTTAAGTAAAATATACTCTTTCCTTCGCAAACAATTTTAAAAAAGTATCGATAAAGGTTACATTAAATAAGATATCCTAATCACCACTGTCATTTCACATCAACACCAGCCGCTTTCGCAACAAAAAATGGGCATCGACAAATATCAAAGCTAACTTTGTGTTTGAAAAAAGTTATTCATTGTTTTTCATGAATGATTTAGCTAGCAAAAAATATGCTTAAATTCCTCCTTAAAATTGCTTTGCTAATTTGCTGCACAAGTCTATCTGCGCAATTAGATGTATCACTAGCTCAATCGGAGTCTATTTGTTCATCTGATGGTAGCATAACTGCAACGGCCAATGGCGGAACTGAACCCTATCAATATAGAATTGTAAGCGGTCCTGTGGTCAAAGGCTTTCAGAACTCAGGAACATTTCTAGCTTTACAACCCGGAAACTATGCGGTTGAAGTACGCGATGCTACTTTCACTACTGTTTCTGGAAATATTACGGTTACTGGTAGTTATGTACTTCCCAGTCTAAACGTTGCTATTACCAATCCCTCATGTGCTAGTAGTTCTAATGGTCAGGTCATACTTACTGGAAGTAATGGTAATCTTATCGGTACTGCGGCTTTTCCAACCTATAGATATCGAATTGTTGATCTAAGCACCACACCACAAACGGTTGTTCAAGAGCAGAATTCAGATACTTTTACAGGTCTATCCGAAGGCACTTATACTTTTCAAATTGAAGATGGCTGCCAAAATACGGTAAGTGAAACCATAACTTTAACTGCACCCGTCAGTACGCCGTTGGACGGTGACATCGATTTCATCCAAAAAGCAGCTTGTAATACCTATGAGGCAGAATATGATTCTAACGGTGATGGCACTTATCCTCACAATATTATAGTCACCGAAGATGCTACCGGCAACATAGTTTTTTCAGGCACCAACACTTCTAATACAGATTTATCTATTGGAACAAACTATAATTTCGGGGTTTCTTATACCGCTGCAATAGTTGATGCCTGTGGACAAACTGAAAACATTAATTTTTCGTATACACCCGATATAGACATGTGGAGTCAGAAAACTACTGACTGCTCAGGTGAAACAGCGTTCTTTGTATTTGCATCGTTAACTTCTTCTAGTTCAAGAAAAGTTAGTATGCTGGTACCTGCGACGCTAACCCTCACTAATCAAACCGATGCAAGTGATGTACTTGTTTATACACTTAACGATCCTAACTATCTTGAGGCAGAAATTCGTGAAGCTGATATTCAACTAGGTGGCACTTATGATGCTGTTTTAGAAGATAGCTGTTCATATACCATGAATACTTCCCTTACATTTACACCAGTACCAGCAACCACATTTGATGCGATTGTTCGACCAAAACGCGGGTGTATGGATGGTACTACAGGTATGGGTTTCCATGTTAGGAACGGTGGACCAAACTATATAAGGGCTACAATTTTATCTGGTCCAGCAAGCTTCACATCAGAAGCTGGTGTAGTTACCAACTACAGCTATCCGAGAGTATTTGTGAATCCAAATGGAAGTTCTGTTTATCCTGAAGCTTTTCCACCGGGAATATATGAGGCAGAAATCACCGATGGTTGCGAATCGGGCAATGAAACTTTTGAAATTTTAGCATCGCAGACAGTTCAACATGATTTTAGCTTAGATTTTTTACAAGGTTGCGGTAATTCCAACGCTCTAATAATCAATCCGAATGTAATCAGCAATGCAAACACTTCTTTCTACACCAATGTTACTATAACTAATCTAGATACCGGAAACTCGGTATTTCGTGAGAGTATATCTTTTTTTACTGAAGGAACTCCTGTTTCGGTACCTAATCTGCCATCGGGAAACTATCAATTGAATCTTGAATTTCAAAGTGGTGGTGAATGCACTTCTGGTAACGCATATACTTGCCCTTGTGAACCTCAAACCAAAAATGTAACTATACCAGCGTATATGTCTACTTCGTTTGATAGCATACTAGGTTATACATGCACAGAAGGTTCAGGCGTTATTATCGCTGAAGGATCGAATGGTATTGCACCCTATCAATACGAAATAATAAATTCATCGGTTCCCTCTAATATTGGGCGCACTTCAACAGATGGTATTTTTACAGCAACAGATGAAGGTACTTATACCGTTAGAATAAGTGATAGTTGTGGTAACTCAGCTGATGGCGCTTTCGAAGTAGTACCTTATTTGCCAAATCTAATAGCGAACTGTGATGCTTCTGGTACTCAGGTTACACTTACAGCAAACCCAGTTGCCAATGCTATTTTTACTTGGATTGATGATGCAGGTACTACGGTTCAACAAGGTACTAGTAATGAACTGGTTTTTAATCCTTTCGATGTTTCTCAAAGCGGAGATTACACATTGCAAGTTGCTGCACCAGGGTTAAGTTGCACCATTTTTGATGGTTCTATTACAGTACCTAATATTCCTTGTAATTCTAGTATCGATGTAAGTAAAACAGTTGAAACAGGCCCTACATATAATAGTGCTGCCGATGAATATACCGTAACCTATAGAATTACAGCAGAGAATATCGGCGGGTTAGCAGGTTCTTATGATGTCATCGATACCTTTATATTAGGTAGTGGTTTCACTTTAATCAACGCAACTTTGGCTTATGGTGGTGAAAGTGACGGTGTTGACGGTACAATTTTGAGTCCGTTTACAAGTGGTGACCAAATTATAACAGGTGAATCAATAGCCGGACTTCGAACAGAAAGTTGGCTGATAACCGCAACTTTTACTATAGATAAAGTTTTATTCGATCCCACTCAAGATTGTACAAATGGCGGTGGATTTGGAAATCAAATTACTGTTACCGGTGACACCGATACCTCTAACAACACGGCCTGTGTACCTGTTGATTTTGGAAATCTTGAAATTACTAAAGATGGTGTCTATATCGATTCAAATACCAATGGGCTTACTAATGTAGGCGATGCAGTAAACTATACCTTTAGTATTATTAACACTGGTAATGTTCCTATTTCAAATGTAGTAGTATCAGATCCATTATTAGGAGGTGCTATAGCTGGCCCTGCTTCTGGCGATACAGACGCCGATGGTCAATTAGATACTACAGAAATTTGGGTTTACAGCGCAACTTATAGCATTATACAAACTGATATAGATAATAATCAGGTAAATAATTTAGCTACAGTAACTGGCGATGACACCGATGGTAATACTATAACAGATACATCAACAGATCCAACACCTTGTGCTACGTGTACCCCTTCCCCTACTTGTGCAGATTGTACCTTAACAGAAATACCTAGTAACCCTAGTTATTCGATCAACGATTCTTCTACAGTAGAGGGAACAAATAATGTTTTTACCATTACGGCATCTAGTAGCATCAACCAAGACATCGTTTTTAATTTAGGCTATACAAATATAAATACCACAAATGCTGATTATAGCGGTCCAAGTACGGTTACACTTTTAGCGAATAGCACTTCGGTCTCTTTTAATGTTGCTGCAGTAGATGATAGTCTTATTGAACCAAATGAAACACACGAAGTTCAAATTTCTTATGCCTCTGTTGGTGTCTTAAACATTACCGATGATACCGGTATTGGTGAAATATTGGACAACGACGGTGGTGTAGGTACCGGAATATCATTCGATAACGACAATATTACCGTAGACGAATCTGCAGGAACAGCAACTGTAAATGTATTATTGACAGGAAATGTTCCGGGCGGATTTACTTTGGATTTTACTACCAATGATGTTTCTGCAATCTCACCTATTGATTATACAACTACTTCTGGGCAGTTGACATTTAATGGTTCAGACGGAGAAACACAATCTATCACCGTTCCAATTATTGATGATAGCGTCATTGAGACACTCGAAAATTTGTTCGTAAATCTGTCCAATATTTCAACAGGACTTATCTCGATTATAGATAATCAGGCAATCATAAACATTGTTGATAATGAGACGGATAATGATAATGACGGCGTTGCCGATCAAGTAGATTTGGACGATGACAATGATGGAATATTGGATACCAACGAAGGTTATACCAATCCTATCGAGGTAATAAATAATGGGGATTTCTCAAATGGACTAACATCATGGACCGTTAACAACCCAACAGGTGGTGCTGCTCCGATAGTAGGTGCATCCAATGGCCTAGAATTCGGTTTTCAGACCTCAACAATCAATACAGTTTCTGTAGATCCTAATGATTTAGCAAATGATGTCGAAATCAGCATCCAAAACGGTAGCATTGGAACCGGAGCATCTGGAAACCCATCCCAATACCATTTTAATGGTACTGGTGATATGTATGTCGCAGTTGATCCAGACGCTGGTGGTTTTGATGTTGGTACGTTCAGTACAATTGATATTACTTGGGGGGCCGATTGGGGTCTCAAAGGACAAGTGTATAGTTTTGGACCTATTAGTACATTAACACCGGGTAATTATGGAATCGGTACTAGCAGTGGCCTTGTCATTGGATATGATAACACAACTAACGAAAATCTTATTTTTTGGAATGGAACTGAGCTTTTAAGAGTTAACGGGTATTACCAAGTGGCGCTTAGTGCTGGTGATATGATATTGAACGTCAGCTCGACGGGGCTAATTAGCTTTGCCGTACCATGGCGCGGACCAGCTATTACAGCACAGATCCCGGGTACCGAATGGCAGGATACTGATAATTCTGCTTGGCAGTTTATTTCTTCGCAAACACATTCCCCAAACTCTAATCCTAATGATAGAATAAGCGATATAGTCTTTAATGGTTCTGCAACGGAAACGTTTGATAATATCGGAGATTCTGTTGAGCAAACCTTTACAGCATCTACCAGCGATATAGCAACGGTTTTCTATGAAATTGCCACACAGGGTACCAGTAACGCAAATTTTACAGTCCTCACCGAAATCTTAAACAATTCTGGTACTGTAATAGCGACCAATACTTCGGTAGTAAGTAATACTATAAATACAGTCAACTTCAATTTTACTCCGACAACTACAAATTCAACTATAAGAACTACATGGGTATCTGGAACAGGAGATTTAGATAGCAGGCAACTGTTGCTAGACAATGTTTCGATACTACAAAGTACGTCTACCGATACGGACAACGATGGTATTCCCGATCATTTGGATACGGATAGCGATAACGATGGTTGCTTTGACACAGTTGAAGCTGGTCATACTGACGGTGATAATGACGGTGTTTTAGGAAATTCCCCAGTTACTGTTGATAGTAATGGACTCGTTACTGGACAAGGCGGGTATACTGACGTTACCGGTAATGAAATTATTGCCACACAAGTAACATTAAATACGGCTCCTACAGATCAAACGGCTAATAATGGGGATTCTGCAAGCTTTACTATTGATGTATCTGCATTGAATACAACTAGTTTTTCTGCCGGAATTCCTGATTATTCAGGTGCTGGAAGTTCAGATTCTTCAGGTAATATTAGATACCAATGGCAAGAAAACGGTACTAACATATCCAATGGCGGAAATTATTCAGGAATCGATACAGCAACATTGACCATCACTGATGTCACAGGATTGAACGGTAATACCTATACCGTACAAGTTACCCATGCGGACAATTTGTGCTATACAGTTGAACAAAGTGCGGTATTAAATGTAGTGCCCAGTATTACCATTGACGATTCTTCGACAGTAGAAGGAACGAACAATGTGTTTACCATTACTTCATCTGCTGCTATAAGCCAAGATGTAGTTTTTAATATTGCTTTTACCAACATTAGCACTACCAATGCCGATTATAGTGGCCCCAATACAATAACCCTTACAGCAAATACAACCTCGGTTTCTTTTAATGTTGCTGCGATAGATGACAACCTTATCGAACTTAACGAGACGCATGAAGTTCAAATTTCTTATACCTCCGGAGGTTCTGTTAACATTACCGATGATACCGGTATTGGTGAAATTCTGGATAATGACAGCGACCCATTGCAATACGGTGTACAGTTTGATATTACTTCAATTATTGTAAACGAAGATGCAGGTACGGTTTCTCTTGATGTTGTACTCAATTCTAATGTTCAAGATGAGTTTACGGTTGAGTATTATACTATTGATGGCACTACCATAGAGGGAATGGATTATACCGGTGTTCCTCAAAACACGCAGACATTGACATTTGGTGGTACAAACCCGAATACGCAGACAATTGTAATTCCTATTATTGATGATATCATTATTGAAGACCCTGAGACATTCAGCGTCATTCTCGAGAATATCTCTAGTCCGATCGTGGGTATATTATCTGATAATATTGCTACGGTTACTATTATTGATAATGATGGTAACGAAGGTTGGCCAACCGATGAGACTATTGAAGCTTGTGATGCAATACCTGATGCTTTTGTAATAACCTCTGATAGCGCTTGTGCCATTACCGTGGTTTATGAAGAACTGATTGCCGGTCAAGATGACGAATGTGCTACGGAATATACCATTACTAGAACATGGACGATTACCGATTGTGTCGGTAATGTGCGTACGCATACCCAAGTAATCACTATTGAAGATACGGTCGCACCGACCTTCAATGAAACGCTACCTCAAGATATGACGGTCGAATGTAATATGGTGCCTGATGCATCTATATTAACTGCTACCGATTCTTGTGAGCCCAACATTGAAGTAACGTTTACAGAAACCATTACCAATGACGAAAACTGTGCCCTAGGGTATACGGTTACCAGAACTTGGACGGCTACCGATTGCGCTGGCAATATGGTAGAACATACCCAGGTAATTACAGTGGAACCAACTGTACAGATCATGAGTCAGCCTTACGAAGAAGAGATGACCATTATATGTGGTGATGATATTCCTGAAGCACCAGAAATGGTATTCACAGGTGGCTGTGGTAATTTTGATGTGGTCTACAATGAAGAAACGCAACAAGCTGATGGTTCCGATGATTATATGATCATTAGAACTTGGAACGTTACCGATTCGTGTGGCAACACCGCTTCTTTCGAACAGATCATTTTTGTTCTGCAACCACAATTGCAAGAGATTTCGATCAACATTTGTATCGAAGAAGAACCAATTGATTTATTGAACTACCTACCGGCAGATTTTGACCGTAACGGTACGTTCATGATTTTGGAAGGTGATGTGGTTTTAGAGCAAAACTTCTTTGACCCATTGAACCATGAGCCAGGAGAATACAAAATTGCCTACAGTTCTACCGAAGGTACATGCAAATACTATGTTGACTTCACGGTTATAGTTGACACGGAGTGTGTACCATGTGGAAGAGGTGATATCATTATCTCTACTGCTGTTACAGCAAATGGTGACGGTGTAAATGACTTTTTTAAAATTAAAGGTGCCGAGAGTTGTGCCTTAAGTTTCGATGTAATGATCTTCAACCGCTGGGGAAATAAAGTTGCCGAGGTTAAAGATTATCAAAATGACTGGGGCGGTAAATCTCCCGATGGTTCTTTCGGTCAATCTGATGTGTTACCAACCGGTACCTACTTTTATATTATACATGCGACCGATAAAAATACGGGTAAAAAAATAGAACCATTTAGCGGATATATCTATCTGGGTACGCAATAAAATTTTCATCTGTCATTGTTAATGCCTTTTCATAAAATGATGAGGCATTTTTTCTTTTATCTCCATAATTTTTCCATTAAAACACATTATATAAGTCTATTATGAGCTCAAATTAGTTCATCCGAATAAAATAACAATTGAACGAAAATGCTGTTTCAGAACGAATAATATGGGATCTCAGCCGTTATAATCTTAATCTTTCAGAAGAGCCATTAAATTTGTAAATAATAAGATAACCTACTTATACATTAACATATAGCCTAAAAAGCTAAACCCAAACAAAACCATGAAAAAAGCTAATCTTCTTTTAGCCATGCTACTTTTAACAGGTGCCTTTGTAAGCGCACAGCAGCTACCTCAGTTTACGCAATATATGTATAACACTATTTCTGTTAACCCAGCGTATGCGGGCAGTAGAGAAACATTGAACGCAACAATTTTGCATAGAAACCAATGGGCTGGTTTAGAAGGTAACCCTAGAACTAGTACCCTATCTATTCACTCTCCTTTAAAAAATGAGAAGATCGGTATCGGTGTTTCTTATATTAATGATAAGCTGGGTTTTGAAAGTACCAACTACTTCTACGGAGATTTCTCATATACCGTTCCTGTTAGCCAACAAGTAAAAATGCGTTTTGGTCTAAAAGGCGGTTTTACTAGTTACAACTTAGAAAACCCTGATCCTAACGATCAGTTTTTCAATGCTAATTTCAATAATATAAACCCAAATTTTGGTGCAGGTTTTTACATTGGTTCCAATAGATGGTATGCAGGTATTTCTTCTCCTAGAATATTAAATACAGATTTGAATGATGGGGAATTTGAAGCTATAGAGCGTAATAGTTACTATGCTATTGGTGGTATGGTGTTTGACTTATCTGAAACCACTAAATTTAAACCGACCGTTATCACAAAATTTACGAATGGTGCGCCAGCAACATACGACTTTACTGTAAACTTTTTGTTCAACGAAAAGTTTTGGATCGGTACTTCGTATCGAGTTAACGATGCATCAAACTTTGGTGCAATGATGGATTACCAAGTATCTAGAGATTTTAGAGTTGGTTATGCTTACGATTTACCTACCTCAGCAGTAAGACCTTACACTGGTGGTACGCATGAAATTATATTGATTTATGAACTTACCAAAAAGGTATTAGGCCCTATTAAATCTCCTAGATATTTCTAATAATTTAAATTCGATAAGATGAAAAATTATAAAAATCTTGTGCTATTGATGCTACTATTGTTAGTAGGTCAATTTTCAATAGCACAAATTGCATCACAAAAAAAAGCAGATTATTATTTCAGTAAATTCTCATACTCTTTAGCAATACCTGAGTATGAACGAATGGTAGAGACAGATTTCAACGCTGATTATGCACATCAGCAATTAGCAGAATGTTATTTATTAATACGTGACTATAAAAAATCTATTCCTCATTTTAGCGCTGTTATAAACAATGCTACCCTACCAACAGATTACTATTTTAAATATGCCATGGCTTTATACGCCAATGGCGATATGGAGGAGTCTGAAGTTTGGTTAAAAAAGTATAAAAAATATAATAAGAACGATTCTCGCGTTAAGCGATTCTTACAAGATGGCAACCTAGCTTCAGTAGTATTCAACAGTAGACAACGTTACGAAGTGGAACCTGTCGCCTTCAATTCTACTGACAGTGATTTTGGTGTTTATAGATTTATGGGAAACTTGTACTTCAGTTCTTCTAGAAGAGATGTCGTTACAGGTGAAAGTTATGGGTGGAACGATGAACCTTGGTTAGATCTTTTTAGCGTTCAAGAAGATAACCCGATGTCTGAACCTAGAAGAGTAAAAGGAAACATCAATACAAAATTTCATGAAAGCTCTGTAGCCTTTTCTACAGATTATAAGAATGATACTATCATGTACTTTACCCGTAACAACTTTTATGACAAAAAAGAAGGTTATGGCGCATCAAATGAAATTAATTTAAAAATATATACAGCCAAGCTTGTCGATAATAAATGGGAAGAGAATAGCAACCTTAGGTTTAATAGTGACTATTATTCCTCTGGGCATCCATCAGTAAACCTTGCTAGAACACGCATTTATTTTGCATCGGATAGGCCTGGTGGTTACGGCGGTACCGATATTTACTATGCTGAAATTCATGAGCGTGGTGGTGTACAGGAACCTATTAATGCCGGACCTATTGTAAACACTGAAGGAAACGAAATGTTCCCCTTCATCAACGAAGAAGGTAAGCTTTTCTTTAGCTCTGATGGTCATGTTGGGTTTGGACAATTAGACGTTTTCTCAACTATTTCTAATGAAGATGATGAAATTATTGATATCATTAATTTAGGTACGCCCATTAATAGTTCTAGTGATGATTTTGCATACTACGGTTTGCCAAACGGACTAGATGGTTACGTGAGTTCTAACAGAGAAGGTGGTGTTGGTAGCGATGATATCTACAAATTTAAATTTACCCCGGCATTAGATGTTGAAGGTTATGTTGTCGATGGTATAAACAACCAAATGTTAGACAGTGTTAAAGTTACTCTATACGATCAAGTAACGAATACTTTAGTTGCACAGACGACCACAAATGAAAATGGGTACTACAGATTTCCTGTTAATAGAAAAACAAATTATATGATAGAGGCGGTTAGAAAAACGCACCCTCATAAAAATGTTTATTTCAATACAGCATCAACACCAAAGGCTCAAAAAATAATGCGACAAGATATTGTTCTTGAACCTGTTATGGATTTAAAATTATTAGCGGGATTAAATAAAATATATTTTGATTTTAATAAAAGTGATATTAGACCAGATGCCGCTAAAGAATTAGATAAAGTAGTTCGTGTAATGAATAACACCTACCCAGATATGATTATTAAGCTAGAAGCGCATACTGATCCTGTAGGTAGTCACGAATACAACGATGACCTTTCTGAAAGAAGGGCGAAATCGACTTATGAGTATCTTATTGAAAACGGAGTATCAGTTGATAGAATCGTTTCTTACAAAGGGTATGGTAAGCGTATGCCTATTAACAAATGTACCAGCAAAGAAGATTGTACACCCGATGATCTAGAATTGAACAGAAGAACAGAATTCCCGATTATGCAGATTAAAAAAGGTATTATCGCATCTAAATAATTAACTACCAACCATAAAAAAAGTCCTTTACCATTCTGGTAAAGGACTTTTTAATTTTTATAGATGTTATTATCTATTCCATAATACCGTCAACGATACCATATTTAATAGACTCTTCTGCATTCATCCAATAATCTCTATCGAAATCTCTTAAAACTTTTTCGAAATCTTGACCACAGTTATCTGCCAATATATGCGCACTTAACTCCTTGGTCTTAATAATTTCTCTTGCTTGTATTTCAATATTAGAAGCTTGACCTCTTGCACCACCACTTGGCTGGTGGATCATTACCTGAGCATGTGGCTGAATAAATCTTCTTCCCTTTTTACCAACTGATAATAAGATAGAACCCATTGATGCCGCCAAACCTGTACATATAGTTGAAACCGGACTCTTTAATGCTTTTATGGTATCATACATTGCAAAACCAGAAGTAACATAACCACCCGGACTATTAATATAAAGTTGAATCTCTTTATTGTTCTGCATATCTAGATATAACAACCTGTCAATTACATGTTTAGCAGAATCGTCATCAACCATACCCCAAAGAAAGACTTTTCTTTCCTCCAACATTTTCTCATCTATGGCTTCCTGAATTTTTCCTTTTTTAGCACTCATATTTTAAGTTTATTTATCTCTAACAAAATTAATGAATTAATTCATAAACATACGTAGCAATAACATTTTGAATTATTACCAAATCTGTTTCTATTACATCAAAAACGTTAATTTTCGATTAGGATTGTTCTTCTACTGTAACTGTTTTCTCTACTACCTTTTTAATAGGGATTACTACCTTACCGTTTTTTGTTTTCAAGATCATCGAAATATTATCGATACCGATTACCGTACCCTGTAAATCTCCTATTTTAACCTTATCCCCTACTTCATAAATTTTTCTTGAGTAGAATGTTCTTAAAAGGTCACCTACAATTTCTCTAGAACCTAAACCTAATGCCAATGAAATGGCCAGTAAGAACGCACCAAGTACTATAGTGAAATTATTAGTGATAATCTGGGTATCTATACCTGCCTGGTTCAACGCCGTAATACTTACAAATATGATAATAAGATAAAATAAAACGTTACCTAACAGTTTACCTCCACCAAGACCAATTGACCCAAATACTTTAATAATTGTTTCTTTGATTGTTTTAGCTAAAAAGAGCCCTAACATAAAAATAACCATCGCTGAAAGTAATACCGGCAAATAACGTAAAAGGTTGGCAATTTCAGTAGATATGATGGTTAGGCCCATAATATCTGAAGCAACAATAATAAATACCAGCCACAATAAAACTTTTATAAAAGTGATAATTATTTTAGGTAAATCTATTTTGATATCAGAATCACCGAACAGTTTTGCTTCATTGATTTTTTCAGAAGCCTTATCTAATTTGATGGCTTTAAATATGCGTCTTAAAATAAAGGTAACTACCTTAATGATAATCCAACCGAAAATAATAACGATGAATGCTCCGAAAATTCCTGGTAATGCAGAAGCAATATCCTTGAATATATTACTTAAAGATTCGAAGGTGAGGTCTTTCCACTTATCAACTGTGTCCATATAACTTGTTCTACTTTATTTTTATTTATTTTTAGATTTCGTCTGCAACATTCCCTCTATTATTGAGGCAAAACTACCCGTAAACAGTCCAGATAATTCCATAATCAATTTAGCCGTAGCAACGTCGTCCATAACTTTTTTACGTAGTTCTGGCGGAACGTCTTTTAGGTCCCCGTCTAAATTCTTAAATGGATTTTGGTTCTGTTCTAACATCAGTTTAGGGTTTTGTACATTTCAGTAACCTTGGCTTTTGCCCTCTTTAGTCTCATTTTAATAGCGCTTGCTTTAAGCTCTAAAATATCTTCCAATTCTTTTATCGATGCTCCATCTTGATATTTCAACAACAGTATAGTTTTATCTTCTGGAGCAATAAGTTCTAATGCTTTTTTAAGTTTATTGACTTGCATTTGCAATAACAAATCATCGGTTACCTCTACAGGCACATCTTCCTGCACATCAAATTTAACCGAATTATCATTAATTTTTCGTTCCTTATTTCTGTTGACATAATTGACACAGAAATTATACGTAAATGAATAAAGCCAAGTAGAGAATTTTGAATTTCCTTTAAAAGAACCAAGCTTAACATATAACATTAGAAATATATCTTGGGTCAAGTCTTCTGCCTCTTTATTCGATTTCGCGAACCCCAAGCACTTATTGTAAACTAATTTCGAGTACCTATCGTAGAGCACACCAAAGAGCATAGAGTCATTGTTAGAAACAATGCGTTCTACTAACTCTAAATCGGTAAATTCTTTGTTTTTACCACTAGAAACCGTTTTTTCATTGAATTGGTTTCCAATAATAATAAAACATAGCTTTTTAAGAAATGTCACTTTGATAGATGGTTTACAAAAAATAAAAGTAGGTTAAAGATACTGTAATTGATATATTTACTTGAAAATCTGCTGAAAATGAAAAAATTAATTATTCTTTCCGTTCTTATATCAAGTGTTTTTACAGCATGTAAAACCGACCAAAAAAAGCCTACGATTGCTGTTGCCGAAGATACGGAATTGACAGTTCTTGAAAAAATCGCAAATGCCAATGGTTTTAAAAACTGGAAAGATGTTGAAAGTATAAAATTCACTTTTAATGTAGATCGTGAAGATGAACATTTTGAACGTACCTGGTTATGGGAAACCGGTTCTAACAATGTAACCATGATGACAAGACAAGACACCATTACCTATAACAGAAAATCAGTAGATAGCACCATGATCGCAACCGATGGCGGATTCGTAAATGATAAATTTTGGCTACTAGCACCTTACCAATTGGTATGGGATCAAAAAAGTTTTACCTACAAACATACCGAAGGTGTAGAAGCCCCAATCAGCAAATCTACCATGCATAAATTGACCACGGTATATTCAAATGATGGTGGTTACACACCCGGTGATGCTTACGATTATTATTTTGGTGATGATTTTATCATCAAAGAATGGGTGTACCGAAAAGAAAATCAGTCTGAACCTAATATGACTACCAGTTGGGAAGACTATAAAATGGTAAACGGATTGAATATTAGCACGATGCACAAAAGACCAGATGCTGATTTCTCTCTTTTCTTTACAGGTGTTGAGGTGAAATAATTCGGTACGGAGTTTGATATCGCTCACAAACAACTAACCAGTTAATGAAACGCTCACTTTTCACACTACTCCTTTTTTCTTTTTTTAGCTACGCCCAATACAGCACTAATGCTATTGTATTGGATAGCGCAGACAATTCTCCATTGGAATTTGTTGGTATTTATAATAGTAAAGACCATACCATGACCAATGCCGACGGAAGGTTTCAGTTCTCTTCAAGCTCAGATTCTATTATAGTTTACAGCGTTGGTTATGATAAACTAATAACCACTTCTCAAAAAGTAAAGGATACCATCTATCTTAATAAAAGTGTATTAGAATTAAATGAAGTTACGGTTACAAATGAAAAAACTTTATGGCAAAAAGTAGGAGATTCTTTAGAATCTAATTACCCCATCTATCCATATAAAGAGCAATTTTTATTGAGAGGTGTATTGCGTTATAACGGAGAAATTACAAGAATACAAGACATACAAGGAAAGTTAGAAAGAAGAACACTTCTATACACAAAAGAGATTGATCCAGACAAAAAGGATTTCAAAGTAGAGTTAACCAATATGCGTAAAGTGGGGTTAGTACTTGATGAAAATGAAGTGTATTTTATTTTCCAATCGTTTTATGGATTGTTTATGGATTTAATTCCATTGAATGCTACAGGTGATGATTTTGATTTAAGTGAAGCAACTTTTGATAACGGTAAAAAAGTTAATCTAAACTTTCAGTCAAAACCTTCAATTGAAAATGAGAATTTTTCTGGTCATTACACCATTAATACTGAAAACAATGCTATGGAACATTTTAAAATGCAAGTAGCGTTAGAAAACAAACCTTTTTCTGAAAATGCAAAAACTAAGTACAGAACAATTTCATTCGACAAAGAAATATTACTTTCTAAATCATCTAAAACTAACAAATACTATATAACCTCTGCCAAGTATGATGTAAGAGTTGAGCAAACCGACAAGGATAATTCTTATACTTCATACTACGATGTTTCTTTTATTCTAACCACATCTGACAACGAAGGTGATTTTGACGTCAAGAAAAATGTAAGCACCTCAAAAGATCTATTTAAAATAAAATACCCTTACGACCAGAGTTACTGGAATGCACAAAACCAATTACTGTTAACAGATGAGATGGTAGATTTTATTGAGAAAGTTCAAGATCCCAACAGCGAATTTAAAATCCGGAGTAATATTAAAAACTAAGAATTCAAAAGTGCTACGCCTTTTTTCTTTTTAATAAAAGTGTAAATAATAGAATTAAGAAGGCGCATACAAGCAGTACCACAAAGCTTCTACTTAAACTGTAATGCTCTGCTAAAAACCCTAGAATTGGTGGGGCACATAAAAAGCCAGCATATCCTGCTCCTGCAATGAATGCAATTCCTTTAGAAGAATCTATTCCTTTTACATTCCCTCCTATTCTAAATACTTCGGGCACCATTACTGAAAATCCTAATCCGTTCAGGGCAAAACCTATGATGCTTAAATTGATATTTCCGGTAAGAACTAAAAAATAACCCAGTATTGCGAGAATAGCGCCTAGTGCTACTATTTTAACCGAACCAATTTTATCGCTGATTCCATCACCTAAAAAGCGACCCAAGGTCATGGTAATTTGAAACCCTAAAAATCCTAATCCCCAAAGGGCTTCTGGTGCCAGTGCAATTTCTTTTAAGTACAATCCGCTCCAATCTACAATGGCGCCTTCACTCCCCATTGCCATAAAAGAAATAAGTCCTAATAACAATAATGGTTTTAGCAAACCAAAACTAAATGGCTCATTTTCGATTTCTTCGGCTACTTCGGTAAAATAATAGTTCCTAAATTTTAAATTGACCAACAAAACCAGTACCACTGCAATAGTCATGTGTAATACGGGATTTGATAACGGACCAATTAAAAAGCTACCCATACCTGCCAATACTCCGCCAAGACTAAAAAAGCCATGTGAAGCTGCCATAAATTTCACTTTATCTTTTTTCTCAATCTCCGTCACCAAGGTATTCATCGAAATATCGGTTATTCCATTTGCTGCCCCAAAGAGAAATAAGGCTGCCATTAATACATAATAATTCGGAGCTAGTAACGGTAACATTGCAGCTGCGCAGCTTAATAACACACCATAAAAAGTGGTTTTACCTACACCTACCTTATTGACAATACCAGAAGCAAAAGGAAAAACAGTAAACACACCCAAAGCCAAAAAGAAAATAGCAATCCCTAATTCAGATTTACTGATTTCTAAAGCATCTTTTACCGCAGGTATATAGATTGCCCATGTACCAAATAGAATATTAATACTTGCGAAAACCCACGAGGGACCGAAGTATCTCGCATTCCCTAAAATTAATCGTAATGACTTCACTTTTTATCCGTTGTCCGTTGTCCGTTGTCCGTTGTCCGTTGTCCGTTGTCCGTTGTCCGTTAAATATTAAAAAAATCTATAATCTATATTCTATGAAATTTTAATTTGCTAAAACTCCTGCTTTTAGAATTTGACCGAAACGGTACATATCTTCGTAGGTTGAATAAAAAGGTGCCGGTGCCAAACGAATTACGTTTGGTTCGCGCCAGTCGGTTACTACGCCATTTTCCATTAAATAATTAAACAGTGATTTTCCTTGTCCGTGTAAGAAAACAGATAGCTGACAACCTCTATCTTCAGGAGTGATAATTTCAAAAGAACTATCTACTTCTTTATCTATTTCGTGTAAAATATACTCCAAATACGAAACGATTAATTTTCTCTTTTCAATCAACTTTTGCATTCCCACTTCCTCGAACATCGTAAGCGATGCCAAATAAGGTGCCACAGATAATATAGGTGCATTACTTATTTGCCAAGCATCTGCATTTTCCATTGGCTCAAATTCTGGCTTCATAAGAAAACGAGTTTCTTTCTTCGTTCCCCACCATCCTTCAAACCGTTGAATATCTTTTTTGTTCAAGTGTTTTTTATTCACGAAAATCCCCGATGCGTTTCCTGGTCCGCTGTTCATGTACTTATAACTACACCACGATGCAAAATCTGCATCCCAATCATGTAGCTTCAATTCTACATTACCAACAGCATGCGCTAGATCCCAACCTACATTGGCACCTACAGCTTTTCCGGCTTTTGTAATGGTTTCCATATCCATCACCTGACCGTTGTAATAATTTACTCCGCCTATTAAAACTAATGCTAGCTCATCACCTAATTCATTAATTTTCTCAAGTATATCTTCTGTTCTCCAATGATGTTCGCCATCACGCTTCTTAATCTCAACAATGGTTTCTTCTGGATCTAAACCATGAAACCTTACTTGACTTTGAAACATATATTGATCACTGGGGAATGCTTTTTCTTCGCACAGGATCTTAAATCTCTTTTTGGTCGGGTTATAGAAAGAAACCATCAATAAGTGAAGGTTTACGGTCAAGGTATTCATCACCGATACTTCTTCTGGTAATGCGCCTACCACTTTTGCTAATGGTGCTGCTAAACGCTCATGATAGTCCCACCACGGTTTCTCTGCATAAAAATGCCCTTCTACGGCTAATTCTGCCCAGTCTTTCATCACCTCATCTACAAAAGACTTGGTTCGTTTTGGCTGTAGCCCTAAAGAGTTTCCGGTAAAATAGATAACTTCTTTCCCGTTGATTTTCGGGAAAAGAAACTCATCTCTGTATGTTTTTAAGTTGTCTTTTGCATCTAACGATTGTGCAAACGCCAACGTATTTTTAAATTCCATAGCTAATTTTGTATAAAAGTAATCATAAGCCTATAATTTTATAAGCTCTATTGAATAAATGGGCACTACGATTCTGTTCTTAAACGCATTTCTATCATATGCCTTTTAAATCCTTTTTTCTCATAAGCTCTTATGGCAGGCTCGTTCTCAGTATATACATGCAATCGAATTTCAGTTAAACCTGCGTTTGTAGACCAATCTTGCAAGGCACTTACAATTTTACCATTTATACCTTTACCTCTATATTCGGGATCGGTGTACATAAAACCTAAGTAAGCAAAAGTCTCATGATCCAAGTAGGTTCTTGCCGGTTTTTCTAACGCATAACCGGTAGCCACAATTTTATCGCCATCACATGCAACCATAACTGTCGCTCTTGGGTTTTCCATCAAAGCATCTAAATCGTAATATTTTACTCCTCTATCTCTAATTGTTGGATCCATCGGGCGCTCTGCTTTCACCACTTCTTGCTCATGTTGCAACAAAACAGGTATATCACTTTTTACCGCTTCTCTAATCGTAATTTCATTATTCATTGCTCTACTCTTTTCAGTCCATTAAATTAAGGCTTAAAACCCTATTTTTGCAAAAAGAAACACATGCATTTTTTATCACCTCTTTTAGAAAGCTATTTAGCCGATAATTCACAGGCTGAACCTAAATTATTACAGGAGCTTACGCGCGAAACGCACTTAAAGGTCATACAACCACGTATGCTTACAGGGCATTTTCAGGGGCGTGTTTTGAGCTTGCTTTCTAAATTAATATACCCGACCAATATTCTTGAAATTGGCACCTACACTGGGTATTCTGCTTTATGCCTTGCGGAAGGGTTATCGAAAAACGGACAATTACACACCATAGATGTCAATGCAGAACTAGAACAAATTCAGCGTTCTTTTTTTGACCGAAGTGATTATGGATCTCAAATTATTCAGCATGTGGGCAACGCACTAGATATTATCCCCAAAATGGATATTACTTTCGACCTTATTTTTATTGATGCAGAAAAAAAACAGTACGATAAATACTTAGAAGCTGTTTTACCAAAAACCAAGTCTGGGTCTGTTATACTTTCTGATAATGTATTATGGTCTGGTAAAGTGGTAGAGCCTTTAGACCCTAAAGATGTTACTACGAAGGTGTTGTTAGACTATAACAAAAAACTAAGCGAGCATCCACTTTTAGAAACCGTATTACTACCTATTCGCGATGGTCTGACATTAAGTAGGGTGAAATAAGCAAACCGTATAATCTATAAAATAGCCAAGCGGAAAGTATACCTACCAACGCGCCCACCATTAAATCAATCGGAAAATGTACACCTACATATACTCTACTCATCGCAAATAATAGAGGCCAAATATAAAATAGGTACACCCATTTAAATTCTCGTCTTAAAAAAAGTACTGTTATGGTAATGACAGAAAAGGAAGATGAAGCGTGACCTGAGAAAAAACTGAAACCTGACGGACTTCTTAATATTCGAATCAACGTATTTATTTCTTCGTCATTGTTTGGCCGTAACCGGGCCACTACATTTTTGGTCAAATCTGTTACTGTAGCCACAAATAAGACCATGACCAATAAAGTCAAAATCATAGTTATAGCTTCTCGCTTCGGAAACTTTACAAAGAATAGAATTATAATAAATGCAAATAAGGGAAGCCAAGGTGGAAATTTGGTGACCGTAGACCAAAAAATATCGTATTGCTCAATACCAAGACTGTTAAGATAGACAAAGGCATCTCGATCCCATTGTAAAATCTTATCTAACATAATAGATTACTTTCTCTTGATACTGCCCGTTACATCATTGATATTCTTGCTAACATCGCTAATTTGCTTTTTAACGTCATTACCTAAGCCAGAGCTAATATCTTTTTTCATATCATCAATATCTTTCTTGATATCTTTTACGAAACTAGTATCAATACCCTGCTTGTCGGCACTCTTCTGAATTTCTTGTTTAATATCTTCGGTAGCATCTTTCAGTTGACGCATACCTTTACCCAACCCCTTGGCAATACCAGGAATTTTGTCGGCACCGAATACCATCACTACGATAAACATAATGAAGAAAATCTCTGCGCCACTTATAAATAATGAATACATAGCAATCATACTACAAATATAAACAAGTTTAGTATCCAAAATTAAAAAAGCCCCGTAGTTATACGAGGCTTTTTGTAATAAATATTTTGTTAATTATTCTCCTTTAATTCCTTCCTTCATTTTGTCGAAATCGCTCTCTTGCTCTTTCTTGGGCCAGCTATTGTTTGTGGTATCAATATCTGCCGTTTCCATTTTAGGATCTATGTTAACCCCAGTTAGCTCTGTAACAGATGATATCACCATACTTACCTCTTTGCTATTCTTTCTCCAAATTTCTGGAGGATAGGTTACATTCTTAACCGAACCGTCTGCATACGTATACTCAACGATCAATGGCATAGGTAAGCCACCCGGACTATTATATGTTATTTCGTAAAAATACTTTGGTTCTTTTATCGCTGCTCTTTCTGCCGCAGTCATATTATCCATCATAAACTCTTTTAAAGTTTTAGAAGATTCAGATGGTAAATTATCCTTTAATTCAGGAGCCACAATATCGGTATCGTCATATTCCTCTAAAAATACCATTGGATTTAAATTCGATTCTGGAATTCCACGCTCAGCCAAATACGCTTTCATTTTTTTATTCGGCGTATCGCTTACGTAATATTTTTTAATATCCTTAACAGCCAGATCAACATAGTCGGTTGTATAGAACCAACCTCTCCAATACCAATCTAAATCTACAGCAGAAGCATCTTCCATTGTTCTAAAGAAATCTTCTGGTGTTGGGTGCTTAAACTTCCAACGGTGCGAATACGTTTTAAAAGCATGGTCGAATAACTCACGCCCCATAACAGTTTCTCTCAATATATTTAAAGCTGTTGCCGGCTTGCCATATGCATTCGGACCAAGTTGAAATACATTCTCAGGATTAGACATAATCGGAGAAATCGTACTTTGATCTCCGCTCATGTAAGGTACGATTTTCGCAGGATCACCTCTTCTAGATGGGTATTTATCATTTGGCGCAATTGCAGCTGGGAAAGCTTCACCGAATTCTTGCTCGGCCATATATTGCATAAAAGTATCTAAACCTTCATCCATCCATCCCCATTGACGTTCGTCTGAGTTTACGATCATTGGAAAAAAGTTATGACCTACTTCGTGAATAATTACACTGATCATACCATATTTAGTTCTATCAGAATATGTACCATCTTTATTTGGTCTACCGTAGTTCCAGCAAATCATTGGGTACTCCATACCTTGATTTTTGGCATGTACAGATATTGCTTTAGGGTAAGGGTAATCAAAAGTATGCGACGAGTACGACTTTAACGTATGCGCCACTGCTTTTGTTGAATACTCTTCCCATAATGGGTTACCTTCTTTTGGGTACATCGATACCGCCATGATATCTCTGCTACCTAACTTAACGGCTTGCATGTCCCAAATGAATTTTCTAGAAGTTGCAAAGCCGAAGTCACGAACATTTTCTGCCTTCAGCTTCCATGTTTTTGTTTTATCAGAGAATCCTTTTTCTGCAGCTTCTGCTTCTGCTTGCGTTACTATAATTACAGGCTTGTCATATGACTTTTTTGCTAGCTCGTAACGGTTCATCATTTCTTTTGTAAATACTTCTTTTCTATTTTGAAGAAGACCTGTACCATCTAAAATATGATCTGCAGGTACCGTAATATTTACTTCATAATTACCAAATGGAAGTGCGAATTCGCCATTACCCCAAAACTGGTGGTTCTGCCATCCTTCTACATCATTATATACTGCCATTCTTGGAAAAAACTGAGCGATTACATATGCTCTGTTTCCATCTTCCTCAAAAAACTCGTACCCAGATCTAGCTCTGTTTACCGTATGATCAGGTATGTTGTAGTTCCACTTAATGTCAAAAGAATATTTTTCTCCACTTTTAAGCGGTGCAGGTAAATCTACTCGCATCATTGTAAAATTAACGGTGAATGGTAATGCTTTACCAGATCCATCTTTTACGTAATCGATATTAAAACCACCATCAAAAGAATCTGTCATATAAGTACCGATAAACTTTTCTGGTGTATCTCCAAGAGAAACTCCGCTTCCGTTTTTCAACAAAGCTTTAGAATCTTTTGTTCTAATGTTTTGATCTAACTGCAACCATAAATACTCTAAATCATCTGGCGAATTATTAGTATAGATGATTGTTTCTGTTCCGAATATTTTAGCATCCTTATCATCTAAACGAATATCCATTACATAATCTGCCTGCTGCTGGTAATAATCAGGTCCGGGAGCACCTGATGCCGATCGGTACGTGTTCGGTGTAGCGAACTCTTCATATAATTGTTTGAACTTACTCTGGTTGGTATGCCCAGGTTCCTTTTCTATCGTAATCGCCTCTTGTGCAAAAGTTACGGCGGCAAAAAGGAATAAAATTGACGCAAATGCGTACTTTACTCTTATCATTTTTTAGTTATTTAGTGCGGGAAATTTAAAGTTTTTATAGGGATATCTTAATATATGTTACAAATTTAACATTCCTTTAATATGTGATTTTATAAGTACGTGGCTCTTTTTCTTCCCATTTACCTTCATATGTACCACATTCTGCTGATCATCATAGATATCGGTCAATATTTCGTTTACGATACCAATTTGCTTTAAGGTTTTAAGGGGAACATTAGGCACTTCTAAATAACAAATAACCATATCGGTATCGTACTTATGCCGTATAAAATCATACTTCGCAGTTGCTCCGTTTATTTCGACCAAGAATTTGGCGCGTAGGTATTTTTCAAGATATTCTTTGTCTAGCGTCGATTCTTTTTTTGTACCCAAATTGGTAATGATGCCGTATCGCTCTTTTAATACCGCATTCATATCATCAATAAATACGCGGGTAATTATTTGTACCGATTCATCTTTTTCTGAGTAATCTACATTGGTGACACTTATGTAAAATTTATGCGCGCCCGTAAAAGCAAAAAGTGGCAGTAGCATAAACAATACTGCAGTTCTAATTAGTTTCATCTGGTACCTTTTAATATCTTGTATACAAACCATATGCCAAAGATAATCAGCTTAATCTAAAGCATTATATTCTCTAAACAACAGGCTTTTCTTTCGTAAATACTCCCAAATATCTAATTCGCTATGGGTATCTACGACTTCTTGAAATCGTGGGTCGACCTCACAGTAATATAAAAAATCGTCTATTTTATCTAGCGGAATCGATAGCTGTTTAACATAAACACTATCGGCATAAAAGTCTCTTACACGCTCTGTTCTACTATAAAGTTTATTTCGCTCTACCCGATTCTTTAGCATTTTGGTACGACCAGAAATTCCGTTCAACAAAGCGTCCATACTCATAATGGGGTTTGCGGTTGCGGCTTGTAGTTCTCGCTCTGCCTTGGTCGGTATTTTTACATATGCATTGGGCAGCCCCAAGGTAGATGCGGTTACTACTGGATCTAAATCTAAGGTCGGTAGGTCTCTGAGCAAATTACCACTAAGATTATAGGGCGTTACCGTAACTTCATCTAATTCGGTCAAAGCTTCTTCTAAACCTACAGATATCAGCTTACTCTCATAAATTGCCATGGTGACCACTATAATTTTCTTTTTGTACTGTATTGCAGAAAACTCAAGGGTATCTAACAGCCGAACGGGAATTGAAAAATACCCGTTTTCGTCTGTAATAGAAGCTCTGTTCGAGGTTAAATTGAGCACATGGGTAGCGGCAACATCACCATCATCGCTATATACCCTACCTTCAAGTTTAGTATACTCACCTGTTTGCGCAAATGAAAAAACACTAAAAAAAAATAAAAATAAAAGGAGATTACCTCTCATCTAAACCTTTAAGAAACGATTTACTGTTATTGACCAAAGCATCGATCAACTGAAATTCATTTTCCTTTTTCAGTAACGATTGAACAGGCATTTTGTCATCACAGTAAAACAAAAACTCATTAATTTTATCTTGAGGTATATTTAAATCTACCACGAAGAAAGAATCATCGTAAACCTGACGTAGCACTTCGCTCAATTTTAATTTCGGACCTTCTTCTACATTTTCGTTTTGCGATTTGAAAATGGCCCTAAATATGTTTACAAAATTTAGACCGTCTTGCATACCCTTCTCAGCATCTGTCATGGCGATATTATCTACCTTGGTACCACGGTCAATTTCGTATTCGAATTCTTTAAACTCTTGGTTCTTAACGGCTAAAAAACGCTCTTGCTGTTCTGGGGTAATTACCACCTCGTCTAGCTCTGTCACTTTTTCGTTAACTTCCACCACCAAACGATTATTAGCTAAAATTTCTTCGGTTACCGTAACGACTTTGATATTATAGTTAACGGCTGAAAAAACAAGTTGATCACCCACTTTTACATTGATTCGAAATAAACCTTGATTATTAGTAATTGTAGCCCTTTCAGAAGTTGCATTGACGACATTTTCATTCGGCACACCAATGTTCATGTAAATTACAGACCCACTTAATGGTTGTCTGGTATCGTCTTGTGAAAAGCCTGATACTGTTGTAAATAATACGAGTAAAAAAAGTAATTTTTTGGTCATTTAGTGTTTTTTAAACTGATAACACCCAATGTTAGGGCATTTAAAAGATAAAGAAAAGATTTGTAATCTTTATAAAAAAAAACCCATCAATAAACTTTTGTTAATTTCTTAATCTACCGCAATCATAAGTACGTTTGACGATTACCTAAATTCGCCACCGAAATTGAACCTTTTCAACGAAGATTGATGTTCTTTAACCCATTACCCTATTATTTCAACTTATAAATAAAGGGTATTAAGAAGATAATTCTATTTTTGTTCATCACTATTTTCTCGTCTTAAGACACTAAGTATGAAAGCAATAATATTCTTTATTTTTTTTACCATAGTAACGATACCTACCGTATTCGGACAAATAAAAATAGGTGACAACCCCCAAAATATTGATGCTTCATCGGTTTTAGAGCTTGAAAGCACTTCTAAAGTGTTGGTCATTACTCGTGTAACTACCTTAGAGATGGAAGCTATTACGCCGCGACGTGGTGGTATGGTTTATAACACCGATACCGAGTGTATCAATTATTACGATGGTACCCAATGGGTGAATTTGTGCGATGCTGTAAATTTTGAAATTACCAACGACCCCATATTTAACGGCAGAAGCACTATCGAGATAACAGAATCTGCTGGTGGTTATAATTTAGAGGTTGCCAAAAACAGTATTTTAGGTGATAACATTGTTGATGGCGGTATCGGGCCAGATGATATTCAAGATAATTCGATTACCCAAGATAAACTTGCAGCCGAATCTGTCGGTTCTAGTGAAATAAGACAAAACGCGGTCGGATCTGAAGAAATTAGAGATGGTAGCATTGCACCTTCGGATATTGCCAATTTTATACCGGGACAAGTATTGACTACCGATGAAAACGGAATCGTACAATGGGAAGATTCTAATGACCTTTTCGATTTAACATTCAGCAAATTAGATACTACATTAACCATATCTAGATCTACCACAGCGGGAGTTTCTACCATAAGTCTAGGAGCATTGATAGGTTCTGATGATCAGCAACTGAGCTTAGTGAACAACATTCTAAGTTTAGAAAATGACGAAGTAGATATAGATCTTTCTACGTATTTACAGACTTTGAGCATTAACCCTGCAGGCAACGAGATTAGCTTAACTAATGGTGGATCTATTACGCTACCTCAAATAAATGGTTCGGAAACAAAAGTGAACCAAGGCAACAATATTACAGTTACTGGTGATGGAACAACAGCTTCACCATATATAATAAATGCTGCTGATGCTATCATACCAAATGGATCTGAAACTATAGTCACTGAAGGAAATAATATTACTGTTACAGGTAATGGTACTACAGCAACACCTTATGTTATTAATGCTGCAGATGCAATTGTACCAAATGGTTCCGAAACTATAGTTACTGAAGGAAATAATATTACTGTTACAGGTAACGGTACTACAGCAACACCTTATATTATAAATGCAGCAGATGGAGCTGTAGCAGATGGTACTGAAACTATCTTACAAAATGGAGATAATATTACTATAACAGGTGACGGATCTAATGGTGACCCTTATATTATTAATGCTTCAGATGTTATTGACCTAAACCAAGGAAACATTTTAATAGGTAACAATGCCAATGTTGCAGTACAGGGTTTTATCTCTGGTGACGCTACAATGAATGATCTTGGGGAACTCACCATAGAAGAAGCGGCAATTTCACCCTTAAAAATTGAGCCTGCACTTGGAGTGTTAACCGAAGATCAAGTGTTGATCACTACAATTGCCGGAGATGTCGAATGGGCAAATTTTCCTCCTGGTGGCGGTGGTGGAACTGACAATCAAGACGCTAGTGAAGTACCTTACGATCCTACCGTGTCTGGTTTGACAGCCACTACAACACAGGCTGCTATTGATGAATTAGCAGGAAGTGGGTTGGTAGACACTGATGAACAAGATGCTAGCGAAGTACCATACGATGGCACTGCTTCAGGTCTGACAGCAACCACTACGCAAGCTGCTATAGATGAACTTGCAGGAATAACAGAAATTGATGGAATTATCGGTAATGAAGTTACAGCTGCAACGGATGCAACTCTAGAACTTTCAGGAACAGGTACAACAGCAGACCCTTTGACTTTGGACGTTGCTGCACTTGGAATTGACACAGACGAACTTGCGGCAGGTGCAGTAACATTACCTAAAATGGCAGATGGAACGGCAGCCGGGCAACTTCTTCAATGGGACGGAACTGAATGGGTATATATTCAAGAAGCAGATATTACTGCAACAGTTACAGAAATTGATGGAATTATCGGTAACGAGGTTACAGCTGCAACGGATGCAACTCTAGAACTTTCAGGAACAGGTACAACAGCAGACCCTTTGACTTTGGACGTTGCTGCACTTGGAATTGACACAGACGAACTTGC
>NZ_JBGQOO010000010.1:0-142033 GCF_052119685.1 Maribacter spongiicola | reverse complement strand
CACCGTATATAGTAACCTTAATTCTCTCTTTTGTTCTTTCTAGTTATATCAACAATTTACTGAGAATCAAACTTAAGTTGTATATAGTAACAAGTTACTATATTTCTATTTTAGAAATACTAATCTAATGGATTTTTAATTTTCTTAAAAGTATTGGTCGCCACATGGGTGTATATTTCGGTCGTCTTGCTGGAGCTATGACCTAAAAGCACTTGAATCTGTCTAAGATCTGTACCTGATTCCAAAAGATGTGTTGCAAAACTGTGCCGTAATACATGTGGGGTAACGGTATCTCTTATACCTGCTTTTGCTGCTGATTTTTTAACGATGTTCAATACACTTTCTGCGGTATATTTTGATGCCTTTCTTCCCTCGAATAAATAATCTTGCGGCTTCCACTCTCTGTAATAAAGACGGAGATCATCCAAAGCGGATTTTGATAATAAGGTATACCTGTCCTTATTGCCCTTGCCGTCCTTTACCCTTACAAGCATTCGCTTACTATCAACATCCGAAATTTTAAGGTTCAAAAGTTCACTCCGTCTTAGACCTGAACTGTACAAAAGCTTTACAATGCACCTATGCTTGATATTATTGGTGTTCTCGATAATTGAAATGATCTCCTCCTTTGATATTACCTTGGGTAGCTTGGACTCCTTTCTTGGACGTTCTATTTCATAAAATCGGTTCGGCATGCCCAATACCACCTCATAATAGAATTTAATTGAATTAATTGCCTGGTTTAGATAAGAATTGGATACGTTACGATGAATAAGCTTTTGAAGAAACGCTCTAATATCACTTTCGTTAATGGCGTTCAGTTCCTTATGCTTATAATGATTTATAAACATTTCAAAGAACGAAACATAGGTGCGCACGGTGCTATTGGCATATTTTTTTAGTTCAAGTTTTAGAAGGTACTCTTCGGGACAACATCTAAATTGGGGTATGGGTTTTCTATTGCGGTACCATTCCACATCTATTGACTCATTAGTCGTCTTTAATGGTTTGTTGGTCAAGAATCGGTTATAGTTTATCCAAACTTCACCTTTAAATGTGTTAAAGATAATGCCAAGGTTAGCTTTAGTATTCTCAATATAGGCCATATTGTACCGTTTACTCCATCTGGGGTCAGGTAGACCTTTGATTAAATTTTGTATCAACCTATCCGGAGAAAATTTGATGCCTATCATCTGTTGGCCCTTGATCATAAGATGATATAAGGTTATGGATTTTATATGCGTTGTATAAGAGGAAGCCATACTATTGAATTAATGGATAAAAGGGCAATTTATAGGATAGAATTGATTTAATCGTACCTTAAGCGAATAATGTTCGCATATACAACCACTTAAATTTAACAGGGATGAGATTACAGCATGAATGTATATATTGTAAAAAGCAACTTACAGGTAGAACGGATAAAAAATATTGCAACTTACACTGCAAGAGCGCCAACCAGTACCAAAAGGAAAAACAGAACCCGGAACGGTTTTATAACAAAGTGGACAATCAACTAAAACTCAATAGGAAGATTTTAAAGGAATACAACAAGGGAGGAAAGGTAACGATACGGTCTAATGTGTTATTGGAATTAGGATTTAATCCTAAATTTATAACACACTATTGGAAAAATCAAAAAGGAGAGGTATATCTATTTGTTTACGAATACGGATTTTTGAGCAAGAAGGATAACGGAAAAGAAAAGTATGTCTTGGTTACTTGGCAGGACTATATGGCGGTAGGGCTATAGGGCTGATCGTAAAAAAGTTTGCTTTTTTGCTGATTTTCTTTATGCGTTTTCGGAATCAACACTGAATCTACAAATGTCGTTTGCAATATGCATCTTCTAAATCTTGCGCTTGATCCCAGAATACAACTCCACATTCCTTACAATTTCTTCTGCCCTGAATAGCCAAATATTTATATAGGGTAGGTTTTGATTTAATACCTACCAACTTCATGATGTCGACAATAGGCAATTTATTCTCTTGGTAATATGTTGCAGCCAGCATCGCCTTTTGTTTAGCTTCTTTACCAAGCCCCTTTTTACGACCCAGTTGTATACCCCTTCTTCTTGCACTCTTAAGACCGGCAGTGGTCCGCTCTATAATTATATCACGTTCCAGTTGGGCTACGGCACCGAACAGTGTAATTATAAATTTGCCGTGCGCAGAAGTCGTATCAATGAACGGGTCATTAATACTCTTGAATTTAACACCAAGTTTCTCGAACTGATCGACCAATTTTAACAGGTGGGAAATACTCCTGGCAATTCGGTCCAGTTTCCAAACGATTACCGTATCTCCTTCCCTAAGTTTAGAAATCATCAGATCTAAATCATGGCGTTCTGACTTGGCGCCGGAGGAAACATCCCTGTAGATATTTTTCTCGGTGACACCTTCTTTTAAAAGTGCATCCATTTGTAAACTGGGATTTTGGGTTTTGGTGCTGACCCTTACATAACCAAAAAGCATATCTAGTATATTTATAGGTCTAAAAATAAACTAATAAATTATACCGATAAAATGAACCGCTATTTATTTGAATTTAGATTTGATTAAAAAGTTCAATAAATCGGTCGATTATATAAACCGTAAATCCTTAAAAATAGATATATAGTTAACTTCGTAATCGAAACGGGATTCGGATACACAGCTTGGACTTTTCTTTAAGTGTTTTTTAAAAATAATTGTTTAGTCAATTAAAAAAGACATTCTGGAACATAGGTAATTAATTTCCAAAAACAATTATTTCTTTTATAAAAACGATTTTTTCTGCAAATTTTCTGCAAATAAAAAACCAGCATTTCCAAAAAGCTTTGGAAAGTGCTGGTTTTACTAGTGACCTCGACTGGATTCAAACCAGTAACCTCTTGAGCCGTAATCAAGTGCGCTATTCAGTTGCGCCACGAGGCCATTTTGATTTTTCCCTTAACGGGGTGCAAATATATTTCTTTTTACATTTACCACAAAATAAAGAAGACAATATTAAATGAATTTTAAAAGCTTAATTAGAGATGTATCTAATTTTCCGGAGGAAGGAGTCATTTTCAAAGACATCACTTTGTTACTTCAAAACCCAGCTGCTCTTAAAGAAACGGCAAACGCGTTGTTTCATTTATTAGAAGGACAAAAAATAGACAAAGTGGTAGGTATGGAAAGTAGAGGTTTCATATTTGGACCTATTTTAGCCGAAAAACTCAATGCCGGATTCGTGCCAGTGCGTAAACCAGGCAAATTGCCATCTACTACCATTAGTGAAACATATGACCTGGAATATGGCACAGATACCTTAGAGATTCATATTGATGGCATCAAGAAGGGCGATAGGGTATTAATACACGATGATGTTTTGGCAACAGGTGGCACTGCAAGTGCAGCTTGTAAATTAATTGAAAAATTAGGTGGTGTAATAGTGCAATGTAATTTTCTTATTGAGCTTACTTTTCTTGAGGGCAATTCTAAAATAAGTAACTACCCTGTAAAATCTTTGATAAAATATTAGTCTAATGCTTTTGTGGTAATGAAATACCGCCAGCCGATTAGGGCCATTTGAAGTTTACTTGCTTTAGATAAATCTAAACGTTGTTTGCTGTAAGAGGGTAATAAAGCTTTATTAAGCTTGGCAATTAGTTGGTATAACTTGGTTTTCAAAGTAGTAGTTTTTACAAAAATACATAAATAACACAGCGATTTGATCAAGTCGCTAAGCTTCTATGTATAAAGATCTTTAAAATAGCTATTGATATACCAAGGTTATGATTATACTTAAGATTAAGACTATTATTAATTTTATTAAAGCAATCATAGTAGTTAGTTTTAAGTGGTTGAATTAAATTTTGATTGTTTCGGAAAGGTATAGTTGTGGTGTACTTCTTACAAATGAAATATGTTAAAATATTGCATTTGAATACTAATATGTAAGTATTTTGATGGAATTAATTACATTATTTTACCGTTCACCTAGGCTAGAGTTACATTTTAGAACCACAACATTCATATAGGTTATAGATTAACATAATTGTAGGTGGTATTTTAGATGGTTTTTGAAATTATAGGGCTCAATATTGCTGAAAATGGTGAAAATGAACCATTTCGTTCTTGCAAAAGTAGAAGTTAGGCGATATTAGAAAGTGAAATTGTTTTAAAATGAGTTTTAGAATTATTTTTTGGTTATAATTTCAATTACTCCGTTTTTAGCTTCCTTCCCGTATTTTTTCATGGCACTATCTCCTTTTAAAACATTCATGGTAGCTATCGTGCTTTCATTTAAATTATGAACCGTTTTCGAATCACTCTTTATGCCATCAATAAAAAATAATGGCTCATTAGTTTCTTCGTGGTTAGAGAATTTGAATCCATTTTCTTCTTCTTCAGATATTTTAATGTCATAATCGCCAGTTGTTGATGTACTGATTAAAAATTTCTTGTTTTTTGCATTTTCAGTGCTACTAGAAGTGGTGATTTTTTGATTTCCACTGGCATTCTTAATTGATATGGTATTTGTAATAGTGTCTATTAGAATATAGATGGGGTCAATAGTATCGTTGTCAGATGAAGATTTATATCGACTACGAACTTCTCCAATAGCTTTATTTCCTCCAGAAATTTCCATAGATAAATCTTTTATTTCCGATTTGTCATTTCTGACATTAGTGTATGAAAAATCAAATTTTTCTTTGGCAAGTCGGGTCTTGATATTTATTAATTCAACCTCCGTTGTGTTTTTGTCAATAGTTATTTCAATAGTTTGTTTTACTACGGTGCTAATAACTGGGCTGTTCAATAGGAAAATAGCGTTGGTTTTGAAACCGAGTGAACATAAAATCACAAGAGGTAAAATAAAAAGTTTTATAGAATTTTTTTTTTGAAATGTAAGTAAGATCATCATAACAAATGGGTATTTAGAATAGCATATTAAATTTAGATATTAAAATGAGATGATGCTCATTTATACCATCATTTGTCATATGCCAAGAGGTATCTTCTAATTATATTTACCAAAATTCTTTTCATGCAAGATTTCTTATTTATAGTTGGCGGACTCATTTTATTAATAGCGGGTGGAAACTGGTTGTTGAAAGCTGCGGTAGATTTATCATTGAAACTTAAGATTCCGAAAATAGTAATAGGTATGACCGTGGTGTCTTTTGCAACATCGGCACCAGAACTTATTGTAAGTATTAATGCAGCTTTGGACGGATTTCCAGATTTGGCACTTGGTAATGTGGTAGGTTCTAATATCGCTAACCTTGGTCTTGTACTTGCGACTACTATTTTATTGAGCCCTATCGATGTCAGTAAAAGTTTCTATACCACAGACTGGCCGGTAATGATGCTCGCCTCTTTACTATTTTTCTTCTTTATATATTTTGACGGAGTACTCGTGCAATATGAAGGTATAATAATGGTAGTTTTTCTTTTTCTATTCTTGATATATCTGCTACGTTTTCAAAAGCCTGCGGTTATCGATGAAGAAGATGAACCAGATGTTATGATGCCTACGTATAAAACCGCTTTATTCTTAGGTTTGGGTGGCGGAGCGCTTTGGGGCGGATCTGAGCTATTAATTTCTGGAGCGGTTGGTATGGCAACAATGTTTGGTGTTAGTGAGCGTGTAATAGCTATAACGATTGTTTCTGTCGGTACAAGTATTCCTGAACTGGCAGCGTCAATAATTGCCGTCATAAAAAAAGAAAAAGCTATTTCTTTAGGGAATCTAATTGGGTCTAATATTTTTAATCTACTAGCAGTTTTAGGTATTACTTCTATAATTACCCATATTACTGTTATGGATCAAGGTTTGTTGAAAAATGATATTTTTTGGATGCTGGGAATATCTTTTCTTATTCTGCCATTAGTTTTTGTACCTAAAGGACTACGTTTGGGTTGGAGAGATGGATTGATATTAATAGGTGTCTATTTATCCTTTATATATGTTACCATAGGGTAAGTAAAAGTTTTAAATATTAAACCAATAAAAAACGCCCTGAACAAGTTCAAGGCGTTTTTAGTATAATCAACAATTAATTTGGTATTAGAATTTAGCTGTTTTTACAGTTTTAATGATTCTAGCAGCAATTTTGTATGGGTCACCATTAGAAGCTGGTCTTCTATCTTCTAACCATCCTTTATAACCTTTTTGTACTGCGATTATTGGAATACGAATAGATGCACCTCTATCAGAAATACCCCAAGAGAAATCATTAATTGAAGCAGTTTCGTGTAAACCTGTTAAACGTTGGTCGTTAAACTCACCGTAAACCGCAATATGTTCTTTTACAAATGGTCTAAAAGATTCACAGATTGCTGCATATACCTCTTTACTACCACTAGTTCTTAAAGCAGTGTTAGAGAAATTGGCATGCATACCTGATCCATTCCAATCCATATCTTTTCCTAATGGTTTTGGATGGTACTCTATGTAGTAACCATATTTTTCGGTTAATCTGTCAAGAAGGTATCTTGCTACCCAGATTTCATCACCTGCTTTTTTAGCACCTTTTGCAAATAATTGAAATTCCCATTGTCCAGAAGCAACCTCTTGGTTAATTCCTTCAAAGTTTAAACCTGCCTCGATACATAAGTCAGCATGTTCTTCAACTAAATCTCTACCATGAGTATGTAGACCACCAACTGAGCAGTAGTACATACCTTGTGGCGCAGGGTATCCTCCAATAGGGAAACCTAGTGGTAATTGAGTTTTAGTATCCATAATAAAATACTCTTGCTCAAAACCAAACCAGAAATCATCATCTTCGTCATCGATGGTTGCTCTTCCATTAGATACGTGAGGTGTTCCATCGGCATTCATTACTTCAGTCATTACTAAATAACCGTTGATTCTGTCTGGGTCTGGGTAAATAGCTACCGGCACTAATAAACAATCAGAAGATCCACCTGAAGCTTGTCTAGTAGAAGATCCATCAAAAGACCAATTACCTAACTCTTCAATAGTTCCTTTAAAATCTTCATGCTCTTCTACTTTCGTTTTGCTTCGCATGTTTTGGGTTGGAAAGTATCCATCTAACCAGATGTATTCTAATTTAATTTTAGCCATAATGTGTTCGTTATTTTTTAATAAAAGACAAACAAAAATATGTTTTTTATCAATCTGTACGAATTTTTAAGGGGGTAAATCTCTAAAAATTAAAGTTATTGTTATCTACCCCTATTTTTTATCGGGTATTTTATCATATTTCTATTTATTGAACGTAATTTTGTCAAATTAACAATGTATTTCTATATGATATCATCAAGATTTAGCGCAATTGCCGAAAGCCAGAAGAGAACTAGTATTGCTATTGAGGAGAAAGGAAGACGATCTGACTTATTCGGAGTCAACGTGTTCAATCAAAAAAAGATGTTACAATATCTTACCAAAGATGCTTTAGAAAGTTTAAAAGGTGCTATGGTTTCGGGTTCTAAAATTGATCGCAAAATTGCGGATCAGGTTGCCGAAGCTATTAAGGGTTGGGCAATTACCATGGGTGCTACACACTATACACACTGGTTTCAGCCTTTAACAGGTTCAACGGCAGAAAAACATGATGCCTTTTTTGATCTTTTGCCTGACGGTACGGCGTTAGAAAAATTTGGTGGCGGACAATTAGTTCAGCAAGAACCAGATGCTTCGAGTTTTCCGAGTGGGGGAATTAGAAATACTTTTGAGGCAAGAGGATATACAGCTTGGGATCCTTCTTCTCCTGCATTTATTTACGGTACTACCTTATGTATACCCACTATTTTTGTTTCGTATACGGGTGAAGCTTTAGATAATAAAGCTCCGTTATTGAGAGCGTTAAGTGCAGTTGATGATGCTGCTACAGCTGTTGCGAAGTATTTTGATAAAACCGTATCCAAGGTCAATGCAACTTTAGGATGGGAGCAAGAATATTTTTTGATAGATAAAGCGCTTGCCTATTCTAGACCAGATATAATGATGACGGGTCGCACTTTGGTGGGTGAAACCCCAGCAAAAGGGCAACAGTTAGATGACCATTATTTCGGAGTAATACCGAGTCGTGTATTAAGTTTTATGAGCGATTTGGAAAAGGAATGTACCAAATTGGGTATTCCGGTGAAAACAAGACATAATGAAGTGGCTCCAAATCAGTTCGAATTGGCTCCTGTTTTTGAAGAAGCCAACCTTGCCATTGATCATAACTTGTTGTTGATGGATGTTATGGATAAAATTGCGGATAAGCACCATTTTAAAGTACTGTTTCATGAAAAGCCATTTGCTGGTATTAACGGTTCTGGGAAACATAACAACTGGTCATTGGCTACAGATACCGGGGTAAATTTATTGAGTCCGGGTTCTACACCGATGAAGAACTTACAATTTTTGACTTTCTTTATTAATACGATAAAAGCAGTTGATACCTACGAAGAGCTTTTGCGTTCTTCAATTGCATCGGCAGGTAATGATTATAGGTTGGGGGCAAATGAAGCTCCGCCAGCTATTTTTTCCATTTTCGTTGGTACTCAGTTAAGTAGTGTGCTTGATGAGTTAGAAGGGGTTTCTAAAGGTAAGTTGTCTCCAGAAGAAAAAACAGAACTGAAATTAAATGTCGTAGGTAAGATTCCAGAAATTTTGATGGACAATACCGATCGTAATAGAACATCGCCTTTTGCCTTTACAGGTAATAAATTTGAAATGCGTGGCGTTGGTGCAAAAACAAATTGCGCTAAGCCAATGACCGTTTTAAATACAATAGTTGCTAAGCAATTAAGAGATTTTAAAAAAGAGGTCGATATATTGATCGATAAAAAAAACTTGAAAAAAGATGAAGCTGTGTTCAATGTGCTTCGTGAGTATATAAAAACATCGAAGCGTATTCGTTTTGATGGTGATGGCTACAGTGCAGATTGGGAAAATGAGGCGAAAAGAAGAAAATTAAGTAATAATAGAAATACGCCTGAAGCTCTTGAAATATTAACCTCTAAAGAGAGTATTGCACTTTTTGAGACAATGAACGTAATGAGCGAGGTTGAAATTAGCGCTCGCCAAGAAGTAGATTTAGAAAATTATATTATGCATGTACAAATAGAGGGTAGGGTGTATAATGAATTGGTTTATGGTTACATTATGCCTGCAGCTTTAGAATACCAAAACAGGCTGATAAAAAATGTTGCTGGTTTAAAGGAAATCTATGGGGCTGCACATAAAAAATTCTCTGAGGGTCAATTAACTATAATCGAAGAAATTGCAGAGCATGTGGTCGGTATCAAGAAAATGGTAGACGCGATGGCAGATGCCCGTAAAAAAGCAAATGCTATGAAAGACACGAAAAAGAAAGCAGATGCTTATTGCAATAATGTAAAGCCTTATTTTTTAGAAATAAGAATGCACAGCGATAAATTAGAAAAGTTGATGGACAATAACCTGTGGCCATTAACAAAATACAGAGAATTATTATTTATTGAGTAAGTCGAATTCATAATTAAAAAAAATGAGGGAATATTAAGCTGAACAACAGTGGCAGTTTTAATGATTCCCTTATTTTTGCCACAAATTTAAGTTATGTCCACATCAAGCAGTGAAAGATATCAGCAACGCGGCGTGTCTGCCTCAAAGGAAGATGTACACAATGCTATCAAGAATATCGATAAAGGTCTTTTTCCGAAGGCATTTTGTAAAATAGTCCCTGATTATTTAACAGGTGATGAAAATTATTGCTTGGTAATGCACGCAGATGGTGCGGGCACCAAATCTTCTTTGGCATATATGTATTGGAAAGAAACCGGGGATATCTCTGTGTGGAAAGGTATTGCTCAAGATGCCTTGATTATGAATATTGATGATTTGATCTGTGTTGGGGCAACCGATAACATTATGCTTTCTTCTACTATAGGACGAAATAAAAATAAAATTCCGGGTGAGGTGCTATCGGCAATTATAAACGGTACCGAAGAATTGATCAATGATTTAGGGGAGTTTGGTATTACCATTCACTCTACGGGTGGTGAAACTGCCGATGTAGGTGATTTGGTGAGAACCATTATTGTAGATTCTACAGTTACTGCTAGATTAAAAAGAAGCGATGTTATCGACAATGCGAATATAAAAGCAGGAGATGTAATCGTTGGTCTAGAGTCTTTTGGACAGGCTAATTATGAAAAAGGCTATAATGGCGGAATGGGAAGTAACGGACTCACTTCTGCCCGACATGATGTTTTTTCAAACTATTTGGCAGATAAATTTCCAGAAAGTTTTGACGCAGAAGTACCTAAAGATCTTGTCTATTCTGGTTCTATAAAGTTGACCGATAAGGTCGAGAATTCGCCGATCGATGCAGGTAAATTGGTGCTGTCGCCAACGAGAACTTATGCGCCTATCGTTAAAAAAATACTTTCAAAATATAGTTCAAATGAAATCCACGGAATGATTCATTGTAGTGGAGGGGCACAAACAAAAATCCTTCATTTTATTGATGAATTACATGTGGTAAAAGATAACTTATTCGATGTGCCACCACTTTTTCAATTGATTCAAGAACAGTCTGGTACAGATTGGAAAGAGATGTATAAAGTTTTTAATTGTGGTCATAGATTAGAGTTTTATCTTCCTGAAAATATCGCAAATGATATTATTGAAATCTCGAAGAGTTTTGGTGTAAATGCCCAAATTATTGGTAGGGTAGAGGCTTCAGATTCTAAAAAACTAACAATTTCAAGTAAGTATGGCACCTTTGTGTATTAACGTATACGATTAGGGTAAATAAATCGTTCTTTTTGTATAAACCTATCTTGCTATGGAAAGAAAAGAATTTTTACGAACGCTTGGGGCGGGTGCTGCCTTTGCAATTACTTTTCCTTGTTTAGGAAGCTGTTCAAAAGATAGTGACGTAGAAGGTGATATTGTAGCCCAACCAACAGATGTAGATTTTACAATAGACCTTGAGTCTGCCGAAGCTGCAAAGCTTGCAAATAATGGTGGCTTTATTCTGAAAAATTTAGTGGTTGTTGTTAAAAACCTAGAAGGTGAATTTGTTGCTGCAACTCAAATTTGTAGCCATGAGCAATATGATCAAGTACGTTTTGTAAATCAAGATGGTGGTATTTTCTATTGCGATGTTCACGGATCTAAATTTTCTCAAACTGGTACGCCGTTAAATGAAATTCCGAACAGCACATCTAAGGCATTAAAAATTTACAATACCAGCCTTGAGGGTTCTATATTGCGTGTTTTTGAATAATCATCGCGCAACATATCATTAAACCACAACTACACCAACCTAACTTATTTATTCTTTATGTTCATATGTATCCCCAATTAGAGAAATAAGTGAAAAAGATTTATGCCTTAATATTATGTCTAATGACCTGCTTTGCGTACGGTCAAGAGAAAAAGTATGTAACGGTAAAAAAATCGTACGAGGTAATGGGTGGCGATTTCGATATCACGGTAATTTCTGAAGATGAAGAGCTGGGTTATATTTATATACAAGAGGCTTTGGCAGAAGTGCAAAGAATCGAAAAATTAATTTCTTCTTGGGATGAGGAATCCGAAACTAGTTTAATTAATAAAAATGCAGGTATTAAGCCTGTACCTGTAAGTTGGGAGCTTTATAAATTAATAGAGCGATCCATTTTATTATCCGAAATAACTGATGGTGCCTTTGATATTACATTTACGGCATTGAACGATATTTGGAAATTAGATGGTAGTATGGAAGCCATGCCTACCTCGAACGATGTTAAATCTATAAAGCAAAAAATCGGATACAAGAATATTATTCTAGATAGCAAAGAGCAAACGGTTTACTTGAGTAAAAAGGGAATGCGTATTTCTTTTGGTGGTATCGGTAAAGGTTTTGCGGCAGATAAGGTAAAAGCTTTGTTAGTTTCTAATGAGGTTAAGGCGGGTATCATCAATATAGATGGCGATATTACCACATGGGGTACAAAAGTGACGGGAGATAAGTGGCTTATAGGGGTGGTGAACCCTGATCAAAAAGGCGGCATATCTTCTTGGATACCGATTCTTGAATCATCGGTTGCTACTACTGGTAGCGACGGTAATTTTATACTATCGGGCAATGAAAAATACACTCATATTTTAAATCCGAGAACGGGTTATCCGGCGACGGGTATACTTAGTGTGTCGGTTTTTGCTAAAAGTGCCGAAACATCAGATGCATTAGCTACTTCAGTATTTGTAATGGGTATCGATGCAGGGCTTGCGCTTATCAATCAACTGGGCGATACAGAGGTAATCATTGTAGACAGCACCAATAAAATGCATAAAAGCAATGGCATCTTGCTAAACTAGCTTTTCTTTTAAAGAAACACATTCTTATTTTTTAATTCATACCATAATAAACACTTTAGTGTGTCTGTAATTTTATTGTAAATTTGCCATACAAGTGAAGTAAGCATATGATAGACAAGTTAAACATCGTAAAACAACGTTTTGATGAGGTTTCAGACCTTATAATTCAACCGGATATTATTACCGATCAGGAAAGATATGTGAAACTCACAAAAGAGTATAAGGATCTTAAGGATTTAATGGAAAAACGAGAAGAATACCTTGAGTTGACCAATAATATCGCGGAGGCTGAAGAAATTATTGCTGATGGTAGTGATGCAGAAATGCTAGAGATGGCAAAAATGCAAATGGAGGAGGCTAAAGGTGCTATACCAAAACTTGAAGAGGATATAAAGCTCATGTTGATTCCTAAAGATCCGGAAGATGCAAAAGATGTAGTTGTTGAGATAAGAGCAGGAACGGGTGGTGATGAAGCTAGTATTTTTGCTGGTGATCTTTTTAGAATGTATACTAAATACTGTGAGTCTAGAGGATGGAAAACTAATGTAATCGACCTGAGTGAAGGTACTAATGGCGGATATAAAGAAATTCAGTTCGAAGTTACCGGTAACAATGTTTATGGTACATTAAAATTTGAAGCTGGTGTACACCGTGTACAGCGTGTACCACAAACAGAAACTCAAGGTAGAGTACATACTAGTGCTGCTACGGTTATGGTTTTGCCAGAGGCCGAAGAGTTTGATGTGCAAATAGAACCTAAAGATGTACGTATAGATTTTTTCTGCTCATCTGGTCCTGGTGGTCAGTCGGTGAATACAACTTATTCAGCAGTTCGTTTAACGCATATCCCAACCGGATTGGTAGCGCAGTGTCAAGATCAAAAATCTCAACATAAAAACAAAGACAAGGCATTTAGAGTATTGCGTTCCAGATTATATGATATGGAATTAGCAAAGAAACAAGAAGAAGATGCTGCTAAGCGAAATTCTCAAGTAAGTAGTGGTGACCGTTCTGCTAAAATTAGAACATACAATTACCCACAAGGTAGGGTAACTGACCACCGAGTCGGATTAACGTTATATGATTTGTCTAATATTATCGATGGTGATATTCAGAGAATTATAGATGAATTAAGTTTTGTAGATAATACAGAGAGATTAAAGGAAGCCTCTGAGATTTTTTAATATATGACCACACAAGAATTAGTTGCCCAAATTCATAAAAAACAATCTTTTTTGTGCATTGGTCTCGATACCGATTTAGAGAAGATTCCAGCTTTTTTATTGGAAGAGGAAGATCCTATATTCTCATTCAATAAAGCTATTATCGATGCAACTCATGAGTTATGTGTTGCATATAAGCCAAACATCGCTTTTTATGAAGCATATGGTGTTCAAGGCTGGTCTGCTTTACGTAAAACGATTAAATATTTAAATAACAATTATCCTGATATTTTTACTATTGCCGATGCAAAACGCGGAGATATCGGTAATACTTCTACAAGATATGCGAAGGCATTTTTTGAAGATTTAAATTTCGATTCTATTACTATCGCTCCGTACATGGGGCGCGATTCTGTTGAGCCTTTTTTAGCTTTTGAGAACAAGCATACCATTCTTTTGGCATTAACGTCTAACGGAGGTGCTTTTGATTTTCAGACAAAAAAGATAGAAGGTAAAGAGTTTTATAAAGAAGTACTGTCTGTGTCGACAACCTATAAAGGTGCCGAGAATTTAATGTATGTTGTAGGTGCTACCAAAGCAGAATATCTTAAAGAGATTCGAAAAATTGTACCTGAAAGTTTCTTGCTTGTGCCAGGAGTTGGTGCACAAGGGGGTAGCCTAAAAGATGTGTGTGAATATGGTATGACCAAAAATATTGGTCTACTAATTAATTCATCTCGCGGAATAATTTATGCATCTGATCAAGAAAATTTTGCAGATGCAGCCAAGGTTAAGGCTAAAGAATTACAGCAAGAAATGAAGAAAGAGCTAGAAAGATTAAACTAATTCTTCTAACGTTCTTTTAATTTTCTGTGCTTTAGACTCAAAAAACTCTCCTAATTGTGTATTCGCTTGAATGTTAGAAGCTTTTTCTAAAAATATTTGATATTGGTACTCCAATAAGCTAATAATATCATTATTTGCCTCTATTGGTGTTACTGATCCTACTTTACAATACTGCTTGTTCATTATACTAGATTTGTGTTCTTACAAATATACGTTCAGATTTAAGTTTTGGACGTTGGTATACTAAGCTGTACAACTAATTATTAGGTAATATGTCTTTTTTTTAACAGTATTGTAGACGAATATTGAAAAGACTATTCATTTTATGTGAATTTTGATTATCCTAAACCAATAATTGAAAAAGAATCGATACATTGTAGATTAACTGTTTTTTAAAGAGACATTAAGTTGCTTCACTATATAACTTACCGGCATAAATCATCTTCTAAATGGGTCACGTTCGTTCATGGTGCTGGTGGTAGTTCTTCTATTTGGTACAAGCAAATACGCGAGTTCAAGAAACACTTTAATGTATTGCTACTCGATTTAAGAGGTCATGGCAATTCTAAACCTAGTTTAAAGAATGTTTTTGATGAGAAGTATACTTTCGACGTTATTTCGAATGATATTGTTGAGGTAATTGATCATGAAAAGATTGATAAATCGCACTTTGTTGGTATTTCGTTAGGTACTATACTTATTCGCAATTTAGCAGAAAATCATCCTGAGCGAGTAGAGAGTATGGTTATGGGCGGTGCTATAATGAAACTAAATTTACGTTCTCAAATATTAATAAAACTTGGTGTTGTTTTTAAAACGGTTATACCTTACTTATGGCTATATAAATTCTTTGCCATTATTATAATGCCGAATAGGAACCATAGGGAGTCTAGATTACTATTTGTTCGCGAAGCAAAGAAATTGTACCAAAAAGAATTTATTCGTTGGTTTAAACTTACGTCAGAGATAAATCCATTATTACGTTTTTTTCGTTCTGCCGATATTAAAATTCCAACCTTATATGTAATGGGTGAAGAAGATTATTTGTTTTTACCTAGTATTCGTAAAATTGTAAAACTCCATGAAAGTTCTCAACTTATAGTAGTTGAAGATTGTGGTCATGTAGTTAACGTAGAACAACCTATGTTTTTTAATGAAGAGGTAATTAAATATTTAAAAGGCTAATAAATAAATGTTTATTTGAATTATTAATTGTTCATTTCTTTAAAAAATAATTTCCTCTTTTAGTTTTTATAAAAGTAAAAGGCCGGTAGAAACCGGCCTTGAACAACTAACTCAACTGTACTTAATTCATTAATTTACGTCCCAAAATAACTTGCTTGTAATTAAATCGCCATTCGGTAATTTTGCTACTGCTTCGCTACGGTTCGTTCCGTTTAAAGTTTGAAGAATTTGTGGGTACCTTAATCTAAAAGGTATCTCTGTTACAGAAGGATCAACCGGTCCTGCTTCGAATATATACGATTCCACTCTGTTATCAGGTGCTAAACCAGCAATCTGCTCCGCAGGTAATTGGACAGTTTCGCCAGGCAATACTATAGTATTAGGGAAACTAGTTCTTCTGTAATCTGCGTACGCTTGGTGAGCTTGCATGTACAAAGCAATGTATTTCTGATTTAATACAGTTTCCTGAGAAGCTGCAGGAAGATTAGAAACAAAGCTAGTAATTTCAGCAGGGTCAACCCCCCATCTTTCCATAGAAGCAGTAACTCCGTTAACATAATTTTCTTGAGCAAAACCATTACGTTCAGAAATTATGAACTGAACTTCGGCATACTCCATTAAAACCTCTTTGTAATCTGGTTTAAGTACTTTGCTACTCATAAATGAATAGGTAGTACGATCTAAGAAGTTTGTATTTCTAAAAGCATACGGTATACCAAGGTAATCATCATAATTAACGCTTCTTTCGTAAGTACCGTTTTTAACTTCATCAATAGAAGCACTAATAGGTGCAGCCATTTCGAATAATCTAGGATCCGGACCAAAATTTCCTTTCTCACCTTTTAATAACTGAACAAATGGTGCTGCAACAGCAAAATCTGTTCTAGTGATATGTGCGATCCATAAAGGAGAAGCATTGTCATCTGCAGTAGCATATGTTTGCGCTGCGTTGTCATCATTAGATTGCATTACACCATCGGCAATAGCATCATCTATTTCAGCATTGGCAGTCGCTAAATCAACACCTCTAAGATTATTGGCAACTCTCATTCTTAATGAGTTTGCGAATCTTCTCCATTTTTCAGCATCCCCATTGAAAATATTGTCTCCACTAATGAAGGCAGGCTCGTTAGGGTTGATCATGTCGGCTGATTCTCTTAATTCTTTTAAAATATCGGTATATATATCTTCTTGAGATGCAAATACCGGAGAGGAACTATTGTTTACCGATAAAGCTTGAAAACTTTCGTTTTCTGTACCGTAAGAGTAGTAAGGTATATCGCCAAAGAAATTGGTAAGCTCATAGAACATATAAGAAAGCATAATTCTAGAAGCGGCAATTTGATTGTCGTTATTACCGTAAGCAGCCGCACCATCTCTAGTCTCAGGATTAGTATTCTGATCTAAAATTGCTTTCAAATCGGTCGCTACTAAATACGTGTTTTGGTAAATACTTTGCGCAGCCGTTTCTCTGTATAGGAAACGATCCTCATCGGCGTATGCCGTTTGACCCCAATATTGCATCCATGGTAAGGTTAATCTACCTGTATTAAATGCGTCTCTACTAAAATCAGTAAATCTTTTTGTAGAATATGCAAAAATATTGTTGGTAGGTACTACCTCAGGTTCATTAGGATTACTGTTTAGATCCTCTAAGCCATCATCGCAGGAATAGAATCCTGAAACCAATAATGACATACATAATATGATAAATTTATTTTTCATTTTTTTTTAGAATTTTAATTGAACATTCAATCCGTAGCTTTTAGTTGAAGGTAGAGAACCACCTTCAGAACCTTGTATGTTACCACTACCTGATGTAGCAACTTCTGGGTCAAAATTTTCGTTGTCCAAGCCCCAAACACCTAAGTTTCTACCAAATGCAGATACGGTTATAGCAGCAAAATCTTCGAACCAATCTGTTGGTAACGTATACGCTAAAGAAACCTCTCTTAGTTTAATGTAATCAGCATCAAAGACATTTTGTGCATCATTGCCAAAGAAGAAGTCTGTACCATATTGTTGAGCAGGTATTACTTGAGTATTGGTAGCGGTATTACTTACTGTGTAATTACCATCTGCATCATAAGTTACTGTACCTGTAACACCTGGTAGAACAATACCTTCTTCACGAATGTTATTTGCAGCAGTCTGTTCAAGAATACCAGAATAGTTACCCCACATGTTGGTTAATGATCGGTATTTACCACCTTGTTGAACATCTACTAAGAAACCGAAGCTTAAATTTTTATACTTGAAATTATTTCTGAATCCCATAGTGTAGTCTGGTAAAACACTACCTAAGTTTTCTACATTCTGAGTTTCAGCATAGCTTCCGTTTGAATTAACTACTTTATTTCCTTGATCATCAAAAACATAATTAGTACCTCTAATTATGCCATAAGGTTGACCAACAACCGCATTGACAGTTACAGAGTTAAAAGGGAAACTACCAATTTGAAGTGTTTCAACACCATCTAATATCTCTAAAAGTTCATTGTCATTTTTTGCGAAATTCCAAATCACATCCCAAGAGAAATCTTTTGTTTCTATCGGAGATATCGTTACCAATGCCTCTATACCTTTGTTCTGTAGTTTTCCTGCGTTTGTAAACGTAGCGGTAAAGCCCGTGGCAGGATCAATTTGTACAGGTGTAATTAGGTCACTAGTTTCTTCGTTGTAGTAAGTAAAATCAAAACTTAATCTATTTTTAAAGAAAGCCATTTCTAAACCTACTTCATAGGTCTTCTTTTGCTCTGGCAATAGTGCCGGGTTTCTGTTGGTGTTGCCCAAATCGAAAGGTACATTTCCTAAAAATGGAATAGAACCAGTATAGGTATTCGCTAATTGGTATGGATCGGTATCACTACCCACTTCAGCATAACCACCTCTTATTTTACCAAATGATAACCAGTTTGCGTCTACAAATGAAGAGAATACAATACTACCACTTACAGAAGGGTAGAAGTATGAATTGCTATCTGCAGGTAGGGTAGAAGACCAATCGTTACGACCGGTTACCGTTAAATATGCAAAATTGTTGTACCCGAAAGAAGCAGAACCATATAAACTGTTTACTCTTTTTCTTGAATCAAACTCTGTTACCTGTGCAGGGTCTGCAGAGTTACTTAGGTTGTACAAACCAGGAACTACTAAGCCACCAGAAGTTTCGCCAGTGATCCTATGAAACTCATTGTCTCTTCTGTTTAAACCAACAAAAGTATTTATGCTCAATTTTTCATTAAATAGGTTTTTGTCGAAATGTAAACGACCTTCGTAGTTGATTTCTTGAAAATCTCTATCGATTTCAGTATAGAACGGTTGAGCTTGAGATCCAACTGCTACTTGCGAGTTTATTCTAAAATCATACGTATCACCATACATTTTACCAACAACATATAAATTGTCTGTAATGTTGTATTGAAGACCTACGTTACCGTACCATCTAGTTCTCTTGTCTGTTGCTGTGTTTTCATTCAATGTCCAATATGGGTTGTCAGAATATCTAACAGATCCGTCTGCAGCAGAAACCCTGTTCCAAGTACGTTGAGCACCATCGGCTAACTTATACTTTTTTAATCTTTCGTAATCTAATTGGGTTTGGCCAAACTGATAGAGTTGTTGAATTACTCCTTCACCTGTATAGCCAACTGCAGGTCTATTAAAACCATCGGTTATTGTCAAGTTTACAGAAGCATCCATTTTTAATCTATCAGTTAATTGAGAAGTACCATTGAAGTTTACGGTAGTCTTGCTTAATTCTGAATTTGGTACAATACCGGTAGATTGAGTGTTATTTAAAGACATTCTCATGGTTGACTTTTCAGTACCTTGAGAAAATGCAATACCATTATTATAGCTAATACCAGTATTGAAGAAGTCATCTTTATCGTAATCAGGATAAACCCAAGCTCTAGGCTGTAAATAATCTTCTGCGAATTCCGGGTCAAAAGCATCCCAATGAAGAACTCTACTATTAGAGTCATATCTTGGTCCCCAAGATTCATCAGTACCATAATCAGCTACATCATAAGTAACGCCGTTTATGGTTGCCTGACCAAAACCAGATTGCCCAATAGTAGTAGCATCACCTGCACCACCACCATACAATTTCTGTACTTTAGGTAAAATGTTTACTTGGTCGAAGGTTATACCAGAGTTAAAAACAACTTCAGCTTTACCTTTTTTACCTGATTTTGTAGTAATTAAAATAACACCGTTACTCGCTCTTGAACCATAAAGGGCAGATGCAGCACCACCTTTTAACACGTTCATTGAGGCTATATCATCTGGATTAACATCAAAACCTGCATCACCATAATCTCTACCTCCACCACCAGTTTGGGCGCTTGTAGTGTTATAGTTAGAATTATCTAAAGGAATACCATCTACTACGATTAAAGGTCTGTTCTCTTGTGTGATAGAACCTGCACCTCTAATAAGAATACGCGAAGATCCACCTAAACTACCAGAGGCATTTGAAACTTGAACACCTGCAACCTTACCACTCAAAGCGTTTAAGGCATTGCTGTTTCTTGTTTCAGAAAGTTGATCGCCAGAAACTTCTTGCGTTGCGTAACCTAATGATTTCTTTTCACGTGTAATACCTAATGCAGCAGTTACAACAACTTCTTCTAAAGCTTGTGCATCCTCTTCTAAGGTTACATTTATAGTTGATGAAGCTCCAATTAGTACTGTAGTTGTCTTTTGCCCGATATAGCTAAATCGTAATTTCTGCCCTTCGGAAGCATTAATTCCATATTTGCCATCAAAATCTGTTTGTGCACCTGTTGTTGTGCCAACAATTAAAACGGATACACCTGGCAGTGGTATTCCGTTTTGGTCAATAACTGTACCCGTAATACTTTTGTCTTGCGCAAAACTAATGTACGCTACAAAAGAAAGTAACAGAGTAAGAAAATTTCTCGCGTTTGTTCTCATAAATTTAATTTGAGTTTTAGTTAGAAAAGGTTAGTAAAAAATGTAGAAGAGCCGGTCGGTTTTTTAGACAGCTAATCCTTATTAAATGAGATCAAAAAAAGAAATTTCTTTGATGTCAACCGACTCTTTACAATTTGTGCGAAAATAGATGGGGTTGGGTGTTAAAAGGGTAGATTCCGACCTAAGTTAATGGCGGTCCGATTGAAATTTACCTTTACTACTTTTGTAAGTAACTGTAATTAAATGTTTTGTAAAACGGGAAGTAGAATTGTGAAAGTTTTAGTAGAATTAAGTAAATATTACAATTATACCTTAGAAAATTGTTTTTCTATGTATTCTTTAGGTGTCATGTGCATTCTTTTTTTGAATGCTTTGTAAAAGGAAACCTTGTTATTAAAGCCACATTCATATATTAAATCAAGTACCTGTTTTTTTGGATTCGATTCAATTATGTTAACAGCTTCTTCTATTCTGTAATCATTGATTAGTTCATAGAAATTTTTATTTAAGTCTTGATTTATAACCTGAGAGACACTATACTTATCTACATTAATTACTTGTGCTAGTTTGGATAGTGTAAGTGTGTTATCTAAATAGATTTTATCATTTTTTAATAAATCAAGTAATTGAGATTTCACCTGGATGCTCATATTTTCTGTAAGACCAGAATTTTTATATTTATTGTCTCTTTGATTTTCTTGTGGAATGTTGATAATACCAAGAATGACATTTGGTTGTACAACTAAAAGAATTTCTAAAACAGCAATAAACAGAATAAGGTAAACGGCAATAAAGTATTTTGAAATGTAATCAAAAACAAAAATATGTTCGAAAGCGGCTCTAGCTATTAAGAACATGATTAAAATAACAATAAATACAATTAGGGTTAGGATCCAATTTTTAAAACTATGATCTAGCAGCTTTTTATTAAGTTGAAATTCGGCAATTATAAGTATTAGATAGGCAGATAGATGTATGGTTTTTATCCAATTATCGTTCATTATTATATCTAGGGCATTTAAGAGGGGATTGGTCTCAGCGTTTACGCTATCATAAAAATTGCCGAATATGACAAGTGCAATCAAAACCAAAAAGAAGGCTAAATAATGAAAAATAAGTTCTTTTCTTTTTATGGAAACACCGAGGTATTTCGTTTTAAGATATAAATATAATGAGGGTGCCCATAAGAAAAATAGAACTCTATAAATGGAAACGGAGGGTGAATATGCAAAAAAATCTTGCCAGTATAATACTAGTTCAATCAATGCTAGTGATATGGCGAAAAGAAGGATGGATAAGAAAATATTACTTTTGGTTGCCCTATGTTTATAGAAAATATAACCCGACGTTATTAACCCAATAATAGCTATTAGAATGAAGATAATATTAAGTAGATATACTTGAACTTTATGTTTGTAATTGATAATAGCTACTTGATCGTCATTTTTTAAAACAGAGTCTTCATTTACCGGTATATTGATTATTTTTTTTCTGCACTCAATTAAATATGACTGTAGTGAATCTACATTCGCAAAACCTAATGATTTTGCGGAAATAAAATAATCATAAGCTTTTTCAAAATTTTTGCTTTTGTATTCACATACACCTAAAATGTAGAAGTCTTCAGCGGTATATTCATTCACCTGGATAGTAGAAAGTGTAACAGATGCTTGATCGCAATCTATTAAATTTGCTGCTACTAATTGCGGAGTTGCAGAGATGAGTAAGAATAATATGATTACTGATAAATAGTTTTTTGTAGGCACCAATAACGTTTTAGGATATTAATAACTCAAATAATTAAGTCGGGTAATAAAGACGGGGGATGCTCTAGAAAATTTAAAACTTAACTTCAAAAGTTATATTAATGGTAAAACTATTGCTTTTTTTACAATTATAAAACAAAAAAACCGGTGCTCCCACCGGTTTTTAAATAACTAACTAACTCAAAAAATAACTAACTCAAAAAATTGAAAATGAATGTTTTAATAGAGTTCCTTAATTTTTAACGCATAATTAATTAAATTATTGTAGCGTCTGTTAAAAATCTACTTTTTATCTTGAAGCGCAAATACTTTTCTAAGCACATCTGTAGTTCTAGATGAATATTTTGTTCTAATTTCTTCCTCTTCTACGGCGATCATTTTGTAAACACCAGCAAGTGCCTCCCTAGTAACATAATCGGTCAAATCGGGATTAATGTTATTTGTAAGTGGAATGGCATTATATTTTGTAATTATAGAGCTCCATATTTTATCGGCACCTACTTTTTTGAACGAGTTGTTTATTACCGGGTTGAATTTTGCATACAATTCAGAAGTAGTCTTTGTCTCTAAGTAAGTTGTAGCTGCATCGTTACTACCTAAAAGAATATTCTTTGCATCTGCAAATGACATCTCTTTTACTGCATTTACAAATATTGGTGTCGCTTCGGATACAGCATCTTCTGCTGCTCTGTTTAAAACTTTTAGCCCCTCATCTGCTAAATTACTTAACCCTATATCACGTAATGTTTTATCTACCTTTTGTAAATCTTCGGGTAAAAGAATTTTTACTAATTCATTTTTATAGAAACCATCTGTTTGGGTTAATTTGCTTACTTGCTTTTCTATACCTTGGTCAAGAGCTTCTTTTAATCCGTTGGCAATGGCATCATCACTTAGAACACCTTCGGTTGAGCCCGGTAATTGATTTACTACCTGCTGTAATTCGGCACATGAAAAGGCTAATAACATGCATATGGTCAAGCTTGCTTTTTTAATCATCAGAATATAATTTATATTGGGTTTACTTTACTTACGAGAATATCACTGTTTTATTGTTGTACACCATCGTTTTGCGCGCAATATGAAGCTTTACTCCTCTTGAAAGCACTATTTTTTCTAAATCCCTTCCTTTGGTAATAAAATCTTCAATGGAGTGGGAGTGGGTTACGGTGGTTACATCTTGCTCAATAATAGGACCCGCATCTAATTCTTCGGTAACATAGTGGCTCGTAGCACCAATAATTTTTACGCCTCTTTTAAAAGCCGCGTGATATGGTTTTGCTCCGGCGAACGCAGGTAAGAACGAATGGTGAATATTTATAATCTTATTTGGAAACCTGTTGATAAGCGTACCACTTACTATTTGCATATATCTAGCCAATACTATAAAATCGACTTCATATTTTTCTAGTAGGGCTAGTTGCTCTTTTTCTGCTTTAGTTCTATTTTCTTTTGAAAACGGAATGTGAAAAAAAGGAATTTCAAACTGGTCTGCTATGTATTTTAAATCGTTGTGGTTGCTTAGAATAAAAGGTATTTCTACCGCGAGTTCCCCAGAACGGTATCTGCTTAGTAAATCGTACAAGCAATGGTTATACTTAGATACAAATATTGCCATTTTAGGTAACTTATCGTCAGTGTGTAAACTCCATTCCATTTGGTAAGTGGTAGCTAACTCATTTTCAAATAAAGTTTTAAAATGATCTAAGTCGGCATAATCGTCTTCAAATTCGACCACGGTACGCATGAAAAATACGTTTGCCGGTTTGTCTACATGTTGGTCAAGGTAGACGATGTTCCCTTTATTTTTATGAATAAAACCGGTGACGGTGCTTATAATGCCAGCTTGATCTGGGCAATTGACTAGAATAGTTGTTTTCAATGCAAAAATAATTATAGCCTCAAAAATAGACCATAATTTTTAAAATTGGACTTGTTACCAGTAAATAAGGGTGATAATAAGGCGATTATAAGTGGTCAGATTTCCAAGCTTTATATGACTTTCTAAAACTCTTTATCTCTTTTCTAAGCAAATTAATGTACTCAGTTTCTTTTACACCATGCTTCTCTAATCCCATACAATAAGAATTTATGTTTCTTATGATAATATTGATGTATGAAATTGTTTCTAAACGTTCATTACTACATTGAGAATATTCTACTTGAGCGATTTTTTGGGGTATTAATATTGAATCGGTCAAGATAGAATTAGCCATAATATCTCTTAGACTTTTGGATTCGCAAAGTCGCATTAAATCTTTATTGAAAGATACGTACGAAGCAATCTCTCTGCTCATTGTGCAGAGTTCCAATGCTTTCCTATAAATAGGCAAATGTCTAAGACTTCTATATGCCATTGTGGGGTGTTGTTATTGCTATATAAAATTACGTTAGTTATTTGAAAATTTTCTATTGATTATAAATGTAATTTGTATTTTTACCATTGATAATAAATATTTAAACGAAAATACTTTTGAATCCAAAGATAGATGAGCTTAACTGGAAAATACTGAAACAGTTGCAAGATAATGCAAGAGAATCTTTTGCAAACATTGGTCGTACCGTAGGGCTTACGGCGCCCGCGGTGGCCGAACGAGTAAAGAAAATGGAAGACCTTGGTATTATACTCGGTTATAAGGCTAAAGTATCTCATGCGCTTACGGGGCACCAGTTAAAAGCGATTATTACTTTAAGGGCATTTATGGGTAAATTGAAACCCTTTTTAGCGGTTGTACCAAACTTGCAAGAAGTCATCAATTGCTATAGAATTACGGGTAATGAGAATATAGTAATGGAGGTGGTTCTAAAAGATCAGTTTCATTTAGAAAGGTTTATAGATCAGCTCATTCAATACGGAGAAACAAGAACGCATATAGTTTTATCGCAGGTAATTTCTAATGCGCCAATGCATAAAATAAAATAGCTGTTTTGTATCCTAGTTTTGATTAGCTTTAAATGTTGATTTTAATCAGATACATTTATTTTACAAAAGACATTTTCTAGAAAATTGTTTTGGCTAGATTTTTGATGGAAATTATATGATGAAAAAAATACTACTACTTGCCCTGATATTAAATTCTACCTTTTTTTATGCTCAAGAATTGAGACTGTTAAGGGGTGCCATTACAGAAAATTTAATAGTGAACGATAGTGTAAATGAAACGTATTCACTTTATTTACCAACTTCTTTTAGTGTAGACAGAGCTTGGCCCGTAGCTTTCGTTATGGATTTGGAAGGTAAGGGTAAAGCAGCGGTTTCTATGTTGATGAATGCTGCAGAGCAAGAAGGCTATGTACTGGCCAGTTCCAATAATATTAGCGATTCGCTTTCAATTTCTCAAAATGTTCTTATTGCAAATAGAATGTTCAATTCTGTCTTTAATACTGTGCCAACGGCAAAAAATCGAATGTATACAGTCGGCTTCGGCGGTGGGGCTATGTTTGCTTCAATAGTACCAGCCTTTATTAATGAAGTTAAGGGCGTTATTTCTATTGGTGCTGCAATTGGTAGTTTTGAAGTTTTAAATCCTAAACAGCCATTTCAGTTTGTTGGTGTGGTGAATAGATCAGACTTTAATTTTTTATCAATGTATGAGGCTAAGTTTGAACTTAATAAATTGAAATTCCCGAACCAATTAATAGTTTTTGATGGTGATCGAAATCTGCCGGAAATTGAAACGGTTTCTAAAGCATTTAGAATGTTGACATTGACCAGTATGACGAAAGGTTATTTAGCGCAGAATGATAGTTTAATTAAGGCGTCTTATAATGATTTTTTTGTTGATGCGAATGCTAATGTAACAAACCAGAAACCTCTTTTGGCTACGTATCAAATGTCTGATATGGAAAAGATTTTCTATCCATTTATGAAGCTAGACTCTTTAAAGGAATCTCAGAAAATACTACGACGTAGCCCTATTTTCAAACAAGCAAATAGAAGTCAAAACAGCTATTTTTTAAAGGAATCGTTTACAAAAGATGATTATAGTTATTATCTAGAAGAAGATATTATTTCTTACAACTATGCTAATTTAGGCTGGTGGAATTATCAAATGCAAGAATTGAACAAACTTGATAAAAGTTCCATTTTGTTCGAAAAACAAATGTCTAGTAGGCTGCGAGGGTATATCAATGCTTTAATTTCTGATAATATCGATTATGTAGCTGCTGATAAAGAACCAGATTTAGAGGCCCTGAATTTGTTGTATATGATTAAAACTATTACAGCCCCTAATGAATATACAAGTTATTTGAAAGTAATATCTACTAGCTCAAAAATGGAAGATTATGGTACTGCGTTGTTTTATTTAGAAGAACTATTGAAAAATGGGTATACAGATACGCAAACTTTATATTCTATAGAGCACACAGCATTATTTAGAATTATGCCTGAGTTTAACGAGGTGGTCGAAAAGTACCTGAAAGGTGCTAGATATGATGTTATTGAACAGTAAGGTGTGGTACTTTTTCTAATTCCCAATCAATAACCAGCCCTTTAGCTAGAGATTTGGCAATCTCTTTTCCGTATAAAACTTCACATAAGTATAGTGCAGCTTCAAAGCTTTTTGCTCCGCCTGCAGAGGTTATGTATTTTCCGTCGTGTACGAATAGTACATTATCTTTTATATTAAGATTAGGAAACATCTTTCTGTAATTTTCTACATCACTGGGGAAAGTTGTAGAGGCAACCGAATCTAAAATACCCGTTTTCGCTAAAGGAAAAGCTCCATCACAATGGCTAGTCATATACAACGCATTCTTGTCGACCTTTTTGATGAAATCTAACATGGCAATGTCTTTTAAATCGCTATCCATCGAATGCTCTGCGCTGGGCACTACCAATATGTCTATTTTAGGTAAATCGTCTTTCGTGTAATTATAATCTGGTAGTATGCGCACCCCTTCAAAGGTGGTTATAGGCTCTAAGGTGTTTGCAACGGTAAACGTATTCATAGCCTTTATACCCTCTCTATATTTAGTATGCTGAAAAATATCGAAAGGTGCAGTAAATTCAGTATTGAAAGTACCATCCATAATAAGAAATGCAACGTTGTAGCTTTCAGGATTTAACTCTGGCATTATTCTAATATCTTCAGTGATGATCTCTTTTTCAACGGTAGTTTTTTTCTCTTGACAGCTTATTAAAATTATAAGAAATAGCGGTAAAATATAGGTGAATTTCATATTAAAAAAGTATAAGGTTCTAAAGTACGATTATATGTAAAAAAAACTTACAATGAATAAATTGTATTTTTGAAGTGTAAAGTTAGAGATATGAGATTATGTATTGCTGTTTTGGTTTTAGGTATGTTGATTTCGTGCGGACAAGAAAAGAAATATCATGATGTTAAGAATGATGTGGCATCTACCGTAACTTCAGATAAATTAGCAGATATTTTATTGTTTCAAAAAGAATTGAATGCGGAGTTTAAAAACCCAGAAACTTCCCCATTGGCGGATCGTTTTCGTATAAATTTTGAAACTTTAGATTTCTTTGAGGTAGATACAAACTACGTAGTTGTTGCAGAGTTTATTAGAACTCCGGAAGCACTTCCTTTTTCAATGCCAACCACTACAGATAGAGAATCAACAGAGGTGCTTTATGGTATTGCGAAATTTACATTAAACGGTAAGGCGCATCAATTAGAAATATACCAGACTCCCGAATTAATTACCCAAGAAAAATATAAAGATTATTTGTTTTTACCCTTCACAGATAAAACAAATGGCGCCGAGACCTATGGTGGTGGACGATATTTAGATTTAAGAATACCAGAAGGGAATACTATTGTTTTAGATTTCAATAAAGCATACAACCCATACTGTGCTTATAACAAGAAATTCAGTTGCCCATTGGTGCCTTCGGTAAATAATTTAAAAACTGCAGTGAAAGCCGGGGTAAAGGCTTTTGAACATTAGGTTGTGAAATTAAAAAACCTCGGCAGGTATTGCCGAGGTTTAAAACTTAAACTATAAAATCAACCATTAATTTTATTTTTCAACTTAGAAAGAATATACCGCTGCAAGTACAAAAGACGAAAGACTGCTCATTGGCTCTCCGTTTCCGTTAACAAAAGTAGTGTCTTCAGAAGTACTGTCTAATCTAAATTCAGGCTTAATTATTAAATCACCTATTGTCGCACTTCCTGTTAATGTAACGGCAAATACACTAGCGTCACCATCTGCATCTACAGCACCGATTGCACCAAAGAAATCAGTTTCAGCAAAATATTCACCTCTAAGACCTATTGTAAAGTTTTCAGAAGTTGCTAATTGCGGATATACAGCTACACCTGCAAAGCTTCCAATGCCATCTTCATCATCCCCGCTAAAGTAAGCAGCGTTTAATCCTAAGAAAAAATCATCAGAAAGATCAAAACCACCTGTGTAATCTATTTCGAATGAACCATTATCCATTAATAGATTTGCATATTGCCCACTATATCCTAATTGGACACCATATGCATATTGTCCTGTTGGGTTAAATTCAGTTAAATCTGTAGGATTCATTACTGCTAACATTAAACTAAAATCATCAGATAAAGCAAAATCAGCTTTTAGACCAGTATGAGAAAATGGTCCGTAAGAGAATAGGTAAGATGTGCTGTAGTTAAAGTTTGCTACTGGTGAAATAACTTCGTAACCTAAGAAGGTATTGAAATTACCAAAAGTTAGAGTTACCTTGTCACTAACATTCCAATAAGCATATAACTGATTGACTATATCACCTGTAGCAGAGTACATTGGAGATGCGAAAATTGCATCTGTACCTCTAGGACCAAAAACTAAGTCAGCAACAAAACCAACTTTTTCACCTTCGTAACCTGCTATTACATTTGCCATGCCCAAAGAGAATCCTGGTAAATTTGCAAATGAACTGCCTGGGGCTTGAGAGTCAATGCCGTTTCCAGCATTTAAGTTTGCTCTGTAGTAAGCATCAATTGATCCACTTAAGGTGAATTTTTTCTCTTCTTCCTCTTCTTGAGCTACTACACCAGCCGCTGCAAAAAGCATAAGACCTGTTGCGAAAATATTTTTTACGTACTTTGTATTAATAATCGTTTTCATAAGTTTTGATTTAATCCCCAATGGGATGAATTAATTTTGAGAAATTATTTATTGAAAAGGTTATGTAACGGAGCGTTCTGCAAAACGCTCCGTATTTTTTTAGTGTTGATTCATTCTAAAATCGGCATAAGCATCCATACCGTGCTCATGAAGATCTAAGCCTTCAACTTCTTCTTCTTTAGAAACTCTAAGTCCCATTGTTGCTTTAAGTACACCTAAGATGATACCAGAAGAGACAACACAGAACCCACCTACGATTAATACACCGTATAGTTGCGTCATAAATTGTGCTCCACTAGCCATGCTTCCGAAAATACCTACTGCTAATGTTCCCCAGATACCGCAGATCAAGTGAACTGCTACCGCACCTACAGGATCGTCTAATTTAATTTTATCTACTAATGCTACACCGCCAACGATGATAATACCTGCGATGAAACCGATTACTACAGCTTCATTAGGTGACATTAAATCTGCACCGGCAGTGATACCAACTAATCCGCCTAGAATACCATTTAAGAACATGGTTAAATCTAAATTTTTATATAGTATAGTTGATGTAATCATTGCGCCAAAACCACCAGCTGCTGCTGCTAAACTTGTAGTAACCAATACTAGCGAAGTTAATTCTGGATCTGCAGATAAAACTGATCCACCGTTAAAACCGAACCAACCTAACCATAGTATTAATACACCGGCAGTTGCCATTGGTATACTATGACCTGGTATTGCATTTGGTTTACCGTCTTTACCGAATTTTCCAATTCTAGAACCTAATAAGAAAATTGCTACTAAAGCAGCCCATCCACCTACTGAGTGTACTAATGTTGAACCTGCGAAATCGTAGAATCCCATTGAATCCAAGAATCCACCACCCCATTTCCAAGCGCCTACAATTGGGTATACTAAACCTACGTAGATAACGGTGAATATCATAAAAGCACCAATTTTCATACGTTCTGCCACTGCACCAGATACAATTGTAGCTGCTGTTGCTGCGAACATTCCTTGAAAAAGAAAATCTGTCCACCATGTATAACCTCCGTCTGCGTATTCTGCAGTCATTCCGCCTTCTGGGGCAGCAATACCGAAGCCTGCAAATTTTAAGATTCCCATGTCACCTTCTTCGAAACCAGGGTACATTAAATTGAAACCCCATGCGTAATAAAGTAATAGACCACCTGTAATAATAAAGATGTTCTTAAATAATATGTTTATTGTGTTCTTTTGTCTGGTTAAGCCAATTTCTAAAAAGGCAAATCCTGTATGCATGAAGAATACCAATGCGGTAGCCAACATCATCCATATATTATTAGCTGTAAATAATCCTGCGTCCATTTCGTTTAGTTTTTAGTTATTTAGTTTTATGGTTTAGTTGATACCTGCTAAGCCGTCTTCTTTGGTTCTTATTCTATATGCTTCAAGTACTTCAGAAACAAATATTTTACCATCACCCACATTGCCAGAGTATGCAGCTGTAAGAATAGCGTTAACTGTTTTTTCAAGAAAGTCATCTGATACTACTATGGTTAAGTACCTGCGCTGAATATCTGTAGTACTGTAAGAGATGCCGCGATAAACGTGACCTTCTTTTTCATTTCCAACCCCTGTTACATCCCAGTAGCTGAAGAAGTTGACCTCTATATTGTGCAACGCCTCTTTGACATCGTCAAACTTTGATTTTCTGATAATTGCCTCGATTTTTTTCATTTGAATACGTTTTTGATATTGCCAAATATATGTTAATAATGATTGTGCCCTAAAATTAATGGGGTCTTAAAGCTAATTTTTATCAGTATGATAATATATACCCCTAAAAAATTAGGGTATTGCTATTTATAGAAGATAATATTGAAGATACTAAGAGTGGGTAATGGTGATTTACGCTACATCATAGAATAATCGTCAGGAAAAGGAGTGATTATCTAACGATTGTTTAATAAAATAGCAAATACTTAAAAAAATGAATAAAAATAAAATAGTGGATGGTGAATGTTAAATCTATAACATTTTACAAATCCATAGCCCTAGTGATATGGCTAGTATTCCAATTGCTACACTGAAACCCATATATAGGGATGTTTGGAGTAATGAAGATTCTTTTAGTAATATGTTACTTTCTAATGCAAATGTCGAGAAAGTGGTAAAGCCCCCGCAGAAACCGGTGGCCAATAATAATGTTTGATTTTCTGAAATATAATTGTTCTTGAGAGAGAGACCTATTAGTATACCTATTAATAAGCAGCCAATAATATTGACTAGAAAAGTACCTAAGTAGAAATTTGAATAATAGGCGTTGAGGTTTTTAGATATGTAATACCTTAATATGCTACCAAAACCACCACCTAAAAAAACCAGTAAAAATTGTTTCATACCTTATAAAGGTAAAAACTAAACTGCTTTCTTGTAGCTTGTAGTAAGTAAATCTAACGGATAGATTACAGATGTTGGTTGTTTAGCTGTTTTTTGAGATGGTGTTTTTGCTTTTTGCGAAACACTAATTAAGCTAACGGCAACTAACGCAATGTTAATACCTACTAATACTAAGAAAATTGTAAGAAATGTCATCATAATATATTACACCTTATGGATGAATAACGCAAAATTACGGTATTTGGTATACTAAACGCTGATATTCACTGTTTTGTTGTGAAAATGTTAATTTTTGTGGTGTAGGAAAAAAATTAACTATTCTTTTAGGATATACTTCATAATTAATAACAGTATTATGAATAGTGCAAAGAAAATGCCAATCCACTTAACGCCTTTAAAATTTTTTTGGTGTAATTTGAAGTCCTTTTTATAAGTAAAGACAATAATTATAGCGAAAACCACTGCAAAAGCGATTGCAAAAATGATTTGTCCGGTGCTAAACATATTTCATATTTTTATGCAAAGCTAACGGAAAACAGTATAATAAAGATGAAAAACAAAATCAAAGCAGTAGCAGAGTTTCATAATTCATTTGGTCTAGGCGTATCAGAAAATATGATAGCAGATTTGGGGGAGGCAAAAAATATGTTGCGTTTCAATTTAATGGATGAAGAGAATAAAGAGTATTTAGAAGCTGCGCAGAATAATGACCTTGTTGAGGTTGCCGATGCTCTAGGTGATATGCTATACATTTTATGCGGTACTATTTTAGAGCATGGTATGCAGTATAAGATTGAAGAGGTATTCAATGAAATACAAAGAAGCAATATGAGTAAACTTGGTGAAGATGGTAAACCTATTTACCGTGAAGACGGTAAGGTGTTAAAAGGGCCTAATTACTCTAAGCCAAATATTGGTGTCATATTAGATAAATAAAAAAAGGGGCGTTTCGCCCCTTTTTTTATGCATTTACTTTAACTCTCCAACCATATTTGTCTTCAGACTTATTGTATTGTATGTCTGTTATGGTCTTTTTAAGTAGTAGACCATAGCTATTTTCTAACTCTGGTAGATCATAATCGGTATCTCTAAAACCAAAACCTGATATTGGTGATATTACAGCTGCCGTACCTGCACCGAACATTTCTTTTAAAGATCCGTCCTTAGCTGCATCAACAACTTCTTTTACGGTAATTTTTCTAACTTCTGTTTTAATGCCTAAATCTTTGGCAATTTCTAATATACTTTTTCTAGTAATACCATCAAGAATACGATCACTAGTTGGGCCTGTTAATAAGGTATCGTTAATTCTAACGAAAATATTCATGGCACCTGCCTCTTCTATAAATTCGTGGTTGGTATCATCTGTCCAGATTACTTGGTTGTACCCTTTAGCTACAGCTAATTGTGTTGGATAAAACTGACCGGCATAGTTACCACCTGCTTTGGCATAACCAACCCCACCATTGGCAGATCTAGAATATTTTTCTTCTATAAGTACTTTTACTTTTCCAGAAAAATATGCTCCAGATGGAGCAAACGCGATAATGAATTTATATTCATCGGCTGGTGAAGCATGAAAGCCATTTCCAGAAGCGAACATAAAAGGTCTTATATATAATGAACTACCTTCTTGTGTTGGTATAAAATCTTTTTCAAGGTTTAGAAGTGCAATTAGACCTTCCATGAAATAATCTTCAGGAATTTGTGGAATACACATTCTCTCGGCAGAAATATTAAAACGCTTATGGTTTTCTAATGGTCTAAATAAAAAGACATCATTATTTTTATCCTTATAAGCTTTCATACCTTCAAAAATAGATTGCCCGTAATGAAAAATCTTTGACGACGGGTCAAGCGTAATTGGCTGGTAAGGTGTAATCTTTGGTGTTTCCCATGCACCATTTTTATAGGTACAGATTAACATATGGTCGGTAAATACTGATCCGAAAGCAAGATTTTCAAAATCTATTTGATCAATTTTTGAAGTTTTAACCTTTTCTACTATGATATCTTTAGATGAAATACTCATGAAATACGTAACTTTAGTTGATTAAAATTAAACAAATATCCATACTAGCACTTCTTTTTCAGTTTTAAATTGATGAGTTTTGTGGGGAAATCAACATTTTTAGGATTTATGAAAGGATTTAACATTTTACTTGTGTTTTTATTTGGAGTTTTTTCGTGTTTAGGACAGCATGAAGCTAAAAGCGGATCGGCAGAATTCTATGGCGAGGAGTTTAAAATCATTTCTTTAAGTAGTAAAGATGATGTAATGAAGCAATTTACATCAATGCCAGTTTCAGATTCTTTAAATCTTCAATTTAAAACGAAGGTAAAAGAGGTTTGTAAAGTAAAAGGATGTTGGATGATTGTTGAGCTACCACAAGGGGAACAGGCTATGGTTCGTTTTAAAGATTACGGATTCTTTATGCCTGCAGATATTCTAGAGAAAGAAGTCGTTTTAAACGGCTTAGCATTTGTTGAAGAAATGAGTGTTGATGATCAAAAGCATTATGCAAAAGATGGTGGTAAGACAGAAGATGAGATAGCAAAAATTACAGCTCCAAAAAGAACATATAGTTTTGAAGCATCAGGAGTATTAGTCCCAAATTAATTTGAAAAGAGAAATTATTACTACAGGCGATGGTTCTAAAACCATTCAGATTATGGATTGGCAAGAACAGTACCACTCTAAACACGGTGCTATTCAAGAAGCCTATCATGTATTTATCAAGTCTGGGTTAGATTTGTTCAAAGACCAAGAACTTCATATTCTTGAAATTGGTTTTGGTACTGGTCTTAACGCCTTTATTACATTAATTGAATTTGAAAAACGCAATTTACAAATCAAGTATACCGGTGTAGAGGCATATCCTGTTTCAAATGAAGAACTCGAACAGCTTAATTATTTAGAAGAATTAAAATCACTTTCTAGAAAAGAAGATTTTGATTTTATGCATTCATCGCCATGGAATAAAGTGGTTGAAATTAGCCCAAATTTTAGTTTACTTAAAGAACAAAAGTTTTTCAAAGAGATTGATGCGGTCGCCGAATATGATCTGGTTTATTTTGATGCTTTTGGTGCTCGTGTGCAACCAGAATTATGGACGGTCGAAATCTTTCAAATCATGTTCAATGCCATGAAAAATGGCGGGTATTTAGTTACTTATGCAGCTAAAGGAAGTGTAAGGCGAGCTATGTTAGAAGTGGGCTTTCTAGTAGAACGGCTTCCTGGACCTCCTGGTAAGCGAGAAATGCTGAGAGCAAAAAAACAATAATATTTTTCTTGTTAATATAACTTTAACGCGCTGCACATCAATAGGTTCGGCGACAATGTTAAATCGGAATTAAATTGTGTATCAAAAATCTTCAAAATTGATACCTTTAGTCCATGAAAGTATTGATTACAGGTGCGACGGGTTTAGTTGGTAGCGAGTTAGTCTCTCAATGTCATGAAAAAGGTTATAAAGTTAACTACTTAACCACGCGTAAAAATAAGATTGTCTCTGAAGATAATTATCAAGGTTATTTCTGGAACCCGAAGTCGGGCGAAATAGATTCTAAGTGTTTAGATGGAGTTTCTGTTATTATTAATTTGGCAGGTTCTAGCATTTCTAAACGGTGGACGACTAGTTATAAAAAAGAAATTATAAATAGTAGGGTCAACACCTTAGAACTACTTAAGAATACACTTTTAGCGAATGAAAATCATACGGTAAAATCACTAATTTCTGCATCTGCGATAGGTATTTATCCAGATTCGGTAAGTAATTTTTACACGGAAGAAGAAGCTTCTGTTGATGATAGTTTTTTAGGAGAGGTAGTAGCTGTCTGGGAGAAAAAAATTAACGAATTTAAACCCTTAGGGTTAAAGGTTGCCAAAGTTCGTATCGGTTTGGTCATGTCAAAAGAGGGTGGTGCATTGCCAGAAATGGCAAAACCGGTTAAATATTATGTAGGCGCAGCTTTTGGTTCTGGTCAACAATGGCAATCTTGGATACATATTACAGACCTAGCAGCCATATTTCTTCATATAGCTAAATATGAATTGAAAGGTACATATAATGGAGTCGCTCCAAACCCGGTCACTAATGCCAAGCTGGTAAAGGAAATTGCTAAGGCATTAGATATGCCGCTAATTTTACCAAATATTCCTAAACTTGTAATGTATACGGTACTTGGTAAAATGGCATATATTTTATTCGCAAGTCAGCGTGTTAGTAGTAAAAAAATTGAAGAAGAAGGGTTTGTTTTTAAATATACCAATATCTGTCAGGCACTTGGGGCTATTTATGATACTAATGCTGAATGTACGCCTTCTAAAGGTAAGGTGACAAAACAATACGTGTCTTAAAAGTTAATCTTTTATTCAGATGAAATGAAATCCGCTTTTGGCGGATTTTTTTTTAATCTTTTGCGACATCGTGACATTTTGACATTTTTAAAAAATTGGCAGTACTTTTGCCTGCTTTTAATCAGCGATTTAAATTACAATAAATTATGAGTGATAAAGAAAACACTTTGGATGATGAATTCTTGGAGGATGCGCTATTAGATGGCGAAGATCAAGAACAAAAGCTAGAGAATGAAAATGCAGAGGAAGAAAAGTCGGTAGAAGAAACGCTTAGCGACGAACTGGCAAAAGAAAAAGATAAGTTTTTAAGACTATTTGCAGAATTTGAGAATTATAAAAGACGTACTTCAAAAGAGCGTATGGAGTTATTTAAGACTGCTGGGCAAGAAGTAATTGTTTCATTGTTACCTGTTTTAGATGATTTTGATAGAGCTATGAAAGAATTGGCAAAGTCAGATGATAAAGATGCATTTACCGGTATTGAACTAATTAATGTTAAGCTTAGAGAGACTCTTAAAAATAAAGGTCTAGAAATGGTTGAGGCTAAGGCCGGCGATGTTTTCGATGCAGAAATACACGAAGCAATAACTCAAATACCAGCACCTGACAAAAAGATGAAAGGTAAAATTATCGACGTTATCGAAAAAGGTTTCAAGCTGGGCGATCGTATTATTAGGCATCCAAAAGTAGTAGTAGGAAATTAAAAAATTGGAATGAAGGAAGATTATTATGAAGTATTGGGCATCAGTAAGAGTGCAACTGCTGCAGAAATAAAAAAGGCATACCGTAAAAAGGCATTGCAATATCATCCAGATAAAAATCCGGGAGATAGCTCGGCCGAAGAGAAATTCAAAAAATCTGCTGAAGCTTATGAAATATTAAGTGATGCCGATAAGAAAGCTCGTTACGATCAGTTCGGTCATTCTGCTTTTGAAGGCGGCGGTAGCGGTGGTTTTGGCGGTGGCGGTATGAATATGGATGATATCTTCAGCCAATTTGGTGATATTTTCGGTGGCGGCTTCGGCGGTGGGGGCTTTGGTGGCTTCGGCGGTGGCGGTGGTCAGCGAAGAGTGAAAGGGAGTAATCTTCGTATCAGGGTGTCATTGACTTTAGAGGAGATTGCAAATGGTGTAGAGAAAAAAGTTAAGGTAAAACGAAAAGTTCAGGCTGAAGGGGTTACCTATAAAACATGCTCTACCTGTAATGGTAGAGGTCAGGTCACCAAAATTCAGAATACGATTTTAGGTAGAATGCAAACAGCTGCTGTTTGTAGCACTTGTGGTGGTAGCGGTCAAATTTTAGACGGTAAACCTGGCGATGCAGATGCACAAGGTTTAAAGGTTGTCGAAGAAACGGTTTCTATAAATATACCTGCAGGTGTAGAAGAAGGTATGCAGTTAAAAGTGCCTAATAAAGGTAATGAAGCTCCAGGAAATGGAGTGCCAGGAGATTTATTGGTTGCCATCGAAACCCAAGAGCATAGCACCCTTAAAAGAGAGGGCGATAATTTACATTATGATCTTTATGTTAGTATTTCAGAAGCTGTATTAGGTACTTCGAAAGAAATTGATGCAGTAGGTGGCAAAGTTCGTATTAAATTAGAAGCTGGTATTCAATCTGGTAAAATACTTAGACTTAGAGGTAAAGGTATTACTAGTTTAAATGGTTATGGTGCCGGTGATATATTGGTGCATGTAAATGTTTGGACACCTAAAGAATTAAATAAAGAGCAGAAAGAGTTTTTTGAAAAAATGCAGGGCAATGATAATTTTGAGCCTAAACCAGAGAAATCTGATAAGTCATTTTTTGAAAAAGTAAAAGATATGTTCTCGTAGATACTAAATATTTTGTTTTTAAATAAAAAACGTATATTTGAAATAATATTGGGCAACCAATATTAATTTTCTTTTTCATAGCAATTTTTTTCCCATCCTTGATTTATCAAGGGTGGGTTTTGCTTTTTAGGTTAAAAATGACTTCTCTTCCCTTTGATTTAAAATGTTGTTTTATAAAGGAATCATAAAGAGGATAGCTAGTCGAAACATTTCAATATCTTTGAAGAAATTGAGTACATGAGTCACATTTTGGTCGCTAAAGATGTCTCCAAACAGTTTGGGAGCCATACGGCATTAAAAAACGTTTCCCTCGAAATTCCTAAGAATAGTATTTACGGCTTACTGGGTCCGAATGGGGCTGGTAAAACCACGTTAATACGTATTATAAATCAAATTACATATCCTGATCAAGGATCCGTTTATTTTGACGGCGAACTATTGAAATCTGAACATATTTCACAGATTGGATATTTGCCCGAAGAACGTGGTTTGTATAAAAGTATGAAGGTGGGCGAACAGGCACTTTATCTTGCTCAGCTCAAAGGTTTATCTAAAGATGAAGCAAAAAAACGCCTAAAGTATTGGTTCGAAAGATTGGAAATTGGCGATTGGTGGAACAAAAAAATACAGGAGCTTTCTAAAGGTATGGCGCAAAAAATACAGTTTGTGGTTACCGTACTGCATGAGCCAAAACTGTTGATTTTTGACGAACCGTTCAGTGGTTTTGATCCTATTAATGCCAATATTATAAAAGAGCAGATCTTAAGTTTAAAAGAAAAAGGTACCTCTATAATTTTTTCTACCCATAGAATGGAATCTGTTGAAGAATTATGCGAGTATATCGCCCTGATTCATAAGTCTGAAAAAATACTGGACGGCAAATTATCAGATATTAAGAAAGCCTATAAGAACAATATTTTTAAAATTGGGTTAGAGACCGATAATCATGAAGTATTAGTTCGTGAAATACAAGATAAGTTTGATGTACTTACCCAAGAGTATAATAACATTGAAAAACAATTGAACCTGACCGTTCAATTACCTTCTAATGAGTCTAGCGAAATTCTATCTTTTTTAGGTACAAGAGCCAATGTAAATGGTTTTGTAGAAACAATACCTTCTGCAAATGATATTTTTATTAAGACCATCCAAAATAAAAATCTGGACAATGAATAAGTTACCTCTAATTATAAAACGGGAATATATTGCGAAGGTTAGAAATAAGTCTTTTGTCGTTATGACATTTTTGAGTCCTTTTTTAATGGTAGGTATGATTTTGTTGATCGCATATCTTACCCAGTTAAATGATAATGATAAAAAGGTAATTGGTGTATTGAACGATAGTAGCTATTTTTCAAATGAATTTGTAACATCAGAAGCTACATCCTATATAAATTTCAAAGATATTTCATTGGCTGCTGCTAAAGATTCTACCCTTAGTTTAGGCTTTTACGGACTTATTTATCTACCAGACGAACCTAATTTAGAGCAAGTAGCTCAACGTGCATTCTTTTATAGTAAAGATGCACCAAGTGCTACAATTCTAGACAAATTAGAAAATTCGATTACTGGCAGATTACGGCAAGAGAGACTACGTGAAATGGGGTTGTCGCCAAAAGAATATGCTGAAATGGATCGCAGCTACAATATTAATATTGAAACGTTCGATGGAAATCAAAATATAAAGGGTATTAATGAAATTAAAGCGATAATCGGTGGCGCTTTTGGGTATCTAATAATGATGTTCATTATAATATATGGCGGTTTTGTAATGCGAAGTGTTATTGAAGAAAAAACGAGTAGAATTATCGAAGTGATTATATCTTCTGTAAAACCATTTCATTTAATGATGGGTAAAATTATAGGTACCTCTTTGGCAGGTATTACCCAATTTGCAATTTGGATCGTCTCTGGCGCTATTTTGCTATTCATCGGCCTGGCTATTTTCGATATTGATCCTGCTAGTTTAACCAAAGGTGGCGGTATGGCACCGGGCATGGCTAATGGTGCAAATGTAGATGTTGATGCCCTTACTCAAAATATTCAATTATACGCTCAAGAAATTTTTGATTTGCCCATTTTTGCGATGCTGTTTTTTTTCATTGTCTATTTCGTTTTGGGTTATTTAATTTATAGCTCTATTTACGCGGCTATTGGTGCTGCAGTGGATAATGAAACCGATACGCAACAATTTATTTTTCCCGTAATTCTTCCACTGATGCTGGCGATTTATGTGGGGTTCTTTTCTGTATTCAGCAATCCGAACGGACCTATAGCTGTTGCATTTTCCCTTTTTCCTTTGACATCACCTATTGTAATGTTAATGCGTTTGCCTTGGGGTATTGGTGAAGGTGGCGTACCGGTTTGGCAATTGATTACATCAATTTTAATATTAATAGGTACTTTTATTGGTATTGTTTGGGTGGCTGCGAAAATATACCGCGTAGGGATTTTAATGTATGGTAAAAAACCAAGCTATAAAGAATTGTATAAGTGGCTTAAATATTCGTCATGATCCAAGAAAGTACAGAGAAGATAAAAGAAATAATAGAAGATGATATTTGGGGAACTATAAAGAAATTTTTAGACCTAGGTTATCATTTCGGCGAGGGTGAAAAGTCTATTCACATAACCATTGGGTTACTATTATTGCTGACCGTGGCTTTCTTATTGACCAGTACTATTCTACAGGGAATACGTCGGTTTTTTACAAGAAAAATGGAAGCCGATGATAAACTCAAGTTTATCAGCATTTTTAAATTTATTAAATATCTGGTATATGTTATAGTCATACTTTTTACAATGAGTGCTGCTGGTATAAATATTACCATTCTTATTACCGCATCGGCAGCATTATTCGTCGGACTTGGATTGGCTTTACAGGAGATTTTTCAAGATATCATTGGTGGTATTTTCATTATTGTAGATAAGTCATTGAGGGTAGGCGATATCATTGAAATAGATAATAAAGTCGGTAAAGTATTTGAAATTAAATTACGTACTACAAGAGCTATTACCAGAGATGATAAAGTTATCATTATACCAAATCATAAGTTCATTAGTGATATCGTTTATAATTATACACAAAATCATAAAACGACAAGAGAATTGGTACGTGTGGGTGTGGCTTATGGTAGTGATATTGAATTGGTGACCAACTTGCTTTTAGAAGTTGTTAAATCGCAAAGAAATATATTAAAGAGTCCGAAACCATTTGTCATTTTTGAAGATTTTGGAGACTCGGCTTTAATTTTTGCAGTGAACTTTTATATTACAGATAGTTTTACCGATCCACGTGTAAAAAGTGAAGTGCGGTATAAAATCGATGCCGCTTTTAGAAAAAATAATATTTCGATACCATTTCCTCAAAGAGATATTCATTTGTTTCAACAAGGTCCCTTTCAGCATAGCAATGTTTCAAATGCAGACAATAATGATAAAGCATAGCAGACTATTTCTGTTTATAGGCTTGTTGATCGTTTCTATAAATTCAATAGAAGCGCAAACACCCGATGTTTTTAGGTTGGAATATATGCTAATGCCAGAAAATAGTGGCGATGTTGAAACCTCACGAATAAAATTGGTTTTGAACGTACCTATTGCGGTTCGTGATAAAAAAGATTTTTTGGTATTAGGTACAGAGTATAATCGATATAACTTCGAAGTGCCAGATGACCTATTCCCAAATTCAGGAGATTTAAATAAGTTTCATGTACTAGATGTAAACTTGGCATACATGTATAAGTTGAGTGAAACTTGGCGATTAATAGGTGTTGTAACGCCAAGATGGTCTTCGAATTTTGTACAAGAATTACAGAAAGAAGATTTTAATATGAACTACACTGCTGGGGCATATAAAAATATAAAAGATGTAGACAAACCCTATATGTTGGTTTTAGGTATTTCATATAATGGTACTTCGCCAATAGATGTTCCTTTGCCGTTTGTGTATTTCGAGAAACGATTTCATCCTAACTGGTCTTACACGTTAGGGGTTCCGAAATCGGGTATGAAGTACTTTACTAAAAAAGGACATTTCTTTCAGACCGAAATATTTTTAGATGGGTATTATGTAAATATTCAAAACGATATTTTGTTGCCGGGTAATAATTTATCTACCGATGTATCTTCTACGGCATTATTATTGACATTAGGGTATCAGTATAAGATAACTAAAGATATGTCCGTTTACTTTATAGGTGGTCGGTCTATTTATCAAAATAGTGCATTACGTAATGAAGATAGAGATGACATTTTTACATTAAACGATGCATCAGGTCTTTATTTTAGAACAGGAATAAGAATAGGAATTTAAAAAGCAGTTATGTCAAAAATATTAGTAATAGAAGATGAAGCGGCAATTAGAAGGGTATTGGTCAAAATTTTATCCGAAGAAAACGATTCATACTCTGTAGAGGAGGCTGAAGACGGATTAAAAGGAATTGAAACTATTAAAAATAACGACTATGATTTGGTGCTCTGCGATATAAAAATGCCTAAGATGGATGGCGTAGAGGTACTTGAAGCTGCAAGAAAAATAAAACCTGAAATTCCGTTTATAATGATATCCGGACACGGGGATTTAGATACTGCGGTAAATACAATGAGGTTAGGCGCCTTCGATTATATCTCAAAACCGCCAGATTTAAATAGACTGCTAACTACGGTTAGAAATGCTTTAGATAGAAAAGTTCTTGTTGTAGAGAATAAAAACTTGAAGAAAAAAGTAAGTAAGAATTACGAGATGATCGGCGAGAGTAGCGAAATAGATACTATCAAAGAAATGATAGAGAAAGTTGCGCCAACAGATGCTCGTGTTCTAATTACGGGATCTAATGGTACAGGTAAAGAACTTGTAGCACATTGGCTACATGAAAAAAGCCCTAGAAGTTCAGGATCATTTATTGAAGTGAATTGTGCTGCTATACCATCAGAATTAATAGAAAGTGAGTTGTTCGGGCATGTAAAAGGTGCATTTACCTCGGCAGTAAAAGATAGAGCAGGTAAATTTGAAACTGCTAATAAAGGGACCATCTTCTTAGATGAAATTGGTGATATGAGTCTTTCTGCCCAAGCAAAAGTACTTAGAGCGCTTCAAGAAAGTAAAATATCGCGTGTAGGTTCAGATAAAGATATAAAAGTCGATGTGCGTGTAATCGCAGCTACCAATAAAGATTTAAAAAAGGAAATTGAAGAAGGTAATTTTAGAGAGGATCTATACCACAGGTTGGCAGTAATTCTTATACAAGTACCAAGTCTTAATGATAGACGCGCTGATATTCCTTTATTAATAGAACATTTTTCAAATAAAATTACTGAAGAGCAAGGTATGGTTGCCAAAACTTTTTCTGATGCGGCAATTAAATTGTTAAAAGCCTATGATTGGACAGGTAATATTCGTGAACTTCGAAATGTTGTAGAACGTTTAATTATACTTGGCGGTCAAGTGGTTTCAGAAGATGATGTAAAATTGTTTGCCAGTAAGTAATCTTTAATGATTATTTAGTAGCAGCGCAATTACCAATTTTATTCAATGCTTCTTGGGTAATTTCTTTGGTGCGTAAGTTGTAATATTTGCTTCCTTCCGAAATATTCGGTTTTAGTAATTGAGCTTCACATTCATCGTGAATTCTACGGGCGAATGCGGTTGCATCTTTACAATTTACGCTCTCAACTACTTTATCAAGTGATATACGATACTTTTCTAAAGAAATATCAATAGTTTCGAACAGGCTCTTGTTATGTGATGCTTTACTAGTTGCTGTTGTTTTTGATGTCGAACTTGTGTTCATCGAAAGTGCGTCGCTAGCATAGGCGCTTTCATGTGTATCGTGAGATTCTAATACCAAAATAGTATTGTTCGTAAGTTCTATAGATGCGTTCAAATAATTAATAGTACCTTCTAATGTAGTAGATTTTGTAGCAAGTGATAATACTTCTATATTTTCAAGCATGCTTTCTTTTGCATATTTACAACCACAAACATTTAATTGATTCTTAGATTTTTCTAAAGCACTCAGCGCTTTGTAAGCATAAAATCGTGCTTGATTAATATCTTGTGTTTGTAATGCTGCATTGATTTGCGATTTCGCATAACCCATATTAGAATTTGCATATTCGCACTCTACATTCGAGCTAAATGAGGATAGGGATAGTAGTGCAATAGCACAGAAAAAAAAGATATTTTTCTTCATAAGTAGGTGATTTAGATGTAAAATTTGGGATCTTACATCGATAAATTTATATCCTTTACCTTGTTGAAAATATTATTTTCGATACAATACACATCAATTAGGATGAACGGAATTTGTGCGAATTATATTACTTAGCTTTTGTTGCCAAATTAGTATTCATAACTATTAAATTTTATATTTCAGAATGGATAAAATAAAAGTAGACAATTATAGAACCAATAAGAACTTTAAAATCTCTGATAATGAGACTTTTGAAGATTTTGGTAAGTCTGAAAAGGAACTGAAAAAAGAATTATCAAAAATTAGAAGAGAACTAGGGGAGTTTCAAGATACTATTTATGCTCATGGCAAATATAGTATTCTTGTATGCCTACAAGGTATGGACACCGCTGGTAAAGATAGTTTAATACGAGAGGTGTTTAAAGATTTCAATGTTAGTGGTGTAGAGGTGCACAGTTTTAAAGTACCTACAGAATTAGAACTGAGCCATAATTATCTTTGGCGTCATTATTTAGTGTTGCCTGCAAAAGGTAAATTCGGCGTTTTTAATAGAACCCATTACGAAAATGTATTAGTAACTAGAGTGCACCCAGAATATATTTTAAACGAACATATACCGGGTATACATACGGTAGAAGATATTGATCAGAATTTTTGGGATAAAAGATTTGAACAGATCAATGATTTTGAACGACACCTTGCCGAAAACGGAACCTTAATATTTAAGTTCTTTCTTAATCTCTCTAAAGAAGAGCAACGTCAACGTTTATTAAGAAGGCTTGCCTTAAAAGAAAAACACTGGAAATTTTCTCCAGGAGATTTAAAAGAGCGTAAACTATGGGACGTTTACCAACATTGTTACGAAGAAGCTATTTCTAAAACAACCCATGATCATGCGCCATGGTTTGTAGTGCCTGCAGATAATAAGAAAGCAACAAGAATAATAATCGCTTCAATTTTATTAGAATCGTTAAAAAAATACAAAGATATCAAAGAGCCTATGTTGAGCGAAAAAATAATGGCTAATTTAGACAGCTATGAAGAACAACTACAAAGTGAATAGTAAACTTGCGCTTTTATTTGTTATTGCTTTCACATATGTGGGGTCGTCACAAAATACAGATCAAGAACAGATAAAGAAACTTTATGATGTAGCATTGACAGAAGGTGCTGGTTATAATTGGTTGAATTATTTATCGAATCAAATTGGTGGGCGACTATCGGGATCTATACAGGCTCAACAAGCTGTTAATTATACAAAATCTCAATTAGATTCTTTAGGCGTTGATAAAGTTTGGTTGCAACCGGTTATGGTACCTAAGTGGGTTAGGGGCACACCTGAATTTGCTTATTACGAAACTTCGCCAGGTGCCACTACGAACGTGGCTATTTGTGCGTTAGGTGGTTCAGTACCTACTCCGCAACAGGGTATTAAAGCCAATATAATTGAAGTTGATGGTATAGAACAGTTGGCTATTTTAGGTAAGGATAAGATTTCTGGTAAAATCGTATTCTTCAATAAACCGATGGATGCTACCCAGATAGATACCTTTACTGCATATTCCAATTGTGTTGATCAGCGTTATGCCGGTGCAGAAGAAGCCTCTAAATACGGTGCATTGGGTGTAATTGTACGCTCGTTGAATCTGCGCTTAGATGATTACCCGCATACGGGTTCAATGGGTTATGGGGAACAGCCGGAATCAGAAAGAATACCTGCTGCTGCTATTAGTACCAATGGTGCTGAATTATTGAGTACTTCGTTAAAGCTGAATCCAGAAATTAACTTCTATTTTAAACAAAACTGTAAACAATTTAATGATGTAGAGTCATTCAACGTTATTGCAGAAATTAGAGGAACAACGAAACCTGAAGAGGTGATTGTAGTTGGCGGACACCTAGATTCTTGGGATTTAGGCGATGGTTCTCATGACGACGGTGCCGGTTGTGTTCAAAGTATGGAGGTTTTAAACCTTTTCAAAAAAACAGGTTACAAACCTAAACATACCGTTAGAGTTGTTCTTTTTATGAATGAGGAAAACGGATTAAGAGGTGGTAATAAATATGCCGAAATTGCCAATGCCAATAATGAAAAGCACATATTCGCTCTAGAAAGTGATTCTGGCGGATTTACACCTCGCGGATTTACTATCGATAGTTCTGATAAGAACTTTGAGAAAATATTGACCTGGAAAAATCTTTTTGAACCTTACCTAATTCATTCCTTTGAAAAAGGATTTAGTGGTGCAGATATTGGTCCGTTGAAACAAGAAGGATTAGTTCTTGCAGGGTTAAGACCAGATTCTCAACGTTATTTTGACCATCACCATGCCGAGAACGATACTTTTGAACATGTAAATAGACGCGAACTACAATTAGGTGCTGCTTCTATGGCAAGTTTGGTATACTTAGTAGACAAATATGGATTCTAATTAAATAAAAAATCGAACAACAGTTTTTGGGTTTTGAACTAGACGAAATGTACAAATCGTTAAATTTCTTTACCTTTGTCAGATATAAAAAAAACAAAAATGGAAGACGGAATTTACGCCAAGTTCAATACAAATAAAGGCGAAATACTAGTAAAATTAACTCACGATAAAACTCCTGGTACAGTAGGTAACTTTGTAGCCTTAGCAGAAGGTGATAAAGAAAATAGCGCTAAAGGTAAAGGTGAGCCATATTATAATGGTTTAAAATTTCATAGGGTTATTCCTGATTTTATGATTCAAGGTGGTTGTCCTCAAGGTAGAGGTACTGGTGACGCCGGTTATAAATTTGATGATGAATTTCACCCAGAACTAAAGCATGATGCTCCAGGTGTGCTTTCAATGGCTAATTCGGGTCCTGGTACTAATGGTAGCCAGTTTTTTATTACGCATGTGCCAACACCATGGTTAGATAATAAACATACTATTTTTGGTCGTGTTGAGTCTGGTCAAGAAGTTGTAGATGCTATAGCACAAGATGATTTTATTGAATCTTTAGAAATTGTAAGAGTTGGTGATGCTGCCAAAAAATGGGATGCATTAAAAGCATTTGAAGATTTTAACGCTTCTGGCGAAGCAAGACTAGCAAAAGAAAAAGCAAGGCAAGAGGCTGAACTAGATAAAGTTGCTGCAGGTTTTGAATCTACTCCCTCTGGACTTCGTTATAAAATGATTCAGAAAGGTAGTGGAGCGCAAGCTGAGAAAGGAAAAAAAGTATCTGTGCATTATGAAGGTTCACTTCTAGATGGTCAGGTTTTTGATTCATCTTACAAGCGTAATTCTCCAATTGATTTTCAATTGGGTATTGGGCAAGTTATACCAGGTTGGGATGAAGGTATCTCATTATTAAAAGTTGGTGATAAGGCACGTTTCGTAATACCTTCTGACTTAGCATATGGGTCGGCTGGTGCTGGCGGGGTAATACCACCTGATGCCACATTGATATTCGATGTAGAGTTAATGAAAGTGGGTTAAGAAACCACTTCAAAATTATAGATAAGCACCTGTATTTTAATGATATAGGTGTTTTTTTTTTTTTTTTGATGATTATTTTTTGCGGGTAATAAAACTTCCTAAAAGCAATACTACATTAACAAACATCAGCACTAAAAATACGGTCAAAAATGTGGTCATAAATACATGTATAAGGTCGGGGAACCGTTCTTGTTTAATCTATAGATATGTATTTAGGTAAAAGGTTGCGTTTTTATTGAACAAATTTTTAAAAAATAAGCATAAAAAAACCCGAACCAATTGGTTCGGGTTTTAAACTATAAAAAAGTTAAATCGTTACCTAGTCAAGTACCTTCACATTAACGGCGTTTAATCCTTTTTTACCTTGTTGTAGTTCAAATTCTACAACATCACCTTCACGAACTTCATCGATTAAGCCAGAAATGTGTACAAAATGATCTTCGTTTGAACCATCTTCAGTGATAAATCCGTAACCTTTAGAATCATTGAAGAATTTTACTGTTCCTTTACTCATAATAGAAAAATTAAATATTAATTAAAGCACGAAGATAGTTTTTTTTTGTTTAAAAACTTAAAATCTTATATGTTATCTTAAGGTTAACAATTTTTGTCTAATGTATTGAGGATGAACTCGTTTTTAGACCTATGCAGTAGGGTCTGGTGTCATTCTTAAATATGGTTTTACCTCGGTAACTCCTTTAGAAAACATATCTTTTGCGTCAGCAGTAGATATTGCGGGGCTAACCACCACTTCTTTACCTTTTTCCCAGTTCGCCGGTGTAGCAACTTTGTGGTAAGCAGTAAGTTGTAAAGAATCTATAACTCTTAGCAATTCGTAAAAATTTCTGCCAGTAGATGCTGGGTATGTCAAAGTTAGCTTTACAGATTTATCTGGTGCAATTATAAAAACTGAACGTACTGTTAGGTTATTATCTGCATTTGGGTGAATCATATCATATAAATGAGATACCTTTTTATCTTCATCTGCAATGATTGGAAAGTTAACAACTGTATTTTGTACTTCATTAATATCCTTAATCCATTCTGCATGAGACGCTGCACCATCAACGCTTAAAGCAATCATCTTTACATTTCTTTTATCGAACTCATCTTTGAATTTTGCCGCCGTACCTAACTCTGTAGTACAAACGGGAGTGAAATCTGCAGGGTGAGAAAATAATATTCCCCAACTATCACCTAGGTAATCGTACAAATTAATAGTGCCCATTGAGCTATCTGCAGTAAAATTTGGTGCTTTATCACCTAAACGTATTGTTGCCATAATAATATAATTTTGTCTGTTTATTTTAATATCCTATAAAATTAGTAGATTATATAATGTTGTGGGTAGGTTTTAGGTTAAAAGTCTATTAAAATTTTTACATTTAGTACATGGAAGAATTAGAAAAATTAAAATACCCGATAGGCTTTTTTGAATGTCCTGAACATATCTCGAAAGATGATATTGCAAATTGGATAACTATATTAGATACACTACCTAAACGTTTGTCAAATTTGGTACATGATTTTTCTGAAGAACAGCTAAATACACCTTACCGCGATGGTGGATGGACGGTTAGGCAAGTAGTGCACCATATGGCAGATAGCCATCATCATAGTTATACTCGGTTCAAATGGGCATTGACAGAGAATAGACCACTTATAAAAGTCTACGAAGAGAAATTGTGGAGCGAACTTATTGATGCAAAAACAGCACCAATTTCTTTATCACTTTCTTATCTAACAGCATTGCATGCTAAACTAGTGTATTTACTAACTCACCTTGAATCGGCAGATCTTGAGAAAAGTTATATTCACCCAGAGGGTAGTGTCAATGTTTCAGTTGCCGAAAATATTGGTAAATATGCATGGCACAGTAACCACCATTTGGCACATATTCAAAATTTGGTAGATAGAAAAGGTTGGTAGAATACTTACAAATTCTTCTGTAGTACATACATTGGTTTTTCTTCTTCAATAACATTGTTGAATGGTACTTGCGTGTTCGCAACAATTGTGAAAGAATGTGATAAGTAAAAGGGTAGTGCCAGACCTTTTTGCATAGACTCTAGAAAAATCACTTTTTTAGAATGGTCTGCAGCAATTTGCTCAACAAATTTTAAACCTTCAGAGCCTAAACCTTTACCAGAGAATTCGTTAAGAATATAGATTTTGTCAAGGTATAATGCATCGACTTTGCTATACTCTTGTAGTTGTTTGTGCAGGGTAATTTTTAGTATACCTACGTATGTCGAATTTGTCTTTATAAGATATAGAACTGTGTCTTCGTCTTGCTCTTCATTTAAAAGTACTTCTTCGGTAAAACTGTTTTTAATATATGTGCTCGTGTCGCCATTAGGCCAAAGATGTTTGTAATGTTGATCATAGGCTTTTGTACCTATTTCATTATACGTACTATAAAGTTCTGGCTTCAGTGGTACAAACTGAATATTATTCTCCATAATCTAAAATAAAAAGCTACTATATTTAAGCGTTAGATTTCCATTTAATATTACAACCAATACTAGGTTTTTGAATAGGATTAATTTCTTTACCTTTTAATAGGTTTTCAATGGCATCTCTAAGGTCTTTGCCAGTTAATGGCAATCCGTTACCCGGTCTAGAGTCGTCTATTTGACCTCTGTAAACCAATTTTAATCCATTATCAAATAGATAGAAATCTGGGGTGCAGGCCGCATCATATTTTTTAGCTACACTTTGGTCTTCATCATACAAATAAGGAAAAGTGTAATTTTCGGCTTTTGCTTTTATTCTCATGTATTGTGGTCCATCTTCGGGGTAGTTCTCCACATCATTACTAGATATAGCAATAAAGTGAATACCCTTTTTTTGATATTCTAATGCCATTTTAGTGATTACTGGATTTACATGAATAACAAATGGACAGTGGTTACAGATAAACATGATAACCGTTCCTTTACTACCATTTAAAGAGTGAAGGTTCATGGTTTTTTTACTAACCGTATCTAACAGACTAAATTCTGGTGCAACAGTACCTAATGCCAACATTTTGCTTTCTGTTCTTGCCATATCAATTAATAATTTATGGTACTAAGTTAACGATTATATTAAGCTTGTCTTTTCTTTATAATATTCATTAAAATATACAAATGACTATTATGGAAAATGCATATATTTCTTTATCCATCGCAATTAAAGAATTACAAGAAGAAGGTTACACAGAAGATTTTAATTTATGTGATGCCGGTGTAGAAAACAAAAGCAAGAAGAATATTCATAACGCGAAAGAATTAAAGGTTGTAAAATTCTATAGGTTCGAAGGTATGAGCAACCCCGATGATAATACAATATTGTATGTTATTGAAACAAGTACCGGTGAAAAGGGCTTATTAGTAGATGCATATGGCATGTATGCGGGCAATGTGCCTAAAGATTTAATAGAAAAGCTTAAATTGAGCTAATGAAAGAACCTATAACATGGCAAGATTTTAGTAAAATAGATATGAGGGTTGGCACTATTATAGAAGCTCTAGACTTTCCTGAGGCTAGAAATCCATCGTACAAGTTACATGTAGATTTTGGTGAAGAAATAGGGGTGAGAAAAACGTCTGCCCAAATTACAGAAAAGTATAATAAAGAGGAATTGATCGGACTTCAAGTGACTGCTGTTATTAATTTTCCGAAAAAACAAATTGCCAATTTTATGAGTGAATGTCTTATATTAGGTGCTGTAGACAATAGTTCGGTGGTGCTGCTTCAACCTCAAATGAAAGTGCCAAACGGACTAAAAATTTCTTAATTTTTTGACTGATACTATCTTAGATAACATTCATATTAATTTTGATTCAGGTTTATTATGGATAATGAACATTGTTTTAAGTTTGGTAATGTTTGGCGTAGCCTTAGAAATTTCAATTTCAGATTTTAAGCCTCTATGGTCAAAACCTAAGTCCTTACTAGTTGGGTTATGTAGCCAATTTATTATTCTGCCTGCAATAACTTTTTTACTTGTCTATAGTATAGAACCGCTGCCCAGTATAGCTTTGGGTATGTTTATGGTGGCTGCTTGCCCAGGCGGTAATATTTCTAATTTTATATCTTATCTATCTAAAGCAAATACGGCATTATCTGTTAGTCTTACTGCCATTGCTACTATGTTAGCGGTTATAATGACACCATTGAATTTTCATTTTTATTCAATGTTGTATGAGCCTAGTTCTAGGCTTATTCAAGATATAACCATATCACCTATCGAAATGATAAAATTGGTGTTTTTGCTCTTGGGTCTGCCTTTATTATTAGGTATGTATGTGAATTTTAAAAAACCGGTGTTAGCTTTAAAAATTGCAAAGAAGCTTAAAATAGTGTCTTTGGTTTTTTTCATTGGCTTGGTATTTATTGCCTTATACAATAACCGCATCATCTTTATGGATTATATTTTTTATGTTTTTTGGATTGTTTTAATTCATAATCTAATAGCATTATCTACAGGGTATAGCCTTGGTCGCATTTTTAAATTACCTGAGGATAGTCTACGGTCGATAACCATAGAAACAGGAATACAGAATTCTGGATTAGGATTATTATTGATTTTTACTTTTTTCGACGGATTAGGCGGTATGGCTCTTCTTGCAGCCTTTTGGGGTATTTGGCATATAGTTTCGGGGTTAATTTTGGCTGCTTTTTGGAATAGAAAACCAGTTGTTAAAGAGACGTTAGCGTGAGTACAATTCTATATTCATTAGTAAAATATGTTGTAAAAACAGGACTCTACGGCTACCATAAGAAAATTGTTATTTCAGGGTTGGAGCATATAACAAAAGATAAGCCTGTAATGTTTCTGCCTAATCATCAAAGTGCATTAATTGACGTATTGTTAATTGCTACAGACTGTAATCGAAAACCGTACTTTCTAACCCGATCAGATGTTTTCAAGGGTAAATTGCTAAAACGTATTTTCTCATATTTTCGAATGTTGCCAATTTACAGAATGCGCGACGGTCGAGATACGCTTTCCAATAATGAAGCTATTTTTAATTCATGTGCAGAAATTTTAAATAGGGGTGAAGCCTTGCTTTTGTTTCCTGAAGCCAATCATAATTTACAGCGTAGGGTTAGACCATTGAGTAAAGGTTTTACAAGAATACTCTTCAGAACTTTTGAAATGTGCCCAGCGTTAGATGTTCAATTGATTCCTGTTGGGTTTAATTATAAGCACGCAGCTCATTTTCCTGATGAGGTGACTATATGTTATGGAAAACCAATTTCGGCAAGAAGTTTATATGATAAGAATGATTTGAATACATCTTCCATAATTATAAAAAACCAGATTTCGTCAAGTTTAGAAAATTTGACTACTCATATTCCAATTGATGAAGATTACGATGAAATTTTAAACAGACTAATAGCAGAGAAGGCTGATTTTCTTAAGCCTACTTCTGTCAACGAAAAAATAAAAGTACTAACGCAGCAAGGTATAGATAGCTCAAATATGCCTGCACTAGAAAAGCGAGTTTTCAATTTATTTAGTTGGCTGCTTGCATTTCTAAATTTCCCAATAATAATAATTTGGAGATTATGGTTAAAGCCAAAAGTACCCGAAGATGAGTTTATGGGCACGTTCAGGTTTGCGTTTGCGATGATATCTTATCCTATTTATATGACTTTTATTTTTGCGGTTATAGCAATAGTATTTACGCCATATATTGCAATAAGTGCTATCTGTATTTTGACTTTACTAAATGTAGGGTTGGTAAAGTACGGTTTAAGGTAATTATCAAATACCTTAAAATAAAAAACGACTCTTAAAAAGAGTCGTTAATTTTTTAAAAGATAGTTTTAAAACTAGATGTCTTCAAAACTAACATCTGTAAAACTAGAAGTAGTAGAGGTATTTTCTACAGGTATTTCAACTTCTGTTTCTGAATCTTCTTTCTTAAAATCTTTTTGATGTCTTTCAGAAATTACTTCAGAACCTTTTTCGTTGATGATGAAATCCATCATTTCTTCTACATTTTCTTTAAAGGCGTCGAAGTCTTCTTTATATAAATAAATTTTATGCTTCTTATAATGGAATGAACCATCGTCATGTGTAAATTTCTTACTTTCTGTAATCGTTAAATAATAGTCCCCTGCCTTAGTACTTCTTACATCGAAAAAGTACGTTCTTCTACCTGCGCGTAAAACTTTGGAGTGAATTTCTTCCTGATCTGATAAATCTCTTTCGCTCATTTCTAATGTTTAGTGTCGTTATGCTATCAAAAATGAAAAAAAAATCGTTATCCGACAACAATTTTCTAACTTTCTTTCTCTGAGAGCTGTTTGCTATAGAGGTCTTTATAATACCCTTCTCGAGTATTTAATTCGTCGTGCGTACCCTCTTGAATGAGTCTGCCGTCATCTAACACCAATATTTTATCGGCATTTTTAGCCGAAGAAACCCTGTGACTTACAATTAATGTAGTTCTATTCTTAGAAGCTTTTTTAAGATTGCTTAAAATTTCTTCTTCCGTTTCTGTGTCGACCGCAGAAAGACAATCATCGAACAAATAAATTTGCGGCTTTTTAATTAATGCTCTTGCAATTGAAACACGCTGCTTTTGTCCGCCACTTAAAGTAATACCTCTTTCACCTAATACCGTGTCGTATTTTTTAGAGAAACCCATTATGTTTTCGTGAACAACGGCATCTTTGGCGATGTCAATAATTTCTTGGTCTGTAGCGTCTTCTTTTCCGAATTTAATATTGTTCTTTATACTATCAGAAAATAGAAATGCATCTTGTGGTACTGCCCCAATAGATTCTCTTAAACTGGTTAGGTCAATATTTTTAATAGGCTCGTCATCTATTAAAATTTCACCCGATGTAGTATCGTATAACCTGGCAACTAAATCTAGAATTGTAGATTTGCCTGATCCTGTTTTGCCAATAATAGCTGTGGTCTCCCCTTCGTTTATGGTAAATGACAAGTGTTTTAAGGCATTTATGTTGGTATCTTGATAAGTAAAATCAACATCTTTAAACTCAATTTTACCTTTTACCGTATGCTCGTGAGTGGGCGTGTTTTTAATTTCTGACTCCTGATTTAAAAATTCGTTGATACGTTCTTGACTTGCAGCAGCTCTTTGTACGATAGATGTGAGCCATCCTACAATTGCAACAGGCCACGTTAACATGTTTACGTACAATATAAACTCCGCAATTAAGCCAACTTCAATTTCACCCGCCAAATATTGTTTTCCTCCTATATATATGACCAAAATATTACTGATACCTATTAATAGTATCATTAGAGGGAAAAACCAAGCATTTACTTTTGCCAGACTAACACTCTTTTCCTTTCCTTCAATGGCAAGTTTTTCTAAATCTTTATTAGTTTGTGGCTCTAACGCATATGCTTTAATAACCGAAACACCTGAAAATATTTCTTGTGTAAACGTCGATAACGTAGATAAATACTGCTGTACAATGGTACTTCGCTTGTGTATTACCTTACTTATTTGATAAATTAAAACAGATAAAAAAGGTAATGGTAATAAGGTGTACGCAGCCAAAGTAGGTGCTTTGATAAACATTAGGGGTATTAGACAGGCAAATAAAGTTAGTGTCTGTATGCCGTACATAATAGCCGGACCCGCATACATACGTACTTCATTTACATCTTCACTTATTCTGTTCATTAAATCACCAGTTCTATTTTTCTTATAAAAGTTGAGGCTTAATTTTTGGTAGTGATCGAATATTTCGTTTTTAAGGTCGTATTCTATATATCTCGAAATATTGATAATTAATTGACGCATTAAAAAAGTGAAGAATCCAGATAATAAAGCGGCGCCTACTATTATTAGTATGTACTCCATTAACAAATCTTGCGCGGTAGATTTTTCTATTTCAGCTTTTATATATTGCTCAACTACGGTAATAGAATTATTGACGTAAGACGGCATGATCAATTGAAATAGCCTGGCTATAACAGTAATTATAATCCCGAAAAAAAGCTTAAGCCAGTATTTTTTGAAGTATTTATTTAGATGCTTAAGTTCTTTCATAAGTAGTAGAAAAGGTAATAGTATAAATTTCTATGGGCAAAGATAGTTTTTTGACCTAAAACGATATGTTATAAATAAGCTAAGATAAATACGATTGCTATTGTGACCCTTTAAATAGATACTTACCTTTGCGGCTTTATTTACTCGATAATCGAGATTTAAAAGCTTCGACGCCTGCCTGAAAGGCTTGCGTGGAAATATTAATTATGTTTTAAATTCAATGCCTCGCGGGCTTGTCCCCAAGGTAATTTACTAATATATTAAATAAGTTCTTTCAAATGCTTACAAGAAGGCACATTAGGGTTAAGGTAATGCAGAGCATATACGCACTCATTCAATCTAAAGATGATTCGTTACAAAAACAAGAGAAGTTTTTAAAAGTAAGCATAGAGAATACCTATACGCTATACTTGTTGTGGCTAAGTCTTTTCGTAGAGATACAAAAAAGGGCAGCTGACCAGATTTCTTTATCTGCTAACAAATATATTAACGACAAAAAGAAAGAATTTTCTAATCCTAAAAAGTTTATTCAAAACAGATTGCTGTTGCAAATTGTTGAGAACAAGACCTTAGAGGAAGAAATTACTCATAGAAAGTTAGATAACTGGTACTTGAACGAAGAGTATGTAAAACTTATCTATAAAGAGATTATCGAGAGCGAGGCATATCAAGAATACATGTCTACACCTGAAAGCGACTATGCGGCAGATAAAGAATTAGTGCTGAACTTGTTTAAGAACATTATAGCCCCCAACGATAAAATTTACGATTACTTTGAAGATGATAAGTTAACTTGGGTAGATGATATACCTATTGTTAATACCTTTATATTAAAGCATTTAAAGAAGGCAAAACAAGTACACCCAGAATCTTACTTTTTGCCAAGTTTGTTGAAAGATGATGATGATATGACTTTTGCCATGCAATTGCTATCTAGAACATTATTAAAGAACGATGCATTAGAAAAAGAGATTGAAGGTAAAACGCCGAATTGGGATAAAGATCGTATCGCAGGTATTGATAGTATATTATTAAAAATGGCTATTTGCGAGTTGTTACATTTTTCTTCTATACCAGAAAGGGTAACCATAAATGAGTATTTAGAAATTGCTAAAGAATACTCTACACCAAAAAGTAGCATATTTATAAACGGAATTCTCGATAAGCTTACTAAAGAATACAAGTCAGAAGGAAAGCTTAACAAGATGGGAAGAGGTCTATTATAAAAATATTTTATAATTTTACAAATAATTGATAAATCTAAATAGTATGAAAAAAATAGTTCTAATTGTTGGTCTTGTATCAATGGTAGCTTTTACTTCTTGTAAAGACAACGCATCAAGTAAAATTAAAACTGATAATGTAGCAGAGGCTGCGGTAAGAGATGAGGCTGCTAAAGCAGTACCTGTAATGTCTTTCGAGAAGGCAGAGCATGATTTTGGTACAATTGAGCAAGGTACTCCACAAGAGACTGTATTTGTATTTACCAATACTGGTAATGCCCCATTAATTATTACCGATGCTAAAAGTAGCTGTGGTTGTACAGTTCCTAATCCTCCAAAGGATCCTATTGCACCAGGTGAAAAAGGTGAGTTGAAAGTTAATTTCAATGGTTCTGGACAAAACCAGGTTACTAAAACTATTACAGTTACGGCTAACACTGAAAAAGGTTCTGAGCTTTTAAGAATCAAAGCTTTCGTTAACCCAAAAGGAGCAGCTTCATTAGGACCTGTTAAATAATTATAAATTACAGATATACCAAACATGGGTGATATAGGGCAGTTTCTTCCGATGATTTTAATTTTTGTGGTCGCATATTTTTTTATGATCAGACCTCAAATGAAAAGACAGAAGGATGAAAAGAAATTTTCAGCAGAATTAAAACGTGGTGATCGTGTTATTACCAAAAGTGGTCTGCACGGTAAAGTAGTAGATTTGAACGACAATGATTTTTCTTGTGTATTGGAAACAATGGCCGGGAAGTTAAAGTTTGATAGATCTGCCATATCCATGGAAATGAGCGCTAAATTAAACGCTCCAGAGAAAAAGTAATTCTTTCTGAATTCATATAAAAAACACCGATGGAAACATCGGTGTTTTTTTTGCTCAATTGTGTTATATTTAAGTGCACTTAAATCAATAACATGCTACAAAATAGAAGAAATTTTATCAGAAAAGGAACTGCAGGATTGTTAATGACTGGAGCATCGTTTATGTTTCCTATGGAATTGTTATCAATGATGCGAAAGAAAGTTGGGGCAAACGATACTATAAATGTGGGTTTGGTAGGTTGTAAAGGAATGGGGTTTTCAGATTTGACTTCTTTTCTAAAAATGAGCGAAATTAATGTTATTGCTCTGTGTGATGTTGATGAGAATGTGCTAAGAGAGAGAACTTCCGATTTGGAAAAAGCAGGAATTAGAAAACCAAAGTGGTATAGCGATTATAGAAAGCTATATGAGAACAAAGATATTGATGTAGTTATCATTGGTACACCAGATCATTGGCATTGTCTACAATTAACAGATGCGTTGCAGGCAGGTAAAGATGTCTACTGTGAGAAGCCAATTGCTAACTCTGTGCAAGAAGCGAACATTATGCTAGATTTTGTGCAATCTCGAGATAGAATGGTACAAATTGGGCAGTGGCAACGTAGTCAACCGCATTTTGTAGACGCTATTAAATATGTGCATACGGGCGCATTGGGCGAAATACGTTTGGCAAAAGCTTGGGCATACCAAGGATGGATGAAACCTGTGCCTGTAGTAGCTGATAGTGCTGCTCCTGCGGGAGTTGATTATAAAATGTGGCTGGGTCCTGCACCAGAAAGAGCATTTAACAAGAATAGATTTCATTTCGATTTTAGATGGTTTTGGGATTATGCAGGCGGATTAATGACCGATTGGGGAGTTCATTTAATGGATTATGCTCTGTATGGTATGAAGGCTGAAACTCCTAAATCTGTAATGGCTTTAGGTGGTAAATTTGCGTACCCGAACGATGCATCAGAAACTCCGGATACATTACAAACAGTATATGAGTATGACGGATTCTCAATTCTATGGGAACATGCAACAGGTATTGATGGTGGTAATTACGGTCGAAATCATGGCATTGCTTTTATAGGTAATAATGGCACCCTTGTTTTAGATAGAGGTGGCTGGGAGGTTATTCCTGAAAATGAATTTAAAGGTTGGGGTAAAGATGGTATTCCAAAAATGGAAGCGATGACATATGATAATGGTGGACTTAGTGGATTAGATTTACACACACAGAATTTTATCGATGCGGTCAAAAGTAGAGATAATTCTAAATTGAATGCACCTATAAAAGTAGGTTATGATGCTGCTTTGGTATCGCATATGGGTAATGTTGCCTTTAAGACAGGAAATAGAATTTATTGGGATGAAACTACAGGGCAATTTAAAAATGAAGAAGCTAATCAATTCTTAAAAGCTAATTATCATAATGGTTGGAAGCTGCCCACATTATAAATAATTTTTTCGGTAAATGTCATGTATTCCCCTGCCAGCTAATATCAACGGAACTATCTTTTCTAATCTAGATAGTTTTGTTTTCTCTTGTTTGGCGGTTGCAATGTACTCGGCATAGTCTTTTTTTTTTGAATAGGTTAATTTGTTAAAAGCATTTTTTATGTCCTCGTTGTTTTCAAGTGTAATTGATAGGTGAGTAGGAATGACAATTTTTGTTTTCGGCTTTCTATTTACGTTTATTTCTAATCCCTTCTTATGATTTTCTATAGCTTCCGTTAAGTACGCTGTAATTTCCTTTTTATCGATAGCTTCAAGTGAAGAAAATTTCCAATGTCGCATTGCCATGGTTTTTCCTTCTTGTGCATTTTCTAATACATTTCTCGAATCACTTAAAAACACTCCGTTAAAGAACCAGATTCCGAAGTGGTTTTTGAATTTGTTTATGGCGATGATATTTTTATTATCTACCATATATGTGGGGAAACTCCATTTGTAAGTTTCTGTCATTCCACAGGCTAAGGCAAGAGTTCTTAATATTGCTACTTCATTTTTAAAGTGATGTGGCTCATCATAGAATTCATCTAATTTCTCTTGCTTTTCCATCGTATCATTGATTTGCTGTTAGCTCACAAATACGTACAATAACTTCAACCGCTTTTTGCATACTCTCTACGGGCACATATTCATACTTACCGTGAAAATTATGTCCGCCAGCAAATATGTTAGGGCAAGGTAAGCCCATATAACTTAACTGAGAACCATCGGTGCCACCGCGTATTGGTTTAATAATTGGTTTTATGCCGATATCTTGCATTGCCTTTTTAGCGATTTCTACAATATGAAAAACAGGTTCTACCTTTTCTTTCATATTAAAGTATTGATCTTTTAATTCTAGCTCAATACAATTGTCGTAAACGTTATTAAATTTTTGGACGATGTCTTTTACTAATTGTTTACGTTGCTCAAAATGCTTTAAATCGTGATCTCTAATTATTAGCTCTACAGTTGCATTTTCGATTTCTCCGTCAAAATGATGTACATGAAAAAAGCCTTCTCTACCAGATGTTTCTTCAGGTACTTCGTGCTTGGGTAAATCGCTTATAATTTTATTGGCTATTAAAAGTGAATTTACCATTTTGCCTTTTGCATAACCTGGGTGTACACTTTTTCCTTTTATAGTTATTTTGGCACCTGCTGCATTGAAATTTTCATATTCCAATTCACCAATCTGGCTACCATCCATAGTATATGCCCATTCTGCACCAAATTTTTCTACATCAAATTTATGTGCACCACGACCAATTTCTTCATCGGGTGTAAACCCAATTCTTATATTGCCATGCTTTATTTTAGGATTATTGATCAAATACTCCATAGCTGTTACAATCTCGGCAATACCTGCTTTATCATCGGCACCTAACAATGTTGTGCCATCTGTAGTAATTAGTGTCTGACCAATATACTGCAGTAAATCATCAAAATAAGATGATGATAGAATGATGTTTTTTTCCTTATTCAGAACAATATCTTTACCGTCGTAATTTCTGATAATTTGCGGATTTACATTAGTGCCAGAAAAATCAGGAGAGGTATCAACATGCGAGATAAAGCCTATAGTAGGTACATCATGTTCAACATTAGATGGTAGTGTTGCCATGATATAGGCATTTTCATCTATGGTCACATCAGATAAGCCTATTGAACGTAATTCATCAACTAATTTATTCGCTAAATTCCACTGTTTTTCAGTACTCGGGGTGGTCTCTGATGATGAATCGCTTTGCGTATCAATAGTAATGTAGCTTATGAAACGGTCAATTATATGTTGCATTGTAAATGGTTTTATCAAAAATAAGCTTATATATTGTAATTTAGTAGACGTAAGATTTTATAAATTTTGATATGAATAATTTTAAATTTTTGGTACTAACGGCTTCTGTTTTATTTTTCGTAAACGGATATTCTCAAGCAGATTGCATATTAGGGGTAGGCGTTACCAGCGATTCTATTATATCAGATATTTTTCAACTTAATGAAATGCAGCATGAAAAACTAGAAAGTTTAAGTGCCGAGGTTAAATATAGAAACAATGTTTTAAGTAATGAATTAGAGAATGTAAAGAGTAGACATCCTCAAAGCAATGTTACAGAACTACGTCAATTAGCGGATAAATACAAAGTGGTTATGGATAGTATGGCTAGGGTTCAAGAAATGACGGATAAGAAAATGCTGGCTTTATTCAACCCCAAGCAATACGAACTGTACCAATCATTATGTAAAGAGGCTTATCGTTCTCCTTATATTGTTGCGCCCACAATGAACACAGATAGTATTGTTGATGAAAACAGATAAGTTCTAACTAACATTCTCATTTACAGTTTGTATTTTTACCGCTTCTAAAATATAGACATGTATAGGCTTTTTATTAGACCTCTTTTATTTCTTCTTGATCCCGAGAAAGTTCATCATATTAGTTTTTCAAGTATTAAGTTTTTCTCTAAAATAGGACTGTCTGGTCTTATTAAATCTATGTTCGTAGTTGAAGATAAACGTTTGGAACGTGAGCTATTCGGATTAAAATTTAAGAATCCGGTTGGTTTGGCTGCTGGGTTTGATAAAAATGCTGTCTTATATAACGAATTATCAGATTTCGGATTCGGATTCGTAGAAATTGGCACCCTTACCCCAAAACCGCAAGACGGCAATCCAAAGAAAAGATTATTTCGTTTAAAAGAAGATAAAGCTATTATAAACCGAATGGGATTTAATAATCACGGGGTTTTTGAAGCTGTAGAAAATTTAAAGAAAAAACATAAGGTGCTTATTGGTGGTAATATTGGTAAGAACAAAGTGACACCGAATAATGAAGCTATTAAAGATTATTTGATCTGTTTTGATGCTTTATTTGATCATGTAGATTACTTTGTTGTGAATGTAAGTTCGCCAAATACACCTGGCTTAAGAGAATTACAAGATAAAGAGCCATTAACGGCTCTGCTAAATGAGCTTCAATTAGAGAATTCAAAACAAAGCGAACGTAAGTCTACTGTTCGTAAACCTATTTTATTGAAAATAGCGCCAGACCTAACTGATAGCCAATTGTTAGATATTATTGATATTGTAAAAATTACTGCTATTGATGGTATTATAGCTACCAATACAACTATTTCTAGAGAGAATTTAAAATCTCATGCTTTGGTAACAGAAGAAGCTGGCGGACTAAGTGGTGCTCCATTAAAAGATAGAAGTACTGAGGTAATTCGTTTTTTAGCGGAGAAGAGTAATAAGGCATTCCCTATTATTGGTGTGGGCGGTATAAACTCTGCTGAAGATGCTATCGAGAAATTAGAAGCTGGTGCAGATCTAATTCAATTATGGACAGGCTTTGTATATGAAGGTCCGGCTTTGGTTAAAAAAATTAATAAAGCGCTTATTGAAAAAGCTGCGGTTTAAGATTTTAACTATTACTATAAAATAAAAATGGCCTTGCACAATTTGTACAAGGCCATTTTTATATATGTGCAATTTTAATTTACGGTTTGGTCCAGTAATCAACTACAAATACATCATCTAAAAACGGAGTCAGTACAGCACCAAAAGCAGCATGGTCTGGGTGTGGCAAGTAAATTGCTCTATCTTCTTCACTTTCAAATGTTAGAAAAAAGGCGTGAGTAAAGCCTTTGTTCAAACCTTCGGGACTATTGTTCAATCCCCATTCGTACCCTTTTATTTGTTCGATTTTTGAAGGTAGAGCGCTAAATGCATCTTCAACTTTCTTTATTTGTTCGGCAGTTGTTCCTTCCTTGAACTTAAAAAAAACAGTATGCCTTAAAAGGCTATCAGTTTGGATCATGGTGGTGGTTTTGTTTTTATCCGTCTTTGCAAAAGCATTAGACATGAATGAAATACTAATTAGGAATACAATTACTTTAATTTTCATAGTGTATCGATTTTTAAACAAGATATTAAAAATAGGTGTAATTATAGGTTATTCGTACATTTCATGTAGAACTAAAACCCTTAAAATTGAATTACGATATTTTATTAGCCTTTTCTGTAGCAACCTTTGTTTTGTCTCTGTCACCAGGTCCTGATAATATTTTTGTTCTTATACAGAGTATAAGTAATGGTAAAAAACAAGGATTGGCTGTTGTCGCAGGTTTAATGTCTGGTTGTTTGGTGCATACTACTCTTTTAGCATTTGGTGTTTCTGCGGTTATAAAAAATAACCCAACCATATTTACGGCTATTAAAGTATTTGGTGCTGCGTATTTATTGTATCTCGCAATAATGGTTTATAGAGGAGGCGATGCTATAGCAATAGAAGGAGAGTCAAAGAATAAAAAAAGTCTATGGGCATTATATAAACAAGGGTTTATAATGAATGTATTCAACCCAAAGGTGACGATATTCTTTCTTGCCTTTTTTCCCGGATTTCTATTTTCAGACTCTTTAAGTACTGTACTCCAATTTTATGCGCTTGGTTTTCTTTTTATTTTAGTTTCATCGGTTGTATTTAGTGGTATTGCCATTTTATCTGGTCAGATTTCAAAATTTTTAATAACTAAAAAACGAACAGGCTTTATATTAAAATGGTTACAAATTATTGTCTTCATCGGCATTGCTGTTTATTTATTTTTCGGTTAGTTTATTTAAATTATTAATAGGAGATACTTATTTAGAGTTTGTATTTTTACGAAATGTCTAATTCAAAGATCAAATTAGTAGAATGCCCACGAGATGCTATGCAAGGCATTAAGCAATTTATACCTACTGATGAAAAGGTGAGATATATACAATCGTTGTTGGGGTGTGGTTTTGATACGCTAGATTTCGGAAGCTTTGTTTCACCAAAAGCAATACCGCAAATGGTAGATACCGCTGAGGTTTTGGCAAAATTAGACTTATCAAAAACGAATACAAAGCTGCTTTCTATTGTTGCTAATGTTCGTGGTGCAGAAGATGCAGTTTCGCACCCTGAAGTTGATTATCTAGGTTTCCCTTTTTCTATTTCAGAGAACTTTCAAATGCGTAATACGCATAAAACAATTGCACAATCTGTAGAGACTTTACAAGAAATATTCAATTTAGCCGATGCCGCAAACAAAGAGGTAGTGACTTATATTTCGATGGGATTTGGTAACCCTTATGGTGATCCTTGGAATGTTGAAATTGTTGGGGAGTGGACAGAGAAACTTGCAAAAATGGGCGCTAAAATATTATCACTTTCAGATACTGTAGGCTCTTCTGACCCTGAAACGATTTCATACTTGTTCTCGAATCTTATTCCTAAATATCCTAATATCGAATTCGGAGCACATTTGCATACGACACCAACTAAGTGGCACGAAAAAGTTGCCGCGGCTTACGAATCTGGTTGTAGACGTTTTGATGGCGCTATACAGGGTTTTGGTGGTTGCCCAATGGCTAAAGATGATTTAACGGGTAATATGCCTACCGAGAAAATGCTATCCTATTTCACTGCAGAGAAAGTTGATTCAGGTGTTAACTGGATGACTTTTGAAGCTTCTTACAACAAGGCTACTGAGCTGTTTTCAAAATATCATTAATACTTTTCTTTTTACATTTTTAATAGAAGATAAGTTTTCGTTAAGTTTATTTAGATTTAATATAGATAGTCTTGTTTTGTATTGAAACATGTTATACGTTTGCATGATTATTTAAATCAAGTCTAAATAAAACGGATAATAAGATGAATAAATATTTTTTGGCTTTTACTGCCATTGCAGGTTTAACCTTTATCTCATGTAGTTCTGATGATGATAGTTTAGAGCTTTCACCATGTGAAAATTGTTTTGTTGAATTTGAAGTGCCGGATTCTTACGTATTTACTAGAAACGGAGTTTCCACGGTTAGTTTTGATGGGCAAACCACAAGAATAAAAATGGGGCAAGAGCTTTTGTCAAATTTCAACATACCAACAAATACGCTTGAGGATTTAAGTGGAATGTTCGCTCATGTAGAAGGAGATATCGATTTTCAAGAAGCGGCATTAAATGAGTCAGATAAAAGTCTTCGAAGTAAGGTTGCAGCATCTGCAGATTATTTTTCTACAAATGCAACAGATCAAGCTATAATTCGTGGTGATCTTGATGGATTTATTAGTGCTCAGGTTACAGACGTTTATCCTAATTGGGAAGTTGCCGCTAAAGCTGGTACTGCAGGGCAATTAGCTGATGGTGAAAGTACACGTTATGTAAATGCCAATGGTTTGGAATATAATCAAATGTTCGCAAAATCATTAATAGGTGGCTTAATGACAGATCAGATGTTGAACAACTACCTAAGTACTGCTGTATTGGATGAGGCAGACAATGTTGCTAATAATGATTCAGATGTAGTAGAAGAAGGTAAGGACTATACTACGATGGAGCACAAATGGGATGAAGCTTATGGTTATGCCTATGGTTTAAATAACGATCAAGCAAACCCTAATGCCGATTTGGGGGCAGATAGTTTCTTGAACGAATATATAGAACGTGCCAATGGAGATTTAGATTTTGAAGGTATTGCAGATGATATATTTGACGCCTTTAAATTAGGTCGTGCAGCAATTGTTGCTAAAGATTATGATATTAGAGATTTACAAGCAGAAATAATCAAGGCTAATATTTCTAAAGTAATTGCTATTAGAGCGGTTTATTACTTGCAAAATGGTAAAACAAAATTAGAAGGGGAAGCTCCTAATATTGGTGGAGCGTTCCATGCACTTTCAGAGGCATACGGTTTTATCTATAGTTTACAATTTACTAGAAAACCAAACTCTGCTGATACTTATTTTACAAAAGCTGAGGTTGATGCATTCTTAACAGATTTGTTAGATGATGGTGATAATGGTCTATGGAATGTAGAATCAACAACATTAGATTCTATTTCAGAAGATATAGCAGCAAGATTTGATTTTACGGTAGCACAAGCTGCCGAATAATTGGGTATAAAAAAAGCTATTCATGCTAAAAAGTATGAACAGCTTTTTTTATTTTTGTATTTAATTAGAATAAATAAAAATAAGAGATGAAAAGGATTATTGGATTTTTGGTTGTTTTGACCTTGGTTTGGGCATGTTCCAGTGATAGTGATACTGAAGTTACTGAGGTTGTAGACCCGATTGATGAAGTTTCTTTTGAGCGAAGTACTATGCTTATAAATTGGGCCGATAATATTATTATACCATCTTATGAAGCATTTTCTTCTGACTTAGAAATATTGGTAAGTTCATTTAATACTTTTAAAGAGGATGCAAGTGAGGTCAACTTGGTTGAATTACGTTCATCTTGGGTAAATGCATATATATCTTATCAAAATGTTGCCTTGTATGAAATTGGTCCGGCAGAAACTGTGGGGTTTCAGTTAAATATGAATGTTTATCCTACTAATACCGATAATATAGATGAATACATTTCCACAGGTACTTATGATTTGTCTCTTTCATCCAATAGAAGCTCTAAAGGCTTTCCGGCACTAGATTATTTGTTGAATGGTTTAGGAGAGGATGATGCAGCGATTTTAGCTTTCTATAATGGTGATGAAAAAGATACACTGTTTACGTTTACAGAAGATGTTTTGTTAGATATGAAATCGTTAACAGATACTGTTCTGTCAGACTGGGAAGAAGGGTATAGAGATACTTTTGTAGCTAAAGATGGTGCTACATCTACTGCCTCTGTAGATCGTATGGTAAATGATTATATCTTTTATTATGAAAAGTATTTAAGAGCAGGTAAAATGGGAATTCCTTTAGGTGTTTTTTCTGGAGCTCCTTTACCTCAAAATGTTGAAGCGTATTATGACGCTACTGTTTCTAATGAATTATTTTTAGAAGGATTAAATGCTGTTCAGGATTTTTTCAACGGTAAACATTTTAATTCCGAAACTGAGGGGGAAAGCCTTGATTCTTATTTAGATGCGTTGAATACAGTAAAGGATGGCGAAGATTTATCTTCTCTTATTAATACTCAATTCAATACGGCTAGAGATATGGTTCAAGATTTATCATCCTTTAGAGAAGAAATTGAAAATAATAATACTCCAACTGCTATGTTTTTAGCATACGACGAAGTACAAAAAGCAGTACCAATGCTAAAGGTAGACATGGTTTCTGCCATGAGTATCAGTATTGATTTTGTTGATGCAGATGGTGATTAATGAAATCGATAATAGATACATATATAAAAGCTCCCGTAGAGGCCGCCCCATTGGCGGTCTTTCGTATTTTATTTGGTTTAATGATGCTTTTAAGTATTGTTAGATTTTGGGCTTATGGGTGGATTGATAAATTTTATCTGCAACCAAAGTTCTTTTTCTCCTATTATGGATTTGAATGGGTAAAACCAATTGGCGAATTCACTTATTTAATTTTTATCATTTGTGCAATTTCTGCCATTTTGGTAGTTCTAGGTTATAGGTATAAACTGGCTATTATAGTTTTCTTTTTAAGCTTTACCTATATAGAGCTTATGGATAAAACCACGTATTTAAATCATTACTATTTTATTAGTCTGTTAAGTTTTTTGATGATTTTTTTACCGGCAAATGCTTATTTCTCATTAGATGCCTATAGGAACTCCAATAAAGCTTTTCAATACATATCAAGTTGGACAATAAATAGCATAAAATTATTATTAGGGATAGTCTATTTTTATGCCGGCTTGGCAAAATTAAATTCAGATTGGTTGCTAAAAGCCATGCCTTTAAAAATATGGTTGCCATCTAAGTTTGATACTCCCTTAATTGGTAGTTTTCTTGGCGAAGAGTGGTTGCACTATGCTTTTAGTTGGTCAGGTGCTTTGTTTGATCTCTTTATTCCTTTTTTGCTCCTAAATAAAAAGACGAGAACTTTTGCATTCGTAATGGTGGTAATATTTCATGTACTTACCAGAGTATTATTTCCAATCGGCGTTTTTCCTTTTGTAATGATCATCTCTGCCATGATATTTTTCGACGCCAATATTCATTCAAAATTAATAGGCTTCATCTCCAAACTTTTCAAGATAGATTCTAGTAGTTTCAATACTGGGAAAATTTTCGAGCAAATACCGACTTTTAAAGTCCAAATTAAATATGGAATAGTAGCACTTTTCTTTTGTTTACAGCTATTGTTGCCATTTAGATACGTATTGTATCCGGGTGAGTTGTTTTGGACAGAAGAGGGGTATCGTTTTTCATGGCGTGTTATGTTAATGGAAAAAACGGGATATGCGCAATTTAAAATAGTAAATGGAGATACGGGTCGATGGTTTTATGTGAATAATTCAGATTTTTTAACTCCTATTCAAGAAAAACAAATGGCTTTTCAGCCAGACTTTATATTGGAATATGCTCATTTTTTGAAAGATCATTTTGAAAACGATGGGCATAAAAATGTACAAGTATATGTAGATTGCCAGGTAAGTTTGAACGGGAGGTTAAGTACAAAATATATAGATTCTACCATTGATTTGTCAAAAGAGGAAGAGTCTTTTTTACATAAGAATTGGATAACACCATTTAAAGATGAGATTAAAGGAATTTAGTTTTTTGCTATTGTTAGTATTTCTGTCGTTCCCTGTTTTTGGGCAATTTAGTATTACTGGGCAAGTATTGGATACAGAAGGCGAGCCAATACCAGATGCAGAACTGTATATTAAAGAATTAGAGCGCTTAGAAACTGCCAATTCTCAAGGTGATTATGTGCTAGATAACTTAAGTTCTGGCACTTATACACTTGTTGCATTTGCTTATGAATTCGAGATTTTAGAACAAGAGCTTGTTGTAAACGGTAATACGACATTCAATATAGTTTTGCAGCAATTAAAAACTCAAAACCTGTCGGAAGTGGTACTTACGCAGAAAAGAGAAGAAGTTTTCGCTTTAAAACAATTAAAGAAAGTAGATGGTACCGCAATTTATGCAGGTAAAAAAAGTGAAGTGGTATTATTAGAAGGTATAACAGGAAATTTGGCAGCCAATAACCCTAGGCAAATATATAGTCAAGTAGTGGGGCTAAATATTTATGATAATGGTGATGCTGGGTTGCAACTTAATATTGGCGGTAGAGGTTTGGATCCTAATAGAACGGCAAATTTTAATACAAGGCAGAACGGTTACGATATAAGTGCAGATGTTTTAGGGTATCCAGAGAGTTACTATACGCCTCCAGCTGAGGCGCTAGAAGAAATTCAAGTAGTTAGAGGTGCTGCTTCTTTGCAATATGGTACTCAGTTTGGTGGTTTGGTAAATTTTAAATTTAAGCAACCAAATACAACAAAGAAAATAGAATGGGTTAGTAGACAAACGGTAGGGTCTTATAACCTTAAGACTAGTTTCAATAGCTTAAGTGGTACTGTTGGTAAAGTAAGTTACTATACCTATTTCAATTATAAAGAGGGGAGTGGTTTTAGACCAAATTCTGATTACAACAGCAGAAATTATTTTGCTCACGTGGGTTATGAGTTTTCAGATAAAACTAAGGTTACACTAGAGACAACGTTTCTAAATTATTTAGCTCAACAACCTGGTGGTTTAACTGATGCTCAATTTATTGAAGATCCAACTTTTAGTAATAGGGATAGAAATTGGTTTGATGTTGACTGGAAATTATTCTCTTTACGTTTAGATCACAAGTTCTCGTCAAAAATGGATTTTAGTTTAAATGTTTTTGGATTAGATGCATCAAGAAGTGCACTTGGGTTTAGAACAAATAGGGTATCACAGCCCGATGATTTAGAAGAGCCAAGAGAATTGCTCATAGATAACTTTCAAAACTGGGGTGCAGAGGCAAGATTGCTTACCAGATATAAACTGGGTGATACCGAATCTGCTTTATTGGTTGGGTCTAAAATATATAGAACAGATAATGATCAAAGACAAGGTCCTGGAACAACAGCTGCAAATGCCGATTTTAATTTCGCTGATGATGAATTTCCTAATTATGAAAGGCAGTCTCAATTTAATTTTCCAAACTCCAATCTTGCATTTTTTGGAGAGAACATTTTCAATATAAACTCTAAATTGACTTTGACACCTGGTTTTAGGCTAGAACATATTAATACAGAAAGTATAGGCAGCTACAAAAACATCGTTTTAGATTTGGCGGGTAACTCATTGTTAAATGAGGATGTAGAAGATAATAGGGCTTTTGATAGAACATTTTTATTACTTGGTTTAGGTGCTACGTATAAACTAAACTCAAGTGTAGAATTTTACGGAAATTTTTCTCAAAACTACAGGTCGGTAACTTTTAGTGATATAAGAGTTGTAAATCCTTCATTTCAAGTAGATGAGAACATTAGTGATGAAGATGGTTTTACTGCAGATTTTGGTTTGCGAGGAAGGCATAAAAATGTCTTTTCTTATGATGTAAGTGCTTTTGGTCTGTTGTATGATAATAGACTTGGAGAAATCCTTAAAAGTGAAACTCAGATAAATGCAGCTGGCGTAGAAGTTGAGACAGGTAGCATTATTCGCTTTCGTGGTAATATAGGTACCGCTTTTATGTACGGATTAGAAAGTTTCGGCAACTGGAGTATCAAGGAAACTTTTTTTAGTGGAAATGATAAATTAAAATTGAACTACTTTTTAAACCTGGCTCTTACAGAATCTGAATATTTATCTTCAGAAGAGACAAATGTAGAAGGTAATAACGTTGAGTTTATACCAGCCGTTAACTTAAAAACAGGATTAAATTTTGGTTACAATAACTTACTGGGAAGTTTACAGTATACATATTTATCAAGACAGTATACAGATGCTACCAATGCTCCACAAGATATAAATGACAACCAAAGAGGTATTGAGGGGGAAATACCAGCTTATGATATTCTTGATTTTTCATTAGCATATACATACAAGAACTGGAAGCTTGAGGCAGGTATAAACAATGTTCTTAACAACAGTTATTTTACACGCAGAGCTACTGGGTATCCAGGGCCGGGTATTATTCCTTCAGAACCTAGAACGTTTTACACAACACTGCAATTTAAACTTTAGAATACTAATCTTAATTTTTTTGTGGTTACTTATGGTGTTTCGGTTATCGGTGTTTTTAAGCTACCGATGTTTAATTTATGTGAAGCTTTTACTAAGGTTTCATGAAGAATTAATAAACCAACTATATTCACTATATTTGCACGCAATTAAATCCTTAATTGCTATGCAAGCCCACCAAAACAAAATTCTAGGAGAAGGTCTAACATACGACGACGTATTATTAGTACCTGCATATTCTGAAGTTCTTCCAAGAGAAGTCAGTATTCAGACAAAATTTACAAGAAATATTACTATAAATGTACCTATTATATCGGCAGCGATGGATACGGTTACGGAATCTAGAATGGCAATTGCCATGGCTCAAGAAGGTGGTATTGGTGTGTTGCACAAAAATATGTCTATTGAGCAACAGGCAATGAAGGTGAGAAAAGTAAAAAGAGCTGAAAGTGGTATGATCTTAGATCCTGTTACTTTGCCGCTCTACTCTAAAGTACAAGATGCTAAAGCTAGTATGAAGGAGTACGGTATTGGAGGTATTCCGATCGTAGATGCCAACGGTAAACTTTTAGGTATTGTAACTAATAGAGATTTACGTTTCGAGAAAAATAATGAAAGACCAATTTCTGAGGTAATGACTTCAGAGAATTTGGTAACAGCTGCAGAAGGGACTTCACTTTCAGAGGCTGAAGATATATTACAAGAACATAAAATTGAAAAATTACCTGTCGTAGATAAAAACTATAAGTTGGTAGGTTTGATCACATTTCGAGATATTACAAAACTTACCCAAAAGCCTAGTGCCAATAAAGATCAGTTCGGTAGACTTCGTGTTGCAGCAGCTTTAGGTGTTACAGCCGATGCAGTTGAAAGAGCAGAGGCATTGGTTAATGCAGGCGTAGATGCAGTAGTGATTGATACAGCTCATGGTCATACCAAAGGTGTAGTAGAGGTGTTAAAAGCAGTAAAGAAGAAATTTCCGAACCTAGATGTTATCGTTGGTAACATTGCTACGGGTGCGGCAGCAAAATATTTGGTAGATGCAGGTGCAGATGCTGTTAAAGTTGGTATTGGTCCTGGTTCTATTTGTACTACAAGAGTTGTTGCAGGTGTTGGTTTTCCTCAGTTCTCTGCGGTATTAGAAGTAGCGGCCGCTATAAAAGGTTCAGGTGTTCCGGTAATTGCAGATGGCGGAATTCGTTATACGGGTGATATCCCTAAAGCGATTGCAGCAGGTGCAGATACAGTAATGTTAGGGTCACTTTTAGCAGGAACAAAAGAATCTCCGGGAGAAACGATTATCTATGAAGGTAGAAAGTTTAAATCTTACCGAGGTATGGGTTCTGTTGAAGCAATGAAACAAGGTAGTAAAGATCGATACTTTCAAGATGTTGAAGATGATATTAAAAAATTAGTTCCTGAAGGTATTGTTGGTCGTGTACCTTACAAAGGGGAACTATACGAAAGTATTCACCAGTTTATTGGAGGATTAAAAGCTGGTATGGGATATTGTGGAGCGAAAGATATTGCAACACTACAAGAAACAGGTAGGTTCGTTAAAATTACAGCTAGTGGTATTAACGAAAGTCACCCACATGATGTTACTATTACCAAAGAGAGTCCTAATTATAGTAGATAGAAAATATAGTAGTATAAAAAAAAGAGGTCTCTAAGACCTCTTTTTTTTTATCTGATTTTTTATTATTTACCAGCTTCACCAGTATAGGCTTTCCAATCTTTTTCTTTATAAATATCACTACCAAAATAACGCGCTATTTCTAAAAATGGCTCTGGTTTTTGATATCCAGGTATTGGCGAAAGCATGTTTAATTCTTCATCCAAGAAAATAGTAGTTGGGTAACTTAAGCGACCTTGCATTAAGGCTGCTGCAAATTCATGATATCCTTTTCTGCCAGATGGAACAAACTTATAGGTCTTTCCTTTATATTCGATAGGGTCTTTACCTTCGCCATCAAATTTAACCATGTAGTAGTTCTCTGCCATATAAGCAGCTACTTCAGCATTTTGAAAAGTGTCCTTATCCATTTTCTTGCACCATCCACACCAATCCGTATATACATCAATAAAGACTTTTTTTGGGTTTGCGTCGGTTGCCGTTAATTCGGCAGCCTCGTCCCAAGAAATCCAATTTACCTCTTGTGCATAACTTGCAGCCGAAACAAAGAGTACGGCTAAGAATAAAAATGATTTGGAAAAAGATAAAGAATACGTCTTCATGAGTTTTATTTGATTGTTTAATCCAACTATTATACCAAAACTAACGTATTTTTAAGTGCTTTATTTCACTTTAGCTGTTTCTTTAACAGCGAACAAATCTTTTATATCTACTTGATTGCGAATTAAATCTTCAAAAGTTTCTCTTTCGCGTATAAGAACTGCTTTCCCTTTATGCCAAAGAACTTCTGCTGGTCTAAATCTTGAGTTATAGTTACTTGCCATGGTAAAGCAATACGCACCTGCATTTTTAAAGCAAAGAATATCACCTTCTGTAATTTCATTTATTCTTTTATTACTGGCAAAAGTATCGGTCTCACAAATATAACCTACTACAGAATAATAGCGCTCTCTACCGGCTGAGTTCGATATGTTACTTATGCTATGCGTAGCGCCGTAAAGCATTGGTCTAATTAAATGGTTGAAACCAGAATCTACACTTGCAAATACTGTTGATGTCGTTTGTTTAACCACATTTACTTTTGCTAGAAAAACACCTGCCTCACTCACTAAAAATTTACCAGGCTCAAAAGCCAATGTCAAATCTTTACCGTATTCTTTACAGAACTCATTAAAACGAGTACTTAGTTTTTTGCCTAATTCTTCAACATTAGTTTCTATATCACCATCTTTATAAGGTACTTTGAAGCCGCTACCGAAATCTATAAAATCAAGATTTTTGAAATTACGTGCAGTATCGAATAAAATTTCAGAAGCATATAAGAATACGTCGATATCTAAAATGTCACTACCTGTATGCATGTGAATACCGTTGATATTCATTTTAGTTAACTCTACAATACGAAGTAAATGTGGAATTTGATGAATGCTGATTCCGAATTTAGAATCTATGTGACCTACAGAAATATTAGAATTTCCACCGGCCATTACATGCGGATTGATACGAATACAAACAGGAATTTTAGGATGCTTGCTACCAAATTGCTCTAAAATAGAAAGGTTGTCAATATTTATACGAACACCCAATTTTGCTGCTTGTTCAATTTCTTCTAAAGAAACTCCGTTAGGGGTAAATATGATTGACTCTGGTTTGAAACCAGCTAATAATCCTAATTGTACTTCTTGTATAGATACGGTATCTAAACCACTACCTAAACTATTCATTAATCTTAGAATAGTAATATTAGAAAGTGCCTTGGCTGCATAGTTAAGTTGCAATTTCTTTACAGAACCAAATGCTTTGGTCAGTCTATTGAACTGTGAAACTATTTTTTCCGAGTCGTAAACATACACCGGATCACCATAGGTTTTTGCGATTTGCAATAAATCCTCATTTCTCATACTATACAATTTTGCTCAAAGTTACTTTTCTAATTCATTAAGAACAAAAATAATAACATAAAAATGATTAAAATAACAAATTGTGATATTTGTAACTTTTGAAAATTGTATTTATTTTGGTGCTATATAAAGTCCTTCGTAAATTTAGCCTATGAAATTACCTTTATTTCCATTACAGTCTATTTTCTTTCCAGGAGAGACCGTGCCGCTGCATGTGTTTGAAGATCGCTACAAACAATTGATACAAGATTGTAGAGATGAGGCGATTACTTTTGGTATACCAGTTTTTATAAATAATAAGATGGAATATGGGGTAGAAGTACAGCTGGTAGAAGTGGTGACAACGTATGAAACGGGCGAGATGGATGTGGTATGTGTTGCGAGGCAAGTATTTAAATTACTGGCTTTCGACAATATCATGGATGATAAGTTATATTCAGGAGGAATTGTGAAGTTGTTGGAGTATGACTATGAAGCATCCGAAGAAAAAAAACAAACTATTATCAATGGTATAGAGCAGTTATATGCTATTATGGATGTGCCATATACCAAACTCAACGTAAAAGAATTTAATAGTTTTACGCTAGCGCACAAAATAGGATTGTCTTTCGAGCAAGAATATCAACTATTACAGATACCCTCAGAAAATGATCGACTTAATTTTATAAGTCTGCATTTAACTGCTACTATTACGGTACTTTCTGAAGTGAACAGAACCAAAAAAACAATCGAACTTAATGGTCATTTCAAAAATTTTGACCCTTTAGATTTTAAAGATTTGGAGATTTAGGGAGTTTTTTAGCTACAAAATTCAATCGTATTACAAGCGATTTGGGTTTTTATCAGGTTAATTATACTAGTTATTCTAATTAATCACCAGTATTTTTAGATTATTACTTCCTGTTTCCTATTTTTGCTTAACAATTAAATTCACCATATATATGAACCTTCACGAATATCAAGGAAAAGAGATATTAGCAAGTTTTGGGGTGCGCATCCAAAGAGGAATAGTTGCCCAAAATGCAAAAGAGGCTGTTGAGGCTGCAAAGCAATTAACTGCTGAAACCGGAACTGGATGGCATGTTATAAAAGCGCAAGTACACGCAGGTGGTCGTGGTAAAGGTGGTGGAGTTAAATTAGCCAAAAACCTAAAAGAGGTAGAAGAGATAGCAAACCAGATCATTGGTATGAACTTAATTACACCGCAAACTTCTGCGGAAGGTAAAAAAGTACATCAAGTATTGGTTGCCGAAGATGTTTATTACCCAGGCGAAAGCGAAACTAGTGAATTCTATATGTCTGTTGTATTGAACAGAGCTACTGGTAAGAATATGATTATGTATTCTACAGAAGGTGGTATGGACATTGAAGAGGTTGCTGAAAGCACTCCGCACTTAATTTTTACAGAAGAAATTGACCCAGCTACAGGTTTATTAGGTTTTCAAGCAAGAAAAATTGCTTTTAACTTAGGTCTTTCTGGTACTGCGTTCAAAGAAATGACAAAATTCGTTGCGTCATTATATAAAGCATATGTAGAAAGTGATTCTAATATGTTCGAAATTAACCCAGTATTAAAAACATCTGATGATTTGATCATGGCTGTTGATGCTAAGGTTTCTATCGATGATAATGCACTATACCGTAGAAAGAAGTATGCTGATATGCGTGATCTTAGAGAAGAGAATGCTATTGAAGTTGAAGCAAGAGAAGTTGGTCTTAACTATGTAGATCTTGACGGTAACGTTGGTTGTATGGTTAACGGTGCAGGTCTTGCAATGGCAACTATGGATTTAATTAAAATGGCAGGTGGTGAGCCAGCTAACTTCTTAGATGTTGGTGGTACTGCAGATGCTAAAAGAGTAGAAGAGGCTTTTAGAATTATCTTAAAAGATCCAAATGTTAAAGCTATTTTAATCAATATTTTTGGTGGTATCGTTCGTTGTGATCGTGTAGCGCAAGGTATTGTTGATGCTTATAAGAATATGGGCGACTCAATTAAAGTGCCGATTATAGTAAGATTACAAGGTACTAACGCTGAGTTAGCAAAAGAGATTATTGACAACTCTGGACTTGCAGTGCAATCTGCCGTACAGTTTCAAGAAGCTGCAGATAAAGTAAAAGCTGTATTAGCTTAAACAAATTTGCTTATCATATTATATAAAGACCATTCATATTGAATGGTCTTTTTTTGTTTTAAGATTAATGTAATTATTGAAAATGTAGTTTATATAGCTAAAAGCTGCATATTTTATTAATTTAATATTAAATAGATGTTAAAATTATCATATTAATATTTTTAATACGTTATTTTGTAGTATACGCAATATGTACGTATAATTTCAAACCTTTAAAATATATAGTATGAAAAAAGTCAAAATTATTTTAATCGCAATGTTAGCATTTGGGATTGGGACTGTTACGGCTCATGATACCGAGTCGAATGAGGATAAAGGAACAAAGTGGATAACTGCTCAAATTCATGAAATGTTAGCTGATGAGGAAATACCTGATCAAATACGAGGTGCTAAAGCTGAAATTAAAATTGCCGTTGCAGAAGATGGTATGTACAGGTTATTATCAATTGAATCTACCAATAATCAATTAAAAGAGTTTTTAAAGAACGGTATCGATTTTAAAAATCTTGAACCAGGCAATTCAGATGTAGTTTATGTTATTCCAATTGAAATAGCAGACTAGTAGAATTACTATTTACCAAAAAAAAGAACGCTAAGTAAGCGTTCTTTTTTTTTGGCTAAATGTATCGAGTTTTTTCTAGTTGTGTATTTATAGTATCTGTAGGTTTAATTTATTGTAATGGTAAAAGGATTGAAAGACTACTTAAGGTTACCGAAATGAAATAATGGTTAAGTCTTTAAAAACCTGTTTTTTCTATGTTTCGTATTTTTAATTTTGACAAGAATAATTGAGGAATTTATATTAAAGAGATGTTAAAATATGCTCAAATTGTAACATTGTCATTTTTCAGTCGTCTTTTTAGTAATTCATCATCAATCAATTTTAATCACGCTTCACTATAAACTGAAGCAAAAAACAAAAAGTCATGAGAAAATTAAGTTTAGTAGTCGTAGCTGCAATGCTATTAGCAACAGGTAATGTATTGGCAAACGATACAAAGGGTGAAAACCCAACAAGAAATCTTTCTAACCAGATATCAGAAATGCTATCGGATAATACTTTTTCTATTGAACATAACGATTTAACCGCACAGGTACGTTTTACATTAAATGCAGACGGTGAGATCGTTGTATTGTCTGTGAATACAGAATTTGATGAAATGGAAAGTTTCGTGAAAGCCAAACTAAACTACCAAAAAGTTAATTTAGCAAATGTAGAGGAAGGTAAAGTATACACTATTCCTGTACGTATCGAAGGGTAACCTTTTAAAAGGTTAGCGTTGAAAAAAATCTTAATACACCTCGGTGTATTAAGATTTTTTCTTGTTTTTATACTTGACAGAACTAATGGCAGTATCTACCTTTTTCATCTGCTTTGTTTTAAAATCTCTTTTACTGATATTTTTTTGAGCTGGTTTTTGAGTCGGTTTTTGTACTGGTTTATCGGTGTTGCCAGCCATTCCTAAAAGCACTTCTCCAGGTGTTTTCGGATTTTCTTTTGTTCCACGAAGATGAAGAACCAGTCCGTTTAAAAAATTACGGAGTACCTGATCTCCACATTCCATATAATTAGGATGATCCTCGTTTCTAAAGAAAGCTCCTAATTCACTTTTTGAAATTTTGAAATCTACAAGCTCTAATATCTGCACGATTTCATCATCTCTAAATTTTAAAGCTACCCTTAGTTTTTTAAAAATATCATTATTAGTCATACCACGAATTTAAGGAGTGCAAGTTATTATAAAAATATGACGTGTTGGTTGCTATGCCTTATTATTAGGTGGTTCTTAGGTGTATATTGTATTTTATATACTTCATAGAATATACTTTGTCGATAATAACATAAATATTTTTGACAAATAGATGCTTCATGCTATGCCAATAAAAATCAAAATGAAGATAAACATGTTGGTCGAAACTATATTTCTAAATGAATTCTTATTATGAGTGTTAATTTAAGGGCAGTTAAATCTGCTTAACTGAAATAAAACAGCTGACTTTTACGTTAAAAGCATGTACCAGCTGAATATCAATTTGTTACGTAAGATTATGCCTACTACTAAAGAAAAGTTGAGTATTTTATCAGAAATGATTTCGTTTGCGAAAGTAAATAACGAGGTGAAAGAATCAGAGTACGATTTTCTTTTTTCGGTTGCCCAGCAATTAGAGGTAAGTAAAAAAACTTTTGATAGTCTGTTTACTTCAAATGTAGAGCATGTGATACCAAAATCAGAATCAGAAAGGTTGTTGCAATTTCACAGGTTGATTTTGCTAATGAATGTTGATAATGAGCAAGATATTCATGAGGTCAAAAGAATATATGACATCGGTCTTAATATGGGTTTGCCACCAGGTGCAATTCAGCAGGTTCTTTCTATAATGCATACTTACCCTAATAAAGTTGTACCGCCAGAGGTGCTGATTTCTATATTTAAAGCTCATTACAACTAAGACCACGATATAAAATCGGCATCAAGTTTACTAAGGTCTCTCTTATTCTCGATGTGGCCTTTGGCATCTACTTTTAACTCATTTATTTCTGACTCTATAATTTCTAACTGTGAAGAATTTATTACATGTTCGCTAAGTGCCTTTAACATATGCATTAGTTTTCTCATTACAGTTATATCATGTTTGCAATAAAGGCGATAGGCTGCCATAACGTTAAATAGCACTTCTGAGAATTTGGCGCATTTTATTTGAACCCAATTCGTGCCCTTTTTGTCATTTATATATTCATAGTCTGTTTTGCGCATTAAATCTATGAAAAGTGAAGTCAGGTAGTCAATAGTATTTAATGCGGTGCCTGGGTCATTAATTCCTGGGGACATCGCCTTTACACCAATCTCTGAAATTTGCCTAAACCCATAAATATAGTTTTCTCCAATAAGTTCTTCTTGACTGAACAATAAGGTATCCATCACCTTTTTTTTCAATTTAGTGTCTATTGGTTTTTCGGTTAATAACCCTATGGTGTTATCTAATATGAACTGACCTTTGTGTAATTGAATCATAACTTTCATAGAATTTTCTTTGCATAATTCTAATAAGTCATCATTAAGTATTCCGTAGAAATAACCTGTTTTAACAATTTCATATTTTTCCCAATGCTCATAATTGGGGAACTCGAAAGAATTCTTTTCTTGATTTTCGACGATAGAGAGTATTTCAGATTTTGTTCTAGAATGAATAGCGGTTAGAATATTGCCTACTTGTATCGCTTGTGAAATATGGTGGATGAAGTATATAAAAGCCGCCAAACATATCACTACTAATATAATGCCCAATAATACAGAAAAGCCGGGAGTTTGATATGAGTTTTCTGTGGGCTCTATAGAGATAAGAATAAAAATGTTGTAGAGGATGGTGGCAATGTAGAGCCCCAATACAATTTGATGTTTCTCGTCTGAAATAATACCTGGTAATACTCTTGGTGAGAAGTTGCTAGATGCTTGATTCAAAAGAACCATCACCATCGAGAAACTAAATACGGTTAATGAGATTAAACCACCTATAAGCGTACTTAAAATTGTTTTAGCTGTATCGGTATCATCTATTACTAAAGCGGGAGCAACATCAATCAGATACGCTGAAATGTTGTTTTGTTCTAGATAAATCATTAGAAAAGCCAACAGTAATCCTGCTAAAGAGATAATTGTGGGAAAAAAGGCAATTCTAGTTCTAATTTGGTCTATGAAGTTGGTAAGTCTATCCATTTAAATAATTCTGCCTATAAAATTAGTGAATGTGCGAACAGATAACTGTCTTATATGCTAAAATTACAGACTCTTAACATGTAAAAGCGCCAATATGTCGCTATTTCAAATATGAAATACGCCATATTGTCATTCTAATTCAGTTGGTATAGCATTTGTTCTGTTCAAATCGACTATTAAATTAATTTATTTAAAAAATACGATTATGAGTTTAACAAAGAGAAACGATGTTTTGTTCCCAGCATTAATGAATGAGATTTTTAGACCAGATTGGTTTGGTGGAACTGAGAATTCACGGTCATCTATACCAGCAGTGAATATTAAGGATAATGAGAAAGAATTCGAATTAGAGCTTTTTGTTCCAGGAAGGGTAAAAGATGATTTTAAAATCGAAATTGATAAGGATGTGCTCACAATTTCAGCGGAAGTTAAAGAGGAGAATATTGCGGTAAAAGAAAATTTTACTCGTAAGGAGTTTAGTATCTCTTCTTTCAAAAGAGCATTTACTATGCCAGATACGGTTGCAACTGATAAAATAGAAGCTACATATGAAGGCGGAATTTTAAAATTTAATCTTCCTAAAAAAGAAGAGGCTTTACCAAAGCCAAAAAGAATGATTGAGTTAAAGTAAGTTTTAGTTAGTACGTTTTTTAGGTTGGTTTAAGTTGTTTGGTGAAGTGCTTTGAGAAATCAAAGCACTTTTTTTATGGTAGTTTTTCAGTCAAAACAGCAATACATGAAATTATGCCCTCTCTATAGTTACCCATTCTTAGATTTTCGTTAGGGGCATGTATGTTGTTATCTGGGTTAGGAATTCGAATAGATACCGCAGGTATATTTAAAGCTTCTATAAATGGGGCCATAGGTTGAGATCCGCCGGTAGTTCTCATATTTACAATAGTATTACCGAAAACTTTAGTCAAAGCCGAATTTAAAAATTCGCCAATTGAACTATCCATTTCAGTTCTAAATGGTTTTGACCCAATTCTGTAATTAAGCGACGCAAGTTTAGGGTAGACTGCTCTTTCTTCTTTAGTTGGTGTGGAGTCGACTATATAAAATCCCTCTTCTTTAATATGCGCCCGTAGGAATTCTATTTGTCTTTCCCCGGGCGTTTCAGGTACTAATCGCATATCTATTTCTATAACAACATCTTCTGGAATTAGAGTACGGACTTCCTTGCCTGTCCATCCTGCTTTTAAACCTCTAATGTTGAAAGAAGGAAATTGTAATGCCTCTTGATACGTGTCGGCAACTTTTTCAGAAGCGGCTATACCTAGTCTCGAATTTAGACTATCCATATTTTCTGGTATAGCACTAAGTAGTTCTTTATCGCGTTCAGATAAATGAACACCATCGTAAAACCCAGGAATTTGAACTATGCCTTTTTCATCTTTGAAACTACTTATTAATTGTGCTGCCTTAAAAACGGGGTTCGGTGCATAATTTCCATATTGACCGCTATGCAATGCATCGGTCGAGCCAAAAACGGTAATTGTTGCTGTGGTAATACCTCTTGCGCCATATGTCAATGTCGGTAAATTAGAAAGATGTCTAGTGCCGTCCATAATCAAAAGCATTTCTGATTTCAATAAGTTTTTATTTTTAAGAACCGCTTTTGGTAAATCTGGTGAGCCAAGTTCTTCTTGAAAATCCATGATTACTTTAATGTTGTATTCGGGAGTGATTTGTTGTTCCTGTAAAATTTTCAATGCTGAAATTAATGACATTGCCGGACCTTTGGAATCGGATGCCGATCTGGCAAAAATTCTCAAATCATCGGGTATATTTTTTTGAGTAAAATCGAATTCTTCCGTAGTCCATTCTCCATTTTTTAGGGTCTTAAAAACGGGTTCAAAAGGATCGTTTTGAGACCACTCAGAACGGTCGACAGGTTGCCCATCAATTTGTAAATAAAATAGTACGCTCTTTTTGTTTTTATGAAATATTTTTTCGGCAAAGAGTAGGGGTGCGCCATCGGTAATTATGGTCTGTGTTTTAAATTTTAAACTCTTAAAAATACTGTCGCACCACGCTTTGTTATTTTCAATTTGTTCTTGAAAATTACCGTCATTTGGTAATCTTAAAAAATGATGTAAATTCGTAGTAGCGGTCATGAAATTTTCATCGACCATTACTCTAATGTCATCGCTATTTAACTTCTGTGAAAAGCTGTTTAAGCTACTGCTTATGCATATTGAAATAAGCAATAAATTCGCAAAATTTTTCATTTTATATAGAAATTAAAAGATTTAGTCTTGTCTAAAAATTGTGATTAACTATTTATTATTCAGTATTTAATGTAAATTAATTTGAAGTAAAAATAGAGATATCATTTGTCTTAGTATAAATTGATTAAACTAATCTTACTCTTGTTCTTGTAGCGACTTTATTTCATCTCTTAACTTCGCCGCTTGCATAAAATCTAACTCTTTCGCTGCTTTTTCCATAGCCTTTCTTTTGTCTTTTATGAGCTTCTCTATTTGCTCTTTGGTAAGGTAATCCATATCTGGCTCGGCAGCTCTTAACTCCTCTTTTATGAAGTGATAGGTTGAGACCGAATTCTTAGAGAGTACATTGTCTAAACTCTTATTTAAAGCAGTCGGCGTTATATTATTATCAGTGTTATATTGAATCTGTTTTTGCCTTCTATAATTTGTTTCGTCGATGGTTTTTTGCATGCTTGCAGTGATCTTATCTGCGTACATAATTGCACGTCCATTTAGGTTTCTTGCAGCTCTACCGACCGTCTGTGTTAACGAACGATTACTACGTAAAAATCCCTCCTTGTCAGCATCTAAAATAACCACTAAAGAAACCTCTGGTAAGTCCAATCCTTCACGTAATAAATTCACTCCGATAAGTACATCAAAAATTCCCTTCCGCAAATCTTGCATAATTTCTACACGTTCTAGAGTGTCAACATCACTATGAATATATCTGCATCGAATATTGATTCTGTCCATATATTTAGCCAACTCTTCTGCCATTCTTTTTGTTAAAGTGGTGACTAGTGTACGCTCATCTTTTTCAACACGAATTTGAATTTCTTCTACCAAATCATCAATTTGGTTTAGACTTGGTCTTACTTCAATTATGGGATCTAGCAGTCCGGTTGGTCTAATTACTTGCTCGACATATACACCTTGACTCAATTGCAATTCGTAATCTGCGGGTGTGGCACTTACATATAAAACCTGATTCTGTAATGCTTCGAACTCTTCAAACTTTAGAGGTCTATTGTCCATTGCAGCAGGTAATCGAAAACCATAATCTACCAAATTTACTTTTCTAGAACGGTCACCGCCATACATAGCATGTACTTGGGGTATGGTAACGTGACTTTCATCAATAATCATTAAATAGTCATCGGGAAAATAATCTAGCAAACAGAAAGGTCTGGTGCCTGGCTCGCGACCATCTAAATATCTAGAGTAGTTTTCTATACCTGAGCAATACCCAAGTTCGCGTATCATTTCTAAATCAAAATTGGTACGCTCTTCTAATCTTTTTGCTTCAAGTGGCTTCGCGATATCTTTAAAGTAGTCTATCTGTTTAACCAAATCATCTTGTATGCTATGAATGGCATTCTGTAAAACGTCTTTAGAGGTCACAAACATATTTGCTGGGTAAATAGTAAGTGTCTCGTAAACTTCAATAATATTATTATTAAATGGGTCAAAAGCTTCTATTTCTTCAATTTCATCGCCGAAAAAATGAATTCTATATGCATGGTCGGCATAACTAGGAAATACATCTACAACATCACCTTTTACCCTAAAATTACCGTTCTTAAACTCCGCCATAGTTCTAGAATAGAGCGATTGCACCAATAGATGCATTAGTTTGGTTCTGGCAATAACTTGATCTTTTCTTATGGAGATGACATTTTTCTGAAATTCAACGGGGTTACCAATACCATATAAGCAAGAAACTGAAGCAATAACGATGACATCTCGTCTACCTGAAAGTAGTGAAGAGGTAGTACTAAGACGTAACTTCTCAATATCTTCATTAATAGAGAGATCTTTTTCAATGTAAACACCACTTGTTGGTATAAATGCCTCTGGCTGGTAATAGTCGTAGTAAGATACGAAATACTCCACCGCATTATCAGGAAAAAATTGCTTGAACTCCGAATATAACTGGGCTGCCAAGGTTTTGTTGTGCGCTAATAATAGTGTCGGTTTTTGAACTTCTTCGATTACATTGGCTACCGTAAAGGTTTTACCAGAACCGGTTACACCTAATAATGTCTGATATTTTTCATTCTCATTTATACCTTTTACCAGTTCATTAATGGCATTTGGTTGATCCCCAGTGGGTTTGAAGTCTGATACTACTTTGAATTTCATGCTATAAAATTACGAAAGAAGTGCCATTTAAAAGAGTGCAATAAGAATAATCATTAAGTCTATCGAATTAGTGAAAAGTGACCCAATATAGGTTTCTGATTTAGAAAACTAGCTTTATACCAATAGTCAGATTGGGGCATTTGCTTGTTATTAAAAGTGCCGTCCCATCCCATACTATTTGGGTTGATTTGTTTCAACAAACTTCCAAATTGATTGAATATATATATCACTTCTATGACAGATTCAAAATTTTCTATTGGAGGTATATATTGCCAATGATCATTTATACCATCTCCATTAGGAGTGAAAAAGGAAGGGAAATCTTTCTGAGAAATATCTCTGTCAACGGTTCTTTGGGTGATGCCGCATCCATTTTTGTCTCTTACAAAAGCAATATGGTCACCACTTAATATTTCAGTAAATATGGGGGAATCTTGGTAAGGGCCGTCACGATTATCTAAAGAATATTCATATTGACCACCACCTGTAGCATTAATATTTATTATTTTACCCATTGCCGTATTGGTAATGTTTATTGCCGTAATAGTAGCTTCCTCCGATGCTACTACGTCTATAAGTTTAGAACTAATGCATTCAATATCTCCGGCATCAGTAGTGATTTTGTTATACGCTTCAAATCGATATTTACCTGGTGCAGAAATAGCTACACTTTGTGTTTCTGATAGCAACGTTTCTTCGCTACCGCTATTTGTTAAAAACCATCGAAAACCATCGGCAATATCGTTCGATGAAATGGTATAGGGTAGTTCGTCACTACATATACCTACAATGTTGGGTAAATTAATTATTGGAGCTCTATATATTAACTCGCCAGTAGCTTCAGAAATATAGGGTTCACAAACATATACTGCAAAACTAGTAGTGAATATTTCTTCTATACAAGATGTCGCAATGCCGATATTATTATAGGGTTCTATTTTTACATAAATATTTGAGTTTTGTGGTAAATCTTCAGGCGGATTGTAACTCAATTCATTTTTAATATCAAGATTGTTTACGATTTCATTACCATTTGGTGTAGTGCCTATAGATAAATAATAGCCCGTTGCTGTCGGTACATATGCCCATTCAATATCTGTGATAATAGTTACACTACCCGCATTATTATCTGGAGTAATTAATATGGAGCAAGTAGGGGGTGTGGTAACTTCTACCGTTGTAAAAACAAGTTCGTCACAATTGATTGGCGGACCATCATACGGAACTAAGCTTAATGTTGCGTACATGATGGTGTCGTCTGGTAAACCTAATGGCGGAGTATAGAAAGGGTTGGTGCCAATGGGTTTTCTATCTAAAATGTCAGTACCTCGCGGATTGGTACCAATAGAGAGTATATAGCCGTTATAGCCTAACACCTCGGTCCAAGTTAGTGTAGTGTTTACTTCAATATTATCTGCACCATTGTTCGGGAAAGTAAATTCTGTACAATTTTGCCCATAAAAAAATGAACTTGTCAAAAAGAGGCATAATAACCTCAAGAAGAAAGACATTTTTTTCATTTTCATGTTGTATAAGTTATTAATCCTAGCGTATTAAACTAAAATGACCTTTTATTTCTTTTCGAGAAAAGGATACTGCTTTGAACCAATATTCAGACTCAGGTACTTGTCTGCCATTAAAATTTCCGTTCCAGCCAATTGATTTTGGATTTAATTGCTTCAATAAATTCCCATATCTATCGAAAATAAAAATAAATTCAATATTTAACTCACTTGATTGTGAATCAGTTATTATTTGCCAATGGTCATTTATTCCATCACCATTTGGTGAGAAAAAAGCTGGAAAATTTTTAAATGATATTTCTCTTTCTACCAAACGTTCGGCTATGCCGCAACCAAATTTATCTCTTACGTATACAGTTCGCTCCCCAGGTTTTACGTTGTTGAATATATGGTAGTCTTGATAGCCATAATCTTGGTTATCTAATGAGTATTCATACTCTCCTGTACCTTTGGTCAAAATTTCAATACGAAGTCCGTCAGGTTCCCTAGAAACTATGACATTTTCTATTTCAGGAGCATTGGATGTAACTACTTCAAAATTTTTGGTCACAAGACATTCAATACTTGCTCCGAATTGTGAAATGGTGTTGTAAAGTTCTAAACGGTAATTTCCTATTTCATCAAATTCAAAGGTATTGTTCGTAGAAACTATCTCATCGTTGTCATCATTATTAATTTTAATCCAGCGAAAACCGCGTGCAATTCCGTTATTATTTAAAATTCCAAAATTCAAGTTAGTACAAAGGGGTACTTTGTCTGGAATAGAAATCAACGGGAAATCGTTTAGATTGCATTTTACAGTAGGCTCACCGGTTGTGAAGGAATATTCTTGACAGCCGGTAGCTTCTCCCTTTTGGTTGACAGGTATTATAATTACAAATATTTGTTGGTCTATCTCTAAATTCTGATCGGTTTTGTAAGCCAACACATTACCTGTTTCAAAATTCTCAACAATGTCATAATTCCCAGATGAGGTGCCAATTGAAATTAAATAATTGGTTGCGCTAGGTGAGTAATTCCATTTAATATTGGTATCTACTCTAACTTCTGTCTCTCCATTTATAGGACTTACCAAGCTAGTACATTCAGGTGGCTCAGTTATACTTGTTGTCGTGAACACCTTTAATGGGCAAACTTTTATAGGGGCATCAGGTAAAAATAGGCTGATGGTTACATAAATTGTAGTATTTTCCGGTAAGCCTACTTCAGGTTGGTAAAAGTTGTTTTGACCAGAAGAACGCCTGTTAATAATTTCACCACCTCCTGGCGTAGTGCCTAGAGATACTAGATAACCGATTATTCCATCAACTTCGGTCCAGCTAATTAAATTGTCGACAGGTACGTTTATATCTCCGTCTAAGGGTGAGGTCATATTCGGACATTGCTGTGCTTGGCTGGTGGTTAGAAAAAAAAACATCCATGCACTTATAAATAGCAAGACCTTTTTATTTTTCATATGTTTATCGTTTTAAACTAAAATGACCTTTGATAATCTTATTATTTGTTGCAATAGCTTTGAACCAGTAATTTGATTCGGGAAGCGCTTTCCCATTAAAATTTCCGCTCCAACCATTTGTATTTGGAGCTACTTGAGCTAGTAATGTACCGAATTTATCAAATATATAAATTACCAAAACATTATTTTCTCCTGTGTTAACAAGTGGTACATACTGCCAAAAATCATTGATACCATCACCGTTTGGGGTAAAGAAATTTGGGAAGCCGTTTACAGCTAAATCTAATTCAACCAAACGTTCTGCAGTACCGCAGCCTGCTTTATCACGAACATACACGATGTGATTTTGTAACGAAATATTAGTAAAACGATTAGAGTCTTGGTATGGTCCGTCTTCGTTATCTAGCGCATATTCAAATTTGCCATTTGCAGTAGTGGATATCTCATAATTGAGGGAGTTTGCACTTAATTGTACTATTACCTCATCTATTTCTGGCGTTTGTGAAATAAATACTTGAAATTTTTTTGAAGAGGCGCATTCAAACGTTCTATCTGACTCCTCAATAATATCATAAGCCTCATAAATATATTGCCCTTCTTCATCTATCCTAACTTCAGAACTACTTGATAATAATGTTTCATTACCTCTATCATCTAATTTGTACCACCTAAAGCCATCAGCTTCATCAGTTGCCGTAATTACATCGAGTTCCTGTTCTAAGCAAATAGTAACGGTATCAGGGAAGGTCAAATCAGGATTCAATACTATTAGTTGGCCACTTACCGGGTCAAAATATGGTCCGCAGCCAACCAGTGTAGAAAAGGTTTCTTGAGTGCAACCTATTGCTTCACCTGCTTCGTTAAAAGGATAAATCGATATAAAGAATGTTCGGTTAGGTTCAAAATCGATGATCAGCGTTGAGGTCCTATAAAAAATAGCATCTTCCAAAATATTCTTTTCGAAAGGTGATGTGCCTATAGACACTCTGTAACCTGTTGCGTTAGGTACTGCGTTCCATTCTAGCATCGGACTCAAAGACACATTCGTTTCTCCATTAAAAGGGGAAATCATACTTGTGCATAAAGGTAATACTGCAGCCGCAGCCGTGGTAAATACCGAAGAGCTGCAACTGGCTGCTGAACCAATTCTATTATAAGGTGTAATTGTAACGTAAATATCAGTTTCGGTAGGTAAATCTGTAATTGGGTTATAGCTTAACGTATTTGCTACGTCGGTACGTGCAAGAATTTCATCTCCATTTTGTGTGGTACCAATCGATATAAAATATCCTGTTGCACTAGGTGCGGCATTCCATGAAATGTTAGTCGCTGTATTTATATCAAAGGCGTTGTTTGCCGGACTAATAGATGTACTACAATTAGGTACTTCGCTTAAGGCTGCCGTTGTAAACCGTTGGCTATCACAAATAATATTCGGTTGATTAAAAAAGAACAAGGTAATGGTGATAAATATTTCGGTACTCTCTGGTAACCCTGTCGCAGGTGTAAAACTTGTGGCAGATCCAACATTTCTCTCATTTATAATATCATTATCACCTTCTGTCGTACCTAATGAGATAATATAACCTGGGACACCTGTAACTGGCTCCCAACTAATAGTCGCATCTACTGGAACCAACGTAGTACCATTTACAGGATTTAAAAGAATGGGACATTCTTGTGCCGACGATGTGAAAATACCGAATAGCAATGCCATGAAAAATATTGGCACAGCCAATATTTTAGGTACTCTAATGTCCCATTTCTTTTTCATAGCATTTTCGTAAACATTACAATATACTACAAAATGAAAATCTAAACTTTTAGTGCCTTGTTAAATAGGATTAATTACCTGTTAGTACAGATGAATTAAAGGTCTCGCTTTTTTAGAATAGCGTATGATCCATAAATGAAAATGGCTATCCAAGCCATAACAATCAGAATTTCATACCAATGTATGTAATAGTCTAATTCGAGTTTTTCACCCATTTGGTTGGCAACAGATTGTACCGCACCTAACCTAGAGAATGGTTCTTTGATAAGATTGAACATTGCCTGTAATGGAAAAAAGCCCATGATAATATCTGTGGTTTCGCCATCAAAAAACTTCCATCGTATAATGCCTCTAAAAATTCCTTCGAATACTTGCCATAAAATTAAAAAGCCAAGCGCAAAGGCTGACCTTTTTACCAAAACACCTAAGAAAAGACAGAAGGAAAAGAAACCCGTCAGTTTGATGAAAAACGCTAAAAGAAACTCTAAATCGCTCAGAATGATAGAAATTTCGGTGAAATCGGAGTAAATCAGTCCTAAAATTAGTGAAACTAAAAACACAAAGATTGTAGAGACTAATGAGAATGTAATCACGGTCAAGAATTTTGAAAGTATAAATTCCTTTTTCGAAAGTCCGTCAATCAAATTCTGTTTTATCGTCTTATAACTATATTCATTAGACATCATTGATACAATAACAATTGCTAAAAATAGCTTGAAGAACGCTGTAATAAATGTGTTGAAATGCCAGATATAGGGAAAATTAAAAATACCCTGATCTGCTAAATGAAACTTTATAGGACCGATATCGAATTTTATAGCAGCTACCAATGCGATAGAAGTTAAAAGTGCGAAGTATGAAATAATCAGCACTTTGCTAGCCCTGTTATTCCAAAGTTTTATGAATTCTATTTGAAGTAATCGTATCATGTTGGTGGTGTTTTAGGTGTTAGCATTTTTAGTTAAGGCAAGAAATTGTTCTTCTAAACTTTCTTTTCGTTTTACTAAATGAGATACGATAATGCCTTTTTCAAAAAGTAGTTTGTTCAATGATCGTGCATCTAATTCAGAAGTTAAGATTGCCGTGACCAAACCATTTTCTTTTTTTATACTACCAAAATGTTCATTGGTACTTAAGTACGATGTTAGTTTTTCTAAGTCATCACATTTTAATTCGAAAAAGCCGAAACTTGCCTGTAAACTATCTACCCTGCCAGAATATAATTTTTCGCCTTTTCTTAAAATAACCACATGCGAGCATACTTTTTCAACCTCATCTAATAAATGCGATGCTAGAAGAATTGTAGTTCCTTTTGCAGCTATAGTCTTTATAATTTCTCGGATCTGATGAATTCCTTGAGGATCGAGCCCATTGGTAGGTTCATCTAAAATTAATATTTCTGGGTCGTTCAATAGGGCTGAGGCAATAGCCAAACGTTGCTTCATCCCAAGGGAAAAAGTCCTGAATTTGCTATTTTTTCTATCTAGGAGTCCGACTAAATCTAGCTTTTCTTCAATTTTGTCTTCCGATACATCTTTTATTTTGCATACTAATTTTAAGTTTTGCAAAGCCGTCATGTACGGGTAGAAGTTTGGGCGTTCGATTATTGCGCCTACTTTTTTTAGTGCTTCATGCGTTGAAGATTCACCGCCAAACCAAGCAAATTCGCCACTGGTTTTATTGACTACATTTAATACAATGCCAAGGGTAGTTGATTTGCCGCTGCCGTTGGGACCTAAAATTCCGTATACATTGCCTTTTTCTATAGTAAACGATAAATCTTTTACTGCAGTAAGGTGTCCGAATTTTTTGGTAAGATGATTGACTGTTAGAATAGTACTCACGTCAAGTGTTTTTTGATTGGTTACGTATACTTGACGAAAAACTTGACCGAATGTTACACTATGAACTTAATTTGTTGTTGCCCTGAAGGTAATTCTTCTGTTGGTGATTACTGTTGTTGGGGTATTAAAATTAACGGTTACCGTTTCGGAGGGGTCATCTGTAGTTATATTACTATCTGTTTGATCTTGAGCATTACTAATATTATTTGTGTAGGTGGCAGTTGAGGTATTGACATCGGGCAAAGTAACGCGTGTCACCAGTGTTAACGTTTCCAAGTCGCCACTGTTCATGCTTCCAATAGACCATTGAGGTTCTGTAAAGCTACCTTTAGAAACAGATGATGATAGAAAAGAAATACCATCAGGTAGTATATCTGTAATCACTAGGTTTGAAATCGGATTAACACCAAGACTTTCTACAGTTATGGTAAAAGTTACCGAATCTCCATCAGTAACGGTATTCGTATCTGCAACTTTTTTAATGATCACGTCTGGTAGACAATAGTAAGCTGCAATAGGTTGAGAATCATAGGTACAACCACCTTTAGTAACCCTTACAAAATAGTCGCCAGCTTCACTAGGATTGTAACTTGAAAATATAGCCCCCGTTACAATAGTTCCGTTTTGGTACCATTGGTACGCATCAAAATTTGCATCAACTACGCTGATCAACGCACCAGGTAAGCATCCACCTCCATTGACTTCCAGGTCAACTTCGGGTACGGTATCAAATCCAGAGAAATAGCCTGCAATACCACGATTGGCATTTACACCGAAAAAACCTACAGCAATTGGTCCTGTAGATTGCACACTTACATTTCCTGTTAGGTTAGAAATATAAAATGTTTTCCAATCTGTAGATCCTGCTACTGGTAAGGAAGCTGGCAATGTTACGGCTCCTGAACCATCTGATACCGAAATATTTCCGTCAGGTGTAGATGTAGATGCGATGATGGTTATACCACCGGTAAGGGTAGTGCCGGCAGAATTGGTAATTTCTGATATATTATCTAAAGTATCAGGTAATAAACAGTTGACAGGGGCAACAAAATTTAACCCAATGGTCTGCACCCCAGAACTACCTGCTAAATTTTGATATGCATATGCATCTTTTGATGTAGTGACCAACATGTTGGCGCCAGGTGAATCACTAGAATAGTTAGTGCCGGGAACTAAAAAATAATCACCTGTATTAATTGTCGCTATTGAAGTAGTAGAACCATTTACAAAAATTTCAGTGTTGTTTTGGGTTCCAATAATTATAGGGAATTCTGTACTATCTCTACCGTTACCTCTAATGAAAACATATTCTTTACCTAATTTGTTCTCAGGTACGGGTTGATCTATACCTGCATCTCTACTGCCTGATGAGCTGGATACTACTCCATAATTTAAACCACCATTACTAATGGCAATGTTTTTAGTTGAAACTATGGAGGCGCCTAACCACCCGTCTATGTTTGCCGAAGTTTCATTAGTATAGGCTTCTAGCACAAAACTTTCATTTTTGTTTAACGTAATTTGAATATTATCACTTGTAATTCCATCTCTATCGTTCTGCAAGCGAAATTCGCAACCAAAATCATAACCGGTAATATCTACTACCGTATTATCTTCTGTTGCCATTATACCCAAAGATGTTGATATATCTGAGGTTGTTGCATAATTTGGCGCGCCGCCCCATTTAAATTTTGTACCCAAAGCTTGCCTTCCCTTAGAAGTTAAAGATGTTGCTTGTGCTGAAGAGGTACCTCTATAATTCACGTAGAATTTTTCACCTCCTGGAGATTCAAACCGGAGTCCGCTACTGTTAATAACAACCCCTGTATTAGCATTTTGAACCATAGTAATATTGTTGTCACCATTGGCCAATGTATATACCCCAGGAGCTAAATTAGAAATAGAGAATGTTGCGTCTGGTGTTGTAGCTGTTCCAATATAAGCGTTAACCGTAAAGGCGGTTGTTTCGGGTGTTGATAAATAAATAGCCTGTTCTTTAACTGAAGAGTTATTACTACCCTGTTTTAACGGCGGCAAGTAATGAAGATCACTTAGCTGGGAAAATCCAACTGAAGAAACCATCATCAATAAAATAAATAAAATAAACTTTTGCTTCATTATAAGTTTGCCTGAATCAAGTATTAAAAATTAAAGAAACTTAAATCGTCATTAAATCACGATTAATAGTTATAAAATGCTTGTTTTAAGTGGTTATCACAAAAAAAAACAAGAGGTAGCCGAGTCAGCTACCTCTGTTAAGTTGTTTATCTGTAAAGGGTAAAATTACCTACAAATTCTCTCGTGTCTGCCGCACCATTTAATTTAATGACATACCAGTAATCTCCAGTTGGTAGCTCATTATCCTGATAGAATCCGTCCCAACCGTCTTCATTATCCTTAAAGGTGAAGACTGAACGACCATACCTGTCATAGATGCTAATGAAAATCTCTGGATAAACCTCTATGTTTTCTGGCATCCAAAAATCGTTTTGACCATCGCCATTCGGAGTAAAGAAATTAGGAATCTCAATATCAATAAATTCAATGAATAGACTTGCCGTTGCTTCACATCCATTTTCATCTACTACCGTAATTGCATAGGTGCCAGTCTCTGTAATATAGAACACATTTTCAGAGCCTCTATTATCATCTTCAAAATAGAAGGTATAATTTTCTCTACCACCAGTTACCGTAGCAGTAATCTGATTGATGTTACTTTCTACTAAAGTAATTTCAAGAGGCTCGAATGCCAATATTTCAACATCATAGGTAGTTAAACACCCGTTGGCATGAGAAATACTGATATAATGAGTACCCGGAGTCAACTCTCTAAAAATAGGAGTTAATTGCATTTCTAATGGATCTACTGTGTCTAAACCAAATAACACTTCATCTTCTATACTTGGGTCGTTAAGAACAATGTTTAAATAGTTACTAGGGAAAACTCCGTTACAACCATAAACTGGCTCAACTGTAGCACCAAGGTCAACACCTGTGTCAATAGTAACTATAATTGTTTCTTCACAACCTTGTGCATCTTCTATATAGATGATGTAATCACCAGCTGCTAAGTTGGTAAAGTTTAATCTATCTTGAACAAAATCTGTTTCGTTTTCTAAACGAGTGCTATATGGAGCAGTACCACCGATTATGGTTAAATCAATTGTACCATCTTCTTCACCTACACAAATTTCAGGAGTGCTTTCTGTTGTTATTTCTAATACGTCTGGCTCTAAAATGGTAGCTTCAATTAGCTCAAAACAACCGTTAGTGTCCTGTGCTATAATAATATAATCACCAGGTGCCAATTCGTCGAACGTATTATCATCGCTAAAACGATCTAAATTCGGAGAGATGGCATATTGATATGTACCTGAACCACCTAACATGTTCACCGTTATAATACCATCTTCCTGTCCATTACAGGTAACGTCGATAATTGAAGTATTAGCCGTGTCAATAAGAAGTTCGTCTGGTTCGGTAATCAAAATCAATTGAGAAGAAATTTCACAATCATCGCTCAGTACTCTTACATAATACGATCCTGCCAATAAATCGGTAAACAGACCAGTTGGTTGATTTACGCGAATTTCATTGGTTAAGCCTGCATCAGAAAATAAAGCATATTGATAGTTGCCTAATCCACCTTGGGCTTCGGCATATATAACTCCGCTATCATCACCATTACAGCTAATAGTTGGGTCATTATTTTCTAAGGTAATCGTTAAAGGAATAATCGGATTAATAGTAACGCTATTACTTAAAACCGAAACACAACCAAGACTATCTTGAATATAATACGTATAGGCATTTGGTAATACACCTGTAAATAAATGGGTGTTAGGACCATTAATCTCATTCATGGCATTGAATGTTGATGAACCATCTGTATTCCACATATATGGTCCTGTACCACCAGAAGCAGTCAGTAAAAGTTGTGCATCTTCTAAGCATGTCGCTCTTTGAGCAGTTACGAGTCGACCTCTAACTTCTACTGGTTCAGCAATTTCAACGATACTGGTTTCATCAGAACAGTTTAAGTCATCAAGAATAGTAACACTATAATATCCTGATCTCAAATTCATAAAAGTAGCCGTAGTCTGAGAACTAGACGTCTGTAAAAGATTAGCACCAGGTCCATCACCGTCATACGTTTTAAGAATGTACCTGTAATTTGTAATTACTGTTCTAGGTGTATAGCCTGCTGTAATTACTCCGTCTAAATCACCCTCACACTCTAAACCTTGAATAGATTGAATATTTGCAACTATAGGCTCTGGAGGGGTTAAGGTAAATGCATTCGAAAAAGTTACCGTACAACCTAATTTATCTGTTACTTCTACCGTATACTGACCATCACTGAGACCAGTGGATAAATTACCATTTACTTGGTTGGCTGTATATGTAGTACCTAAGGTGGTATGTGTTACTATTATATTGAACGGAGCTTTACCACCGTTAGGTATAATATTGGCACTTCCCATATCATTACTACAACCCACATCTTTAGTCGTAATTGCCGCTAAAGTTATTGGGGCAGTAGGAGATGTAATGGTAAATGATCTTTCTTGAATACATTCTGGAGTGCCAACTTGTGCCGCTCTTAAAATGTAACTACCTGCTGCTACCGGAATAGACGCTGTTGTTCCTGTTCCAGTAAATATGCCGTCATCATCGGTACGTACAGTAGCTGTTCCGTCGGCATTAAAAACTCCCCAGTTAAAATCACCTGCATATATAGCATCGGTAAATGTAATTTGGATTGCACCGTCAGTTCCGAAACATACTACATCAGAAAGTTTATTAACCTCAATATCGAATGTATTAGGGTCTTCAACAATATGGGTTCTTGTTATTTCACAACCTGTAGTTATATTTTTAATACCAATAGTATAGGTGCCTATTGCCAAGTTGGTAAATACATTGTCACCTGTTTGGTATGTTGCAGATGGCAATATTCTAAACTCATAATTAGCTAGATTTGCTGTAGTATTCGTAACTGTACTATTTACATCTATAGTAATATTTTCACCACTGTTTACGCAATCTAACTCTCTATCGACAGAAATAGTTGCGTCAACAAAAGTGTCATAAGGGTCAATGGTAACTATATGCTCAACCGAACAACCCTCATTATCATAAACACGAACTATGATGTCTCCACCAGCCCCATTTGTATGCGTATAGGTTAAACTGCTGCTATTTTGAAGTATATTAGTTGTTGCATCATCAATGAATTCAAAACGATTATATGTTCCGCTTCCGCCGTTAATTGAACTTGCGTCTATTGTTATTTTGGCATTGTTACCATCATTCCCACTAGCACATCCAAATTGAACAGGAACCGGGGCAGTAAATGTGATCAATGTATTTTCATCAATTACCACTGTTTTTACTGTAGTACAGTTATTCGGACCTCTAGCAGTTACATCATAAGATCCACCAGGTAGACCAATGTAAGATTGTGTAGCCGCATCCCATGATGCACTTATAGGCATTGGGTTTAAGGCATACGTTAAGGGATTATTTCCATTATTTACCTGAACCAATTCAATACTACCATCGTTAGCACCAGAACAACTTACCTCAATAGGGGTAGCCGTAAAATCTGGACGAATAGCTGCCGGAATTTTTAAGATAAAAGTTCTACTACAATTTGGTGACGCAGTACCTATATCATAAACGTTAACCGTGTAATTTGTATCAACAGTATTATCTGGCACACTAACAGGTACATTCATAGCTCCGCCCGTAAGAGTTTGTCGTGTTTCAACAAGGTTTGATGAGCTATCAAGAATCTCAAACTCAAAATTTCCTGAACCTGAAATACCTTCAATAGCTATTTCTGCCTCAAAACCGGCACCACAACCTAATTGTTGCGCTAAACTTACCGAAGCTTGTAGGCTAGGGTGTACCACTATATTTGTGTCATCGGTACAACCAGTAGCATCTTTTACAAATATAGTATAGCTGCCAGCTGGTACGGTGTTATAAACCCCACCATTATTTTGATAGGTACTACCGCCATCTATAGAATAAAGAATAGTACCTGTACCTGTAGCGGTAATGGTTACCGAGGCATTGGTGTTACAATTTGCAATTACTACATCATCAATAGTTGGTGCTGCCGTAAAGCTCATGATAACATTATTAAGAGCATACGAACAACCGAATTGATCTTCTACGGTTACTGTATACGCACCTGCAGGTGAGTTTGATGCTATTTCAATTGGGTTATCGCCAGTTGTAGTAATAGTAACAAAAGGAGCAGGTCCTGTAATAGTGTAGAAGTAAGTACCTCCGCCACCTTGAACATTTTCAATTAATATTAATCCTGGGTTTTCACAAGATATATCTAGAATAGATTTTGTGTCTCCTGTAATTTCATCTAACATTATCAATTCCTCATTTTCACTAGCACTGATACATTGAGGGATGCCACCGTTGTATTGTTGAACTTCAATATAGTATTCATCGGCAGGTAAACTAATAACATTTATAGTACTTGAGTAACTAACAATACCCCCACTATTTCTGATTTCATTTCCGTCTAAATCATATAAAAACCATTGCATATCAGGTTCTATTATACCATCTGTATCTACAATAGTGTAGGTTATTGATCCGTTACTTGAACCTTCACATGCAGGGGTAATAACAGAAGTGATATCCATTGGGTTAACAATTTCGTCATTTACGTTTACACTACTTTCTCTAACACAGCCTACTGCATCTCGTACATAGAAAACATAAGTTCTACCAGGTATTAAATTAGGAAAAGTGTGTGTTGTACCAGCGGCGTACGGAGTTGTCCAACCATTAACAGGAGATATGATATTGAAATTAGCAGGATCATCTGTATATGTATATTCATATGGTGCAGTACCGTTTTGTCCACGCACGCTTACCTGTAATTCATCACAATTAACAATAATAGGCAGTAAAGTGATATCTAAATCATCTAAAGGATATGGAATTAACAACTTTGGTAAATCGGTTTTACATATTGTATGGCCACTACCATCAACTGTTCTAATTGAAGGTTCTACTTCAAAACCTGATAAATAGCCCCTAAACTGGTCAGATGTTTGCCAAGTTGCACCACCATCATCACTAAATTCAAGTGTACCAATTGTTGTTGTATAACCTACAAAGTCAAATCCAAAATCATTCACATCACCTGTACAAAGTAGGGGAGTTCTACCTTCTGCCATAGCAGTAAGTTCTGCTGGTGCTGTAATCGTTACCGTTTCTGATTCTGAGCATCCTGCTTCATCAGTAATTACTACATCGTATTCACCTGGTGCCAGATTATAGTATGTTTTAGTCGTTCCCACTACATCAGTTTGTACTTGATCGGGAGTACCATTGGTTACATCTACCAATCGGTAATCGAAAGGAGATAGTCCGTCATTAATAGTCACGGCAATACTGCCAGTGCCATCATGACAATCTGGATCTGTCGCTACTGCGCTAATGTCAAGTACAGGACTTGCTGCAATGGTTTCAGTAACCATAGTTTGGCAGGTATCTGTAGCATTTGCTTTATCTCTTACATAAATATCATAAGTTCCAATATTAGCTAATAAAATAGTAGTGGTATTACTGGCAGAGAAATCGGCATCAGTTACAGTATTACCTGAAGGAATAAATGCATACATAAAATTATTATCTCCACCAGATGCCGTTGCTGTTAATGTACCATCGGCACATACACTTGCATTTACAGGCACTACACTAAGTGAAATTGTAGGCGCAATCGTTATTGATTCTATAGCAGAAACACAACCATATATATCGGTTACTTCTACATTATAGGTGCCTTCAGATAAATTATTGAAGGTGTATGCTAAGTTGGATGCAGGAGTAGGGGTTTGCCATGCTCCGTTATTAATTCTGAATGAATAATTACCGTTACCATCAGTTACCGTTGCGGTTACCGTACCATTATTTTGTCCATCATAACATTGAGTTGCTGTTAACCCAAATGCAATGGTTTCTGGTTGAACTACAGTTACGGTAGCAGTTGATACTACTTCGCAATTATTTTGATCTTTAACTCTTACATGATAATCTCCAGCAGGTACGTTCAAGAATTGTGCTGATGTACTAAATGCTCTAATAATAGTATTATCTGTTCTTTCTAATTGGTATTCATAACCAGGTGTGCCTTCTGTAGCTGTTGCTTGTAAAGTAGCACCTGTATTAAAACAAGTAAATTCTGCAGTCTGTTGTAAACTTGCCGTTAACGCATTAGGTGAAGTTAAAGTAACCGATGTTGCTGAAGTAGCAGTACATGAATTGTCATCTATCTTTTCTACCATTAAGTTGTACGTGCCATCTGCCAGGGTAGCTGGGGTGGTTATTGGAGAAGTTGTTTCGGTTACCCAATTTGTACCACCGTCTAGAGAATATTGAAATCCAAAAGTAGGATCGAAATTAGAAACCTCAAAACGAATGCTACCATTGTCACTACCGTTACAAGTAGGATCGGTACTACCTAAAATAGCTACTTCAAAGGTTTTTCCAGTTTCTACTATAACTGATATATCTTGTGTTTTTTCACATATCTCAGGAGTCTGTGAAGCCTGAATATCATCTAATACCAAGAAGTTACCATTATCACTATTTAGATTGGTACGTAATACAACCCCAACTGCAGTATTTACACCAGGATTAAACGTTACCGTTCTTAAATGCCAGTCGTCTGCATTGTTATTTTGTGGAACAGCTGCAGTTGCTTGGCTACTGATTACATTACCAGAGCCATCAACCAATTCTACCAATATTTCTGGGTCATTACCAGAAGCATTATCAACTAATATATTATATGCATAAAACGATATGGTGATATCTTGATTGGCAAGTGCTTCCAAGCCTGTTCTTGACCATAGAATATTATTATTACCTGCTGAGGTACTTACCCCAATTGCCATAAATCTACCATCGGTCAACCCTGTATGATCATTCGGACTTCTCCAAGATGTATTAGGATTGGTAATTCTATTGGTAACTGCATATTCTGCATTTACAAGAATACCGGCAGGACCTAAATTACAGTCCGTCTCAGTACCATCTTGTGGTTCGTAGCAATATCCTGCACCTATTTCTGCAATCTGTGTGGTTACACCGGCTCCAAAATCTTCAAGGAAAAGTGTACTTTGATCAGCAGCTATCGAACTTGTGTACCCAACGGTTATTGTTTGAGTACCTGAAGCAACATTATTGAATACATTACTATCTAATGGTATATTATCTGTACCATTTAATTTGTATGTATAGGTAAAGTCTGTTGTGTTAGAAGGGGTGATGGTAACTACTCCGTCCCCATCACATTCATACGTTATGTCATTAGTGAATGTAGGTTCAATAGCAGCAATAGGTACCGTAATTTCTAAATCTGTAGAACATCCTAAAGCATCTGTTATCGCTAATTGATAGTTGCCCGGTGTTAAACGTCTTTCATCAATTGCAGAAAAAGTGTTTCCACCATCAAAACTATATTGATACGGAGCTTGACCACCACTACCATTTAAAATCTTAACTAACGCTGTTGGTATTGCTGCCCCAGATGTATCGCAAGAAGCATCTTCTATAATAGAAGGTGATGCCGTTAACGTAAATGGTTGGGTAACTTCATATTCATAAGTCTCTATACAACCATTACCGGCAGTACCACTAGAATCCATAACTGTTATGGTATAATTACCTGCTGAAATATTGTTGAAGAAATTTTCTGTTTGATAAGTAATACCACCATCCAGACTATATTGATATGGAGCATTACCACCCGAAGCAGTAATTGTTAAAACAGATGTTGAAGAATCTGCACACGTAATATCTGTATTTGATGCACCTATTGTTATAGTGCCCAAATCTTCCATTGCTACTAAATTCGACAACCCGTAACATCCGTTATCATCTCTAATTACAAATACATATTCTCCATCTTCATTAGGTACATATGTTGAAGGAGTACCTTCATATCCGAATAAAAATGATGGATTAGATGTGAAATCTGAATCGGGAATAGTAGTTTCGTCAGCGTATGGAGCAATGCCATCTTTACTATAGATAGCATATTCGTACCCTGTTGTACCACCAGTGGCCGTTAAATTTATTACACCGTAAGTACACGTAATATTTTCTTGATTTGTTGCTGTTAACCTAAGTTCAGGAATTTCGTCTACCGTAATAGTGCTTTCAATACTACAACCATCTACGGTAGTAGTTACAATAACATAATCATCAGCCGCAAGACCTGTAAATGTATGGGTGTTGTCAGACGATACTAAGTTGTTGGCTACTAAAGCTCCTTTACCACCACTACCGTTATCAAAGTAAAGCTCATAGCTATATTCTGGTGAAACGTTCAATGCTTGTATAGAAATTGTACCAGCATCGTTACAATCGAACGGAGTAGTGCTAGGGGTTACTTCAAAAATTCTTTCAGCAATACCAATTTCTTCGGTTTCGAATACACAACTGTTCTCAATTGGTGCACCTGTTGATGGGTTAAGCTGTGTAATCTGTACTATATATGTACCGCTAGTTGCGATGTCGAAATTAGGACCTTGACCAGCACTAAATGGTACTGCGATTGAATTATTCTCAACATCATACAACTGATAACCGTAACCGCTACCTAAATCTATTACTCTAATAGAACCTTCTGTATCACAAATGATATCAGATGAATCTGGCTCAGGAATATCTAAAGTATTTTGGTATGCGTTGAAATAGAATCTACTGAAACATCCACCTTCATATCCTATAACTACTCTGTATTTACCACTTTCGGTTACAGTAAAGTTGTCTGCAGCTGTTTCTTCGTTCCATGTCCAGCCACTAGTTGTATTTGCACAGTTATCACTAACATCTCCACAAGTAGCAACGTTACAACTGGTCTCATCAAGTTTTTCCCATTTAATGCTCAATGCATCAGTTATACCTAATTGAATAAATGCACTATCGGTTTCACCACAAAGAAAAATATGTGGCATATCACTATTATCATTGGAACAAGTAACGGTTTCACCCTGAATATCATTATCAGGATTACTGTCGGTATTTACTTGATTTAAGTAACTAATAATTGGGTTGGTCTGTGTTTGCCCATATCGTTCAACAGTAATCAATTCTGTATGGTTTGCACAACCAGATGTTGATGTTTTTTCTACTATATAGTTACCTACGGTAGTTACTGTCAACGTGTTTGAAGTACCGTCATTTAAAATAGTATCTCCAGAATCTATAGACCCATTATTATTAGTATCTATAGCCCAAGTGTAGGTATCAAAACCTAAACCTGCAGAAAGTGTTCCGCTAGCACCACAAAGTTCTACTGAACGTGCAACATTACAATTTAATAATGCATCAGAAACATTGTTAGCCGCTACCTCTAGAGTAGTGGTACAGGCACCTGCTGGGTTACTACCGTCTTCATCAGAAAAAGTGTTAGTATTTAAAGTGCCAGAGTAATTTGCATAGGCATTATTTTCGAGTTGAGAAGCACAAGCCGCTACGAACTCAGAACAGTCACCCGAAAGAGAAACCGTTATTTTTATTTTATACTCGGGATCATCAATTTGAACTAATGCATCAGGTATCGTAAAAGTTATAGTTCTGGTGCTTTCTTCGTAACTACTAGTTACTCCTGGTGCATCATCAATATTTATATTATCTAAGCTTACATTGTCTGGTAATACATTTTTGATCGTAAAACCAGTTGCATGATCATCTCCCGTATTCTGAAATCTTAATACATAATTGTACGTATCGCCTAAATCTACATTCTCTCCGTTAATATCTGTACCACCCAATAATTCAGAAGTGTTGCCCAAAACAATAACCGGTGCAAATACTTGAGTGTAAGATGCTGCATTTACGGTACCATCTGTTGGGTCAACTGCAGGAACTCCCGTTCCATATTCACCACCATCACCACCATCAGTTGCATCATCTTTATAAAATTCATTGGCGTCACTACACCCATCATCATCACTGTCTAAGTCTAGATGATCAGGATAGCCATCCATATCAGTATCTAGATTGGCACAAAATCCAGAAAAAGACGCTGTATTGTAAGATAAAAAGGCAACATCTGCATTTGAACTAAGTTGTAATCGAAGGTATGCCACGTCAGCTAAATTAGCCGCAGGTATACCAAATTCTGATAATTCTACTGTTGCTAAACGGTAATCTCTAGTGGTATTATTAAAGAAGACGCTTCCGTTTGCGTGGTAGATATCTAATCTGTAAGAGCCAACAACATCGGCAAGTGCTCCACCACTATAAGCCTCTACTCGTACAGCATTTCCAAGAGGAGCACCTGTAGCATCATAAAGACTTACAACGTGACCGACACCACTTGGGTCTGCTACTTGAGTTAATAATATCTCTGGTATACCATCGCCAACGTTAGTAGCTACAATTGGATCTATTTCATAAGTCCATGTATCGCCGATGTTAACAATACCGGTACCAAGGTCCAATCCGTTTTGCCCGTGGGTCAACAAAGGATTTAATGGGTCTGTGGTAGGGTCATTTATAACGGTTAATCCTAAAGCATTATCATTATTCCCATCATTTAAATTAGCTTCAAAGGTTGCCTCGCTATAAATATTGTTTGAAGGGCTCAATGCCATCCAGCTAGATTCTGTAGCTGAAATATCTGAAATTCCATCATTATTGGAGTCTATACCGTCTGATAAACCATTCCCGTTGGAATCATAAAGATTATCGTCTGCAACCCCAGTGGTAAAAGTTGTACCTCCGGTGGTGAATGCCAGTAATTCATGTGATAAGTTTGGCAATACTGGATTTCTTGAAGTTGTAGAACTTCTCCAAAAACCAGAGAAATTAGAGAAAATTTCAGTTACGGCAGTACCTCCTTTTAAAGTGCTTGATGGTGAAGTGAAATTTACATCACTAGATATGATACACATTTGTTCAACGGAATCATAAATACCATCATTATCATCATCTAAATCAACGCTATCCACAACGCCGTCATTATCAAAGTCGTTATGTACTATAATTCTGGCGGAAGGCTCATCTCTTGTGATGTTGGCGTCCGTTTGGTTTTGAGTATTGGTAGCGATATTGACAAGGTTGAGTAAAGGCAGAATGTCTATTTCGTCTGCAGTTACTTCTAATGTTAAGAATGCAACTTCGCCCGGTGCCAATGTGCCTATATTCCAAACATTACCATTCCAAGATCCTGTTATGGTAGAAGCCCCTTTCAAGGTTAACCCTGCAGGAATATTATCGGTTACCTGCAGATTAGTAATTGGTAAAAACCATAAGTTCTCTGCTCTGATAGTAAATGTGGCAGTTTCCCCCTCTGTTATCTCAGGTTTGTCAACGGTTTTAATAATTTGAACATCTGGCTCACAGTAGAAAATTTTAATGGTTTGAGAATCGTACGTACATGGTCCTTTTGTTCCTCTTACATAGTAATCACCAGCAATAGTTGCGGCATAGTCATAAGCATTTGCTCCAGGGATTGCGACGCCATCAAAATACCATTGGTAAGCATCGAAATTATCATCAGAAGCTTCAAAAATACTTGAACCAGAAAAGCATTCACCTTCGGTACCACCATTGATTTTTAAGACTACTTCTGGTACGGTGTCGAAACCTGAGAAATAACCGGCAACGCCTTGAGCGCCATTAAAACCAAAAAAACCAATAGCCATTGGTCCTGTTGAGGTTACACTGATATCACCTTCTAAATTTGGTATGTAAAATGTTTTCCAATCATCTGATCCAGCTACGGGGTTAGATGCTGGTTTTGAGATTTCCACACCATCTTCATACACTTTTACATTAGCATCAATGGTATTTACCGAAGCAATAATTGTTAGTCCGCCCGTAACAATACTACCTGCAATATTTGTAATTTTTGGTATGTTGTCCATTACATCTGGTAATAAACAGTTGACTGGCGCTACAAAGTTTAACCCTTGGGTGTATAAATTACTTGATCCTGCCATTGATTGGTAGGCATATACATCTTTCGAAGTTTGAACGAACATATTGGCACCTACTGTATTTGACGAATAGTAAGTACTCGGTATTTTAAAGAACTCACCATTGTCTATAGTTGCAATTGCTGTTGTATTACCATTTACATATACATTTGTATTATCTGCCGTGGCAATGACCAAAGGGAATTCTGTTAATCCGTTCGTGTTACCATTACCTCTTATAAAAACATAATCTTTACCTAGTTTATTAATAGGTACCGGTTGGTCAATACCGGCATCTCTATGGCTTTGACCATCTTGGCTACCAAAATTTATAGAACCATTACTAATAACGATATCTTTTGTAGCAACAATCGAGGCCCCGATCCAACCATCTTCATGGGCTTTAGTGTAATTATTTCCTATATAGGTCTCATATACAAAAGATTCGTTTGCATTTAAGGTTATAGTATGTGAGTTGGCTGTAATACCAGCCCTGTTAGCACCTACTCTAAATTCGCAACCAGGGTCGTAACCAGATAATACGACTGTAGTATTGTCTTCGGTTGCCATGATACCTAATGTGTTGGATTTAGTTGGGTGAGTACCTTTATTAGGTACACCGCCCCATTTAAAGTTGGTACCCATAGCTTGTCTACCCTTTGCTGTCAATGATGCAGCTTGTGAGTCAGATTTACCTCTGTAATTCACATAGAATTTTTCTCCGCCTGCAGAAATAAATCGTAAACCGCTATTGGTAAGTACAGTACCCGTATTATTGTTGTCTACTAATGTAATATTGTTATCGCCGTTACCTAATGTCCAAACACCTGGGTTAAGATTGTCAATGGTAATAGTTCTTACAATAGTATTAGAAGTACCACGATAGGCGTAAACATTGAAAGGAGTCGTTTCTGGGGTTGATAAATATATCGCTTGATTCTGTATACCTTGGTTATTTTGACCCTGCTTCATTGGTGGTAGATAATGAAGGTCACTTAATTGCCCAAATCCCAAAAATGAGCTCACTGTAACTAGTATGAATAAAAGAAATTTAATGTTAGTTTTAAAATGCGTTATCATCGGTATGGTTTCAAGTAGTACTAAAAACAAATAAAGCGACCTTTTGGGTCTTGGGTAAATAAATGTTGTCTACGGGCGATATATGTTGTCGTACGCGTTAATTTTATATGCTTGCTGAAAATTATTGAGCTGAATTGATTATTTTGTAAGTAAATTTGAAGCATGTCAGAAGAAAGATTAATGTCTAAAAAGAAGCCAGCTTACCCAGTAAGTGTGGCTTTAGATGGTTATTTAGAACATTATAGCCGTAAGATTGAAATTCCTATATTTTACGACGATTTGCTACGTTTTTCAGGTTCGGTTGTAGTGTATGATAAAAATGATGAAGACACTCTTTGGGTACGAGCATATTATTCAGAATATGAAAGAAAAGAAATAGATGATAGTTTAAAGAAAGTCTATTCAATTTTACATTCTGACGGAAGTGATAATATTCATCAGTATTTAAATGTTGATGCCGTTGATTTCTGTACGTTCGGAAATTCTAAACCTTTTCGTATTAAGATTCGAAATATATTGAACGATAACTTCACTTATTTCTACATAAAAAAGACGGATGCATCTCGTATTTATGGCTTAGAATTAGAGCATATGCTTTCGCCGTATAATCTTAACTTTTTGGTGTATAAAGACACTTTAATAGAAGAACATATTGCAGGTATACCTGGCGATGAATTTATTAAACACAATTTGCCTCAATGCACACCTAGCGAAAAGGCTCAGTTGGCAAAAGAATTTGTAAAATTTAATGAGCGTTGTATGATTCGATTGTTGGGCGATATGCGCTCTTATAACTATGTAATTGTACCTACACATGATTTTGACCATGTTGTTTATAAAATTCGTGCTATAGATTTTGATCAACAGTGTTTTGAAGGAAAACTAAAAGTTTATAGACCTCAATTTTTTAAAGAAAACTATCAAATGGTCGAGTTAGTTCGTAAAAAATTAACTCACGATTCTGTTGATCAGTATAAATTAGAAGAACGTTCAATGGTTGCAAAGAGAATTTTAAGTTCTGGTAATAGAATTAAAAAATTACGTGCCATTTGTAAGACTGATGAAATTTCAACCCCCGAAAACATTGCCATGCTAAGAGAGCAAATTGAAGTTCTTACGATGGATATGGATTTTCAGAACTGCAAGACAATGGGAGAAGTGCTAGATTTAGCCCTAAATTTTGTTCGTAGAAATTATGAAGACGTAAGTGTAAAACAGATTATAGAACACAATATTAAAATTAATAACTAACACATATTGTAATAGCTAAAAATTGAAAAAGCCCATTATTTTCTATAGAAATAATAGGCTTTCTACTTGTTGTAAGCTTAGTGTATTCAAAAATACTAGCTCTTTTGTTCTTTGTTGAAGTATACTAAGTAATAATACATTTGTCTTTCTTCGTCCCAACCTTTTTCCACATATTTCTCTGCAGATTCAGGGTTTATGAAGTCCATTTTTATCTGAATATTCGTATCCAAATTAATGACATTTTTTATTTTTTTACGTGCATCTGATACTGCCTTGTTCGCAATGTCGAATGTAGAAACATCTTCAATACTGTACTTCGGACCTTTTTCTGTTTTGTAATGTTTGAATTCTGGAATCAATTCAGGGTTTTCCATTACCTCGTTCAAAAAAGTAGACTCTTCAAAAGAATCGTTTTTTGCAAAATGATTTACTGCACGGTTCATAAATAATACCTCTTGTTGCTTGTCTTCAGCTGGTAAAACCACATCTTTCGCGAAATTCTGGCAAAATTTTAAGTAGTTTTTAGTCTTAAAATTGTCATCAGATAGCGGGTTTACACCTAAGAAATTTTCAATCCAATATTTGGTATCGTACTTGTTACTATCTACAGATAGCACTTTGTAACCTTCTTCTTTATCAACATTGAAAATCAAACACCCTTTATCTAACTTATTGATATTGATACCTTGTTGAATAACGATATCTAGGTTGCTGTTTTTTTCTTCGAACTGTATAAAATCGTGTTTTAACTCACTTTTGAATATACCTATCGCATCTACTTTTTTATTATCTAAAAGTAAATTAGAAAGGTAGGCAACATATACCTCACCACTTTTGATATGTGGGTGGTTAGATTGTTCGAATAATAGGGAGGCTATTTTTTTAGAATTTAAATGTGCCTTCGAGTTATCTTCAAAAACTTCACTAACTATTTTGTATAATTCATTGAATTCAACATCAACTTCATTAGCCAACTTATAATAATTTTCTTCCTTTTCTCTAAAAGGCTTAAAAAAGTATTCTTTTAATAGACCGGTGGTTTCATCGTTAAGTCTAAATGGTTCTTCTGAAAGAAAAACACCTTCGTTCTTATTTTTGTTACCAACTCTATGTATAGAAATGCTTTCGATTTGGGTAGCATATAGGTTAATCATAAAGTGTTCTAAATTAAATGGTTAGAAAAGTAATGTGAAATATTTTACATGCAGATTAATTCCAATTTTCATCGAAATCTAAATCGTCATAATTGTCAAAGGTATCATCAAAGTCAAAGGCACTGCTCTCTGCTTCAAAGTTTTTTTCTGGCGGAGTTTCTGGTAGCTCACCAAATGAAAAAAGTACATTTGGGTAAGAACGGCCATCTTCATTTTCTTGAATATCTGCAAGTTCAACGAAAAATGTCCACATGTTCATGAAATCATACACGTAGATTAGTTTTGGGTTGTTCTCGGTAACGATATCCTCTAAAAAGGTTTCGTTCATTAAGCGAACATCAGACCCAGATTCGCTCATGTCAAAAAGCGCAATCTCTTCGTCTTGTTTCCACTCTTCATCACATGTATAAAAAGATGCCATTTCATTACCTAAAAAACCAAATGCCTGGGTAATGGCATTATGAAAGTCTTCTAATGAATTGTGGGCTTCAATCTCTAAATCTCTGAATATATCTTCATCAGCGTCGAGAATAACACGAATTTTATAAATCATACTTTAATTTTTGTGGGAGGGCAAAGTTACGAAGTTTTCGAGTTTATTCTAGGCATTAATGCATCTAAAAGAATGTAGAATTGTACACCGAATAGAATAGACGCTAATATAAGGTGCAATGGCTGACTCGCATATGGGAAATCTAAATAGTTCATGGCAATACCCGTAAAAACCTCCACTACCAGTAAAAACAAGACCCAGTAAATTTTGAAGTGCCCTAAATCTAACTTCGTAATTCTGTACGCCAAGAAAGCGTTTACTAAAATGACCAGTATAGAAAATGAACGATGTATATAAAATAATAACTCAGGGTTTCTTAACCAGTTATCTCTTGCATTGTAGCCGAAAATATCTATTTGCTCATCTATAAATTGGCGAACTTGGGTACCCATAGCAATTTGAACAAGTGTCATAATTATTGCTACAATACTGATATTCAATACCATTTTATCGTACTTAATGCGTTTGTTCTCTTCATTTGCTAAATAGATAACATAAAGCAACATTGCTACGATTACCAATGCCATAAGCATGTGAACAGTAATTTTTGCGGGCTCTAAAACAGAGTAAACAACTGTTGCGCCCAACCAAGCTTGAAAGACCATGCCTACAACCACTAACCATGATAGTATGGGTATACGCTTTTTCTTCTTCCAAAATTTAATCGAGATAATGGCAAGAACTAAAGTGGCTAGACCGGCCAAGGCTCCTAAAAGCCTGTTTATATATTCGATCCATGTGTGCCACGGATTAAATTCTGCGTAGTCATGTTTCGTATATGCTTCCCAATTGGTAGCGTCAAAAGTATTTTTTGTAGTGAACGTTTCTTTTGCAATTTGTAATGTCTCACGATAAATAATTACCTGACCTTTTTCGAACATTCTATCTGTTTGCCATTGTATTTCTGTAACCTCTGTTGGGGGAATGTAGTATCCAAAACATTTTGGCCAATCTGGGCAACCCATACCGCTACCGGTCATTCTAACCACGGCGCCGGCAACGATCACTAAATAAACTAATACCAAAGATATTTTGGCAATTTTTCTAAATGTAATATCCATAAATAATAGCCATTCTATTTCGTAACCTGTAAACCTAATTGGGCACCCTTAAGATACATAAAATCTTGTGCCGCTTTATATTCATTCGGAATTTCTCCTTCTAAAATCGCTTCTTTAATCGCTTCTTTTATAATTCCGATTTCTTTTGATGGTTTTAATGAAAAAGCTTCCATAATTTCTTCTCCACTAATAGGTGGTTGAAAGTTTCTAACGTGATCTCGAGCTTCTACTTCTTCAATCTTTTGGCGAACAACCTTAAAATTCTGACGATACTTGCGTTGCTTTTTAGGGTTCTTAGTAGTAATATCTGCTTCGCACAACGTCATTAGATCCTCTACATTATCACCTGCATCAAAAATTAATCTACGTACGGCAGAATCTGTTACAAAATCTTCAGAAAGTACAATTGGTCTAGAGCTCATTAAAACCAACTTTTGAACGAATTTCATTTTATCGTTCAAAGGCATGCGGAGACGTTTAAATAATTTCAACACCATTTTTGATCCAACAAATTCATGTCCGTGAAATGTCCATCCAATTTTTTTATGGAATCTTTTAGTAGGGGCTTTTCCAATATCATGTAAAAGAGCGGCCCAGCGTAGCCAAAGGTCTTCTGTAGCCTCAGAGATATTATCAACTACTTCTAAAGTGTGCCAAAAATTATCTTTATGCTTTTGACCCTCAATTTCTTCTATGCCTTGTAAAGCGGTTAATTCCGGTAGAATTAGTTCTAGTAGTTCTGTTTTATGAAGTAATGAAAAGCCTAAAGAAGGTTTTTTACACAACATAATTTTATGAAGTTCATCTAATATTCGCTCATTAGAAACAATTTTTAGACGGTCTTTATTTTCGGTAATAGCTTGTAAAGAGGGTAGTGCAATCTGAAAATCTAATTGGGTAGCAAAACGAATGGCCCGCATCATTCGTAAAGGGTCATCTGAATAGGTAATGCCTGGTTCTAAGGGAGTTTTTATAATCTTGTTCTCTAAATCTGCAATACCGACAAAAGGGTCAAGAAGGGCTCCGTAGTTCGATTTGTTCAACGAAAGGGCCAAAGCGTTTATGGTGAAATCGCGTCTTTTTTGATCATCTTCTAAAGTGCCATCTTCAACAATGGGTTTGCGACTATCGCGTTGATAACTTTCTTTACGCGCACCAACAAATTCAAGTTCGATACCATCACTTTTGATCATGGCGGTACCAAAATTTTTAAAGACAGAAACTTGTGGTTTTCCCTTTAATTTTGATGCTACTTTTTCGGCAAGTGCAATACCGCTGCCAATGGCAACAACATCTATGTCTTTTGGTATTGATCTTTTTAAAAAATAATCTCTTACAAAACCGCCAATAACATAGCAGTCTACAGAAAGTTCTTCTGCGGCTTCTGAAATTATTTTGAATATTGGGTTGTTTAAAGCGTCTGTATAGCTCTCTTGCATGTTCTTATTCTCGAATAATCTTCACCGTATTATCATTAGAAAGTCTAATAATTGATGAGGCGGAGCTATTCTGTTTCTCACGATGCAAATTTACCACATAGTCTACACCTTTTAAAATAGCTTCATCTATATTTTGAAAAGATTTGGGTGTGTTGGCCCCAGAAATATTGGCAGAAGTAGAAACTATAGGTTTTTTAAACTTGCCTATAAGGTAGGTGCAGAATTTATCTGATGCTACTCTTATGGCTAATGTGTTATCTGATGCAATTAGGTTTTTGGCTACACCACGTGGTTTATCGTATATAATGGTAGTAGGTTTAGTAGCTAGATCCATAAGATCGTATGCAAGTTCAGGTACTTTTTCTACATGTTTTTCAAGCATAGCATCATTGGCTACTAAACAAATTAGCGCCTTACTATCATCTCGTTGCTTAAGTTGAAATACTTTCTGTACAGCTTCTTCATTGGTAGCATCACAACCAATACCCCAAACCGTATCGGTAGGGTAGAGTATGAGTCCGCCATTTTCTAGAACTTCTATGCATTTGTTGATTTCCTCTGTCATTTGTTTTTTGCTTGTATTAAAGAAAATTATCTGGAGTAATGTTGAAGTAATTAGTTATAGCTAGCCATTGAGTCTTGTTTTTATCTCCTCCAATATTTGACTTTTTTAGAGATTGCTTTTGAGACCCAATTATAGGTATGGGTGTTTTTGCTTTATTCTTAGCTTGCAAAGATGCTGTTCCTTCTAAATGAGCCATGGCTTTAAACCACAGGTCATCTGCTTTCGGAGCCAATTCTAAAAATAATATTGAGTCTGTTACTTTTTCAGAAAGGGTTTTGGGTGGATATAAAACACCCTCAGCACCTATAGGTATGACCGCTGATGTATTAAATTTTGAACCTTCAATATAAACCCAGCTTCTATACGATTGTAATTCACCAACATTAGTATAGGTGATATATCTGGTCTGGTTAGCTATTATTTTATTCGGATGTGTTTGATGTTCTTCATATAAGGTTCGAAGCCAATTACATCGATACATCATATCATCATCACAAGTGACAATTATTTCATTCGGGAACAATTCTAAGCTATGAATTAACTTTCTATGAGAACAGGTTAAATTTGAATACATGATTTCAAATAAATCAGATTCTAATACCGCTAGTTTTTTTGGAATTTCATCTTTTAAAGAATGATGCAACCATAAAATAATTTTTTTAGGTCGAACATCTTGATTCAAAATACTTCTGATGGTTAGGTGAAGTGTACCTAATCTTGATGGAATAGAGGTTAAAGAAACAATTACAGGAATTTCTTCTTTCTGCGTAGTATGAATTCTTTTAACAGAAATAGCTAAAAGTTTAGCTGAATTGTAAATTGATACAGGTATTTCTTTTAACTTCATTTTACAATGCTGTAATTTGTCTTTTAATATTGAAGACTGTCTATTCTAATTCAAAGATAGATAAGAGTTTTATATTTTTGCAGTAATTTGAAACGTAGCATGGAGATTCCTAAAATAAGTATCATCGTTAGTACATATAATGCCGAAGAGTGGCTGAAGAAGGTACTATGGGGCTTTGAGCAACAAATATTCAAAGATTTTGAAGTTGTTATTGCCGATGACGGATCGAAGGCACCTACTAAAGAATTATTGGCTGAGATGTCTGCGAAGGTACATTACCCAATCGTTCATGTTTGGCAAGAAGACGATGGTTTTCAGAAATCTAGAATACTAAATAAGGCGGTTACCGCTTGTTCTGCAGATTATATAATTATGACAGATGGGGATTGTATTCCTAGAGAAGATTTTGTTCAAGTGCATTATATCAATAAAGAACCAGGTTATTTTATCTCTGGCGGATATTACATGTTACCCATGAATATTTCTAAATTGATCACCTTAGAGGATATTGAAAATCAACGTTGTTTCAATATACAATGGTTGAAAGAAAAAGGAATTCCGCAAACTTTTAAAAACAATAAGCTTACTGCTCAAGGTTTTATTTCTAAGATATTAAATTGGGTTACGCCTACCAATGCTAGTTGGAACGGACATAATTCTTCTGGTTGGAAAAAAGATATAGAAAATGTTAACGGATTTGATGAACGCATGCAATATGGCGGTCAAGATAGAGAGCTCGGCGAGCGTTTATTCAATTTCGGGTTAAAGTCTAAGCAATTGCGATATAGTGCTGTATGTGTACACTTAGACCATAAAAGAGGGTATAAGACACCAGAATCTATTGCTAAAAATGTTGGTATAAGAAATGCGACTAAAAAAGAAAAAAGCGTGTGGACGTTCTATGGCATTACTAAGTAATACGCAAGCTCATTTTTTTGTTCTAATTTTTTAAGCTCCTTGTAACGTTCTAAAACGCCCAATGAGTTTAAATAACAGATGGTAAAACCTTTTTTGCCGTCAAGTATACCAAGACGTAATATGTAATGGTTGAAAAATTTCCAACTGGTTTTTAGCACCATCATTACATAAGTGAATTTCTTTTCTCTGTAAAAAGATTCAACAGCCTTTAACTGACCATATTTCAACATTTTACCTTTGTAATCTTCGTAATTCTTGTAACAGTAATGGGTCAGTTTTTCATTTAAGATACCAGAAGTACCATCAACGTCTAATGTTTCATGAACAATTTTACAGTCAGAAAATACAGCTTTACTTTTTCTAAAAAGTCTGTAGTTTTTGTCGGTTTGCCATCCGCTGAAATTCAATTTTTCATTCTTGAACATAAACTGGCGATAGAACCAAAATGCTGCGATATCAGTATCGCTAGATACTGTCTCTAAAATTTCATTTTGTAGAGCGTTAGAAACAATTTCGTCGGCATCTAAAAATAAAACCCAGTCATTTGTAGCTTGTTTTAAGGCAAATGATTTTTGAGCAGTAAAATTCTCAAACGGATTTTGAATGACTTTTACCTTCGGGTGGTCCTTTAAATATTCAAAAGTTCCGTCAGTACTAAAAGAATCAACTACAACAATTTCATCGGCAAAAGAAACGGAATCAATACACTTTTCAATGTACCCAATTTCGTTATACGTAATTACTAATGCGGTAAGTTGCTCTTTTTTGGTAATCATACTTTCCAATTTGATTGGTTTGCTCTAATCGGAGCGAACAAAGTTATAACAAAAAAAGAATTAAAAAATTGTGTTAAGAAGTAAATTTCTTACACAATTGAAATCCAATGTTATAGCATGGTTCAGTTTATAAGAGGTCGTATTTTAGAATGGTTGCGTACAATTATCAAAAAGTTTTTTAGTTTTTACTAACTCATTGTTTTCGATTTTGTGCAGATTATAATACAACTATCCTATAAGGATGCAGCCTAGAATGATTAAAATCCTTAAATACAATTTGTTATATAAATAATCCGCACAAAATTTAATCATTTTGTACGGATTAACTGTTGTTATCTAGAAAAGACTATTATTTGATGGTATTATTCAAAATGGTTAAAAAAATTTAAAATTATTTTTTTTAATAAAATGAATTCAAAAATTAAACCGCAACATCATACTCTCTAAGTGCATCGTTCAATGATGTCTTTTTGTTTGTACTTTCTTTTCTTTTTCCGATAATTAAGGCGCACGGTACTTGAAATTCACCTGCTGGGAATTTCTTCGTATAACTACCAGGTATTACAACTGAACGAGCAGGAACAACACCTTTTGTCTCTACGGGAGTTTCACCTGTAACGTCAATTATTTTAGTGCTCATTGTTAAAACAACATTCGCTCCAAGTACAGCTTCTTTTTCAACTCTTACACCTTCTACAACAATGCAACGAGAACCAATAAAGGCACCATCTTCTATAATAACTGGTGAAGCTTGTAATGGTTCAAGAACGCCGCCAATACCAACACCACCACTTAAGTGTACGTTCTTACCTATCTGTGCACAACTACCAACAGTAGCCCAAGTATCTACCATGGTACCTTCATCAACATAGGCGCCAATATTTACATAACTAGGCATTAAAATAGTGCCTGGTGCAATATATGCGCCATGTCTTGCAACGGCATTTGGTACCACACGAATTCCTTTTTCTTTATAGCCTCTCTTTAAAGGCATTTTATCGTGGTATTCAAAAATACCTGCTTCTATGGTTTCCATTTTTTGAATAGGGAAATACATAACAACCGCTTTCTTTACCCATTCGTTAATTTGCCATCCGTCTGCTGTTGGCTCGGCACATCTTAATTTTCCGATATCTAAAAGGTTAATGACCTCTCTTATGCTGTCTTGGGTAGCAGATTCCTTTAAAAGGTCTCTATTATCCCATGCTTTTTCTATTTGTGCTCTTAATTCTGTCATTTTCATAAAATTTTCTCAAATATAAGTTGAAGTACAGTAATTAGCCATGCGCATGGGCACATATAACAAATTATCCTTTATTTTTGCCAAAAATTAAGTTTGGGAAAGATTCTTGCAATTGATTACGGAGAAAAGCGTATTGGCTTAGCGGTTACCGATGATATGAAAATGATAGCATTCGGATTAACCACTGTAGCTACCTCTGAAATCTTTGAATATCTATCTGACTATATTCCAAAAGAAAAAGTAGAGATTATTGTTGTTGGGTTACCTAAACAAATGGATAATAGCGCTTCTGAGTCTGAAGTTTTAATCGCTCCATTTTTAGTGAAGTTGGCAGAGAAATTTCCGACTATTCCTATTAAAAGGCATGACGAACGCTTTACATCTAAAATGGCTTTTCAGACTATGATAGATAGCGGCTTAAAAAAGAAACAAAGAAAAAACAAAGCATTGATCGATGAGATTAGTGCTACTATCATATTACAAGATTTTTTAAAGACATTATAAATGATTTTACCCATTATTGCATACGGTGATCCCGTATTAAGAAAAGTTGCGGATGATATTGATAAAGACCATCCAAAACTGAATGATTTGTTAACTAACATGTGGGAGACCATGTATAACGCTAGTGGTGTAGGTCTTGCGGCACCACAAATAGGATTGCCTGTTCGTATATTTTTGGTTGATACGACTCCCTTTTCAGGGGATGAAGATTTAACTGAAGAGGAACAAAAACAGTTAGACGGTTTCAAACAAGTGTTTATCAATGCTACTATCGAGGAAGAAACTGGTGATGAATGGGCTTTCAATGAGGGTTGCCTAAGTATACCAGATGTTCGTGAAGATGTAAGCAGAAAAGGTGTTATTAAAATTACATATTTAGATGAGAATTTTAAACAACATTCTAAAACTTTCGATGGTTTACTGGCAAGGGTTATTCAGCATGAGTACGATCATATAGAAGGGGTGTTGTTTACAGACAAATTATCTGCCTTAAAGAAACGAATGTTAAAAGGTCGATTAACCAATATTTCAAAAGGTAAGATTAGTGTAGACTATCGCATGAAATTTCCTGCAATGAAAAAAGGACGTTAAAATGCCTCCATTATTAATAGAAAAGTATAATATTTGTTTTCTGAAATTTTAAAAGAGTTTATGGGTTTAGAGAAAATTTTATCTGTTGCAGGAAAACCAGGTTTGTATAAATTGATTACCCAAACCAGAACAGGTTTTGTAGCAGAATCTTTATTAGATGCAAAAAGAATAACAGTTAGCTTGCGTAGCAGTGTAAGTGTACTGTCTGAAATCGCAATTTATACACTTGAAGAAGAGGTTCCGTTAAGAGAGGTTTTTCAAAAAATTCAAACAAAAGAAGATGGCGGTAAAACTTCAATTAGCCATAAAGACGAAAAAATTAAATTAGAAGAATACTTTTTTGAAGTGTTACCTAATTATGATGAAGATCGTGTTTATGTTAGCGATATTAAAAAGGTTATACAATGGTATAATATTTTGACCGATAATAAAATAACTGACTTTTCTAGCGAAGAAGTAACTAGTGAAGAAGCTTCTGAAGAAGAATAGTCTTTCTCTTATACTATTATGTAAAAAGCCCTTTTAGGGCTTTTTTTTGTTTCAAACCTAATAGTAAAGCAATTTTAATTTATTGTTTAAGCTGTTCATCTACAGTTTCTTGCCATTCAACTATATCTTTCTCTTATCCAACATACATCAATTCAAATAAGTTTTTTAATGCTGCAAATTTGTGGTGTAGCTAAATAGCCTTTACAAAATTTGAGTGATATGAATACAAGTGAATTTGATATTGATTGTGAATTAAAAAGTGCTTTTTTCGAAAATGCATATTCACCTTTTGTGATTTTAGATAGAGACATGAATTTTGTTGATATAAATCAAGCTGGTGTTGATACCATTGGTATTTCAAAAGAAAATTTCATAGGTAAAAACTTGTTGGACATATTCCCTTATTTAGAAGGAACGGAGCGATTCCAAGCCTATAAAAATGTTATCGAAACTGGTGTGCCAATAGGTTTCGATGAGTTGTTGTTTAAAGGTGAATTTACTGAGAAGACTTTTATGTCAAGGGCATTTAAAATTGGCGATTACTTAGGTATAACCACACTTGATGTAACGAATGTTATCGATGTGATACAACAATTAAAAAGCTCACAAACCTCATTAACAGAAGTTAATGAAAATTTGAAAAAGAAAAATCAAGATTTAGAAGATTTTTCATTTGTAGCAGCACATGATCTAAGAGCTCCGCTAACCAATTTAAAGAGCCTAATGCGAATGGCTTTAGAATCTGATATTACCTTTAATGAAGTAATGCCTATAGTTGAAAAAATGAATGTGGTCACTAAAGTAATGTGCGATAAGATTACAGGCTTAAATATGGTGATTGCTACAAAGTCTAATTTTGGCGCATCTAAAACAAGATTAGAATTTTCAGAGGTGGTAGGTAAATTAAAAACTAGTTATTCTAAAGAAATTATAGAAGGCAGAACAATTATAAAAGAAGATTACTCAGCATGTCCTTCAATCAATTATAATAAAATACAATTAGAGGGTGTTCTTCAAACCCTTATGTCAAATGCGCTTAAGTATAGACATCCTAAAAGAAAACTAAGCATCAAAATTGAAACCAAAGATGTCAATGGTAGAGTTCAATTGTCTTTCAAAGATAACGGACTAGGCTTTGAACAAGAATTTTCTGATAAAATTTTCGCCTTATTTAAACGTCTACACACCCATGTTGATGGTTTAGGTGTCTCATTATATATCATGAAAACTATAATTGACGAAAACGGTGGTACAATCGATGTATTAAGTCAAGTAAATAAAGGAACAGAGTTTATAATAATTTTTTAAAACAAATAATCAAAACCATTTAAAACCCCACAGAATGATACGAATATTAATGATTGAAGACGACGAAGTAACGAACTTTATAGCTAAAACAAACCTCGAGAGATTTGGCTATAAAAACATTTCTATTGCCCTAAATGGTCAGCTAGGCCTTGATTATTTAAAGACCAATATCTCTCCTGATATAATTTTACTGGACATCAATATGCCTGTTTTAGACGGATGGGATTTTCTTGATAAGTTGAATGAACTAAATCTAGCACCAGAGACACCTGTTGTAATTACAACTTCTTCATTTAGGGGAGATGATAAACTGAAGGCAGATAGCTATTCTAATATCATAGATTATTTAGAAAAACCTATAAATTTTCAATATTTAAATACTATTTTATCTAAGGTAAAATTGAAATCTTATGATCTATAAATAAAAAAGCTTTGATGTATTTAAATCAAGGCTTTTTAATTGTCTACATAGGTAGTTAGTCCTTCTTTATGGTTTCATACGTAAAGTCGCTCTTCTTCCAGTCGATAAGCGCAGAAGGGTAATATTTTACATCCATTCTATCTAGAAAGGGTGCTTGGTCTGCTAAACGTACTTTATAATCTTCCCAATTTCTATTTTCTTTAATACTCCAACTTAATTCAGAGTAGCCTATAATTCTTGGAAAAGCTAAGTATTCAAGCTCATCTATATTACTTATGGTTTCTGACCAAAGTGGTGCTTCAACACCTAAAATATTTTCCATTGGTAAGCCATATTCTTCTGGTGTCCAAATATAAGCAGTATCTACCGGTATGTAAGCCGCCCAGTGGAGTCCGAATTTAGATAAGGTGTCATATTCCATATCTAAATATGCCTTTTTAGCTGGTGAGACGATAATTTGCATTCCCTTATCCACTGCTTTTTTAGCATTCTCTTCACTTGCCCACCATTGAGAAATTGAAGTGGAATCTACATCGGCAATGGCAACTTCATCCCAACCGATCATGCGCTTACCGTGTTTCTGTACTATTTTCTCAACCTTATTAATGAAGTAGATGTAATCTTTCTTTTTGGTCACGTGACTTTCATCGCCACCAACATGAAAATAAGGACCAGGAGTGATCGCTGAGATTTCTCTAACCACATCGTCTATGAAAGCATACACTGTATCCTTATGCGTATCAAAAGTACTGAAGCCAACATGCATACCTTCATATAGTTTCGGAGTTTTTCCATTACCGTTCAAGAACGGATAAGATACAGATGCCGCATTGGTATGGCCGGGCATATCAATTTCTGGTATAATGGTCATATATCTTTCAGCAGCGTAACGTACAATTTCTTTGTAATCTTCTTGTGTATAGAATCCGCCAGATTCGCCACCAACTTCGGTACTGCCGCCAATTGCTGTAAGTTTAGGCCACGATTTTATTTCAATTCTCCAACCTTGATCATCACTGAGGTGTAAATGCAGTACATTTATTTTGTAGTAAGATAGTAGGTCAATATATTTTTTAACATCATCAACGCTAAAAAAGTGTCGTGCAACATCTAACATAGAACCTCTATAAGAAAAATTAGGGTTGTCGATAATTTTCCCAGACGGTACGGGCCAAATTTTTTGCAAAGCCAATGTGTCGTTACTTTCTATAGGTACCAATTGCCGAAGTGTTTGTATGCCTCTAAAAGCACCTTCTGCGGTGTTAGAGTTGAGAATAATAGAATCTTGATTAATGTATAATTGATATGACTCTGGTGATGCCAGATCGGTACTATCGCTTTGGTTAATGTAGATAACTCTCTCTACAGTATTTGCCCCTTCAGTATTTACAGGTATACTTAGATTTATTTTTTCTTTTAGTTTATCTGCTAAGAAAGTACCGACTTCTTCAAAACCAGTTGCGTTTTTAGAGGTGTAGATTGCCGTAAACTGGTCTAATGCAAAAGCAGAGTTTGTTGGTATGGTCTTTAACGGCTTAGGTATTAAGCTAGCTTTAGATAAATCTGTCGTTGGCATTGCAATGCGCTCTTTCTTCTCTTCGCTACAAGCAATTACTAATAGTGTTAGACTTGCAAAAAATAAACTTCGAATACAAAAGGTCTTCATTGTGTAGTGTAATTAGGGTTGGTTTACTAAATCTTTCATGGCTTCATACCAAATATCGTAACCTTTTTGGTTCATATGTAAGCCGTCTTCAATAAAGATATCGGTTTTTAACTTTCGTTTGTTTAACATTGGTTTCCAAACATCTACGTAATACAATTGTGGGTCTTTTTTGGTGAAACGTTGCATTTTTCTGTTCAACCTTTTATATTTCCCTCGAATCTTCCATCTGCTGATACTTGGCTTTGCCGCAATTAATATAACCTCGCTGGCAGGATTTTTAGATTTTATTCGACGGATGATCTCTGCGGTCGTATCAAGAACATCTGCAGGTCTTTTATCTGCCCATAAATCATTATCACCCTCGTAAATAAATACTTTTTTAGGATTGTAGGATAAGATTAATTCATCGGTAAATAATAGTAAGTCTGATGCTTGTGATCCTCCAAATCCGCTATTTACGATTTGATGGTTCGGAAATACTTGTTCTAACTTTCTCCACAATCGTACACTAGAACTGCCAGTGAAGACTATGGTTTCCTTTTTTGAATCCCATATAGTATCATATTTCTGAGTAATATTTTTTACCTCTTCACTGAAGTTATTCTCTGTTTGAGAAATGCAATAATTGCTTGTTGAAATTAGAAAAACCGTTATTAAATATGAAATCTTGAAATTACTCATAAATGCAAATATGACAGATTATCTTAAATTACTAATTAAGTGTTGGTTTTGTTAAACCTTCTGTAAGTGCCCAAGCATAAAATTGTTCGATCCAGTTATCAGAAGCTAATTGTTGTTTTTTCATTCCAAAACCATGACCTCCTTTTGAATACATGTGCATACCTGCATTTTTTCCACTAGTTACCCAATCGGTATACAGTATAGTACTTGGTCTGGCAAGTCCAAGTGGATCATCTGAAGCACATATTACTAACATTGGCGGTGCATCTTCAGGAATTTTATATTCACCAATAACGGTCATCCAAGGGTAAACAGGTACTATAAAATCTGGTCTAGTAGCCTTGGTGTAGTTAAATGTAACACCCATGGTTACTGCACCACCAGCTGAAAAGCCCATGAACCCAATTTTGTTTGGATCTAATTTCATAGCCTTTGCATTAGTTCTTACATAAGTAATAGCAGCAAGACCATCTGAAATTGAAAGTGGTAAAACAGGAGCAACTCTTTCTTCGATCTTCGCCGGGTTGTTAGTACCCTCTTCTGTAATTTCTTTAATACCATCTACACCAGTTGGTACTAACCTATATTTAAGAACAAAGGCTGTAATACCATGATTATTCAACCATTTCGCAACATCTCGACCTTCGCTATTAATACTCAAACCGTAAAGTCCGCCACCAGGGGCAACAATAACACTGGTACCATTTGGCTGATCTGCCTCAAAAACTTCTAACCGAGGTATAGCCACGTTGGTTACTACATTTGTTTCCCAAATATCTGAGTAAAATTGTTTTTCTGCTGTCGACCAATTTACATTTGGGTCATATTCAAATGGTAAGTCTACCATTTTTTGAGCAAGTATATTCATGGTTGTAAAAATGCAGGTAAGTAGAATTAGACTTTTCATAGTTGTAAATTTTATTGAATTGTTTCAATGAGCATATATACTAAGGCAGCTAAAGCTCCGCCAATTATTGGACCTACTATTGGTACCCATGCGTAACCCCAATTACTATTTCCTTTATTTTTTATAGGAAGAATTGAATGTAATAAACGCGGACCAAAATCACGTGCTGGGTTAATGGCGTAACCAGTAGGGCCGCCCAAGCCAAAACCGATACCCATTACCAATAGTGCAACTGGTAGCGCGTCTAACGACCCTAATGATACTGTACTGTTACCCATGGTGCCACCGGCAATATAGAATACACCGAATACAAGTGCAAAGGCTCCAATAATTTCGGTCATCAAATTCCAAAATGGACTTTTAATAGCCGGTGAAGTGGAGAAGGTGGCTAAAATTGCATCGGTGTCTTCTGTGGCTTCGTATTGTTTTTTATAATTAAGCCATACTAAAAAGTTACCCATCATGGCACCTAAAATTTGTGCGACTATATAACCTGGTACTGCTGCCCAAGAAAATTTTCCGGCAACGGCAAGAGCTACGGTTACTGCAGGGTTAAGGTGAGCACCACTGCCATCCGCTGAAATGTACACACCAATAAATACGGCAATACCCCATGCAAGAGAAATACCTGTCCACCCGGCATCGGCTCCTTTTGTTCCCTTTAATACAATATTGGCAACAATGCCATTCCCTATAAGAATTAACATTGCAGTACCGATAAATTCAAAAATGTATGTAATCATAGTTTGGTTGGATTTTAAGTCGTTTAAGATAATTAAAATCAAGGAATTAATAAGAAATAAAACCCTTTGTTAAGTAATTGATAATTATTGTGCTGTAATTATATGAATTTCAATATAGTGACTTTGAAAAATACATTTGAATACTTTGAAAAGGCTACTGCTTTTATGAATTTATCATAATCAAATGATTGGTTATAGCAATATATTTTAAATAGTTTTAACTACCTTCCATATAGAATTAACCTATTTTGTTGTTATCATGAGAAAATATATCCTTTATTTTACGACCTGTATAGTGCTACTTTTTACAAGTTGCTCATCTGATGATAGCGATGCCACAACTGATGATAGTGCCGTGGTAATTGGTACCTATACATTGACTGAAATAAATGTGAATGTAGCCCAAGATGTTAATGAAGATGGTACTGCTTCTAATAATATCTTAGATGAGCTCGACTGCTTAAACGGCACATTAAATATTAATACAGACGGCACTTGGGAGCTTGATTGGGTAGAACTTGATATTACCAGTGTAACTGGAGATTTTTATGCTATTCGTTGTGGTAGAACTAATAACTTCAGTGGTAAATGGACTTTTAAAAGCAGTGTACTAAATTTAAATGCCACAAATTTTAGCGCCATGGTTTTAAATTCAGCTATTCTAACTGAAGGTGTAAATGAAGAATTGCCAGGTGTGTTAAATAGAAAATTTACCAAGCTGTAAATCTAATATCTAACACCATGTACATTCATTTGCAAAGTGTACACCGACCCCATTGCTGTTATAAATAAAACATCTTGATTTTCGCCACCAAAGGTAACATTGGCTGTCCAGTTTTCATTGATGGGTATATTCTTTAACTGTTCGCCCTGCGAATTAAAAATGGTAACACCTGCACCTGTTAAATAAACATTTCCTTTATTATCAATGGTCATGCCATCTGAGCCCATGTCTGTAAAAAGTGTTTGGTCACCTAAAGTACCATCTTCTTGAATGGAGTAGGAGTATGTTTTTTTGTCACCTATATCTGCAACGTAAAGTGTTTTGCCATCTGGGGTGCCAATAATTCCGTTAGGTTGTATTAAGCCCATCGCTACTATTGAGATGTTTTTTAAATCTGGGGAAATATAATAGACATTTTTTTCTTTTATATCAGCTTCTGTCCTTGTCCAGTATTCTCTTTGGTAGTAAGGATCTGTAAAATAGATTCCTCCTTTTAAATCGACCCAAAGGTCATTAGGTCCATTTAATTTCTTGCCTTCGAAATCTGTAATTAAGGTATCAATTTCACCTGTTTTATGAATTCGCCATAATTCATTTTTATCATCGGCAGCTGCCAGTAAATTTTCATTATTGTCAAAATACAAGCCATTTGCCCTACCTGATGATTCTATAAAAGTACTGATAGAATTATCGGCTTGGTTCCACTTCATGATTTTATTATTCGGCTGATCGGTAAAATAAACGTTACCGTTTTTGTCTGAAGCGGGACCTTCGGTGAAGCTAAAATTATTAGCGACCTGTACAAGCTGTGCCCCATCAGAAACCAAAGATCTCTGTTGAGATTTGCAAGAGATTACAGTTGTAAAGAGTAAAGATGCGAGAATAAAACTTGTATAAAATTTCATAGGTGCGACTAAAGATTTTTTAAAAAGTTCATGTTGTGTTGCATACTCTCGGCAGGTGTACTTGCGTATTCTTCTTGTTCAATATAAATATGCTTTACACCAGATAATTCTTTGTTTTTTAGCATTAAGTCGATATCAAGAACACCTTTGCCAAATTCTGTACTTACCTTTTCATGCATATTCATATCTTTTAAATGCCAAAGCGGGAACCTGCCTTGGTATTTTTCAAAATAATGCAAAGGGTCTTTACCGGCAACGACTACCCAGCCCAAATCTAGTTCCATATGAACTAATTCTTTTTGGGTATTATCCATAAGCACATCATAAAGTACTTCTCCGTTTTCAGATTCAAATTCGTACTCATGGTTATGGTATCCAAATTTTAATCCGAGTTTATTACATGCTTCGCCGGCAATATTAAACTGCTCTGCAACTTTTTTATAATTATCAATTGTTTGACCATCACTAGGTAGCGAAGAACAAATAAGATATTCTTGACCAGAAGCTACCGCATCTGCCATAGTTTGTTCAAACTTTTCATCTAAATGCACATGACCGCTTGTAAGTTTCATACCTAAATCTTTGCAAGCCGTTCTCATTTGTGCGGGCGTCAATCCATAATAATACCCTTTTGAAGATCCGGCACTTTCAATTTCCTTAAACCCAAGGTTAGCGATTTTCTCTAACGTTTTCATAGGGTTAGCAAGCATGTCGGTCCTGAATGAATATAACTGAACACCATAGCTAGATTTTTTAGTAGTCGCCATTGTTATTTGGGGCAGTAATACAGTAGCTGCACTTAATAACCCGGTATTTATAATAAACTTTCTTCTTGTATTCATTGGTATAGATTACAATGTTGCTGTTTGATTTTTTTTTACTATCTAAAATCCGCTTGAGTGAATGCTGATGGTCTCAAATAAGATTGTGATTTTAAATGTACGAAAACTAAACAGCATTTTTAGTGCGTAAAGTTGGTGTTGCGTACTTTTGTAAAAATTGTAGCAATGAATAGCAGAAAGGAACAATTAGAGGCATTAGATAGGTTGTTGACCATTATGGACGAGTTGCGAGAGCAGTGCCCGTGGGATAAAAAGCAAACGATGCAATCGTTAAGACACCTTACCATAGAAGAGACTTATGAACTTGGTGATGCTATTTTAGATAATGATCTCAATGAAGTGAAGATGGAGTTGGGCGATGTGCTTCTACATATTATTTTCTACTCAAAAATAGGGTCAGAGACCAATGATTTTGATATTGCCGATGTTGCTAATGCTATTTGCGATAAGTTAGTGAATAGGCACCCACATATTTATGGCGATGTAAAAGTTATCGATGCAGAAGATGTAAAAAGAAATTGGGAGCAGATCAAGTTAAAAGAAGGAAAGAAAAGTGTGCTTGAGGGAGTGCCAAAGAGCTTACCTGCTTTAGTAAAGGCAAATAGAATTCAAGATAAAGTTTCTGGTGTTGGGTTCGATTGGGAAGAACCTAAACAGGTGTTTGAAAAAGTACAAGAAGAGCTGGCTGAGTTACAGGTAGAAGTAGAAGCAGGAAACATGGAGAAAATTGAAGCGGAATTTGGCGACGTACTTTTCTCTATGATTAATTATGCACGGTTTCTTGGAGTAAATCCAGAAAACGCTCTCGAGCGAACTAATAAAAAGTTTATAAAACGATTTCAATACCTTGAGATTAAGGCAAAGGAAATCGGTAAAGAACTTAAAGATATGTCCTTAGAAGAGATGGATGTATTTTGGAATGAGGCAAAAACTAAAGAATAATTTTTAGTGTTTTAATTCTACATTTAAAATTCTAGAGAGGTCTCTATGTTTTATCGGTTTTATGAAATAGTCAGAAATTTCAGGAAACGTTTTTGCATGGTCAACATCTTCTGCATTTATTGAAGAGGTCAACATAATGATTTTAATCTTTTTATCGATTTTCATCGCTACATCTTGAAATTCTTTGATGAATTGAAAACCGTTTAATACCGGCATGTGCAAATCAAGGAAAATGATATCAGGTAATTCTTCATTAGAATTATAATTATCCTGAATAAGTTTCAGCGGTTGAAGTGAATCTGGAAAACCGACAATATTTTTTACCGATAATTGATTGAGATATCGCTTCATTACATATTTAGATATATCGTCATCGTCGATAATCCAAACTAATGGATCTTGGTTCATAAAACTAATAATTAATGGTAATTGGTGTGTTTGTAGTTAATAACGACACGGTACTACATATTAGTATTCTTAAAGTGTATAGTTTAACAAAAATCAAGTGCCAATGGTTCGATTTGTTGTGTGTATTTAAGAGTTATTTATTATTTATAATATTGAAAATTAAATAGTTATAATTACGATTCTTGTTTTAATTCTTCTTTTTTATACTTATTTATTTGAGCTTATATTTTGAGATAATCGTAAAGTATAACATACCTTTTTATAATTTTATCTTCAGCACAATAATCGTAATAAATTGAAGACCAGCCTTCTTTAAACCTCTTTATGAAGTGAATAAATCGTTCAATTAACGGTACCTTTGCAAAAAATTTAGTTTAAGTTTTGTTACAGAATTACACCAAAGAATTTCGCTATAATATTAAACTTTCGGTTCCTGTTATTTTAGGAATGTTAGGGCACACTTTCGTGCAATTGGCAGATAATATTATGGTAGGTCAATTGGGTACTGCAGAACTGGCTGCGGTATCTTTAGGTAACAGCTTTGTGTTCGTTGCCATGTCTTTGGGTATAGGTTTTTCGACCGCAATTACTCCTCTAGTGGCAGAAGCTGATGGTGCTGGTAATAAAGAAAATGCCAAAAGTGCTTTAAAGCATGGTTTGGTATTATGTACAGTCTTAGGGTTGACACTATTCGGAGTTATTTTATTGGCAAAACCGGTAATGTATATAATGAAGCAACCTATTGAGGTTGTAGAATTGGCATTGCCATATTTAGATTTGGTTGCTTTTTCATTAGTGCCGCTTATAATTTTTCAAGCATTCAAACAATTTTCTGAGGGGTTGTCGCAGACTAAATACCCAATGTATGCCACTATAGTAGCCAATATTATCAATATAGTTTTAAACTACCTTTTAATCTTCGGTAATTTCGGATTTCCAGAAATGGGTATCGTGGGTGCAGCTATTGGTACATTGGTCTCCAGAATTTTCATGGTACTCTATCTATGGTTCATTTTAAAAACTAAGGAGAAGTTTAAGTACTATGTAACCGGATTCAATTTTAAAAAAATTGAAAAAACGGTCATGAAAAAGATTATTGAACTAGGTTTTCCATCTTCGTTGCAAATGTTTTTTGAAGTCGGTATTTTTACCTCTGCAGTGTGGTTAAGTGGTGTTCTAGGTAAAAATGCACAGGCTGCGAACCAAATCGCACTTAACCTAAGTAGTATGACCTTTATGTTCGGTATGGGTCTAGGTATTGCCGCAATGATCAGGGTTGGTAACCAAAAAGGATTAGCCAATTTTAAAGAGCTTAGACGTATTGCACAGTCTATATTTTTATTGACATTCATATTGGAAATTGTATTTGCTGCGCTTTTCTTATTAGGTAGACATTGGTTTCCGTCGCTATATTTAGATATTGACGATATAACCAATTTTGCAGATAACACCGAAGTGTTGATTATAGCTGCCGAACTATTATTGGTGGCAGCCTTCTTTCAAATATCCGATGGTATACAGGTAGTTGTTTTAGGTGCATTACGCGGATTGCAAGATGTAAAAATACCGACCGTAATTACATTTATTTCGTATTGGATGATTGGCTTTCCAGTAAGTTATTACTTGTGTCTGCATACAGATTTGAAAAGCACCGGAATATGGATAGGCTTGCTCACCGGTTTATCGGCGTCGGCTATTATGTTGTATCTTCGATTTAATTATTTAACCAAAAAACTAATCGCACAATAACGGTCCGCTCATCGCTATCAGCATTATAGTTTAACCCTATATAGTACATTTTTTATGGAATTTCCGAAATTTTTATTAGGTGATAATACAGATTATCCGACAGCAATATTTGTAGTACATACCGAGTTTCCCAGGTTTATAATCAATCTTGAAGATGATGAGGTAGAATGGCTTGAAGAATTTTCTAAAGAAGATGAAAAGGAATTAGAAGAAGAGGCAGAAACCTTAATTGCTGCCGCTACCGCTTTTTATGATCGCGAAGTATCTAGATACGAAGATTAAATTATGCTTCAAGAGCTATTACAATTAGATAAAGATGTCTTTTTATACCTCAATGGACTAGGTACGCCTCAATGGGATAATTTTTTTCTATTCCTGTCCCATAAGCTCAGCGCTATACCGCTTTATATTTTTTTGCTGGTTCTTTCTTTTCAAAAATATGGAGGTAAAAAAACTTTAGTGCTATTAGTTTCTGTTGCTCTTTTAATAACGGTTACCGATCAGTTAGGTAATTTTTTTAAGTATGGCGTTGCCCGATTACGACCTTGCCATGATCCAGAAATTGAACCCTACATGCGATTGGTAAAAAGCTATTGTGGCGGTAAATTCGGTTATTTCTCTGCTCATGCGTCTAATTCATTCGCATTAGCCATCTTTTTTGGTAGTATTTTAAAATCTAGACTCAAATATTTGGGTATTTTTTTAGTCTTATGGGCAGCTATGGTTGCTTATAGTCGAATATATCTTGGTGTGCATTTTCCGCTTGATGTTATTACCGGTGCTCTTATTGGTTCGTTATTCGGCTGGTTGTTTGTAAAGTTATTTATATTTGCACTTCGCAAATTTTCCCTATGATATCTAATCTAAGGTATTGGTTTTTAATTCTTTTAATTTTATTGGTATACGTTGCAGGCATGTTTGTAACGTTATTCGAAAATGATTCTGCGCAATTTTCTGTAATGGCAATGCGTATGGTTCAAGAGAATGATTTCTTTAGCCTGTTTAAAGGTCCTGAAGAATATTTAGATAAGCCGCACATGCATTATTGGTTAGCAGCATTATCGTATAAGATTTTCGGTATTCACGAATGGTCTTATAGAATACCCGGCATATTAGCAACCTTATTGGCGGCGTATAGCTGTTACGGCTTGGGTAGTCTACTTTATAATCAGAAAGTTGGTAAGTTGTCTGCATTGATTTTCATGACTGCACAGACTATTGTATTAGGGGCTATCGATGTGCGTACAGATGCAGTTTTAACGGGCTTTAGCATTTTAGCAATTTGGCAGCTAGCAAAGTATATAGAAAAAGGTAGTATTTCTGCCATAGCTATTGGCGCATTTGCAGCGGGTATTGCTTTTTCTACTAAAGGACAGATTGCACTTTTGGTTATCGGGCTACCTATTCTATGTCATCTATTTTATACCAATAAATGGAAGGCTTTCATTAGTTGGAAAGTGTTACTGGCTCTTTTGGTGTTTGCCATCACCATAACTCCAATGTTATATGCTTATTATCTACAATTCGATTTGCACCCCGAAAAGGTGATTCGTGGAAAAGACCATCGTAGCGGAATATTTTTTATTTTTTGGGAACAGAGTTTTGAGCGCTTAAGTGGTGAAGGTATCGGTAAGAATAGTAGTGATTACTTTTTCTTTTTTCATACCTTCTTATGGGTTTTTCTCCCTTGGACAATTTTAGGTATTACTGCATTCTATAATAAGGTAAAGAGCTTTGTAAAAATCAAATTTAAATATGAACCTGGTTTAGAATTTTTGACCATTGGTGGTATTACGCTCATCTTCGTTATAATCAGTTTTGCGCAATTTAAACTGCCACATTACTTGAATATTACCATTCCTCTATTTGCTGTAATTACGGCTTCATATATTTATAACCTATATAGAACAGATAAAGCAAAAACGATAAAATTGTTAATGATAGGGCAATACTTTGTACTGAGCATTGTCTTTATAGCATCGGCTTTGATATGTTTCTATGTCTTTAAATTAAGAAGTATTGTTGCCTATGTAGTCTTGATTTTAGCTGGCATTATTATTATTTATTATGCTTTAAAAAGAGAAGGACCGTATGTAAAATTAGTGACAATGTCTGTTTGTGCTTCGTTACTTTTGAATGCCGTTTTAAACTTACATTTTTATCCGAATTTATTAGATTACCAAGGTGGGTCTTCAATGGCTAAAATTATTTCTGAAAAAGATATTCCTGTGGACCGTATTTATAAGGTGGGTAAAGATTATAGTTGGTCGTTAGATTTCTATAATCAACATCCTGTGCAGCCTACTACGCCCGCTCTATTAAGAAATCAAAAAGATATTTGGGTGTATGTAAATGATGATGAAATGCGTATGCTAGAAAACAAAGGTTTCGATTGGGATTCTCAAATCTCTGTAGATCAGTTTAGAATAACACGGCTTCAGGGTAAATTCTTGAATCCGAATACACGAAAAAAGGTGGTTAATAAGATGCATTTGCTGCATATTTATTAACAGGTACTAGTTTATTCACTAGTCTTTTGTGCCAGTTCTAATTTCACCTTTTTAAAGTGATACCAAGCGCCAATAAGCGAAACTAAGGCGGTAATTAAAAAGAACAACACACTAATACCTACCGATATACTTTGATCCAGACCTAAGAGCTTAGCGCCATAGTAAAAAGTTACTTCTCGGCTACCAATACCGCCTAAAGTTAAAGGTACTACCGCGACAATAGATGAAATTAAGAAAATGATGAGATATGAAATCTGATTCATTTCAATGTTCAGGGCAAGTAGAATAAACCAAATACAAATTAATTGTGCCAATTGCACCAACGCAGATAATGCGGTCGATTTCCAAAAAATAGGTAGTACAAAATTGAAGAACTTCTTATTCAATAGCCAAAATACGATGACCGATAATGGTATGGCCACAATGAACATCCACCTATATCCATCTAATAATTCTATTTTAAGAAATGCAAGAAGGGTACAGGCATAAATGAAGAGTAATAATAGCCCGCCTAATCTGTCCAATACTAATACACTAACTATTTTTTTAGTTTTTATGTCAAAGGTTTTCTTTAGAATGTAACCTTTGTATGCATCGCCACCAATACCACCGGGTAAAAATAGGTTATAGAACATACCCAATAAGTACAGCTCAAAATTACTCTTATTGGTAAGCATAATTTTAAGTTGATGAAAGTATATATTTAGGCGTATTGCCCCAATGAACTTAGAAATTATAAAGAAAAAAGTAGCTAATAATAAGTAAAGCGGATTGCTCTTTATCAAAATGTGTTTTATCTCAGTTACGTCGATTTTTGTAAAAATGAAATAAATTAAAACAGCACTGATAAGGACTTTTAAAGTGGTAGTTACTTTCTTATTTAACTTCGCCACCTACACTTACTTTTTTAATGCGGTACGGTCTTTTATTTTGAGATTCATAATAAGTACGTATTAATAACTCCATTACGATACCGATTGTAAATAATTGAATACCTGCAAAAATAAACATCATACCTACTGTCAACAAAGGTCTTGTGCCGATATCTTCCCCAAAACCGAACTTTACGATTATAAGATAAATGTTAATGAAAACACCTGCCATAATCATTAAAGAACCAGAGATACCGAAAAGATGAATTGGGCGTTGAAAGTATTTACGAATAAAAAGTAATAGCATCATATCGGCAACTACTTTGAAAACGCGCTCTAATCCGTATTTAGAAACCCCTGCATGGCGTGCATGGTGTTTTACCGGTACTTGCTTAATTTGACCGCCTTCTAGAAATGCCAATAGGGTAATAAACCGATGCATTTCGCCATATAAGTTTAAATCTTTGGCAATATCTCGGGTAAAAACTTTTAAGGCACAACCATTGTCCTTAATATCTAATTTGGTAACACGCCTAACCAAGAAGTTGGCGATTTTAGAGGGAATTTTTTTAACTAAAGAATCTTTTCTTTTTTGACGAATACCGGTTACAACATCAAATTCACCACTAACCGCATAGCTCAGCATTTGAGGAATATCTGATGGGTCGTTTTGCAAATCACCATCCATTGTTATAATATACTCCCCTTCAGCATAATCAAAACCTGCAGCCAAAGCTAGACTCTGACCATAATTCTTTTTCAATTCAATTAAATGAACCTTATCATCTTTAAGTCCCTTTACAACTTTTTTGGTATTGTCTGTCGAGAAATCATCGATGTAAATAATTTGATAATTGTAGCCAACCAAGCTTTCGTGGATTTTCTGTGTAAGAAGAGCCGCGTTGTCTTGCTCGTTATATAAAGGAACAACGACCGAAAGTAGAGAAGTGGTAACAGGTTGCATTGGGTTGTTTTTGAAATCGATGCAAAGTTATGTTTTTTATACTAAAGAATATGTACTCGAATCGTAGTAACATCGATAACAGTTTAGCTCGTTTTTAAAGCTTTCAATAGTTTTTCAGCAGCTAAAAATGGTGATGTATGACCCGCAATAACTTCTTTTTTCAATTGAGGTAGCATTTCTTTGGTCTTCGGATGGTGATAAAATTCGGACAATAATTCTTGCTCTAGATATTGAATAAGCCAATTCTCATTTTGCTGTTGTCGATTAGTTGAGAAAAATCCGGATGCCTTCATGTCTTTGCAATAGGTATCTATCAACTGCCAAATTTTGTCTAGACCTCTATTTTCAATTGCAGAGCAAGTCAGCACTTCAGGAGTCCAGCCATTTTCCTTCGGCGGAAACATATGTAATGCGCGGGTGAATTCCATTCTCGCGAAATCTGTTCGTTTTATATTATCTCCGTCTGCTTTGGTAATAACAATTGCATCGGCCATTTCAATTATGCCTCTTTTTATGCCTTGTAGTTCATCGCCTGCACCAGCTAATTTTAATAATAGAAAGAAATCTACCATGTCATGAACCGCGGTCTCGCTTTGCCCAACACCGATGGTTTCAATTAAAATGCAATTAAAACCTGCGGCTTCAAGTATTAGAATGCTCTCTCTAGTTTTACGGGTGACACCGCCTAATGATGAGCCTGACGCCGAAGGTCGAATATAGGCATTGGGGTTTTTGACCAATTCTTCCATACGTGTCTTGTCACCTAAAATACTGCCTTTTGTTCTGCTACTAGAAGGATCTACGGTAAGTACTGCCACTTTTTTACCTAAGTCGGTAAGCATACCACCAAATTGTTCTATAAAAGTGCTTTTGCCTGCCCCAGGTACACCGGTAATTCCGATTCTTATAGTATCATGTTTTTTGGCAATACACCCGGCAATAATTTCATTGGCGATTATACGGTGCTCAGGGTTCGTGCTTTCTACAATAGTAATGGCTTTACTTACAATAGCGACGTTATTGGCATAGATGCCTTCAAGAAAATCTGATGTAGTAAGTTTAGCTAAATTCATTGTAATAACTCAAAATATGCAAGTTTTGCATAAAGGTACTATTTATAAATAGGAACCATAATCTTGGTAGAATCCCAAGCTAAACTTAAAAAGTCTAGTGTTTGCTGATTTTCTTTAACAATCTCAAATTGTATTGCTAAGTCTTCAACAGGTTCTTTTAATTTTTTTACCGGTACCTCAACTATTAAGTAATCATGCTTACTCTCATGCGTGGTTTGGTTACCATCTACACGGGTTACGCCCCAATCGGGTATTTTAGTATTAAAGATTACCTGCCAGCTATCTTTATTAGGTATTGTCCAAAGCGAATATTTGCCCGGTGGTAGTGTCTTGTCTATAATATGTATTGCTTGGGTTGTGGTAAATGTGGTGGGTTCATTTGCACCTGTGCGCCATATTTTACCGAAGGGTACCAATTCTCCGAAAATAACACGTCCCTTTTTCGACGGACTAGAATAATCTACCTCTAGCTCGCTGCCTTTTAAAACTAAAAGAGCTGTTTTTGAAGGACTGAATTTTTTGGCTTCACTATGTATGTAAGGTATAGCTACCAGATAAATGAGTGCTACGATTACTACAATACCTATAATAAACTTTTTTAATAGTTTCATGTAAAGAATCGAAATGCTAAACTATGGGTTAACTCGGTGTGCCTAAATCAAATTTAAAGATAGAAATGTTGTTGTAAATATCACCAGGTCTTAAGAGGCTTTTAGGAAAATCTGGCTGATTTGGTGCATCGGGGTAATTTTGAGCCTCAAAACATATACCCGGAAAATCTGTTGGAGTATATACTACTAAAGCAGGTTGGTTGGTATAAACTTTCATGTTTATGCCAGATGTTTTCGAATGTAATTCGGCAACTTTTTCATTACCAACATCCTTTATAAATATGGTATCTAAACGTTGTACTCCTATTTTTCTTGGTAAAAGAAAATCGTTTTCGCTTTTACGTACGGGTATTATATTACCGGTAGGTAGTAAGTTATCTTTCGTCTCTAATCGATATGGGCAATTCAATTGTAATTCATAATCATCAATGTACGGATTGGCATCTAGTTTAAAATATGAATGATTGGTAAGGTTGATCACCGTACTTCTATCCGTCATTCCTTCATAAATAATCTGCAACGCGTTATTCATTAATTTATAGGTAACGCTTACGTTTAAGTTGCCAGGGTATCCTTCCTCTAAATGCTTACTTGCATAGGTAAGTTTAATGAAGGGTTTATCGCTTTGGTCTACCTCGTCGATGATCCAATATTTTTGATGAAAACCTTCTTTGCCACCATGCAGGTGAACTCCATCCTCTTGAAACAAATCATATCTAGTTCTGTCAATCACAAATCCGCCATTAGAAATTCTTCCGGCATAGCGACCTACGCTAGCGCCTAAAACATTATCATCTAAACGATATCGGCTTGGGTGGTTATAACCTACAACAACATTAGTGTACTCACCATCTGCACCTTTAACAAGTAATTTTTGAATGGTGGCACCATAATCAAGGACCATTAAGGTCAAATAGGCATTGGAAATTGTAACTTGTTTCAATGGAAAGATTTAATAGTATTCTGTAAAAGTAAAAATTTTTGCCACATTCTATTTTTTATATCGTCCTTATTATAACAACGACCCAAAACCAATCTAATTAATTCATGTTTCAAAGCGCTATTGTAGAGAAATGTAAGGCAAATGACCGTACGGCACAAATGCAATTATATCGCAAATATTGCGATGGTATGTACATTGTTGCTATGCGATTTGTGAAAAATGGAGATGATGCAGAAGATATTTTACAGGAGTCGTTTATTAAAGCTTTTCAAAAAATACACCAGTTTAAAGGTGATGTAACTTTTGGAGCTTGGTTAAAGCGGATTGTTGTGAATAAAAGTATTGATTTTTTAAAAGCAAAAAAAGATCAAGAGGTTTCGCTAGACGAAGGTTATATGCAAGTGGTTGCAGAAGATGATAATTGGAATGTATCTGCTACTATTAGCATCGAACAAGTTAGATGTGCTATTAATGGGTTACAGGATAAATACAAATACGTAGTGCTTATGTTTTTGGTCGAAGGATATGACCATCAAGAAATTGCTCAAGTATTAGATATTTCAGAGTCTGCTTGCAGAACAAGATTATCACGAGGTAAAAGTCATTTAAAAGAACTATTAAAAGGAAATAAATATGGAACAGGATCTTAGGGAAATGTTCAAAAAAGAACGCGAACAAAAGCATACTATTAAAACAGATCATGAAGAGCGATTTTTTAAGAAGTTACAAGAATCATTACCAGAAGAAAAAAAGCCAACTAGAATGTGGTTGAAAATTGCAGCTTCGGTAGTAGTGCTTTTTAGTATTGGTTTTGGGTATTTGTATTTAAACGACAACAATGACAATTTGCCAGTTGTAGTAGAATCTACCCCAGACGATGATAATAAATCAGAATTTACTTTCGGTGATCTTTCACCAGATTTAAAGAAAGTAGAAAGCTATTATGTAGCCAATATTAATTTAGAATTGGCAAAACTAGAGGTGTCGCCAGATACTAAAGAGTTGATCGACAGTTTTATGGAACAACTCAATAATTTAAATCTTGAATACAAGTCTTTAAATAATGAGCTAAAAGAATTAGGACCAAATGATCAAACGATAACCGCATTAATAGAGAATTTACAGTTACGATTACAATTATTACAGAAATTAAAAAGAAAGTTAAACGAATTAAAATTATCAAAAAATGAACAGATTATTGACAACAGTATCTAAGCAACTCATCATTGCATGTACACTTTTAACTTCTACCGCATTTTTGGCGCAAGAAGAGCGTAAAACATTTCAAGAACGATTTATTGTAGCAGAAGATGCCGTAATAAACATCAATACCAGTTACGCTGATATTGAATTTGAAACTTGGGATAAGGATGAGGTAACCATTACTGCCACTATTACCCTAGAAGGAGCTACAAAAGAAGAAGCAGAGAATTATTTTAAGAATAGCCCAATTGAAATAATAGGTAATAGTAAAGAAATTAAAATATCTTCAAAATCTAAGAACAATGACTTTTTCACAAGTTTTGATTCTGAAAATAGCTTTAATCATGGCGGTATGCGAATAGAAGTACCTGAAATTGCATCGTTTGTAGTAAGTGTACCTCAGATAGCTCCTTTTCCAGAAATGCCGCCACTGCCATTAACTGATGCCTATACATTTGATTATGAAGAGTATCAAGAGGATGGAGATAAGTACATGAAAAAATGGCAAAAGAATTTTGAGAAGAGTTTTGATAAAAAACATCAAAAACGATTAGAAGAATGGGCTGAGCGCATGGAGGAGTATGCAAATAAGGGTGAAAAAATAATTGAGAAGCATAATGAAGAGCGAGCTGAATTTATAGAGAAAAAAGCCGAATTACGTGAAAAACGTAATCAAGATTTACAACAGAGACTAGAAGAATTAGAAGAGAAACGTGCTCATGCAGAGAAAGAAAGAGAAGAGCTTCGAACATTTATAAGTTCTTCTAGAGAAGATAGAGCAGATGTACCCAATGTATTTTACTTTTCAAATGAAGGAGAACAAAAGAATTTTAAAATTAAAAAGACTATAAAGATTAGCTTGCCCAAGTCAACCAGAATAAAAATGGATGTACGCCACGGTGAGGTTAAACTAGCTGAGAATACCAAAAACTTGAATGCGAACCTTTCGCATTCAAGCCTTTGGGCAGCTATTATAGACGGGAAAGAAACTACAGTTTCTGCATCATATACTCCGGTAACAGTTAAAAAATGGAATTACGGTCAACTAAGCACTTCCTATTCAGAAGAAATTTCATTGTCCGAGGTGGTTGAATTACAATTACAAGCCACTTCGTCAGAGGTTACTATAAATAAACTTCTGAAAAATGCTTTTGTAAAAAACAACTTTGGTACAGTGCATATTTTAGAGATTGGCAACGATTTTGAAGCCTTAGATGTAAGCGTAAAGAATGGCGAACTTAATTTAAGATTACCAAAAGTGGCTACCGGTATTTATGTAAAGGGCAACTCTTCAACGTTAAAATTACCAACAGGTTTACAGATAGTAGAAACTAAGAATGGGAATACAACAATTCATAAAGGGTATCACTTGAAAAATAATAGCAACCGTTCTGTGGTAATCACATCAGATTATAGTGAGGTAGTGCTGCAATAATTATTTTACCAATTGTAAGGTTCCAAATACATTGGCATCTATCCATCCCTTGTTTTTATTTTCGCCTGCGACAAATACAGAACCGATTAAGTTCTCGCGCTCTTCACTACTATCATTATCTGCATAGGCGAGTGCAAAACCAACTCTTTTATTCTCGGTAAGTACAACCGGCTTTATTGATGGCTCATCATTATATAAACTAGGATACACTTTTACAAGCATTTCCCAATACGTGGTGTTACCTTCTGTTTGGTGCTTAGAGGTAATATGATCGTTATATAGCGTTGGCTTTTCGTCTACACCTAAGTCAACCACATTACCATCTAAAGCTACATGGTAAGTAAACGCATTATGGTTAAACCGGTGTTGCCCGCCAGAATTGTCTTCATCTACATAAACAATAACACAGTCATCGTTCCACCAAAGTTTTAATGGATCTTCGGTTTTATCTAAAATAGTATTGTCAACTATTTCTAGAAGAAGGTAGAGTCCGTCTTCGTTCCAAGCGATTTTATATCTGCCATTATAATCATCATGATCAAAAGGGCCGCCGATCCAATTTTGGTCGATCGGTTTCCAATCGAGTAAATTCCAATAATTTTCTATAGCTCTACCATCTAAGGTAGGGGCATCTTTAATATAAGAAACAGGGGTTGCTTGAGAATTTTTCTTGTTCTTAACTTCTGCACATGAAATAACGGCTAAAAGAAGTAAAAGGCAAATAGTCCATTTCATAATACTGGTTTGGAATCTATGGTTCAAAAATACCATTTTCTTAAGTTATGTAAGATTAATAGTACTTAATTAAGTGGCTACAAGATATAATAAAATAAAAAGAGCTTACTTATTCTTAGGTTAACTGATGTGCTTTGTAATTATTGTACAGTCTGTTGCACAAAAAAAAGCATCCTAGATAGGATGCTTTTATATAAAATATTTTGGGAGATCTTTTAATGGGCACTCTTCTTTAGATAATCTCCAAAGTTTTCTTTAAATCTATTTAATCTCGGTATAGAAACGTTTCTAATATACGAGTTGTTAGGATTGTTCTTTTCATAATCTTGATGATACGACTCTGCTTTATAAAAGATAGTATAAGGTACAACTTCTGTCGTAATTGGATCATTATCATACACTTTTTTATCAGTAAGTGCTTGAATATAATTTTCAATGATCTTCTTTTGCTCTTCATTCTTGAAAAAAGCGATCGAGCGATATTGTCTACCACGATCGGGACCTTGTCTATTTAATTGAGTTGGGTCATGAGAACCGAAGAATACTTGAACCAATTGGGTGAAAGAAATTTCATTTGGATCATAATAAACTTCAACAGCCTCTGCATGGTCAGTTTTACCATAACCAACTTCTTCATAAGTCGGGTTCTTTTGTTCACCGCCAGCATAACCAGATACAACTTCTTTAACACCCTTTACACTCTCAAAAATAGCTTCTACACACCAAAAACATCCGCTGGCAAAATAAGCGGTTTCGTATGTACTTAATTGCTGCGGACTCAATTTTACTTCTTCCTCAATCTCTTCATGTTGCGTTTCAGCCATTTCTGTATTTTCAGAAATGGTATTTTTCTTGACTTTGGATTGGCAACTGGTGGCAATCATGGTCGCACAGGCCAATAAAGTGATTTGTAATAATTTCATAACAATTTTCTTTTAGCAATTTGTAGGGAATTTACAAAGACCTTACGAGGAAAATGGTTAAAAAATGTTAACGATAGTAAAGGATACTATATTTTTGAGATATGAATACACTAGCTCAAGCCCTAGAATCTTACGCTGCAAAAACCATCTGTATTTTAGATGCCACTATTTCATCTGAATTATATGTACCATTAAATCTATCTATATACAATGAAGATTTGAATGATTTAGATATTACCGATTATGCCGTTTGTCAATCTTATATTGATGGCGTGCTTGAAAGTATACAAGGTGTTATTGCCTACGGCGGATATTTAGAACAAAGAAATCTATATAGTGATAAGGAAGGTTTTACCTCTAACATTACACCTGTTCGTAATATTCACTTGGGAATTGACTTTTGGTGTGATGCAGGTACAAAGGTCATTGTGCCGTTAGACGGAAAGATTCATAGCTTTAAAAACAATACCACTATTGGTGATTACGGACCAACCATTATTCTGGAACATGTTTTAAATGAGATCACCTTCTATACCTTATATGGTCACTTAGCTGTAGAATCTTTATCAGGTCTGTATATAGGAAGGACCTTTGAAGCCGGAGATGTACTCGCAACTTTAGGTACACCCGATATTAATGTAAATTACGCACCACATCTTCATTTTCAAATTATACAAGACTTAGAAGGTAACGAAGGTGATTACCCAGGTGTATGCGCTGAAGAGAAGCTATCCTTTTATAAAGAGAACTGCCCTGATCCGAATGTGCTATTAAAGTTAGGAGTTGTTTGATGAGATGAGGTAATGTACTGAGTAAAGAGTATTAAGTAAAAAGTCTGAAGTTGCAAATATTGAAAATGGAAAGGAGAGGAAATAATAGAGAATATACTTTTTCACTACTTTATTATTAAAGAGAATTTAGCGAAGCTAAATTTATGTTTTACCAACAGCCAACAGCCAACAGCCAACAGCCAACAGCCAACAGCCAACAGCCAACAGCCAACAGCCAACAGCCAACAGCCAACAACTAAAATCTATATTTCTACCTTTTTACTCTCTTTTCTGTTTTTTGAACTAGTACTTTTTTTCATTTGTCGTTTAACGACACCAATTAACGGTAAGGTGTTTTTAGCGGTGTTGTCGTTTATCGATACCATTTTACACTTAATCTGAAGTTGTGTCAAGTAACGAGAATTAGGGGTTTTTCAGCGATTCATCACCTAGTAAAACAAGGCCTGCGGCGTTCTATTATTGTAACAAACGCAAGTCATGAAAACAATAATAGCAACAATCTTCATCATCTTTTTAAGCTTCACCGCTCAAGCACAGAAATCTACTGAAGAAGTAAAAGTTGAAACTATTGAGATGAGCATCGTTACTGAAACAACATATGAAGTAGAAGCTAATACTACTTTAGAAGTAGCTAGATTATACAAATTCAAAAACTCTAGAATCAAAAGAGACTTAAACTTCTTAACTAAAGCGAACAAACCTAAGATGGCTTAGTTTTTTAGTATTAAGTGAAGAGTATTAAGTACAAAGTAAGAAGTAAAAATAAGAAGTAAGAAAATAGAAGTTCCAAATAGAAAATTTAGCATTGCTAAATTTTCTATTTGGAACAACGGACAACGGACAACGGACAACGGACAACGGACAACGGACAACGGACAACGGACAACGGACAACGGACAACGGACAACGG